>DASXZD010000030.1:0-142176 GCA_036502085.1 Streptosporangiaceae bacterium
AGGCTGAGCCTGCGCTCGGCCCCGTCGTGGACGGCGGTCGAGCGGGCGGTGGCCTCGTCCAGTACCTTCTTCGCCTGGGCCTTGGCCTGGCCCAGGGCGGCCTCGGCCTTCTTGCGGGTCTCCCCGGTCAGCCGCTCGGCCTCGGCGCGGGCGCCGTTGCGGGTCTTCTCGGCCTCGTTGCGGGCCGCCGAGATGGTCCGCTCAGCCTGCTCCTGGGCGGCCGTCAGCATGCGCTCGGCCTGCTCCCGGGCGTCGGCCCGGACCCGCTCGGACTCCTGCTGGGCGTTGGTGCGCTGCTGGGCGATGTCGTCATCGGCCTGGTTCTTCTGGGCCTTGGCCTCATCGTCGGCCAGCTTGAGGATCTGCGCGATCCGCTCGCTGACCTCCTCGTGCGCAGGCTTGCCGCCAGAGGCCGCCTGGCGTGCGGTGGACAGCTCCAGCCTGAGCCGCTCCATCTCGTCCAGCGAACGAGACAGACGTTCCTCAAGATCCCGGGCGTGGTTCCTGGAACGTGCGACGAACTCGTCTACCTGGCGACGGCTGTAGCCGCGCATCTGGACTTCGAACGGGTCTTCCTGGGTCATGTCGGGGAGAAGATCAGTATTTTCGCTCATCGTCACTCGTCGGTCGCCTCAGAGGGGGTTCATGGTCTATGGGGGTTGGATCTGGGTGGGTGTCTGCGGGCAAGACTCTTGTCCTGAACCACCGCTCGCGCAACCGAAACGACTGAGTATCCCGGTTTGCCCGCCAAGAAAAACATCGTAGCGCCCGAAACGGGCGACCAGGATGGTCACAGAATGGCCCTGATGGGTCATGCGCGCGGGCCGCTCCCCGACGTAGCCTGACGGCAACATCGGTGAAACTAGCCGCGCCAGGAGGTGGGCCCGATGATCGAGCAGCTGGATCTCCGCGTCCACGACCTGGTGGCGCTGGATGAGATCGAGCTCTACGCCGAGGTGCTGAGCGCGGTAGCGGTCAGCGACCGGCCGCTGACCACCCAGGAGCTTGACGAGGTGCTCGGCCTGCACGCGTCGGCCGAGGACGACAGAGATCTCACGGATGGCGAAACATAACGTCGGTGGCCCAGTGGCTGAACCCGAGTGATTCGTAGAGCCGGATGGCCGGGGTGTTGGCCTCATCGACGTAGAGCATGACCTGGTTCAGCCCCCGGGACCGCAGGTAGTGCAGCCCCCTGAGGGTGAGCGCCCGGCCCAGGCCGGTGCCGCGCTCGCCGGGATGGACGCCGACCACGTACACCTCGCCGATCACGTCGTGCCCGTGACCGGAGGGCGGGCCGTCCTGGCCGCCGTGGATCTTGGTCCAGTGAAAGCCAACGAGCCGGCCTCCTCGTTCGGCAAGAAAAAATCCTTCTGGGTCGAACCACGGCTCGCGCTCGCGCAGCGCGATGTCCTCGCTGGTCCACCCGCCTTGCTCCGGATGGCTGGCGAACGCGCGCCGGTTGAGCTCCAGCCAGGGCGTCTCGTCCTGGTCGACGGCGAACGTGCGGACCGTGACGCCCTCGGCGTAGCGAGGCTGGTCGATCGGCGCCGCCAGCGAGCGGCGCATCTGCCACAGCGCCCTGATGCGCTCGAAGCCCGCGGCCTGCGCCAGCCGGGTGGCGGCGGGTGCGTCGCCGTGCGCCCACAGCCGCAGCGGGCGTCCGCTCGCCTCGGCGAGCAGCCCGTGCAGCAGCGTCAGGCCGTGCCCGTGCCTGCGGTAGCCGGGATGGATGACCAACTCGCCGCTCGGGCCCTCGACCGGGTCGGTCGGATCCAGGTGCGCGTAGCCGGCCAGGTCACCCCCGGCGTACAGCAGCACGTTGCGGGCTTGAAGTTCGCCGCCGTAGCGCAGGTGCAGCAGCACATGCTCGGACAGCGGGCTGACCCCGTCCGATGTCGCGGCCGCGTCCACCAGGCGCAGGACCGCGGCGGACTCGTCTGCGGTCAGCCGGCCGCCGGCGACGAGCCGGGCCTGCTCACCAGTCGGCTCGTGCAGCGTTCCGCTCCTTCGCCTCGGCTGGCCTCGCCTGCGCTGCCTGCGCCCCCTGGGGCCCGGGCGCGGGCCGGTCGTCGGCAGGCTTCAGCGGGACGAAACGGTACCCGACGTTGCGGACGGTCCCGATCAGCGCCTCGTGCTCGGGACCGAGCTTGGCCCGCAGCCGGCGCACATGCACGTCCACCGTTCTGGTGCCGCCGAAATAGTCATAGCCCCACACCTCCTGCAGCAGGTGCGCGCGGGTGAACACCCGGCCCGGATGCTGGGCGAGGAACTTGAGCAGCTCGAATTCCTTGAAGGTCAGGTCGAGTGAGCGCCCGCGCAGCCGGGCCGAATAGGTGGCCTCGTCAATGGCGAGGTCGCCGGAGCGGATCTCGTCGGGGACCTCGGCGGCGGTGCCAGCCAGGCGGCCGATCGCCAGCCGCAGCCTGGCCTCGAGCTCGGCTGGCCCCGCGGTGCTGAGTATCACGTCATCCGCGCCCCACTCGGCGGTGATTGCCGCGAGGCCGCCTTCGGTCACGATCGCGAGCAGCGGCGCATCCAGGCCGGTCGCGCGCAGCAGGCGGCACAGCGAGCGGGCGTGGGCCAGGTCGTGCCGGGCGTCCACCAGCACCGCATCGGCGGGCGGGGCGTCGATCAGCGCGGCGGCCTCCGCAGGTGCCACCCTGACCGGATGCAGCAGCAGCCCCAGCGCGGGCAAGATCTCGGCTGACGGCTCCAGGGCGTGCGTGAGCAGGAGCAAGTCGCTCAACCGCTGTCACCTCCGCTCCGGTACGGCCATAAAGGGCCAGCCTAAAAGCGCCACCATAAACACGAAAGGACCCGGGGGCAGCTCCGCCCGGATCCATGACAAGCGAGGATATCCGATGAGCCCTTTTCATCCGGCCCCGGGAGCCCTGGATTCACTATGACGGTCACGATTCGCTACTGGGCCGCCGCCAAGGAGGCGGCCGGCATCGCCGAGGAAACCCTGGACGCGGACACGCTGGCCGGCCTGCTGGCCGCCGCGCTGGACCGCCGCGGCGGCGATCCACGATTGCGCGCGATCTTTGACCGCTCGTCGTTCCTCGTGGACGGCTCGCCGGCCGGCGTCCGGGCCGCGGCCGAGGTCATGCTGCCCGACGCGGCCGTCGTCGAAGTCCTGCCGCCGTTCGCGGGCGGATAGGCCCGCAAGCCCGAAGGCCCGCAGCAGCCGGGGCCAGCAGGCCACCTGGGGCCGCCTGGGGCCACCTGGGGCCGCCTAGGGCCGCCTGGGTCAACCGTATGGGCCGGCTAGGCCGCCGTGACCGAATAAGGTGGGATTCCCATGCGCAAGCTGCTGATAATCCCGTTCATCCTGGTCATTTTGCTGGTCGTCATCGACCGGGCCGGCCTGTTCATTGCCCAGCGCGCGATCAGCACCAGGATCAGCAGCACCTACCACCTGTCGGCTAACCCGGGCGTGAGCATCCGCGGCTTTCCCTTCCTCACCCAGCTCGTATCGGGGCACTACCAGCAGATAGACGTCACGATCAGCCGGGCCGCCGCGGACGGCGTTCAACTGCAGGACATCGACGCGAAGTTCACCGGGGTGCACGCGTCGCTGAGCCTGCTGCTCGGCCAGGACTCCGGCAGCGTCACCGCCGACCACGCGACCGCCACGGCGCTGATCCCGTTCTCCCAGGTGCTGCTCAAGGTGCCGAAGGGCATCAAGCTGAGCGCCGACGGCGCCGACAACCTGCGGGTGACCGGAACGACCGCGTTCGGCGTGGTCAAGGGCATTGCCATGCTGGGCGTCTCGAAGAAGGGCATCACGGTCACCCCCGAGCACCTCAGCGTGGGCGGCCTGTCGGCCGGCGCCATTGCCACGCGGTTCACCTTCGTCATCCCGGTCGGCGCGCTGCCGCTGCACCTGACCGTCAGCGGCGTCCACGTCGACAGCGCCGGCCTCGTGCTGGCCGCCACCGGGCAGAACGTTGAATTCGCCAGCGCCTGACCTGCCCCGGCTCCGGGTGAACCGTTTCGTACGCGGGCACGTTGTACTGATGTGACTGGCCGGGGCCGGGCAGCCCGTAATGGGCGTGCTGCCGACGATGAACTCATCCGTGCGTTGCATGACGAGCATGCTGGGGCATTGCTCCGTTATGCGATGTATCTCACGGGAGGTGACAGTCAGCGTGCGGAAGACGTGGTGCAAGAGGTGCTACTGCGCGCCTGGCAGCACCCGGAAGCAGTGGTGGGCCAGCCGGCCAGGCCGTGGCTGTTCACTGTGGCGAGAAACCTCGTGATAGACGGCCAGCGGGCCAGGCGGGCCCGTCCGCAGGAGGTCGGCGATTCCGGCCTCGGGCTGCGTCCTGCCGCCGATGATGTGGATCGTGCGCTCGAATCCTGGGCGGTCGCCGACGCGCTCTCCGCGCTGCGGCCCGATCACCGCCGGGTGCTCTTCGAGACGTACTACCGCGGTAGTTCCGTGGCCGAGGCAGCCGCGGAGCTGGGCATACCCGCGGGCACGGTGAAATCGCGCACGTTCTATGCGCTCAAGGCGCTCAGGCTGGCGCTCGAGGAACGAGGACTTGCGCCATGAATGGCATGACGAGCTGCCCGGAGTTCCGGCAGCTGATCGGGGTCTACGTGGTGGGCGCGATCGACCCGCACGAACGCGCGCTGGTGGACGCGCACCTGCCCGGCTGCTCTGGCTGCCGGGAAGAGCTGGCCAGCCTGGCGGGCCTGCCCGCCCTGCTCGGCCGGGTACCCGCGGACGAAGCCGCGCGGATTTCAGGAATTTTTTCCGAACGGAGCCAGCCCGAGCAGCAGCCCGAGATTCTCGGTCCGCTGCTCAGCCGGGCGCATCACCAGCGCCGGGTGCAACGGTGGCGCGGGCTGGCGGCGGTCGCTGCGGTGGTGGCGCTCGTGGCCGGCCTGTCGGTGGGCTTGACCAGCGCCCTGAGCTACCAGAGTCCCTCGACCGCCGTGCACTGGGAGAACGTGCACGGGACCAACTCGAGTACCCAGGTGACCGCGGCGATCAAGTACGCGAAGATGCCGTGGGGCAGCCGCATTGACGCGCAGGTTTCCGGTGTGCCGGGCGGCACGACCTGCCAGCTGTGGGTAATCGGGACCGGCGGGACGTGGCAGCCGGCGGGCAGCTGGACGGCGAGCTGGTCCAAGCAGGGCGAGCACACCTGGTACCAGGGATCGACCTCAATCTCCGCGCCGCAGGTGCACGGCTTCGAGATTACCGCCGGGCACAAGGTCCTGGTGTATATCCCTGCGACCTGAGCCAGCGAGGGCCCGGCGGTCCGGGCCCGCGGGCGGGGAATGCCCGGCGGCTCCGGCGTGCTGTAGCCGAGCGTGGTCACCGGTGTGATTGTGCTCGCGGCCGTGCTTATCGCGGCCAGTGCCGGCGGGCTGGCCTGGAAGCAGCGCAACGGCCGCTTCCGTGCCGCCCGCGGCGGCACCGCCGCGGCCGGTGCGGGACCCGCTCCCCCGGGACTTACCGAGGCCGAGCTGGGCGGTCCGCTCGGCGGCCGCGCCACCCTGGTCCAGTTCTCCACTGCGTTCTGCGCGCCGTGCCGCGCGACCAGGGTGATCCTCGCCGACGTGGCCGGCATGGTGGACGGCGTAACGCACGTGGAGATCGACGCGGAGTCACGGCTCGACCTGGTGCGCAGCCTGGACATCCGCCGGACGCCGACGATCCTCGTGCTGGGACCCGACGGGCGCGTCGCGCGCCGCAGCAGCGGCCAGCCGCGCAAGGCCGACGTGATCGCCGCGCTGGGCGAGGTGACCTGAAGTGACAGCCATCCCGGCCGCACGTAGCATCGGGTGCGTGGCTTTCCAGGGCCCAGACCTTCAGGCTGCACTGCCTGTCCCGCGCCTGCTGACCAAGCGGCGCGCCGTGGACTTCTGCCGCGTCGCGACCGCGCAGTGTCCGCCCGCGGGCGCCTGATCTAGATCCCCATTTTGCCGGCCGGATTAGATATTAATCTGGAGAAGTCTTGACCCGGTGTTCCGGCCGGAACCCGGGTCTGGGCAAAGGAGCGTGGCAGATGAAAATCGATCCCAGGGGCGCGCGATTCGGTGCCGCGATTTCCGCTGTCGTCCTGGCCGTGGTGCTCATCACGGGCAGCGCCTGGCTGCTGGCCGCGCAGGCGCTCGTGTTCATCACCGGAGCCGCGCTCGGCCTGCGGTACGCGCCCTACGGCCTGATCTTCCGCCGGCTGATCAGGCCCAGGCTGGGCCCGCCCGCCGAGCTTGAAGACGAGCCGCCGCCGAGGTTTGCCCAGGCGGTGGGCGCGGTATTCAGCGTGGTCGGGGTGATCGGCTACGCGACGGGGGTGACGCCGCTGGGCCTGGCGGCCACCGCGCTGGCGCTCGCCGCCGCCTTTCTCAACTCGGCCTTCGGGTTCTGCCTGGGCTGCGAGATGTATCTGATGATTCAACGATTCCGGGCAGGCGGCCGTCAGGCGCTGTCCGCCGAACAGGACAAGGAGGTTCCAGCATGAGCCGTTCCGACGTTCTCGTGGACGCCAGCTGGGTGGAAGCGCATCAGGATGACCCGAACGTCGTGCTCGTCGAGGTAGACGAGGACGTCTCGGCCTACGACCAGGGACACATCCGCAACGCGGTCAAGGTGGACTGGAAGCAGGACCTGCAGGACCCGATTCGCCGTGACTTCGTGGACCGGAAGGGTTTCGAGGCACTGCTGTCCGAGCGGGGCATCGGCAATGACGACACCGTCGTCCTCTACGGCGGGAACAACAACTGGTTCGCTGCCTACGCGTACTGGTACTTCCGGCTGTACGGGCACCGCAGCGTCAAGCTGCTCGACGGCGGGCGGAAGAAGTGGGAGCTGGACTCCCGCGAACTCGTCACCGACGTGCCGCACCGGTCCCCGACCACGTACACGGCCTCCGACGTGGACACCTCGATCCGTGCCAAGCGCGACGAGGTCGTGGCCGCGATCGGCAGCAAGAACCTGGTGGACGTGCGCTCGCCCGACGAGTTCAGCGGCAAGCTGCTCGCGCCCGCGCACCTGCCGCAGGAGTCCGCGCAGCGTCCTGGCCACATCCCGACCGCGGTCAACGTCCCGTGGGCGAAGTCCGCGAACGACGACGGCACGTTCAAGTCCGACGACGAGCTGCGCTCGCTTTACGGCGGTGCCGGGCTCGACTTCGGCACCGACACGATCGCGTACTGCCGGATCGGCGAGCGCTCCGCGCACACCTGGTTTGCCCTGCACGAACTGCTCGGCGAGAGCAACGTGAAGAACTACGACGGTTCGTGGACCGAGTACGGGTCCCTGGTCGGCGTGCCGATCGAGCTGGGGACGTCCTCATGACCGACGGCTGCGGCGCACCGGCCGGGGGCGTGAGCACTTCTGCCGACGTAGGAAACCAGGCTGTCGTGCAGGGGCACGTCAGGCGCGACGGCACCGCGGTGGCCACCGGCTACGCCCGGCTGCTCAACGAAGGCGGCGATTTCGTCGCCGAGGTCCCGCTCGGCCACGATGGCGGATTCCGCTTCTTCGCCGCGCCTGGCTCCTGGACGGTCCGCGTCCTCGCGCCCGGCGGCCTGACCGCGGATCGCCTGGTCACCGCCGATATCGGTCAGCTCACCGCGGTGGAGGTCGACCTCTGAGCCGCGGTTAATCAGCAGAGCCGCGACGGCGCCGGACCTTGGGGTCCGGCGCCGTCGTCGTTGGGCGACAGTCTCGCTCATCCCGGATTCATCTACTGTTCGGCGGTCGATTACTGGCGAATTCAGCTGTCCGACACCTGCGCTGCCTAGGAATGAAGTGGCCACGGGCGGCGTCCCGATATGTTCAGGGTCGTCACTGAATCGCCCCTTGGCCTGCGGACCGACGGCGGGGTACACGCCGAAGGCGGTCTCTGGACACACGCCGCAGGGTGCTGGGAACCTTGAGTTCGTATGCCTGCTGACCCCGCAACCGCGGCCGAGCGCGTGCCGCGGCCTGGCCGATACCTCATCCCGGGGGAGATTCCTCGCCGCGGTGAGTTCCTCGCTGCCTGCGGGGTGCTCGCCGTGCTCGTGCACGTGCTCTTCGCGCAGCTCACCCTGGTCCTCGCCGTAGCGTTCTACGTCATCACCCGGCTCACCAGGTGGCGGCCGCACTGGCTGGCCGCGCCCGCCTGCGTCGGCCTGCTGTGGGCGCTGGCCGCCGGGCCCGCCTCGGCCGCGGCGGGCTTTGCCGACGGGCCGGGGAAGATCGCCGCCTACTTCGGCGGCATGGCCGGGCATCCCGGCAGGCTGCTGCACCTGGGCACGGCCTTTGCGGGCGCAGGCCACTGGCTGCCCCGTCAGCTGCCGCTAGCGCTGATCGCCGCGTCCGCCGAGGCGGCCATCGCGGCCTGGCTCAACTGGCTGCACACCGACGAGTGGAACCTGCCGGGCTACCGCGGCGGCCTGCTGACCGTGTGCCGCCGCGGCTACCTGGCCCACTCCATCGCCGCCGGCGGCGTGGTCACCCGCGACGGCGCGTGCCTCGGGCTGGACGCCACCACCGGCTGGCGGGCGGCGGTGTCCTGGCCGGAGGCGTCCGGCGGCGTGCTCTGCACGGGTTCCCCCGGCTCGGGCACGACCACCACGAGCTTCCAGCTGGCGCACGCGGCGATCAGGCGCCGCAAGCCGGTCATAGTCGTCGACCTGGCCGGCCGCGGCGCGCTTGCCGAATCGTTCGCCGCGGTGTGCGCGTCGACCAGCACCCCGCTGTACCTGCTGGGCACCGGCGGGCCGGGATACTACGACCCGCTCCGCGGCGGGGACCCGGCCGGGCGGACGTCGCTGGTCCTGGGCATGATCGACTGGTCCGGCACGCCCGATGCGCACCGGCGCAGCTGCGCGGCCTATCTCACCGACCTGTTCACCGTGACGGACGCCGCGCCCAGCGACCCCCGCACCGCGATGCTGGACGAGATCGTGTACCTGCTGCGCCCGGCGACATTGCGGGCGCGGATGGAGCACGTGCCGGGCTTTTATCCCCGGCGCAAGGCGCTCAGCGAACGGATTGAGGTATCTGCGAGCCTGCTGGAGGCGGATCCGCACATCACCGACACCCTGGTCGGCCAGCTGAACGAGCTGCGTGCTTCTCCGGCCGGCCGATGGCTGCGCCCGACCCCGAACCTCGCGCCCGGCCCCGGGCCGGCGCCGGGTCTGGAGTTGGCGCCGGCCCGCCGGGTGGAACTGGGCCGGGTCGTGCGCGAACGAGCTGTCGCGCTGTTCTCGCTCGACCGCGCCGGGTACGGCCGCCCGGCCACCATGGCGGCCAGCCTGGTGGCGCACGACGTCCTGGCCCTCTGCGCGGAACTGCGCCGGATCGGCGTCTCCGGCGACGGGCTGATCTGGCTCGACCAGTGCGACGTCCTCGCGCCCGCCGTCCTGGCCGAGCTCGTCACGCGCGGCGCCGCGGCCGGGCTGCCCGCCTTGCTGACCACTACCGCGCCGGACCGGACCGAGTCGCTGGCACGGCAGGCCAACGTGCTCATCCTGCACCGGCTGGCCGATCCGGCGGCGGCCGAGCGGCTGGCCGCCTTTACCGGCGAGAAGCTGGTGCCGGCCGTCGGCGGCGAGCGGCCAGTAGTTCGGGAAACGTCCGTGCTTCAGGAAACAGCTGCCGCGGTCGTGCCGCAGGTGGCATCGTCGAGACATCCCGCCGCGCCGCAGGAGCCGGCGGCTCAGATCGGTCAGCTGGGTCCGCATGGCTTGATCCGCGTGCCGGTCGTGGCCGCGCAGTCTCTTGACCGTCTCGGCGAGGGCGAGCATGTCCTGATCGTCAAGGGACCACGGCGCCGGCTGGTTACCCTGGGACTGACGGTGCCGGCGCGCCTGGCCAGGCGTCAAGGCGCGGCTGGCCGGCCAGCAGGCCGGTCAGCGGGCAGCTCAGCAGGCAGGGCGCGTTCAGCATAGGGAGGACACGTGACGGCGCCGACCGCGGGAAATAAGCGCGGTGATCCAGGCGAACCGGCGACAGCATGCCACGGCGGCTCCGAGGAGCCCGCACCTCCGCCCGCCACGACTGCCCTTCCCGCCCGAGGCCAGGAGCCCCGAGGCCATGAGCAGGGCGGCCTGGCCGCCGCCCGGGATCCCGCCCGAGCCCCGGAGCTCAGGCCCGGGCACCCAGCCGGGCCTGCCGCCCAGCCGCCATCGACCGGATCGCCCCGCGCCCCGCGCCGGGCCGGACCTGGCGCTGGGCTGTCTCCTGCCGGACCGCCTCCTGCTGGGCCGCCGATCGAGTCGCATCACGGCGAGTCGTCTACTGGGTCGCAGGCGGCCGGGCCTGGCGCTGGGCTGTCTCCTGCCGGACCGGGCGTGGGGCCACCTCCTGCGGGGCCGCCCGTCGAGTCGCATCACGGCGGTTCGCCCGGCGGTTCGCCCGGTGGGCCGCGGGCGCCGGAGTCGCCCCGTGAGCAGCGCTCGGCCGGGCCTGGTGCTGGGTCGCCTTCTGCTGGGCCGCTGGTCGAGTCGCATCACGGTGGTTCGCCCGGTGGGCCGCGGGCGCCAGGGCCTGGTGTTGGTTCGCCGGAGTCCGGCCTTGGGGCTGGGTCGCAGTCGGCTGGGCCGCCGCCCGGAGCACAGCGGCCGCGGTCCGGAGCCGGATTCCGGCTGGACCGGGTGTGCCTCGGCTGGCAGCACGCTCTGCTGCATCCCGACCCCGGGCCGCCGCCGCGCCGGCCCACTCCGCCGGAGCAGGAGCAGCTCAACCCGGACTGGGTGGCCGCGCAGCGACGTGAGGAGAACCTGCTCGACCGGCCGCTGAAGGTGGCGGCCGCGGCGGCGCTCGCGCTGGCCGGCCTGCTGATCGCCGCCTGGGTGGCCGGCTGGCTTAACGCGATCCTCGCCTGGCTGGGGTTCCTGCTCTGCCTGCTGTGCGCGGGGATCGTCGGATACGCGCTCTGGCAGGGCCAGGAGGTGCTGCGGGCGCGGATCGAGGAGGAGAAGGCCCGGCTGGGCAAGATCCGGGCCGAGCAGGAGAGCCGCCTGTTCGGCTGGCAGTCCGAGCATGCCCGCCGGTTCCAGGACTGGCAGCACCGGCGCGCCGCGTTCGACCGGCAGCCGCAGTGGTACGCGGTCGCGCTGCCGGCCGACACCGACAGGGTGGATCTGGCCGGCGGCACGCTGGCCAGCTGGTCCGCCATGGTGACCCAGATCGGCGCGGCCAGGCTCGCCGCCGGCGGCGAGGTTACGGTGGTCGACCTGTCGGAGGGAGCGGTCGGCAACGACCTGCTCGCCGTGGCCGGGCGATCGGGAATCGACCCGCTGGTCTGGGTGCTGCCCGGCGACCTGCCCCAGCTCGACCTGACCGTCGGCCTCGACGCCGAGGCGCTGGCCGACGTGCTGTCGCTCGTGGTCAGCGTCAGCGAGGACGAAGGTGCTGACAGCGACCTCGCGCAGGACAACGCGATCCTGGAGCGGCTGCTCGGGGTACTCGGCCGGAGCGCGTCGATCGCGCAGGTCACCGCCGCGCTGCGGGCCCTGGGCCAGATCGGCGATCCGCGCGAGGATGTCCGCCTCGGCCTGCTCAGCGCCGAGCAGCTTGACCAGATCACCGGGATGTTCGGTCGCGGCGCCGCCGACCAGGTGGTGATCGGCCGGGCCTGGGCGATGGAGTCCAGGCTGCGCAAGCTGGACAGCGCCGGGCTCGCCCCGGTGTCCCTCCCGCCGAGCAGGCTGCGCGTGGTCTGCACCGACCGGCGCACCGGCGTGTTCGGCAACAGGGTGCTCGGCAGCTACGCGGTGACCGCGCTCACGCACGTGCTCAGGCAGGCGCCGGCCGGGCAGCGGTGGCAGCACACGCTGCTGCTCGCCGGGGCCGACCAGTTGCGCGGCGACGTGCTGGACCGGCTGCTGCACGCCTGCGAGATGACCAGGACCGGCCTGGTGCTCGCGTACCGGTCGATCCCGGCGCACGTCAAGGAGCGGCTGGGCCGCGGCAATGCAGCGGTCGCCTTCATGCGCCTCGGCAACGCCGAGGACGCCAAGGTCGCGAGCGAGCAGATCGGCACCGAGCACCGCTTCGTGCTCAGCCAGCTCACCGACACCGTCGGTACCTCCATGACCGACACGGTGGGTGACTCCTACACCAGCACCGTGGGCACCGCCGATTCCGTAGCCACGACGACCGGCACGAGTGAGTCGACGGGATCAAGCCGCGGTGCAGGACGGAGCCTGGAGTCCAGCGTGGCTCCGTTCGGAAAATCAACCCAGTCACGAAGCCGGGATGCGAGCCACTCCACCGGTACCAGCGACTCGGAATCGATCACCGAAGGGATCAACCTGAGCACGGCGTGGGGAGTGAGCACGTCGCGCGCGGCCGGGACCAGCGATTCGCTGGCGCGGACGAGCCAGCGGTCGCGCGAGTTCCTGGTGGAACAGCACGAGCTGCAGCAACTCCCGCCGAGCGCGGTGATCATCTGTTACACGGCTCGCGCCGGGGGCTCGGCTCGCGCCGGGGCTTCGGCTCGCGCCGGGCGGCAGGTCGTGCTGGCCGATGCCAATCCCGGCATCGTCGGGCTGCCCACGGCAACCCCGCTCACGCTGGAGGAGGCACAGATCAGGCAGCGATCAGCAAGCGCGCCGCAACCCGCCGCCGGCCCGCCGCCCGGGGGCGCCGGCCCACTGCCCGAGGCCGCCGTTCGGGAGCCGGGGCTCGCTCCTGCTCCGGTGAGCTGGCGGTCCGGCGAGGCACCGCCCAACCTGGGGCCGCCGCCCGAACGGCTGGACTGGCGCAAGCCCAGGGATTGACCCCGCTCGCGCGGTACGGGTGGCGCAACGCTCCGTAGCCTGGTATGCACGCTACGTGGGCGAAGCGAGTGAGGCAGCTGAGTACCGGCCGGGGGAGACGCGGGGGGCAGGCGACGCCGCCAGCGCGGCCAGCTCGAACGGCGCGGTCGGCTCGAACGCGAGTGTCGGCTCGAGCGGGGTTGCGGGCTCGAGCGGGCGGTCGCCGAGGCACCGGCGAGCCCAGGAAGCGGAGGCGATCCTCACCGGGCCGTGGCAGCGGATCCTGGCCATCACGGCTCGGACGGAGATCGGCTCACCCGAATCGGACTTCGTGTCCGTGCTGCCCGCCGTGCTCAGCGCGGCCGAGCGGGGGCAGCCGTTCGTCACCGGATGGCTGTCGCGGGGCGGCGGGGCGCCGCTCGAGATGATCACCAATACGGCCGCGCTCGGTTCTTGCGACGGGCCGCCGGAGGAGCCGGCGCCGGGCGGCCTGCTGTTCCCGGCGGGCGCGCGCGGCGTGCCGATCGACGGCGGCTGGCGGGCCGAGCTCGACCGGATGGTGTGGACGCCGTGCCCCGGCCGACAGGCGCCGCCGCTGGATTCCGGGGAAGACCGGCAGGCCGGGACAGGCCGGGATCACCTGTCTCCCGGTCTATTCGAGTCGACGCTGGTGACGCTGATGAGCAGGCGGTTCGGCTGGCTGGTCATCGCCGAGCCGACCGACCTGATCGACGCTGAGACGGCCGAGCTGCGCAGCCAGCTCAACGTGCTGCGCCGGTACGACGAGGAGCGGTCCAGGCTGGAGGTCGAGCGCGCCCAGCGCCGGATAACCGAGCTTGACACGTTCCGCGAGGCCGGGCTGTGGCGCGTCCGGGTGCTGGTCGGCGCGGCCACGCCGGCCGAGTTGCGGCTGCTCGCCCCGGTGCTGGTCGGCTCGGTCGATCTGGGCAGGCATCCCTACCGGTTGCACAGCGGCCTAGCGGGAGACAGTCCGGCCGGGCACGGGCCAGCGCGGCTGAGCCTGGCGGAAGCGCTTGACGTCAGCCAGGAGACAGACGGCGCGGCCGTGCCGTTTACGGCCACCGCGGGCATGCTGGCCGCGCTGGCGGGGCTGCCGCGCCGCGAGGTTCCTGGCCTGCGGGTACTCGACCCGGGGTACTTCGACGTGACGAGCGAGACCGGCGGCCGGGAGATGATCGAGCTCGGCGCGATCCTGGACGGCCAGGACCGGCCGGTGGGCACGTTCCGGGTGCCGCTGGCCACGCTGAACCGCCATGCGTTCGTCACCGGGGCCACCGGTGCCGGTAAGTCCCAGACCGTCCGGCACATCCTGGAGCAGTGCAGCCGCGCGGGGCTGCCCTGGCTGGCGATCGAGCCCGCCAAATCCGAATACGCCGCCATGGCCGGACGGATCGACGGGATCGGCCAGGTCACGATCATCAATCCGTCCGACCCGCGCGCGGTCCCGCTGTCGGTGAACCCGCTCGCCCCCGAGCCCGGCTACCCGGTGCAGGCGCATATCGACATGGTGCGCGCGCTCTTCCAGGCGGCCTTCGACGCGGAAGAGCCGTTCCCGCAGATCATGTCGCAGGCACTGCAGCGGGTGTATGAGGCGGCGGGCTGGGACGTGGTGACCGGCGGCGGGCGGCCCGGGGCGCTGGTGGCGCCGGCCATCCCGACGCTGGCCCAGCTGCAGCGTGCCGCGCTTGAGGTGATCGAAGACGTCGGCTATGGCCGCGAGCTGCAGGCTGACGTGCGCGGCTTCGTGGACGTGCGGCTGCGCTCGCTGCGGGTCGGCTCGGCGGGCCGGTTTTTCGAGGGGGGGCATCCGGTCGACATCGGCGAACTGGTCCGCCGCAACGTGGTGCTGGCCATCGAGGACGTCGCCAACGACGAGGACAAGGCCTTCCTGATGGGCACGCTGATCATCAGGCTGGTCGAGTACCTGCGGCTGCGCGCGCGGCGCTCGCGCCCGGCTGGCCTGCAGCACGTGATCGTCATCGAGGAGGCGCACCGGCTGCTGCGCAGCCGCGGTGCCGAGCGGGCGGGGGCGCACGCGGTCGAGCTGTTCGCCGGGATGCTCGCCGAGATACGCGCCTACGGCGAGGGAATCATCGTGGCCGAGCAGATTCCGGCCAAACTGGTCCCCGATGTGGTCAAGAACACCGCGCTCAAGATCCTGCACCGGCTCCCGGCTCAGGATGACCGGCAGGTCGTCGGCGCGGCCATGAACCTGGACGACGATCAGTCGCGGCAGGTGGTCTCGCTCGAGCCGGGAGTGGCCGCGGTGTTCGCCGACGGCATGGACCGGCCCCTGCGGATACGAGTGCCGCTCGGCGAGGGCAAGGAACGGGTGCTCGTAAGCCCGCCGCCGCCGCTGCGCGGCCGCCGCAGCGCCGCATGCAGCCAGCGCTGCACCGGCGGGCGGCCCTGCACCCTGCTCGAGTTGCGTGGCGCGGACCTGCTGTCGGCGGCCGCGCCGCAGGCCTGGCTGCGGATCTGGACGGAAACGCTGGTCCTCGCGTTCCTCACCAACCGGAGCCTGCCCGCGGTCCCGGCCCGGCTGCTGCACTCCTGGTCGGAGCTGGACCTCAGGCTGCGCGAGTGCGCGCTGGCCACGCTGATCGAGCGATCAGTCGGGGCTCGCGCGGTCAGCATCCGCGGCAGCTTCGACCCGCAGCGGCTTGCGGGCAGCATCTGTTCGGCGGCGCTGCCGGTACTGGACGGCAGCGCCCGGGCCGGCGTGCGGGCCGGGCAGAACTGGGTGGTCCCGCAGCTGCGCTGGCTGCACGAGATCGAGCGAATCTGCCCGCTCGACGGGCCGGAGCCCGATCCCTACGATCGGGCCCCGCCGCTTGAGTTCGATCTCGTGGGCGCGGCGGATTGGCCGGACATGCGGGTCGGGCACCGGATCCGCGCGCTGCGCCGGCACGCCCTGTCGATGGAGCTGCCGGACAACCGGCAGCTCGCCTGGAATCTGCTCCTCGGCGGCGACGATCAGGCCGGGTTCCTGGCCGATCTCGGCACGGTCATGGTGGGCCTGGAGCCTGGCCGGCAGCTGCGCCAAGTCTCGGGAGCGATGGACGTGTCAGGCTGGCTCGGCGTGGTTCTTTCCTGGCCGCGCCGGTTCATCGCGGGCGCCTGGGATGAGGACTTCATGCTCGACTGCGACCAACCGGCTCGGCCGGCCCGATAACATCGCGGCGATGAGCAAACTTCAGCTGCGCGCCCGGCTCGCCACCACCGTCGGCGGTGCGGCCAGCCGGGTATCCCGGCTGGCCGGCCGCGGCGACGGATCGGTGATCGGCGGCGTCATCGCGCTCCGCCTGGAACCCGATCTGCTCAGGCTGCTCGCGGCCGGCCGTCAGGTCGTCCTGGTGACGGGCACGAACGGCAAGACCACCACCACCCGCCTGATCACCGCCGCGGTTGAGGCGCTCGGCCAGCGGGTCGTCTCCAACGCTTTCGGTGCGAACATGGAAGCGGGCCTGGCCGCCGCGCTCGGCCAGGATCAGGATGCGCCGTTCGCGGTCCTGGAGGTAGACGAGAAGTACATTCCTTCGGTGCTGGCGGCGACCGCGGCGCAGGTCGTGGTGCTGCTTAACCTGAGCCGCGACCAGATGGACAGGGCCGCGGAGATCTGGCTGCTGGCCCGGCGCTGGCGGGACGCGCTTGCCGACGCTCCGGACTGCCGGGTCGTCGCCAACGCCGACGATCCGCTCATCGCCTGGGCGGCCGGCGCGGTCAAGCAGGTGACCTGGGTCGCGGCCGGACAGCGCTGGCGCGAGGACTCCTGGTGCTGTCCCGAGTGCGGGTCCCACTTGCAGCGCGGTGAGCAGGACTGGCGATGCGGCGAATGCACGTTCGCGCGGCCGGAGACCAGCTGGGTGCTGGACGGTGAGTCGGTGGTGGACCCGGCCGGGCGCGCGCATGAATTGCAGCTCGCGCTGCCGGGCCGGGCCAACCGTGCGAACGCGGTGGTGGCGCTGGCGGTGGCCGAAATCTTCGGTATCGACGCGGACCGGGCGCTCCCTCGGCTGCGCGGGGTGACTTCGGTTGCCGGCCGGTACACGTTGGTGCAGCGGCGCGGGCGTCAGGTGCGGCTGCTGCTCGCGAAGAACCCGGCCGGCTGGCTCGAGGCGCTCGACGTGCTGGAGCCGGCGCCGGTTCCCGTCGTGCTCGCCGTCAACGCGCAGGGCCCGGACGGCAGGGACACCTCGTGGCTGTGGGATGTGGACTACCGGCGTCTGCGCGGCCGGCGGATCTTCGTGGCCGGTGAGCGCCGGCTGGACCTAGCGGTCCGGCTCGAAGCCGACCAGGTTGCGTTCGAGCTTGTCAGAGGGGTGGACGAGGCGGTGGATTCGGTGGAGCCCGGCAACCTCGATGTAATCGCTAACTACACGGCTTTCCAGCAGGTCCGGACGGCGTTTGGCAGGACGGCATGAGCGCCGGGGCTGGCTGGGAAGGCGCTGGGGGGCCGGGGCGGGGGGCGAGCAGGCTGCGTCTGGTGTGGGTCTACCCGGACCTGCTGAGCACGTACGGGGACCGGGGGAACCTGCTTGTTCTTGAGCGCCGCGCGCTGCTGCGCGGCATCGAGGTCGAGTCCGTCTACGTGCATGCGGATCAGCCGGTCCCCCGGCAAGGAGACATCTACCTGATCGGCGGCGGCGAGGACCTGCCGCAGATTCTTGCGGCCAGCAGGCTGCGCAGTGATGGCGGACTCGCGGCCGCGGCCGCCGATGGCGCGGTGGTCTTCGCCGTCTGCGCCGGCTACCAGCTGATGGGCTCGGAGTTCGCCGGCGAGGAAGGCCAGGCGCTGGCCGGCCTGGGGATCCTTGACATGCGCAGTGAGCGTGGCAGCCGCAGGGCGGTCGGCGAGGTCCTCGCCGATGTCGATGCCGCTCTTGGCGTGCCTCGGCTGACCGGGTTTGAGAACCATCAGGGAGTGACCAGACTAGGCCCTGGCGTTCGGCCGCTGGCTAAGGTCGCGGCCGGTATCGGGAACGGCGACGGCACCGAGGGCGCGTATGCGGACCGGGTGCTCGGCACCTATCTGCACGGCCCCGCCCTGGTGCGCAATCCGGCCCTGGCCGACCTGTTGCTCGGCTGGGCGGCGGGACCGCTCCAGGAACTGCCCGCAGAAGCAGAAGCATGGGGACGCAGGCTCCGCGACGAGCGACTGGCCGCAGTATCCGGCTGACTGTCTGTCTCTGACTGATTGTCTGTCTGTGACTGTCTGTCTGTGACTGTCTGTCTGTGACTGTCTGTCAGTACACCAGGGCTTGGGTGCCGTCGGCCGTGACCTCGGCCACGAATCCAGCCGCCCCGCCAAACCGGATGCCGTCGATCAGGTCATCGGGCCCGATGTCCCTGCGTGTCGCACATTGGCTGCACACCGTTACGGTGCCGGCCGCCAGTATCCCGGCCAGGAGATCCGCCAGCGGAGCGGCGTGCGGAAGGGTGAATTCTTCCGCACGGCCCGGCAAGGCGAACCAGACGGATTCCGCGGTCAGCCACAGTGAGATGCTCACGCCACTGGCCGCCGCGGTCGCGGCGACCGTGAAGGCTTGGTTGCAGCGTTCGGGGTTCTCTTTGCCCGCCGTGACCTTGACCACGAGGGAACGCGTTGCCATGTCGCGACCATAGCGCGTTGACGCACGTCAATCCCAATGCCAGCAGGACATCGGCGGTAACAGGTGCTTTGTTGGGGCGACCGTGTGTCTTCGCGGCTACACGGGGTATTCGCCGGGGGGTGTCCCCGTGTTCTTTGTCAAGCGAACTGGGGGATTCGGCCGGGATTGTATTGGCGGTGCAGTCGCTCGTAGGGTTGGCTGGTGGCCATCGAGTTGGTGTTTGAGACCCATTCGACCAGTGAGGACAACGAGGCGGGGCGTGCCACCGGCTGGTTGCCGGGGCGGCTGTCGGAGCAAGGCCGGGTGCAGGCACAGGCTCTCGGGCGGCGGCGTCGTGAGGACGGGATTGCCGCGGTGTTCAGCTCCGATCTGGGCCGGGCCGTGGAGACGGCGTCCATCGCCTTCGGCGGGTCTGCGGTTCCGGTGCTGTGTGACTGGCGGCTGCGGGAGTGTGATTACGGGCAGCGCAACGGGATGCCCGCGGCGCAGCTGCACGCGAGCAGGCGTGACTATCTGGACCGTCCGTATCCGGGTGGGGAGAGCTGGCGGCAGGCGGTGGGGCGGGTCGGCCGGTTCCTCGCTGATCTGCCGCTGCGCTGGAGCGGGCGGCGGGTGCTGGTCATCGGCCACGTCGCCACCCGCTGGGGTCTGGATCATGTCATCGGCGGCGTGCCGCTGGAAGATCTTGCGGTGGCGAGTTTCGACTGGCGGGAGGGCTGGGAGTACCGGCTGGGCTAGCGTCCGGGTGGCGGCCCGGCCGGCCTGTCGGGCTGCCGTGGCCAGGGCGGGGCGGGCGGGCTGGTAGCGCTGGCCGGTGCGCAGCATGGCCAAGATGACGTCGCAGCGGCGGCGGGCCAGGCAGATCAGGGCGGCGTTGTGGCGTTTGCCCTCGGCCCGTTTGCGGTCATAGAACGCCTTGGACGCCGGGTCGCGCAGGGCGGCGAAGGCGGCCAGGAACATGGCGTTCTTGAGCCGGTGGCTGCCGCGGCGGCTGCGGCTCTCGCCGGCCAGGCTGGTGCCGGACTGGCGGGTGAGGGGGGCCAGGCCGGCGTAGGCGGCGAGCTTGCTGCCGTTGGCGAAGGCCGGGCCGTCGCCGGTCTCGGCGAGGATGCGGGCGCCGGCCCGCGGCCCGATCCCTGGCAGGGAGGCCAGCAGCTCACCGAAAGGGCAGTTCAGGAACGCCTCCTCGATCTCGGCGGCCAGCGCGTCGCGGCGGCCGCAGACCCGGTCCAGCTCGGCGGCGAGCTCGGCGATGACCCGGCCGGTGGCAGCTTCGGCGGGGACGGTGACGTCCTGGGCGGCCACAGCGGCCATGACGGCGGTGGTGACCTTGCCGGCGATCCGCGGGGAGCGGGCCTTGATAGTGCGCTCGATCCGGGCCTTCCCCGCTGCGCGCAGCATGGTCAGTGTCGGGCAGGCGGCCAGCAGGTCTCGCGCTCCGGCCTGGTGCAGCCGGTCACCGACGGCGCGTTCCAGGGCCGGGGAGATGCTGGTCAGTGCGTCGCGCAGGCGGCTGGCCAGCCGCGTGGCGTCGGCGGCCAGGTCGATGTCGTAGCCGTTGAGGACCCGCAGCGAGGCCAGCAGCTCATCAGAGCCGGCGTCCAGCCAGTGCACCTGCTTGCGGCGGGTCCGCCCCGTACCGGCGGTGACATAGGCGTCGCGCCGGCCGGTCTTGGCCTCGCCCGGATACAGGTCCGCGGCCCGGCGCATCACCAGGCCCGGCACATACGCCACCGGCACCTCCCGGCGGGCGGCCACCGCCAGGGCGAGCTGGGCGATCGAGCCCGGCTGGCCGGTCACCAGCCCCGGCGTGCCATGCCGGGCCGCCCGGTCCAGCAGCGCCTCCAGCGCCGCCTGGTCGTTAGCCACAGCCCGGGCGAACAGCCGCTCGCCGTCGTCATCAAGGACACCGGCGAAGTGCTCACCCTTGCCGACATCCAGCCCAGCCCGCACATCCACCTGCGCCGGTGTGGCCACCGATGCCCCTTCCTCCGCCGCTCCGCCTGGTCAGGTCCGCGGGAAGGCCGTCCGTGGTGCGCTCGCCGTCAGCTGCCTTACGAATCAGCGATCAAGCCGCATGTCCCCATCAGAGGTTCACGCACCAGCCGCGCCGGCGGCAACACCCCCCAGGCCATAGGAGCTGCAGGGGGCAATGAGCCATACCGGCACCGCCGGACTTCCCGGCCCGGAGAACCGTAGTTGCCCGGGCTCAGTGAAGAAGGTAAGGGGGTGTGACCCGCGGTCGGCCGCCCGGAGCCATCGGGGTCGGTCGATTTGGTGGGGTCCGACGAACCAGTTACACGGTTATTCGCCGCTGGCAGAGTGGCGCGCGGTCGGCCGCCCGGGAGGTATCAGGGTCGGTCGATCTGGCCGGTCCGATAAACCAGCTACACGGGGTATTCGCTGGGGGTGGCGGTGTAGCTGCGGCCGTGCGGGAGCTGCCAGACCAGGATGCCTGGCTCGGGCTGTTCGAGGTGCCAGCCTTGGGTCTGCTTAGCCTGGTGGTGCTTGCGGCACAGAGGTGCCAGACCGCACTCACACGTGCGGCCGCCATCGTCGTAGGCCAGAGTGTGGTCGGTGTCGCACTGCGCGGCTGGCCGGGTGCAGCAGGGAGCGGAGCAGGTGCGCTGGCGGGTCTTGACGATGTGGTGCAGGCTGGCGGGGATGCGGTAGCCGGGGACCTCGCGGGCGTGGGTGCAGGTCCCGGTCTCGATCCGGGTGATCGTGAGTGTCTTGAGCCAGGCGGCCCGGTCGGCGGGGCTGGCCGGGGGCGGTCTTCGGGCGCAGGCGTGGGCGATGGCGCGGCCGGCGGGGTCGGTGATGGTCAGGCACCAGCTGGACCTGGGGCTGGCCGCGATGGAGTCGGCGATGGCGCGGCTGGTGTCGCCGTCGGCGGCGCCGTACCCGGCGGTCTCGCTAGGGGCATCGGTCAGGCCGAGCCAGGTGGTCAGGGGCACGGTGAGGTGAACGGTGCCGTTGATCTCCAGCCCGGCTGGGACGGCGGGCCAGCAGGGTTCGCCGTCCGTATGCGCCGTCTCGGGGTCCGTGCTGTCGGTGCCGGCGGGGCTGCTGCTGTCGGCGGGACCGGCGCCGCAGGTGCCAGCGGGTGCGGGAGGGCCGGGAGGTGCGGGAGCCGCAGCACAGGGTCGGCCTCCGGGCTGGCTGCTGTCCGGGGCGGTGCTGGTGCTGGCGTCGGTGCCGGGGTCGGGGAGGAAGGTGCGGGGGTCGGTGCCGGTGAGCAGGGCGAGGAAGACCGCGGCGCGCAGCTGCGGCAGCTTGGCCTTGACGCCGTTGGCCTTCAAGGACCGGGCGCAGGCGTCGATGCGGGCGTTGGCGGCCAGCGCGGCGTCGGGCGGCAGCTCGCGGCCGGAGAGCTGGGCGTTGCCGGACAGCTCGGGCTGCAGCTCGACCCGGGCCTGTTTGGCGGCCTTCTCCTTGCGGCGGCGCATGGCGCCGGGGTCGGCGGCCATGACGGCGGCGCGGGCCCGGGACCGCAGCCGCGAGGTCGTCTGCCGGGGTGCCTTGCCGATGACCTGCTGTTCGACCTGGGCGGCGTCGTCGTCGCTCAGGAGCTCGGTTTCGTAGCCGATGACGGCGGCGCGGCTGCGGTCGATCTGGCCGGTGCGCAGCGCGGCCCGGGTGGCGGGCAGCCGGGCCAGCGCGGCGGCCTGGCCGAGCAGCCCGGCCGCGGCGCGGCCGGTCATGGTCAGCAGGATGGCCAGCTCGTCGGCGGCGTGCTCGCCGGCGTGCGGGCCGGGGCAGGCGGCGCGTCGGCGCGCCAGCTCGGCGGTGGCGGTCAGCAGGCCGGCGGCGGCGTGTGATTCGGTGCGGCGCCAGGCCAGGATCATCCCGGCCAGCTCGTCGTCGTTCAGGCTGGTCAGGCCGGCGGCGTCGGTGTCGTCCAGCGCCGCGGTCAGCACCGGCCCGGGCTCGAGGCAGTCCAGGGCCGACCCGGAGGCGAACCCCGGGCCGCCGGGACCGGCCGGGTCGTGCGCGACGATGCCGCACGGCAGCACCTCCGCCGGCTCCGGGGCGCCCGCACTCGCCGCGGCTGGCTGTGGGCCTCCGGCGCCTGCCGCCATGCCGGGCGGGGGCAGAGCGGTCCAGTTGGGGGCGGGTGCGGTGGCGGGCCGGTCGCCGGTCAGCCAGGGCGGCTCGCCGGGCCCTGGGTCCCCGGCGTCGGGCGGGAGGTCGCCCTCGGGGCCGGGCAGCTGCCAGTCCTCGGGCGGCGGAGTGAGCCACCCGGCGGCGATCTCCGCGGCCAGGATCGCCTCCTGCCGGGCCGCCTCCTCGGCGGTGAAAGGCACAGCCTGGGATGTCACGGAGATCACCTCCTCACAACTGGACCAGTCGGTTCGTACGTTCGATTGTATCTTCGATAAAGATATCAGCACCGGCTGACAATTTCCGAAACAAGCGAGCGACACGCCGAGGGGTCTGGCCCGAATATGCTCTCGCCGGGCCCCGGGCCCCGGGCCCAGCTGCTGGAGTCTGCGTCGGGGTATCTGACGGCTGACGGTGGCCCGATAGGTTCGAAGTTCGGGCCTCGGGCCCGCCTGGCCCCGGCCCCGCGACCCCCGAGTCGGCGTCGGGGTATCAGACGGTGGCCCGATAGGTTCGAAGTGTGGCTGAGCCTGTTGATCTCGTGTTGTTCGATCTCGGCGGCGTGCTCATCGAGGTGGCCGGCGTGGGTGCCATGCTGGAACTCACCGGCATCAAGAGCGAGGAGGAACTGTGGCGGCGCTGGCTGTCGTGCCGCTGGGTCCGCCGCTTTGAGAGCGGCGGCTGCTCGGCGACTGAGTTCGCCGCCGGCGTGGTCGCTGACTGGCAGCTTGACCTCAGTGCATCCGTGTTCCTGGAGGCCTTCCGGGACTGGCCGACCAGGCCGCTACCCGGAGCCGCAGAGCTGGTGGCCCAGACCCGAGCGAGCGTCCCCGCGGGCTGCTTCAGCAACACCAATGCGCTGCACTGGCGTGGCCGCATCGCCGCGTGGCCGCTGGCGGGGCTGTTTGACCACCGGTTCCTGTCCTTCGAACTGGGCCTGCTCAAGCCCGATGTCGCGGCCTTTAAGCAGGTCGCGGACCGGCTGGAAGTGCAGGCCGGGCGGGTGCTGTTCCTCGACGACATCGCGGTGAACGTCGCGGGTGCCGTGGCGGCAGGCTTTCAGGCCGCTCGCGTCGCCGGGGTCAGCGAGGCCCGCCAGCGCCTAGTCGATGCCGCTGTGCTCGGCGCCATCACATAGATGATAGTTTCGCCGTCCCCAGCGCCGTCCCCAGCGCCGTCCCCAGCGCCGTCCCCAGCGCCGTCCCCAGCGCCGTCCCCAGCGCCGTCCCCAACGCCAGGGATCATCCCGCCCAGATCAGCGGATCATGACATCAGCGGATCACGACGTTGCGCTGCTGCGTGGCTAGCAACGTCGAAGAGGGCGGGCCGCCTAGAATGCCGTCATGCACGGCATGCTGAGCCTGGCCGGCCTGGTGGCCGCATTCGCCGGCGTGGCGGGATGGGCCGGCTACATGTCGGTACGCCTATTCCGGGCTTGCCCGGCGGGCCGCTTGCGGCGACTGGAAGCGCCGCGGCCAGCCGAGGTCCCCGTGGCGGGCTCGGTACCGGACCAGTTGTAGTCCGACCTAGTTCTGGAGGCACCCCAAACGAACGAGTTCCCGCCGCGTCCCGCAGACGCGGAAGGCGACAAGGCGCCCGACCCGACCGACAGCGGCCAGGCCGGGTCCCCCTCAGTCAGCGCGGCCAGCGAGACTGGCGCCGCCAGCACCTCCGGGTGGCCCCCTGCCGCCAGCACCGTCGGCCAGGCCGCCGCCACCAGCAAGGCCAGCGCCGTCAGCTCCCGGGAGCCACCGCTGCATCCCGACCTCGTCCCGCTCAGCTTCCTGCTCGGACGCTGGGAAGGTGCCGGTGTGGGCGGCTATCCAACGATCGAGAGCTTCAGGTTCGGCCAGGAACTGTCGTTCGGCCACAACGGCAAGCCATTCCTCATCTACTCGAGCCGCACCTGGCTGCTGGACGAAGAGGGCAATCCCGGGCGCCCGCTCGGCACGGAGGCGGGATTCTGGCGGGCGCAGCCGGAGGGTGCCGTCGAGCTGATCTTGGCTCACCCCACCGGAATTGCCGAGATATACCTGGGCCAGGTGACCGGGACCCGCATTGACTTGGGCACCGATGTGGTGGCACGCACCTCGTCCGCTAAAGAAGTTGCCGCCGGCCGCAGGCTCTACGGACTCGTCGGAGAAGATCTCGCCTACGCCTATGACATGGCAGCGGTGGGCCAAAGCCTGCAACCGCATCTATCCGCCCAGCTAAAGCGAACAGGCTGACCCCCAAGACCAAAGCCGCTGGAGCCCCTGAAACGCCCGCACGGATGAAGCGCCCGCACGAAAACTGCCAGAACCTAAAGCAAGTGTAAAGACTCGCATCGACACGCATATCTGGAGATAAAAAAGGCCCCCGGGTCTCTCCTGTGTTCTGCACAGGGACCGACTGGACTAGGCCGGTCAACCCGGGGGTTCGGTGTCTGCCGAGGATTCGCCGGCCACCGCCCTGTGGCGGAAGCAACTCTCGGTTTGGGCGTCGCTAACGACGCACCATTACGAGAGCCTGACCGGTGAGACACGTATCGCGGCGCTAGCCGCGACCCGTGCATCGGCGGGACGGCAGCTAACAGGCAGCCACCTCGCGCGTCCAATGTCTATGCATACTCTTGGACCACCTCCTTTCCCGCGTAGCCCGAACGCTACGCGAGCCCCCCGGCGGCTGGCAAGACCGTTTTTTCCGGCTTGGGGACATTCGGCGGGCGGCCCGCCAGGCTCGGCGGCCTCGCCGACACCACTGCCCGCCAGGCTCGGCGGGGCCGCCAGCACCACCGGTTGCGCAAGCCTGGCGAATGCCCTGGGCGTCACTAGACTCGGCGTCATGGCGCAGTCGTGGGATGACCAACTCCGGGCCCGGGGGTACCGGGTTACCCCGCAGCGCCAGCTTGTCCTCGAGGCGGTGACCAAGCTCGAGCACGCCACCCCCGAGGAAATCTGCGCCCAGGTGCAGCTGACCGCGCGCGGTGTGAACATCTCGACCGTCTACCGCACGCTCGAACTGCTCGAGCAGCTCAGCCTGGTCACGCACAGCCATCTGCGGCACGGCGCCCCCAGCTACCACCTCGCGGCCGAAGAGGAGCACGTGCACCTCGTGTGCCGGGAGTGCGGCCGCATCGTGCAGGTGCGCCCGGCCGCGGTGGCCGCGCTGGTGGACACGCTGGAGGCGGAGCAGGACTTCGAGACCGACGTGCGGCACCTGACCGTGTTCGGCCTGTGCGGAGACTGCCGCCACGAGCAGCCCGCGCCAGCACAAGGCCAGCTGCCCGCGCAGGCACAAGGCCAGCAGCCCACCCGCCCGGGCGCATAACGCAGCCGCACGAGAAGATAGCCTGCCTGGTATGGGAAACTCGCTGCTGAAGCTGCCCGACGCCGTTCCCGGCCAGGGCCTCGACACCGGGGTCGCGGCGCACTACGGCGATCCGTTCGGCGAGCAGCGCGCGCTGGTGCAGGCGGCGGGCCTGGTGGACAGGTCGCACCGCGGCGTCATCAGGATCACCGGCCAGGACCGGCTGTCCTGGCTGCACAGCCTGACCACCCAGCAGCTCGACCAGCTGCCCGCGGGCGCCGCCGCCCAGGCCCTCATCCTCAGCCCGAACGGACACGTCGAGCACCACCTGACGCTAACCGACGACGGCACCGCGGTGTGGGCCCACGTCGAGCCCGGCACCGCGGAGAAGCTGCTCGGGTTCCTCGACTCGATGAAGTTCATGCTGCGGGTGGAGCCGGCCGACGTGACCGCCGAATACGCCGTCCTCACGCTGATGGGGCCGGCCACCTCGGCCACCTTGAGCGGGCCGGCCGCGGCCGTCGTGCTGCCCGGCTCGCTGGGCAGCGATCTCATCGTGCCACGGGACGACGTTGCCGACCTCGCCGCTGATCTGCGCGCCGGCGGCGCTGCGATG
The DNA here is from genome assembly GCA_036502085.1 of Streptosporangiaceae bacterium. GTDB lineage: Bacteria > Actinomycetota > Actinomycetes > Streptosporangiales > Streptosporangiaceae > PALSA-505. Next base: position 26,356 of record DASXZD010000030.1, read on the forward strand.
GCGGGGATGTGGGCGTACGAAGCATTGCGGATCGAGGCCCGCCAGCCGCGGCTTGGGCTAGACACCGATTTCCGAACGGTTCCACACGAAGTCGGCTGGATTGAGACTGCGGTGCACCTGAACAAGGGTTGCTACCGCGGCCAGGAGACCGTCGCCCGGGTGCACAACCTGGGGCATCCTCCCCGCCGGCTGGTCTTCCTGCACTTGGACGGCAGCGATGACCGGCTGCCTGTCCACGACGATCCGGTCGAGCTGGACGGCACGGCCGTCGGGTTCGTCGGCTCGGCGGCGCGGCACTACGAACTCGGGCCGATCGCGCTCGCGTTGGTCAAGCGGACGGTGCCCGTCGACCGGCCGCTGCTCGCGGCGGGCGTGGACGCGGCCCAGGAGGTCATCGTCCCGCCGGACGCGGGCGCCAATGCTAGGAAACATATTCAAAACTTCAAACGATCATCGATGTAGCCGGGGTTTACCTGGGAGCAAGATCATTTAGGAAGTTCTGAATAATGCTCCGTCCACCGGGTTTTGAATAAGCTTCCACGTTGCGGCGAACCCCCGCGGGATGGCTGCGCCGTCCCGGGTAGCCTGATCGGTCAGGAGACGGCCGTTCGCGGCCGGCACCCTAACCCAGGGAGGTCGTCCGCTGTGCTGCGCCGCCTGATGCTGGCCGTTTCGGCCAGCGATCGCCTCAAGAGAATCGTGACCACGGCCCCGGTCGCCAGGGACGTGGTGGCCAGGTACGTGGCGGGCGCCAGCACGGACGATGCGCTGGCGGTCACCCGGCAGCTGATTGACCGCGGCCTGCTGGTGACCCTGGACCACCTCGGTGAGCACACCACCGACCCGGACCAGGCGGCGGCCGCGGCCGACGAGTACATCCGGCTGCTCGGGCGGCTCGCGGACGCCGGCTTTGCCAGCGGCGGCGCGGCCGAAGTCTCGGTCAAGCCGACCGCCGTCGGGCTGGGGCTGAGCCTGCAGGGCGAGAAGACCGCCAGGGAAAACATCACCCGGATCTGCATGGCCGCGCGGCGGGCGGGCACGACCGTGACGCTCGACTCCGAAGAGCACGACCGGGTGGACGCGACGCTGCGGCTGCACCGCGAGCTGAGCGCGGACTTCCCCGACCTCGGCTGCGTGATCCAGTCCTACCTGCGGCGCAGCGAGGCGGACTGCGCCGAGCTTGCCGTGGCCGGCACCCGCGTCCGGCTGTGCAAGGGTGCCTACGACGCGCCGGAAGCGGTGGCGTTCACCGCCCGCCGCGATGTCGACTTTTCCTACGTGCGCTGCCTCCGCACGCTGCTGAACGGGCCCGGCTACCCGATGATCGCCACCCATGACCCGCGGCTGATCGAGATCGGCACCGCGCAGGCCCTGCTGGCGGGGCGGGCCGCCGGGACGTTCGAGTACCAGATGCTGCACGGCATCAGGCCGGGCGAGCAGCAGCGGCTCGCCGGGATCGGCGCGCAGGTTCGCGTCTACCTTCCGTATGGCAACGACTGGTACGGCTACCTCACCCGCCGTCTGGCCGAACGTCCGGCCAACCTCGTCTTCTTCCTGCGCTCGCTCGCGTCGAGGCGGTAGCCAGGCGGCGCGGAAGACTCCGACGGGAAGGGGGGGTGGCCTGGTGGCAGACAGCTCCGTGATCGGCATCCTGGGCGCGGGCAAGATGGGCGAGGCGCTCATCTCCGGGCTGCTGCGGGCGGGCCGGCCGGCGTCGCGGATCGTCGCGGTGGCCAGGCGGCCGCAGCGCGCGGCCGAGCTGCACGAGCGATACGGCGTGCAGCTGACCTCGGCGGCCGAAGCGGTCAAGGCCGCGGACACGCTGCTGCTCACCGTGAAACCGCAGGACATGACCGCGCTGCTGGACGAGATAGCCGCTGGGCTGCCCGCCGGCCGCCTGGTCATCTCGGTGGCGGCCGGCATCACCACGTCCTTCATCGAGCGCCGGCTGCCGCCCGACGTGCCGGTGGTCCGGGTCATGTCGAACACCCCGGTACTGGTGGACGAGGCGATGAGCGTGATCTCGGCCGGGTCGCACGCCGACGACACGCACCTGCGCCAGACCGAGCAGCTGCTGCGCCCGGTCGGCCGGGTCATCCGGATACCCGAATCGCAGCAGGACGCCGCGACCGCGCTGTCCGGCAGCGGGCCGGCCTACGTGTACTACCTGGTCGAAGCCATGGTGGACGCCGGGATCCTGCTGGGCATGCCGCGGCAGACGGCGCTGGACATGGTGACCCAGGCGGTCTACGGCGCGGCGACCATGCTGCGTGACACCGGTGAGCACCCGGTGACCCTACGGGAGGCGGTCACCTCGCCGGGCGGGACGACAATCTCCGCCGTCCGTGAATTGGAGCGGCACCGGGTGCGGGCCGCCGTCATCGATGCGATCGAGGCGGCCAGGGACCGCGGCCGCGAACTGGGAGCAGACTGAAGCTTATTCAAAATTGATACTCAAGTGAAGTTTTGAATAAGTTTCACGAAGACAAGACGGCTGGAAATCCTGGCCGCGGACTGGGCGGTGAGTGAGCTTGAGCTGCACGCTGAGGGTTCCCTGGGACGACGAGCTGATCGGTTACGACTTCGGTCCCGGTCATCCGCTGGCACCCATACGAGTCGAGCTGACGATCGCTATGGCGCGTGCGTTCGGAATACTCAATGATCCCGCAGTCACCGTGACGGTGCCGCAGCCGGCCACGGACGAGGAGCTGGCGCTTATCCACGCGCCGGACTACATCGACGCCGTCCGGCTGGCCGGGCAGACCGGCCGGGGCGATGGCCGCCGTGGCCTGGGCACCGCGGACGATCCGGTGTTCGCGGGGATGCACGAGGCCTCTGCATTGGTCGCGGGCGCGACGCTGGCGGCCGCCAGGGCGGTGTGGACCGGCGAGGCGGATCACGGCGCGAACGTGGCGGGCGGGCTGCACCACGCGATGCGCGGCCACGCCAGCGGGTTCTGCGTCTACAACGACCCGGCGATCGCGATCAGGTGGCTGCTGGACCAGGGCGCCGGGCGGGTGGCCTATGTCGATCTTGACGTGCACCACGGCGACGGCGTGCAGGCCGCCTTCTACGATGATCCCCGGGTGCTGACGATCAGCCTGCACGAGCACCCCGCCACGCTGTTCCCCGGTACCGGGCTGCCGACGGAGACCGGCTCGGGCCCGGCGCGCGGCACGGCGGTCAACGTCGCGCTGGCTGCGGGTACCGGTGACGCCGGCTGGCTGCGCGCGCTGGACGCGGTCGTCCCGCCGCTAATCCGCGCCTTCAGGCCCGATGTGCTGGTCAGTCAGCATGGCTGTGATACGCACCGGCTGGATCCGCTGGCTCACCTAAGGCTCAGTATTGACGCGCAGCGGCGGGCCCAGGAAATTGTGCACGCACTCGCACATGAGACGGCGAGCGGCCGATGGCTCATCACCGGCGGCGGCGGATATGAGCTTGTCGAAGTCGTTCCCAGATGCTGGACACATCTGCTCGCGCTGGCGGCCGGCCGGCCCATCGATCCTGACACGCCAACGCCGTCCTCCTGGCGCGAATTCGTTCGCGGCCGAACGGGGAGGCTGGCTCCCCAGATCATGACAGATGGCGAACCGGCCGAGTTCACCGAATTTACGCCTGGTGACGGCCCCGGTGACCGGGTTGATGCGTCCATCAAGGCCACACGCGAGGCTGTTTTCCCTGCGCATGGCCTCATTCCGTAAGTCAATACCCATTCTGTCAGCTACCTGTATCAGTGTCCCGACATGTCATCCGGGCGAGAGTATCTCCGAAATGAGGGACCGCGCCGGGCTTGCCCTTTTCTGAACGCGACTTACGCTGGAGACGTACGTGACTGGTGCGTCGAATATAACGGACCGGGGACGCACTTAGCACCGTACGGAAGAGGGCAACTGATGGCTGCAGGTGAAACCCCCCTTAGCGATGTCAGGTTCCTGACCGTGGCCGAAGTGGCGACGATCATGCGGGTGTCCAAGATGACCGTCTATCGGCTGGTTCACTCGGGTGAACTTGAAGCCATCCGGGTGGGACGTTCCTTTCGGGTACCAGAGCAGGCGGTCAATCAGTACCTGAAGGACGCCTTCGTGGGCAACGACGACGACGAGTAGCCCTGCGGCGGCCGGGCCGTTCGGGTTCACTCAATGCGGGGCGTGGGCAGGGTCGGCCCGCGCTCCGCCCGCGCTCCCCCCCGCGCATCCGGCCGTCGGGTGGCGGGCGCGCGCGGCGGTGACGGTACTCTCTTACGGGCACGTGCCTGCCTCCTGAGAACCGGTGGCGGGCGACCATGCCCGTTTTCCGTTATGCCGAGTGAGGGGCGAAGGTGGTGCCGTGGGCTCCGTCATCAAGAAGCGTCGTAAGAGGATGGCCAAGAAGAAGCATCGCAAGCTGCTCAAGAAGACCCGCATCCAGCGGAGGAATAAGAAGTAGCGCTCGCCGCCTGGCCGGGAGGCGACCCGGATGACGCCGCCGGTCCAAGGTTGCGGCAGTCTGCGGGACCGACTGGCCGAGGCGGCCGGCTTCGTGCAGCGGCGGATTTCCGGCGAGTTCGAGACCGATGAATTCGGGTTCGATCCCGAGTTCAACGCAACGCTGCTCATGCCGGTCGCCCGCATGCTGTACCGGAACTGGTTCCGGGTCAGGATGCGTGGTCTCGAGCACATCCCTGACATAGGCCCGGCGCTGGTCGTGGCCAATCACGGCGGCGTCCTGCCGTTCGACATGATCATGGTTCAGGCCGGGTTGTTCTATGAGCACCCCGGGCACAGGACCCTGCGACTGCTCGGCGCCGATCTCATCTACGAGATGCCCGCGCTGGCCCGGCTGGCCCGCAAGAGCGGCCACACGCACGCCTCCCGCGCCGAGGCCTCCCGGCTGCTCGCCGCCGGTGAGCTGGTGGGCGTCTGCCCCGAAGGCTTCAAGGGCACCGGCAAGCTGTTCAGCGAGCGGTACCGGCTGGCCAGGTTCGGCCGGGGCGGGTTCGCCGTGACCGCGATGCGGGCTGGCGTGCCGATCATTCCGTGCGCGATCGTCGGCGCCGAGGAGATCTACCCGATGATCGCGGACGTGAAGCCGCTGGCCCGGCTGCTGGGATTGCCTTACTTTCCGGTGACGCCGCTGTTCCCCTGGCTCGGCCCGCTCGGCGCGGTGCCGCTTCCGTCCAACTGGATCATCGAGTTCGGCAAGCCGGTGGCCACGGATTCGTACGGGGCCGCGGCCGCCGACGATCCGTCGGCCGTGTCCGAGCTAGCCGACGGAGTGCGCACCACCATCCAGCAGATGCTGGACGATCTGGTCATCGAGCGCGGCCCGGCCTTCGGCTAACCGGCGCGCCTGTTCACCAGGTGCGACTTCACCGGCTGCGGCGAGCTGTAGCCTGCCCGGTTCCGCCCGATTTCAGGCAAGCGCAATGAACATCGCTGTGAATTCGCTGTTGCTCTATGAACAGCGAATTCACGTCCACGTTGATCAACAACCCGGGGGCGCGGCTGAGGGCCGGGGTGGCGGCTTGGTGGCGCGGTTAGGTACTGGTGCTGGCGCGGCGTTTGCGGAGAGCTGCGCCTGCAGCGAGGCCGCCGGCCACCGCCCCGGCTGCGCCCGCCGTCGGCAGCGCGATCATGGCGGCTCGCCGGCCGATGCGGAAGTCGTGCACGGGCCAGCCGCGGCGACGGGCCTCGGCCCGCAGCTCGCCGTCCGGGTTGACCGCGCTGGGGTGCCCGACAAGCAGCAGCATCGGCAGGTCGTTCGCCGAGTCGCTGTAGGCGGCGCAGCGGGTGAGGTCGAGCCCTTCCCTGGCGGCCAGCGCGCTGATCGCGGCCGACTTGGCCGGGCCGTGCAGCAGCCCGCCGATCAGCCTGCCCGTGTAGACCTCGTCGGCCCGCTCGGCGACGGTGCCGAGCGCACCGGTCAGGCCGAGCCTGCGGGCCAGGATCTCGGCCAGCTCGACCGGCGTCGCGGTGACCAGCCAGACCCGCTGCCCGGCGTCGAGGTGGCGCTGGGCCAGTTCCCTGGTGCCCTCCCAGATGCGATCCGCCATGGTCTCGTCGTAGATTTCCTCGCAGAGCGAGACGATGTCGGCGACCTTGTGCCCGGCCACGAAGGCGAGTGCGTTGTCCCTGGCCGTCTCGATGTGCCCGGTATGCTCGGTGCCCCGCACCCGCAGGAACAGCTGAGCCCAGGTCATCTTGGCCAGGTCGGCCGGGCCGAACATCTTGCGCGCGGCCAGGCCGCGGGCGAAGTGATAGATCGAGGCGCCGCGCATGATCGTGTTGTCGACGTCGAAGAACGCGCCAGCTGTGAGGTCGGGGACCGGGATCGCGGGGGTGACGTTCGCGGCGGCCGCGGCCGCGGTGCCGGCCGCCCGGGCCGCGGTCATCGGGTCGGCGTGGCGCACCGGCTGCCGCCTCATGGCCGAAAGCCTAGCGGCCTGATCACGCCAGATCAGCGGCACGCCGCGAAGATCGCGGGGGGCCCGTTTCCCATTAGGGGTTCTGTCGTGCACCATTGGAAGTGATGTCTGTCTCCGTTGTGACTGCGTTTGCGTGCGCGGTTTTGGCGGCCATCAGCACTGGAGTGCTCGTCGGCCGCTGTATCCGCGCGCCGCGGACAAACATAATCGCATGGGCTTGTGCGGCCGCAGCTCTCGCGGTCGCGCTCGGCGCGCAAGCTCTCGGCTCGCAATCAGGGTACGGGTCAGGCACGTTCCGCGCCGTGCAAATCGCCGCTCAGCTGATCGCGCCGCTCTGGCTGGCCTGGGGACTGATCGAGCTGGTGGGGAAGGGCGTGGCGGTCAGGTTCGGGGCGAAGCTGATCACCGCGGCGCTGACCTTCGTGGCGGTCGTGGTGCTGGTCACCGATCCGCTCAGTTCCACCACGTTCGGGAAGACCTGGCCATCCGCGGCCGCGCACTACCAGATCATCCCGAAGTCGCTGCTCAACCTGGTCGCCGCCGTCACCGTGCTGACCGTGGTGATCGCGCTGGCCGTGCTGGCCGGACGGGTCGGCAAGGACCCGGCCTGGCGGCGCGTGATGGTCGCGGCGTCTGCGGCGGGCGTCGCCGCGGTGGTCATACTCGGCCTGCGGCTGAACCTGCCTGCGAGCGAGGACTACGCCGCGCTCTGCGGGGCCTGCGCGCTGCTGACCTGGCTGGCGGGCGTGCGGGCTGACCAGATCGACCTGGCCGTGCTGCGCGACGAGGGCGACCCGGAGGAGTCAGGCCGGGATGCGCGCGGCGGCAGGGACCGTTACGCGCTGACCGCGGAATCGGGGGCGATGGGGGACGGGAGTCCTCGGTACAGGGACGATGGCGACGACCGTTTCATGGATGACAGCTGGTACCGGCCCGCGCCGCGCCCGCAGCGCAACGGGGATTATCCGGGCGGCGACATTGACCTGGGGGGCACCAGCGACTACCTGCGCAACGGCGGCTATCAGCCGAATGGCACACACCGGCCGGAAGCGGGATTCCGGCCCGACGGGGGGAACGAGATGAACGGCCTGCACGGGGGGGACTCTGGCCGCGATCCTGATCAGCCTTCCAGGCTGGATCGCGGCTTCCAGCCGCAGAACGGCTACCAGTCCGAGAACGGCCATCAGCCGGACGACGCGGCCGGCGGTCTCGACGACGCCGACGCTGAGGCCGGCGTCGACCGGACCGGGGTCTGGCGGCCCAGGGGGCTGGGCCGGGAGGCGGCGGCGGCCGGGGCAGCCGCGGCGGCCGGGGGGGCCACATCGGCCGGTCCTCCGGGCCCGGCCGATCCCGAGCCGGCCCGGGCTGCGGCGCAGGAGCATGAAGTCTCGGAGCAGAACTACGGCCTGATCGCGATCTACACGCTGGCCGATAACCGGGTAGCCGAGTTCGACGCGCTGGCTGAGCGCGTGGTGGACGACGTGCGGGCCAGCGAGCCTGATGTCCTGGTCTACGCGGTGCACACCGTGCCGAACGCGCCGATGCAGCGGATCTTCTACGAGGTCTACCGGGACCGGAGGGCCTACGAGGAGCACCGGCGGCAGGCTTACCTCCAGCGCTTCGAGGTAGAGCGCGCCCCGTACGTACTGGCGACGAACGTGATCGAGCTCGGCATGCAGCAGGGGAAGCTGTCCGCCCCGCCCGGGCTCTCGCAGCTGTTCGGCCGCTCTCCCGGCCGGTGAAGCTCACTCACCAGATCACCTTGCTCGGGCGGCCGGGCTGTCACCTGTGTGACGAGGCCCGCGCGATCATCGCGCGGGTCGCTGCCGATCTCGGCGTGCCCTGGGAGGAGCGCGACATCACCCGGTCCGAAGCTGACCTGCGCGAGTACTGGGACAAGATTCCGGTGACGCTGATCGACGGGGTGCAGCACGACTTCTGGCGGGTGAGCGAGCCGCGGCTGCGCGCCGCCCTCGGCGGCTGACGCCGGCCGATGCCGCATTCACCGTCCGTGATCTTGGCCACGCAGCCCCAATCGCTCGGCTTTGTGCAAACATTCACAAGGGCGTAACGTGATGACGTCAGGCTAGAGCGGCGGCCGTCGCGGCCTGCGGCCACGCAGTACGCGGGAGCCCGTCGCAGCGTCGATCCCCCAGGAGCGCCTGCGCATGTCCCACCGACCGATGTCTGCCCACGGCAGCCACGGCATACCCGAAGCCACGGTCGCCCGGCTCCCTGTCTACCTGCGCGCGCTGTACGCGCTGGCGGAGAACGGCACCGCGACCGTGTCGAGCGAGGAACTCGCGGTGGCCGCCGGGGTCAACTCGGCCAAACTGCGCAAGGACCTCTCGCATCTCGGGTCGTACGGCACCCGCGGCGTCGGCTACGACGTGCAGTACCTGGTCTACCAGGTCTCCCGCGAGCTGGGCCTGACCCAGGACTGGCCGGTCGTCATCGTCGGCGCGGGAAACCTGGGCCGGGCGCTGGCGAACTACGGCGGCTTCGCCTCCCGCGGCTTCCGCATCGCCGCGCTGCTCGACGCCGACGCCGCCCAGGTGGGCGGCCCGGTCGCCAGCCTGTCCGTCCGGCATTCGGACGAGATGGAGGCGGTGATCAAAGAGCATCGGGTGTCGATCGGCGTGATCGCGACCCCGGCCGGATCCGCTCAGGGGGTCTGCGACCGGCTGGTGGCCGCCGGGGTGACCAGCATCCTCAACTTCGCGCCGTGCGTTCTGAGTGTTCCTGAGCACGTAGACGTGCGTAAGGTCGACTTGTCCATAGAGCTCCAGATTCTTGCCTTTCATGCCCAGCGCAAGGCCGCGATGGGCAACTCGGTGGCGGACGCCCAGGTGGTGGCAACATGAGCATGCTCGTCGTCGGGCTAAGCCACAAGAGTGCGCCGGTCGCGACGCTGGAACGGGCCGTGGTCAGCGGCGACGAGCTGGTCAAGCTGCGCAATGACGTCTTCGGTTCCGAGCACGTCGCGGGCACCTTCATCATCTCCACCTGTAACCGGGTGGAGATCTACGCCGAGGTGGACAAGTTCCACGGCGGCGTCAGCGCGATCTGCGAGCTGCTCGCCAGGCATTCGGGCGTGCCGCTCGACGACCTGACCCCGCACCTGTACGTGCACTACGAGGACCGCGCGGTGCAGCACCTGCTCGCGGTGGCCTGCGGGCTCGACTCGATGGTGCTCGGCGAGAGCCAGATCCTCGGCCAGGTGCGCCAGGCGCTCGGCCTGGCGCGCGAGCAGGGCATGCTCGGCCGGACGCTCGGCGACCTGGGCGGCCTGGCGCTGCGGGCGGGCAAGCGGGCGCATGCCGAGACCGGGGTCGACCGGGCCGGGGCGAGCCTGGTCAGCGTGGGCATCACGCTGGCCGTCGCCCGGCTGACCGGCCAGGACCCGCAGGCCGTTTCCCTGGCCGCGGATGCGCCGCCGGAAGGCGGCCAGCAGCAGGCCGGAGGCCTGCTGCGCGGGCGCAGGGTGCTCGTGGTGGGCGCGGGGTCGATGAGCGCGCTCGCCGCCGCTACGGCGCGCCGGATGGGCGCGGCTGACCTGGTCGTCGCGAACCGTACTCAAGATCATGCCGAACGCCTGGCGGCTACCGTATCCGGAGCGTCGACGCCGCTGTCTGAGTTGCCGGCCGCCATCGATGCCGCCGATCTGGTCATCTCCTGTACCGGCGCCACCGGGGTAGTGATCACCGAGGCGATGGTCGCCCCGACGGCCGCCAGGCGGAACGCGGCCGGAGGGCTGCCGCTCGTCCTGCTCGACCTGGCCATGCCGCACGACGTCGCCCCGGCCGTCGCCGAGCTGCCCGGGGCCAGCGTGGTCGGCCTGGACACGATCGGGGCGGCCACCGGCCCGTCAGGCGGCGTGCTGGTGAGCACGCACGAGCAGGATGTCGCGGCGGTCCGCGCCATCGTGGCCGAGGAGTTCGCCGCCCGGGCCTCGGCGGTCAGGGCCGCCAGCGTGACGCCCACCGTGGTGGCGCTGCGGGCCAAGGCCGCACAGGTGGTGGACGCCGAGCTGGCCAGGCTGACCGGCCGGCTCAGTGACCTGGACGAGCGCGCTCGCGGCGAGATCGCCCAGACGGTGCGCCGGGTCGTGGACAAACTGCTGCATGCGCCAACCGTCCGGGTCAAGGAACTGGCATCCTCACCAGGAGGCGACGGGTACGCGGCCGCGCTGCGGGTGCTCTTCGACCTCGACCCGAAGGCGATCGAGGCGGTCACCCGCGCCGCCGTCGAGCTAGGCCGAGAGGAATCCGAGTGAGCACCATGCGGTTGAGGCTCGGCACCCGCCGCAGCCCGATGGCCCTGGCGCAGGCCAGACAGGTCGCGCGGCTGCTGGCCGAGCGGACCGGATGCACCGCGGAACTGGTCGAGGTGACCACGTTCGGCGACGTCAGCCCGGCCGACCTGAGCCAGATCGGCGGGACGGGGGTGTTCGTCAGCGGGCTGCGCGCGCGGCTGCTGGCCGGCGAGATCGACCTGGCCGTGCACTCGCTGAAGGACCTGCCGACCGGGCCGGCGGCCGGCCTCACGCTTGCCGCCGTGCTCAGCCGGGACGACCCGAGAGACGCGCTGGCCGCCGAGGCGGGGGCGAAGCTGGCCGACCTCCCGGCCGGGGCGCGCATCGGCACCGGATCGCCGCGCCGCGCGGCCCAGCTGCGGCTGCTGCGGCCGGACGTGGAGCCGGTCGCGGTCCGCGGCAACGCGGGCACCCGGCTGGCCAAGGTCAGTTCGGGGCAGCTGGACGCGGTGGTACTCGCCTACGCGGGCCTGGTCAGGATCGGTCGTCTCGACGCGGTCACCCAGGTGTTCGAGCCGGACGAGATGCTGCCGGCGCCGGGACAGGGCGCCCTGGCCGTGGAGTGCGCCGACCAGCCGGAGCTGTGCGAGCTGCTCGGCCGCCTCGACGATGCGGCCAGCCACGTGGCGGCCACCGCCGAACGCAGCGTGCTGGCCGGGCTGCAGGGCGGCTGCAGCGCCCCGGTCGGCGCATACGCCGTCTGGGCACCGGGAACCGATACCGTGCAGCTTCGCGCGGCGGTCATCGATCCCGCGGGGGGCGGCGCGGTCCGCGGGGGCGGCGCCGGCCGCCCGGAGGACGCCGAAGCGCTCGGCCGTGAGGTGGCCGGCTATCTCCTGCGTCAAGGAGCAGGGAACTACATCACCGTGCCGTCGGCACGCCCGAGCAATGGTGGAGATCCGCAGTGAACCCCATAGCCATCGCTAACACATCATCCGAGCCTGACCGTAGCGGGGACACCCGGGAGGGCTGGGTCGCCTTTGTCGGCGCCGGGCCTGGCGACGAGAGCCTGCTGACGCTGCGCGCCGCCGAGTTGCTAGGCCGCGCCGACCTGGTGATCGCCAGGCCCGAGGTGCTCGAGCCGGTGCGCCATCTGATCCGGGCGGATGCCGAAGTGACCGAGCCCGCCGACCCGGAGCCTGATCCGCGGGCGATCGTGGCCGCGGCCCAGGCCGGCCGGGTCGTGGTGCGGCTGTACGTCGGCGACCCGCTGGCCTTCCACGCCGGCGCCGACGAGGCGACCGCCTGCGCGAAGGCCGGGGTGCGCTTCGAGATCGTGCCGGGTCTGCCCGCCGCCACCGCGGTGCCCGCCTACGCGGGCATCCCGCTGACCAGCGAGTCGAGCGCGGATCTGCGGATCATCCACGCCACCGAGCTCTGCCGGGCGCCAGCCGGCCCGGGCACGCTGGTCATCCTCGGTGCCGAGGCCGGCCCCGCGGACATCGGCAAGATGCTCGTCGCGGCGGGCTGGCCTGAGAGCACCCCGTTCGCCATCACCTGGAACGGGACCACCACCGAGCAGCACACAGTCGTCTGCACGCTCGGCTCGGTGGCCGCAGACCTCAAGGCGGCCGGGGTCAGCCTGCTCACCGTGCACGGCCCCGCGGTCGCGGTGGCCGGCGAGGCGGTCGCCGCCAGGAGCCAGCTGTCCTGGTTCGAGACCAAGCCGCTGTTCGGCTGGCGAGTTCTCGTCCCGCGCACCAAGGAACAGGCGGGCGAGGTTTCCGCCCGGCTGCGGGCCTACGGCGCGGTGCCCGAGGAGGTGCCGACGATCGCGGTCGAGCCACCGCGGACCCCGCAGCAGATGGACCGCGCGGTCAAGGGCCTAGTCACCGGCCGGTACCAGTGGATCGCCTTCACCTCGGTCAACGCGGTGCGCGCGATCAGGGAGAAGTTCGAGGAGTACGGACTGGACGCGCGGGCCTTCGCCGGCGTGAAGGTCGCCGCGGTTGGCGAGCAGACCGCGGCCGCGCTGTGCGCGTTCGGGATCGTGCCTGAGCTGGTACCCGAGGGCGAGCAATCCGGTGAGGGGCTCGCCGCGGTCTGGCCGCCGTACGACGACGTGCTGGACCCGATCAACCGGGTGCTGCTGCCGCGGGCCGACATCGCGACCGAGACGCTGGTGGCGCGGCTGACCGAGCTCGGCTGGGAGGCCGAGGACGTGACCGCGTACCGCACGGTGCGGGCCGCGCCGCCGCCCGCCCCGATCCGCGAGGCGATCAAGGGCGGCGGCTTCGACGCGGTCCTGTTCACCTCGTCCTCGACGGTGCGGAACCTGATCGGGATCGCGGGCAAGCCGCACGCGCTCACGGTGATCGCCGTGATCGGGCCGCAGACGGCCAAGACCGCGACCGAGTTCGGCCTGCGGGTGGACGTGATGGCGGACACGCCGTCGGTCACCACGCTGGTGGACGCGCTCGCGGATCATGGCGCGGCGCTGCGCAAGGCCGCCGATGAGGCCGGCGAGCCGATGCGCAGGCCCAGTGAACGCCGCCGCGGCGCCCGCCGCAGGCCGCGCTGATGAGCTCGAGATTCCCGGCCGCGCGGCCGCGCCGGATGCGCCGGACCGAGGCGCTGCGCGGCCTGGCCGCGCAGACGACCGTGCGGCCTGATGACCTGGTGCTGCCGCTGTTCGTCAAGGAGGGCATCACCGAGCCGCAGCCGGTGACCTCCATGCCCGGCGTCGTGCAGCACACCAGGGACAGCCTGCGCAAGGCCGCAGTAGAGGCGGCCGAGGCCGGCGTGGGCGGCGTGATCCTGTTCGGCATACCGGCGGTCAAGGACGCGGGCGGCTCGGCCGCAGACGACCCGGCGGGCATCGTCCAGCTTGCCCTGCGCGACCTGGCCGCCGAGGTGGGCGAAGAGGTGGCGCTCATCGCCGACCTGTGCCTGTGCGAGTACACCGACCACGGTCACTGCGGGGTGCTCACCGACACGCTGGACGTAGACAACGACGCGACGCTGGAAAGGTACGCCTCGATCGCGGCGGCGCAGGCCGTGGCGGGCGCGCACGTGGTAGCGCCGAGCGGGATGATGGACGGCCAGGTCGGGGCGATCAGGTCGGCGCTGGACGAGGCCGGCTGCGCTGACATCGCGATCTGCGCCTACTCGGTCAAGTACGCCTCGGCCTTCTACGGGCCGTTCAGGGAAGCCGCCGAGGGCGCGCCGCAGTTCGGCGACCGCTCCGGTTACCAGCAGGACCCGCGCGGGGTGACCGAAGCACTGCGCGAGGTGCAGCTGGACATCGGCGAGGGCGCGGACATCGTCATGGTCAAGCCCGCGCTGGCCTATCTGGACGTCATCAGCCGCATCGCCGGATCGGTCACGGTGCCGGTCGCCGCGTATCAGGTCAGCGGCGAGTACGCGATGGTGGAGGCCGCGGCCGCACGCGGCTGGCTGGACCGGGAGCGCGCCGTCATGGAGACGCTGACCGCGATCCGCCGGGCCGGCGCGGACATCATCTTCACCTACTGGGCGACCGAGGTTGCCCGCAAGCTGTAACGCCGTAGTAGCAACCCTGTAGTAGCCAACCTTGCAGTAGCAACGCTGTAGCAACCGGGGAACGGAGCCTATGGTCGAGGTGATGCTGCGCCGCGAGCGCCGCAGGCAGCGTGATCAGCGGGAGCGGATTGCCCTCGCGGCGCGGCAGTACGCGGGCCTCGGCTGGCCGGTCTGCCCGGGCGCGCATCCGCCCGGCATCGGCGAGAGCGGACGGGCCTGCTCCTGCGACCGGATCGGCTGCCCCGCGCCCGGCGCGCATCCGGTATCCCCGGTCTGGCAGATGCAGGCCAGCGCGGATCCCGCCGAGGTGGCCCGGTGGTGGCTGACCGCGCCGGACGCGAACCTGATCCTGGTCACCGGGCGGGTGTTCGAGGTGCTCGACGTCCCCGCCGCGGTCGGCCTGGCGGCGATTGACGCGCTGCGCCGGGCAGACGTCACGCCGGGCCCGGTGGCGGCGAGCGCGGGCGGGCGAGCCCTGTTCTTCGTCGCGACCAGGGGTGTGCCCGCGACCGAGGACGAATGGTGGTCCTGCCACCTGGACTGCATCCCGGACAGCCCGGACCAGACGACCGGCCTGCGCTGGCACTGCCGGGACAGCTACGTACTCGCGCCGCCGTCCCGGCACGGCCGCGGCCTGGTCGCCAGCTGGATCCTGGATCCGGCCGACCACCCGCTGCCCGATCCGGTGCTGCTGCTTGAATTTCTCGCCGACGCGTCGGCGGAGGCGGCCCAGTGAGCGGCGAGGCTTCCGCCGCGCTCTTCCGCCGGGCCGCCGCGGTCGCGCCCGGCGGGGTGAACTCCCCGGTGCGGGCGTTCGGCGCGGTCGGCGGAACGCCGCCGTTCATGGTTTCGGGCTCCGGCGCCTGCCTCACCGACATCGACGGCCGCGAGTACGTGGATCTGGTCTGCTCCTGGGGGCCGATGATCCTCGGTCACGCACACCCTGAGGTGACCGCCGCGATACACCGGGCGACAGAGCTCGGCACCTCGTTCGGCGCGGTGACGCCCGGCGAGGTCGAGTTGGCCGAGGAGCTCATCGCCCGGGTCCCGGTGCAGAAAGTCCGGCTGGTCAGCTCGGGCACCGAAGCGACCATGTCGGCGCTGCGGCTGGCCCGCGCCTTCACCGGTCGCCCCCTGGTGGTGAAGTTCATCGGCTGCTACCACGGGCACGCCGACGCGCTGCTGGCCGCAGCCGGATCCGGGGTGGCCACGTTCGGTCTGCCGGACTCACCCGGGGTGCCGGCCGCGGTCACCGCCGGCACGCTGGTGCTGCCGTACAACGACGCCGCGGCGGTACGGCAGGCATTCGCCGAGCACGGCGCCCAGATCGCCTGCGTGATCACCGAAGCCTGCCCGGCCAACATGGGCATCGTGCCGCCGCTGCCGGGGTTCAACGAGATGCTAGCCGGGCTCTGCCGGGAGCATGGCTCACTGCTGATCATCGATGAGGTGCTTACCGGGTTCCGCGTCGGCCCATCCGGCTGGTACGGCCTCGATGGCGTGGCGGCGGATCTCATGACGTTCGGCAAGGTTATGGGCGGCGGGCTGCCCGCGGCAGCGTTCGGCGGCCGGGCCGAGATCATGGACATGCTCGCGCCGGCCGGGCCGGTCTACCAGGCCGGGACGCTGTCCGGTAACCCGCTGGCCACGGCGGCCGGGCTGGCCACGCTGCGGGCCTGCACCCCGGAGGTCTATGCCCGGGTCGATGAGGCGGCCGAGATCGTAGCTGGGCTGACGACCGGCGCGCTGACCGAGTGCGGTGTGCCGTTCCGGCTGCAGCGCGGCGGCAACCTGTTCTCGGTGTTCCTCGGCCGGACGGAGCCGGTGCGGGACTTCGATGCGGCGCGGGATCAGTCGGCGGCCGCCTACGCCGCGTTCTTTCACGCGATGCTGGCGGCCGGCGTGTACCTGCCGCCGTCCGGCTTCGAGGCATGGTTCCTGTCCGCCGCGCACGACTCCGCCGCGATCGAGCGGATCGCGGGCGCCCTCCCCGCCGCCGCCCGAGCCGCCGCCGCGGCGCTGTCTTAACTTGCCGGGTTCGATGTGGACCGAAGTTCGACTACGGCTGGATCTGTGGCGCGGGCTGCTGTCAGCGCAGCCCGAGGCCGGTGGTGCCGTCCAGGAGCTCACGGGCAATTTCCAGGTGGCCGGAGTGCGCCGCGGTCTCCTCGATGATGTGCAGGATCACCGCGCGGACGTTAGGTATCTCGTCCCCGCGGTGGCGGCCGCGTGGCGCGTCCGACAGGCTGATGCCCGCCAGTATCTCGTCGGACCGGTCGCACTGCTCGCGGTAGTAGCCCAGCACATCGGACGACGGGCGATCGCAGGTGAAGGCCATCGCCGGGTCATACGGCGGCCGCCCCTCGTCCCACGCTAGATCCGCATGCGAGCCCGCGACCACCTCCACGAACCAGTGCCGCTCCGCGTTCCCCAGGTGCTCAACCATTCCCGCAACCGTCCAGCCCGACGCCACGACCGGCGTATGCCAGGCATCCTCGCTCAGCCCCGTGACGACGGAGCGCACCGAGGACCGCTGGTACTCCAGGCATTCAAGAAGCTCCCGCCTGACGTCCTGATCATCAGCTGACACGTTCCTGCCCCTTCCGTGCGGCATCTCTTGCCGGTAAGACGTGCGGGAGACCGCCGAATCATCGCTCCGCCCGTCATCGTCGCAGCCCGCCACCGCAGACTCGCCCGGCATGCCCGGAAGCACGAAAGATGCTCAGCTCGGCGGATCGGCCTCGGCGCGAGCCGACTCGAACGTCCATCCGAGTGCGATTACCGTGACGCCGGCGAGCACCATCGGCCGGCTGTGCCGCCATGATCCCCAGGCGGCCAGCACGTCGCCCGCCAGCCGGATGCCTACGGCTGGGGAGGGCTTGATCGCTGAGCCGGGCGGGGCGCTGCCCTCAGCAGCCCCCTGGCTGTTCGCCACCAGCGAGGCGGCGATGGCCGGCGGCCCCAGCCGGACCAGGATGCCCGCGGCGCGCTTGCGCTTCCATAGCAGGACCCAGGACGCCGCTGCGGCGGCGATATCCGTGCCGAGTATGGCGGGCCGGACTTGGTGCAACGAGAGCGTGCGGCGATCCACCGCAGCACCGTAGCACTGCTTGTGCGCATTCCTGGGGGTTGATGACGCTTCGTCCGCGTTGGTCACCCGCGTTGCGGACCTGGGCCCAGAAACCGCTGGTCGCCGGGTCGATGTCCGAGACCACGGCGAACCCGATCGCCGCTGTCGCCGCCGCCTCCCGCTTCGCCGCCGCGGCGGCCAGCACGCCGCGGACCAGGGCGTCCCTCGCGCCAGGGAACGCTCCGTCGGCGGCGGGTCCGACCCAGGTCAGGTTGGGCTCACCGGTCACCTGGAACGCGGCGAACTCGCGGCCGTGCCGGATCACGACCTGCGACACGAACGCGGCCCAGGCCGGCCACGTCCCCGCCGGGATCGCGGTAGCACAGCGCCAGGTCCAGCGGCACGCCGATGCCGGCGAGCTGAGCCACCTGGGCGTGCACCGCGGCGGTCGACGCCGGCCCGGTCCAGACCACGTACATCCGCGGCAGGAGGGGATTGCCGTCTCCTTGCAGCTCGGCGAGCGCGCGGCCGATCGCTTCGAAGTCGTCGGGCGGTCCCTTGGCGACACCGCCGGCCATCACCAGCGGGAAGACCCCGAAAACCAGTGGATCGGTCATGTTCCGACCCTAGATCACTGCCTTCGGCGAGGGCCCGGGCAGGAAGCGGGAAGGTACTAGCCTGCGCCGGTCCTGACCAGCTCCCGCTGGGGCGCGGCGTTCGGCCTGACCAGCGCCCGCCGGACGGCCTGCCCGGCTCGCTGCACCAGCAGGGCCAGCGCGAGCAGGATGGCGGCGGCCGCGCCGTCCAGCCAGAAATGGTTGGCGGTGACCACCACCGCGACCGTGGTCAGCACCGGGTAGGCCAGCGCCAGCCAGCGCCAGCGGCTGCGCGACACCTGCACGATGACCACGGCCACCAGCAGCGCCCAGCCGATGTGAACGGACGGCATTGCGGACAGCTGGTCCGGGTTGAAGCCGGCGACGCTGCCGTACACCGACTGGCCGTACCTGACCGCGGTGTCGACCATGCCGTCGCCGGGCAGCATCCGCGGCGGCGCGACCGGGATCAGCTGCACCAGCAGCGAGAATCCGGTGAACAGCACCACGGTCGTCCTGACCCGCAGGTAGCTGGCCCGGTACCGGACGAACAGCCAGGTCAGGCAGGCCAGCAGCACGGCGAAGTGCAGGCTCGCGTAGTACAGGTTCAGTGCCTGGACGATCAGCGGATGCGGCAGGAAGACACGCTGGACGCCGGTCTCGCTGGGCATGCGCAGCACCCGTTCGGCGTGCCAGAGCCAGCGGGCCCTGGTCACCGCGCCGCCGGGGTCCAGCGCCGGATGGCTGCCGGCCAGTTGCCAGAGCGCGAACAGGGCGAGCACCGTCCCCGCCTCCTGGGCGAAGGCCGCGACCGCGGCCAGCCGCGGCGCCGGGCGGGCCCGCAGGGACCGCCGCGCAGCGACGGCCGAGCCGATCAGGCAGGCCGAGGCGGTCGTCGCCGCCTGCCAGGTCAGCTCGATACTCAGCACGCGCCGGACCTCACTTGTCTGGCCGGAGAGACGCCCTACGGCACTTGTCTGGCCGGAGAGACGCCCTACGGCACTTGCCTGGCCGGAGAGACGCCCTACGGCAGAATCCGCCTCGCCGGACTGCACCCGTCACCATCAGAACTATGCACGATCCTGCGGATGTTATTCAAAGCTCGAAGATCAACTTGAGCCTTCGCAGCTCATGGGCTGAGAGCAAGATCATTCAGGGAAGTTTTGAATAATACTCCGCGTGCTCACTCCGAATTCAGCCGGCGCAACCCGCTTGTCTGGCCGTGAGCGGGCGGCACGCGGGGCGCTGCGCGCGCCGGTAGGCTGGGCGCGCCATGACTGACACGCAAGGGTCGGCCGCGCGGGACACGTCCGGGACGCCGCAGGGGGCCGGGCGGACCGTGGTTCACCTGCTGCGCCACGGCGAAGTGTACAACCCCGGTCACGTGATCTACGGGCGGCTGCCCGACTTCCACCTGTCCGAGGACGGCCGGGTGATGGCCAAGGCGGCCGCCAGCTTCCTGGCCGGCCGGGACGTGACCGCTCTGGTCAGCTCGCCGCTGGACCGGGCCCGCGAGACGGCGGAGCCGCTGGCCGCGCAGTTCGGGCTGCCGGTGGTCACTGACGACCGGCTGATCGAGCCGTGGAACCACTTTGAGGGGCTGACGTTCGGCGTCGGAGACGGCTCGCTGCGCCGGGCGGAGCACTGGCGCTACCTGCGCAACCCCTTCCTTCCGTCATGGGGCGAGCCTTACCGGCAGGTTGCCGACCGGGTCCTGGCCGCGATGGCCAGCGCCAGGGACGCGGCGCGCGGTCACGAGGCGGTCTGCGTCAGCCACCAACTGCCGATCTGGGTGACCCGCCGCGCGGTAGAGGTGCGCAGGCTCTGGCACAACCCGTCCCGCCGCCAGTGCGCGCTGGCCAGCGTGACCAGCTTCACCTACCAGGGGGACCGGATCACCGAGGTGAGCTACGCCGAGCCGGCCGGACCGGCCGGCCGCCAGACAGCCGGGGCCTAGCCCGGCCAGGCCACGGGCCGCCGGTTAACTGAAGCGCGCAGGCTCCGTGATAGCGCCCTGGGCCGGCATCACGTCGCCGACGGGACTGGCATCGACCACATGCCCGGGGCCTGCTACGGGCTGACGTGGTTTGAGTTCCAGGTCAAAATGCGCATCGAGGGCTGAGGCGACGCCGGCTAGCGTTCGCAGCGTGAGGTTCTCGCCCCCCGACAGGATCTGGCTGACCCGCCCCGGGGAGACACCCATCCGGCCGGCGAGGTCCGCGCGGGTCAGCTTCCGCGCGCGCATGTACCAGTCGATCTCGTTCGTGAGCCGCGTGATCAGAAGGGAGAGTTCTTCCTCGGTGCTTGCCTCGGTGGCCTTCTGGCCGGACGAGATGCCTAGTCGAAGGCCCATGCCGAACTCCCTGTAAGTTGTCTGCTGACTGCTTAGCTACAGCTAAAGATATAGCTATGGCTAAAGTCTCTAGCGCAAGGGTGAGGAACTACTAACCTTCGACCCTGAACCGTGACCCGAAAGTTATCAGAGTGTAACCGAAACCTCCGATCGGCTACAGGGGGTAAGCAGCTCGGGTCGGTACGTCGGGCGGCCGGCCGACGTGGCCGGCTGTCAGGCCGTGACCTTGGCCAACGCGCCTGGCACCGCCACCAGAATGACGCACTTAAAGCGCACCGGTCCGCGTTCGCAGAACATTCCATTCGCCTCATGCGCAACACAGCGTTCATTTCTTCCCGCACGGCAGAGGCTCGGCGCCCGCGTTCGGCCCGCCGGGACTTTTGTCCCTGGCTAGACCGTAAATGACCTGCGACCATATCTCCCCGAGGGGGGCCCCACCAGCGGCAACAGCGGTGCGGGCACAAGACAATAGGTTTGGGGGGCTCATGCCAGGCTGGATTACAGGTTTAGCAGGCAGCATCGTTCTTTCCGCGATTTCGGCCTACATCTTCCTGCGGCTTCGCTGCCATGGAGCCGGATATCCGTTCGGACCTCTGGCCAGGCGGTGGGCGTACGCCATCATCGTGCTCACGGCGGCCGCCTCGACCGGCCTGGGCCTGGCCGTAGTCGCGGCCAGCGGGCACATCCGCACCGCCTACATCGGCCTCATCGTGCCGGGCAGCCTGTGGCTGGGGAGAGTCTGCGCCGACCGCGTCCGCACGAACGAGAGCCTGCTGCCCGGACGGCTGACCGCCTGCCTGGCGTTCCCGCTGCGCCGCCTGGACGACCGGATGGGCGACGACATGCAGAACTGGTGCGACGCCAGATCAAGAGCGGTGGCAGGCACGCCGCAATGGATAGCGGACGCCGCGGCGTATTACTGC
The DNA here is from genome assembly GCA_036502085.1 of Streptosporangiaceae bacterium. Classification (GTDB taxonomy): domain Bacteria; phylum Actinomycetota; class Actinomycetes; order Streptosporangiales; family Streptosporangiaceae; genus PALSA-505. Next base: position 47,520 of record DASXZD010000030.1, read on the forward strand.
AACGTGGTGGGCGGCCGGCTCAAACCAGAGCCAGGGCGGAACTCGGCAGGCTGCGGGAATCGATCGAGCACAAGATCTGGACGCTGAGGCTGGTGGACCTGGACAGCCCCGGCAAGCTCCAGGCCGCCCTGCAGGCACACGAATCCACCCGGGGCATGCGCCAGTTCACCCCCGGTGACCCAGAACTGGGCGATCGGCTCGGGACCGAGGCAGCGCACGAACTAGACCTCATGCTGGCTGTGCTCTACCGGCTCGGATTCCGCGACCTGCTGGTGTACCCGTTCCGCGCGCAGGCGACGCGCAGCTGGCGCGGCCCGAGCACGTCAGCCGGGACCGGTCCCGCCGCCGCCTAGGCCGAGGGGACACAGACCGGCCCGGCTGGCACGGCCCCGGGGTCTGGCCTGCCGGGCCGATGCGGCACAATGGGGCAGGTTACTACCGCCTGTAGGAGATTGGCCGTTGACCGGACTGCGCACACCGGACACCGCGCAGCACGCCGAGGGCCGGGCGGCACCGCGGGGAGCGACCACGCCTGCTCAGCTGGGCGCGCGCGGCTGGCTGCGGTGGGGCTGGCGGCAGCTGACGTCGATGCGGGTCGCCCTCATCCTGCTGTTCCTGCTCGCGGTGGCCAGCGTCCCCGGGTCGGTGCTGCCGCAGCAGGGGATCAACCCCTCGGCCGTCCAGCAGTACTACCTCTCCCATCCGGCGCTGGCCCCCTGGCTGAACCGGCTCGGGCTGTTCAACGTGTTCGCCGCGCCCTGGTTTGCCGCCATCTACCTGCTGCTGTTCGTGTCGCTGGCCGGCTGCGTGATACCGCGCACGGTCAAGCTGGCCCGCTCGGCCCGCGCGCTGCCGCCGGCCGCCCCGCGCAACCTGGCCCGGCTGCCCAGCTCGGCCCTGATGGCCACCACGCTCGCGCCCGAGCAGGCGCTCGCCACGGCGACGGCGATGCTCAGGGCCCGCAGGTTCCGGCTGCGCACCGCCGGGGACTGGGTGTCGGCGGAGAAGGGGCACCGGCGCGAGGCCGGCAACCTGCTGTTCCACCTGGCGCTGCTCGGCGTGCTCGTGTCGATCGGGCTGGGCGGGGTGTTTGGCTACAAGGCGAACAAGCTGCTGGTCGAGCAGGGCACGTTCGCGGACACGGTCACCGCCCTGGACGTCTACCATCCGGGCCGCCTGGTCTCGCCCGCCGACCTGGCGCCGTTCACCATGACGCTGAGCCGGTTCAATGCCAGCTACATCACGGCCGGGGCCGACCGCGGCCAGCCTGCCGCCTTCAACGCGCACATCCGCTACACCACCGCGCCCGGCGCCCGGGCGCGCGACTACGACCTGCAGGTCAACCACCCGCTGGTGGTGGACGGCGTGCGGGTCTTCCTGATCGGCCACGGGTACGCGCCGGTGTTCCGAATTACCGACGGCACCGGGCGCGTGGTCTTCAATCAGCCAGTGCCCTTCCTGGCCGCCGAGACGGCCGACTACACGTCCGAGGGCGTGATCAAGGTACCCGGGGCCCAGCCGGAGCAGCTCGGCTTCATCGGGGTGTTCCTGCCCACCGCGGTGCCGTCGGCGGGGCGGCTCGCGTCGGCCTTCCCGGCCGCGCTCAACCCCGAGGTCAGCCTGGTCTCGTACAGCGGCAACCTCGGGCTGGGCTCCGGAGTGCCGCAGTCGGTGTACCAGCTGGACACGGCCGGCATGCACCGGCTGCCGATCAGCCCGCGGCCGCTGGCGCCCGGACAGTCGATCAAGCTGCCGGACGGCGACGGGACGCTGACCTTCACCGGCTACCGGCAGTGGATCAGCCTGGCCATCACCTATGACCCCGGACAGCTGCCCGCGCTGCTGTCCGCGGTGGCCGCGCTCGCCGGGCTGCTGCTGTCCTTCTTCGTCCGGCGGCGCCGGGTCTTCGTGCGGGCCCGCCCCGCGGATGACGGCGGCGCTATCGTGCAGATCGGCGGGCTCGCGCGGTCGGACGCCAGCGGCGGCTTCGACCTCGAGTTCGCCGAGCTCACCGAGAAACTCCGATCGTCTCTCAGCCAGAAAGAGGGGGAGTAAGGCTCATGCCGCCTAACCTGGGGCTGGCCCAGCTCAGCAACGCCTTCCTGGTCGCCGCTCTGCTGTCGTACTCCATCGCGGTGCTGGCCTTCGCCGGCGACTTCGCGTTCGGCCGGCGGCGCGGCTCATCGGCTGAGGGGCAAGCGCAGTCGCAGGCCCGCGTGCCGGAACTGGTCGGCGCGGCGGGCGGCCAGGCCGCATCGGATCCGGTGCCGGGCGGAGGACCGGCGACTCCCCGTTCGGAAGCAAAAATTGCCGCGCGCGAAGGGCTGCCCGCGCGTGAAGGGAAGCCGGGACGGTGGGTGCGCGCCGCCCTGGTCGCCACCTCGGCCGGACTGATCGCGCACGTGCTCGGTGTGATCATCCGCGGGCTTGCGGTGCACCGGATCCCGTGGGGCAACATGTACGAGTTCATCACCGCGCTGACCTGCGTCGCGGTGATCTTCTTCCTCGGCCTGATGATCCGGTACCGGGTCTACTACCTGGGCCTGTTCGTGATGGGGGCGGTAGTCGTCGCTCTCGGGCTGGCCCAGACCATCATCTATACGGCGGCCGGCCCGCTGGTGCCAGCGCTGCAGTCCTACTGGCTGTCCATCCACGTGACGGCCATAACGCTGGCGGTGGGGACCTACTTCGTGGCCGCCGTGCTCGCGCTGGTGTACCTGGTCGCCGACCGGCACGCGCGGCGGGTGGCCAAGCGAGAGCGCCAGGCGGCGGGTCGGCCGACCAGTTCCGACGCGATCATGCGCAGGCTGCCGGCCCCCGAAGTGCTGGACAGCCTCGCCTACCGGACCGTGATGTTCGCGTTCCCGATCTGGACGTTCGGCATCATCGCCGGGGCGATCTGGGCCGATCAGGCGTGGGGCCGGTACTGGGGCTGGGATCCCACCGAGACCTGGGCGTTCATCACCTGGGTGGTGTACGCGTGCTTCCTGCACGCCAGGGCGACGGTCGGCTGGCGCGGGCGCAAGGCGCAGGTCATCCAGCTCATCGGGTTCGGCTGCCTGCTATTCAACCTGGTCGGGGTGAGCCTGTTCATAACCGGCCTGCATTCTTACGCCGGGCTGAACTAGTGTCCCGGTTCTGAGATTAGGCACGTCGGGCTGGCCGGGCCTTACGCCCCGTTGCCCGCTTCCCTGATGTCGGTGATCACGCGGTCGAGGTAGCGGAGGAACTCGGGGTCGTCATCGGGGCCTACGACCCGGGAGTACGGCACCGCCGACGGCCCGTCCGCCGCGTCCTGCCAGACCAGGTCGCCGGGTGAACCGGGACGGGCCCGCCCCGCCGGGTGCCTGCGCAGCGCGGCCTCCGCGTCCAGGCCGATCAGGTCCCGCCGGTTCCCTGAGCCCGGACGGGGCCGACCAGGGACGGCGTAGGGCCGGCCGAAGACCAGCCAGGCCAGCGCGCCGGGCAACAGCAGCAGGCCGGTGACGGCCAGCCAGGGCTTCTTCGCCAGGCCACGGCAGTCGATCTCGGGGGTGAGAAGGACATCGATCAGCGCGTACATCCAGAGGCCGACGGCGAGCAAGGCCAGCAGCGCGCCAAGCAACAGCATGGGGGCAGCCTAACCGCTAGACCGGCTCGTCAAGGGAGGAATTGGGTCAGTCCTTCGGAATAGCCCGAGCTAGCCGCTACCCGTCACATTCGGTCACGACAGGTGACGATCCCCGGGATCCGTCATACTCTTGCCTCTTGCGGCCAGGCAAGCGTCGCGGGGAGTGCGGGACATGGTGTTGCGATTGCTGGATCGCCTTCGCAGGCGGTGGCGTTCGGCAACCGTACGTGACGGCCGGGCCAGGAAAGGCGCGGGCGATCTGCGGCCGCGCCGCGCCCATGCGGGCCACCGGGCCGGCGGCGCAGGCCCAGCGGCTGGCGGTGAGCCGGACGGGCCCGGTGCGTGGGGCGAGAGCGGCGGCAGGCACCGCCGGGAGGTCGCGGTCGGGGAAGTCCCGGCCCAGGGGGATATGTCTCCAGCTGGCGCGCAGGCGGCCGGATGGCAGCGGACGGGGCCGCTCGGGCCCGGTGAGCCGGCCGATGCCCAGCAGGCGGGCGGTCGTCCAGCGCCGCGGCGGACAGGCGGCCCTCAGGCACCGCGGCGGACAGGCGGTCCTGCGGTGTCCCGGCCGCCGGGCGGCGCTGAGCCGCGGCCTGGCGGGAGCGTGCCAGGTCCTCAGCCGTCGCCGGGCGTTGCGGGCCCGGAGCCTGCTAGCCGCGCGGCTCAGGCGCGCGGGGCACCGGGCGGCGGCCGGGCCAGGATCCGCAAGCGGCCGCCGGACCCCGAGCCGTTCGGTTCCCCGGTGCGAACCCAGCCGAGCCGCAGCGAGGTGCCGGGACAGGCCAGAACCCGCAGGCACGCATCGCCGCGAGCTGAGGCACGGGAGCCGCGAGCTGAGGCACGGGAGCCGCGCGGCACGGCCCCGGCGGAGGCGGCCGTACCGGTGCCCTGGTTCGAGATCACGGGGGACGGGCCGCGGGCCGACGGCAGCAGGCACTGCGGCACCCTCGAGGCCGTGCTGCGCCGGGAGTGGGAGGCCGGCACCGAAGCGCCACCCGAGGTCCTGGCGGCCATCGAGCGCCTGGCCGAGCTACCGCAGTCGATCAAGAACCTGCTGGCCAGGGCGGTGGACACGATTCACGTCGGTCCCGGCGGGGTGCCGGAACTCGACGAGATGGGCCGGCTCAGCGGCGTGCCGCTGCCATCGGGCCGGGCGACCTGGGATGCCTGCGCGGGCGCCTACGGCGACCGGAAGATCGTCGTGGGAACGCGGCCGTCGCCGTCACCCGACGTGATGTGTCACGAGGTCGGACACGCGATCGACGACTCAGATGCTCCCCCCGGCAAGTGGCAATCTGACTCGCCCGAGTTCCGCATGCTCTACGATCAATGCGTGTCGCACCTGGTCAGCGACTTCCATAAGCAGCCGGGTGCTCTTGGCCGGAGGGAGTTCTTCGCTGACGCTTTCGCCGCGATCGCGTCAAAGCAGCGCCCCGCTCTGGTCGACATGCTGGGCGGAAGCACAAGGGTGGCACTGAATGTCATGCTCTATTTCAACCGGCGGTACGGCATTTAAGGTGGCCGGACGATGTTCGTCATTAGACTGCCGAACGGGAATCTCATGGTTCCCGAGTCTGCGATCGGGGACAACGGGCGAGTAGTCGGGGACGCCTATATAGAGATCGGCCCGGACGACGCGGACTATGAACGGCTAGCCGAGCATGCCCTCACTGAGGAAGAGGCCCGGAGCCGTCGCCAGCACTGGCGCGAGGAAGACGAGGCGCTGCACCGTGAGTTTCTCGCCTATCGGGCTCAGCGGGAGAATTCGTGGCCGGGCTCGGCGCCTCCTGATAGTCCCGGTCCAGGTGCCGGTTAGCGGTGCTATCGGCCCGGGTCGGGCCGATAGCTTACCGCCGCTGGCCTGGTCAGGCCGCGAACGGCCTGACCAGGCGGCACTACCTGTCTAGCGCGGGATTTGCTGCATCGTCGGAGCAATGACTCGCGCTCATGGGCCCTAATGACCTGGCTCCCCATCTCCGCGCAGTAGCGCGTTAACCTCTGACTCGCGAAACCGCCGGTGCCCTCCCGGAGTGCGGATGCTGCTGATCCGGCCGGATGCAGCCCACCGCGTCACTGTCTTGGGATCAACCCGGAAGAGAGCGGCGACCTCTCCAGGAGTGAGCAGCCGCTCACTGGTGTCGTCCACGTTCATTCGCCTCTCATACCCGTACCGGTTGTCCCAGTGTGCCGATAAAAGAGTGTTTTGATCCTGGGTTCCGAAAAATTGCCATCGGGGGTATCTTCCGGCGACCTGTCCCGAACCCGCGAACCGCGTCCGGGGCCGGGTGAAACAGTGTCCGGGTGCCGGGCGAAACAGTGTCCGGGCGCCGGGCGGAAGGCCGGACCGCCCTCGTAGGGTGGGCTTGTGGATGAACTGGTGACGGCGGCGGAGATCTCCGCGGCCGCGGACCGTATCGGGTCCGTGACGGTCAGGACGCCGCTGGTTCCCTTCCCCGGGCAGCGGCTGCTGATCAAGCCCGAGTCGCTGCAGCCGACCGGGTCGTTCAAGCTGCGCGGCGCCTACGCGGCAATCAGCGCCCTGGACGAGGCGGCCAGGCGCCGCGGGGTGATCGCGCATTCCAGCGGCAACCACGGCGGGGCGGTGGCCTACGCGGCGGCGCTGCTGGGAGTGCCTGCGGTGGTCGTCATCCCGGACAACGCGCCGCAGGTCAAGCTGGCCGCGGTCAGGTCATCGGGGGCCCGGGTGGTCAGCGTGCAGCCCGGCCTGGCCGCGCGCATCGCGGCCACCGAGGAACTGATCGCCAGGCACGGGTACGCGCTCATCCCGCCGTACGACCGCCGGGAGGTGATCGCCGGCCAGGGAACCGTCGGCCTGGAGATCGCCGCCGACTGTCCGGAGGTGGATCTGGTCGTCGTCCCGGTCAGCGGCGGCGGGCTCATCTCAGGCATCGCCGCGGCGATCAAGTCCGCATGCCCCGGCGCCAGGGTCGTCGGGGTCGAGCCTGAGCTGGCCGCGGACGCCCGCGACTCGCTGCGGGCCGGGCGCAGGGTCGCCTGGCCGGCTGCGGACACCCAGCGCACGATCGCCGACGCGCTGCGCATCGAGCAGGTGGGGGAGCTCACGTTCGAGCACATCCGCCGCTACGTCGACGACATCGTGACCGTCACCGAGGACGAGATCAGGACGACGATACGCCGGCTCGCGCTGGAAGCCCGGCTGATCGGCGAGCCAGGCGGGGTGGCCGCGGTGGCGGCCTGCCTGCTGCAGGAACGGGAGCTGCCCGCCGCGGCCACGCGGGTCGCGGTGCTGTCCGGCGGCAACATCGAGCCCGCCCTGCTGGCCGGCATCCTGGCCTGGGACACAGGCTGAGTCGCCGGCCCGGCGGGGGACGCCGCGGCCGGCCAGGCAGGGGCAGGGCCTGAGTCGCCGACCTGGTGAATCGCCGCATAAGCTGTGCGCGTTATGCGTGCCACGATTGCCTACACGACCGCGAGGATCCTGCTGTTCGTCGCCGCCCTCGGAGGGCTGTACCTGGCCGGGGCCCGCGGGCTTCTCCTGCTCGCACTGGCCCTGCTGGTCAGCGGGATCATCAGCTTCGTGGTCCTGCACCGGCAGCGAGACGCCATGTCGGGCGCCCTGGTCTCCGGGTTCCGCGGCGTACGCACCCGGGTCGGCGAGTTCAGCAGCCGGATCGACGAGGGCGCCAGCGCCGAGGACGACGACGCGGTTAGCTAGCCGGCTTCTCGGTCAGCCAGTCGGCTTCTCGGTCAGCCAGCAGGCTTCTCGGTCAGCCAGCCGCCCGCCGTGAGCAGGCGCAGCACCGAGCCGACGGCCTCCTTGCGGGTCACGGCCGAGGTGTCGATGACCAGGTCGGCGTCCGCTGGCTCCTCGTACGGATCCGACACACCGGTCAGGCCGTCGATCAGGCCCGCGCGTGCCTTGGCGTACAGCCCCTTGCGGTCCCGCGCGGCGCAGGTATCGATCGGCGTGGCCACATACACGAGCACGAAGTCGCCGGCCTGCGTGACCATCTCGCGGACCCGCTCCCTCGCCTGGGCGTAGGGCGCGATCGGCGCGCAGATGGCGATGCCGCCGTGCCGCGCGATCTCGGCCGCGACGTATCCAATCCTGGCGATGTTCAGGTCGCGGTCGGCGCGGGAGAACGACAGGCCGGCCGACAGCAGCCTGCGGACCTGGTCCCCGTCCAGCAGCGAGACGCTGCGGTCGCCGCGTTCGGCCAGCACGTCGCGCAGGTCGCGAGCGATCGTGGACTTGCCGGAGCCGGACAGGCCGGTCATGAAGATGACCAGTCCGCGCTCGTGCCGCGGCGGCCTGGCCCGGCGCAGCTCACGCGCGACCGGCCCGGGCGTGTGCCAGGCGGGCAGCGACTCGCCGCTGTCGAGCAGGCTGGCCAGCTCGTCGTCGCTGAGCTCGCCGCGTTCGGCGCCGGCTTCGATCAGCGCGAGCGGGCGCCACACCTCGGCGACCGGGTCGTAGGCCCACTCGGGCGGCGAGACGACCGGGATGGCCATCCCGGGCACCTGCACCTCGACGGACCGGCCGCCGCCGGCCGCAACGTCGGTGAACACGTGCGTCGCCCCATACGCCCTGGCGATGATCGAGGCCGTCCTGAGCTCGGCGTCGCGGCTGCCGCGGGCCAGCGGGATCGGGACCACGAGCGTGCCGGCCGGCAGCAGCTGGCGTGCCGCCAGCACCGCGCGCACCAGCGACTCCGGCGTCACCACCAGGTCGGCGGGACCCGCGACCAGCGGCATCAGCAGCAGCCTGGCCTTCATCTGGCCCGCCAGGTGACGCAGCTGGCCGATGTGCCGGCCGTGCAGCGGCGCGCGGGTGACCAGGGCGAGCACCGGCCCGTCGGGTCCGCCAGGACCGTCGGCCAGCTCGGCCCTGACGTCGGCTGGCGACCTGCGCAGGTGACGGAAGGCGCCGTGCTCGGGCTGGCGCAGCAGCGAGACCGGCCCGGCCAGCCGGACCAGGCCGTCACCGGATTCGCCGGGGGCACCGAGCGGGGTCCGCTCGGTAATCCGCAGCAAGGCCAGCGGCGAGCCCTCCGGATCCTGCAGCAGCAGCCGGTCTGCATCGGCGGGTACCGCGCGGGCGGGCACGTCCAGGGTGACCGGCGCGGGCCACGGCGTCCCGTCGGCCAGCGTGCCCCGCTCGGCCAGGGCGGCGATGTCCGCCGAGCCCATGAAGCCGGACAGCGGGGCGAATGCCCCGGACAGCAGCAGCTCAAGATCGCCGAGGGATCGCTCGTCCGGCGTCAATGCGGGCAGCCGGGCCAGGTCTGACTCGGTGTCAGCCGGTGCCTCTGCGGTCACGTCTACCTCCCCCTGCGCCGCGCCGCACAGCGTCTGATTCGCTGTGCCAGCCGTCGGCACCCCTTCACTGTGAGAACCATACGCAGACCGCGGACCGGTCGGCAGCCGTGATGCCGATCGCCTGGGCTTTTGCCCAGCTTCAGAGCACGCGGGCGAACCCGCTCTCCGGCCTTCGTATGACGTAGACCAGGTCGTCGTGATCATCGGCTAGCCGGCCCCGGGAAAGCCTGGCCATGATACGACAGGCGGCCGGTGCGCCCCAGGCCAGCCGGGCCGGGCGGAGCGGCCGGTCACGCACCGCCTGCCGTTCCGCGATCACCAGCCCGCGGGCGAGCACGTAGCCCTGGATCCCGGCCGCCGATACCAGCGGCTCGAACACGGCGGGGAACGGGCCCGCCTGCTCCGGCCGCAGCCAGTGCCAGATGGCACGGCGGGCGATCCGCGGCAGGATCCGGTCCAGCAGGCCGGCCGCGGACTGCCTGTCCCTGATCCGCAGCAACAGCAGGCCGCCGGGCTTCAGCGCGGCCACCAGCCGGTCGAGCACAAGCTCCGCATGCTGGATCCGGTCCAGCAGGTGGGCGCAGTGCACGATGTCGAAGGTGCGGGACGGTATCGGGATGGTTCGCAGGTCACCGAGCACGGCCGGGGCGCGCAGGCCGGGCCCGCCGCCGGCGGCGGGCCGCGACGCGGCCTCCCTGACCGCGGGGTGATCCTGGTCGATGCTGCGGATGCTCAAGTCGACGCGGCTCGCGCCGAGCTTGTCCGGGTGCTTGTCCGGGTGCTTGCCCAGGTCAAGATCATCGGCCGGGGCGGTGCAGCCGGCCTGCAGCAGCCTGACCGGCTCGCCCGGGTGCTGGCGCACGTATTCGCCGATGCAGCGGGCGAACAGGTCGGTCAGGCCCTCGCGCGGATACGCGGCCCGAGCCCGGATCCCGGCGACGGCCGGCCAGCCTGCCGCGTGGGCTCCCGGTGAGCCGCTCTCGGCCGCGAGGCTTTCCGCGGCACTACTCACCGAAGACATGGCACCGTAGCGTAGTGGGACGAATACCGGTCGCGAGGGCAACTTCCGCGATGCGGGTGGCAGGCGCTCCGGCGGCTGGCATCTAAACTGGAAGGTGCCCCGGGCGTCGTGCTGGCCTCGCCTCGCGTAGCGTCAGGGCCGCGCCTCCCTGACCGCTCGTTCCCCCGATCCGCTGGCCTGGCCGGCCGGGTCGGCTGAATGACGCGGGCGCTTCGTGCTGCCTACCAGGAGGATCATGAGCCTCGCCGGACTCGTCAGTGTCATGACCGACAACCCGCAGCTGCGACGCGCCCTCGATCCGCGGGCCGACGATGCCGCGCATACCGGGCCGGCTGACGGCGGATCCGGCGAGCCTGGCGGCCCCGCCGGGCATGCCGGCCCCGCCGGGCATAGCGGGCCTGGCGGCGACCTGATCGCCCCGGCGGAGCTCCGCCCGTTCCTCGCCGCCGCCCTGGCCGCCGCCGGCCGCGGTGCCGCCGGCCGCGGTGCCGCCGCCGGCCGGGAGAGCAAGAGCACAGACGGCCGGTTCGTGCTGGCGGTCACCGCCACCCAGCGGGAGGCCGAAGATCTCGCGGCCGGACTCGGCTCGCTGCTGCCCGCGGCGGAGGTGGCCTGCTTCCCGGCCTGGGAGACGCTGCCGCACGAGCGGCTCTCGCCGCGGTCAGACACCGTCGGGCAGCGCCTCGCCGTGCTGCGCAGGCTGGCCCACCCCGATCCGGATGATGCCGTGGCCGGCCCGCTTTCTGTCGTCGTGACCCCGGTCCGCGGGCTGCTGCAGCCCATCGTGACCGGGCTCGCCGATCTTGAGCCGGTCCGGCTGGTCCCCGGCCAGGCCGCCGACCAGGACGAGGTGCTCGTCCGGCTGATCGACATCGGCTACACCCGGACCGACCTGGCCGAGAAGCGCGGCGAGCTCGCGGTGCGCGGCGGGATCCTGGACGTCTTCCCGCCGACCGAAGAGCACCCGCTGAGGATCGAGTTCTTTGGCGACACGGTCGAGGAGATCCGCTACTTCAAGGTCGCCGATCAGCTCAGCCTCGGCGACGCCCCGGTGCTGTGGGCGCCGCCCTGCCGCGAGCTGCTGCTCACCCCGGGTGTCAGGGAGCGGGCCAAGGAACTCGCCGCCGGGCATCCGGGCCTGGCCGACGTGCTCGGCAAGCTGGCCGACGGGATCGCCGTGGAGGGCATGGAAGCGTTCTCGCCGGTGCTCGCCGACCGGATGGATCTGCTGCTGGACTACGTGCCGTCCGGCGGCTGCGTGCTGGCCTGTGACCCAGAGCGGATCAGGACCAGGGCGGGCGAGCTGGTCAGGTCCAGCGAGGAGTTCCTCCAGGCGTCCTGGGTCAACGCGGCCGCGGGCGGGCAGGCGCCGATCGATCTCGGCGAGTCGGCGTTCCGGCCGATCACTGAGGTGCGCGCCGCCTCCGACCAGCTGGGCCTGTCCTGGTGGACGATCGCGCCGTTCGGAGCGGGGGAAGACGCGGGAGAAGAAAAAGAAGACAAAGAAGCCGCGGCCGGGTTCGCCACCGGAGCCACCCAGGCGGAGTCCTACCGCGGCGACACCAAGCGGGTCTTCGCCGACGTCGGGGCCTGGCTGGCCGACGGATGGCGGGTCGTGCTCGTCACCGAAGGCCACGGGCCGGCCCAGCGGCTGGCCGAACTGCTGCGGGGCGAGGGCTTCGGCGCCCGCCTCGCCGACGTGGATGACCCCCCTGAGCCCGGCGTCCCTTACGTCTCCACCGGCCAGATCGGCCACGGCTTCAGCTGGTCGGCCCTCAAGCTCGCCGTGCTGACCGAGGGCGACCTGGCGGGCCAGCGGGCCGGCGGCAAGGACGCCACGCGGATGCCGACCCGGCGGCGCGGCGGCATTGACCCGCTGGAGCTGCGGCCGGGCGACTACGTCGTGCACGAGCAGCACGGCGTCGGCAGGTATCTGGAGATGACCAGCCGGACCGTGGCGGGCGCGACCAGGGAATACCTGGTCATCGAGTACGCCCCCAGCAAGCGCGGCCAGCCGCCGGACCGGCTGTACGTGCCCACCGACCAGCTCGACGAGGTCACCAGGTACTCCGGCGGCGAGGCCCCCAGCCTGCACCGGCTCGGCGGCGCCGACTGGGCCAAGACGAAGGGGCGTGCCCGCAAGGCGGTCAGGCAGATCGCCGCCGAGCTGATCAGGCTGTACTCGGCCAGGACCGCCTCGCCGGGGCACGCGTTCAGCCCGGATACCCCGTGGCAGCGCGAGCTGGAGGACGCCTTTCCCTACGTGGAGACGCCCGACCAGCTCGTAGCCATCGACGAGGTCAAGCAGGACATGGAACGGCCCTCCCCGATGGACCGGCTGATCTGCGGTGACGTCGGCAACGGGAAGACCGAGATCGCGGTCAGGGCGGCGTTCAAGGCGGTGCAGGACGGTAAGCAGGTCGCCGTGCTGGTGCCGACCACGCTGCTCGTCCAGCAGCACGCCGTGACGTTCGGCGAGCGCTACGCGCCGTTCCCGGTCAAGGTCAGGGCGCTGTCCAGGTTCCAGACCAACGCCGAAGCGGGCGAGACGCTCAGGGGACTGGCCGACGGCACCGTGGACGTGGTGATCGGCACGCACCGGCTGCTCTCCCCGGAGACCAGGTTCAAGCAGCTCGGCCTGCTGGTGATCGACGAGGAGCAGAAGTTCGGCGTCGAGCACAAGGAGTACCTCAAGCGGCTGCGCACCGAGGTGGACGTGCTGTCCATGTCGGCGACGCCGATCCCGCGCACGCTGGAGATGGGCGTGGCCGGCATCAGGGAGATGTCCACCATCCTCACCCCGCCGGAGGAACGGCACCCCATCCTGACCTTCGTCGGGCCGTACGACGAGAAGCAGATCAGCGCCGCGATCCGCCGCGAGCTGCTCCGCGACGGCCAGGTCTTCTTCGTGCACAACCGGGTGGCCTCGATCGGCAAGGTCGGCGCGCGGGTCGCCCAACTGGTGCCGGAGGCGCGGGTCGCGGTCGCGCACGGCCAGATGAACGAGCACACGCTCGAGAAGATCATGGTGGACTTCTGGGAGCGGAACTACGACGTCCTGGTGGCGACCACGATCGTGGAGTCGGGCCTGGACATCCCGAACGCGAACACGCTCATCGTCGACCGCGCGGACGCGTACGGGCTGTCCCAGCTGCACCAGCTGCGGGGCAGGGTCGGACGCGCCAGGGAGCGGGCCTACGCCTACTTCCTGTTCCCGCCGGAGCGGGCGCTGACCGAGACGGCGCACGAGCGGCTGGCCACCGTCGCCCAGCACACCGAGATCGGCGCCGGCCTGCACGTGGCGATGAAGGACCTGGAGATCCGCGGCGCGGGCAACCTGCTCGGCGGTGAGCAGTCCGGCCACATCGCCGGCGTCGGCTTCGACCTGTACGTCCGGATGATCGGCGAGGCGGTCAGCGAACTGAAGGGCACCGGCGCGGCCGCCCGCCAGGAGGTCAGGGTCGAGCTGCCGGTCAACGCGCACATACCGCACGAGTACGTGCCGGGCGAGCGCCTCAGGCTGGAGGCCTACACCCGGATCGCGGCCATCGAGTCGGACGACGACGCGAGCACCGTCCGCGCCGAGCTGACCGACCGGTACGGCGCGCCGCCGCCGCCGGTGCTGAACCTGCTCGAGGTGGCCAGGCTGCGCGAGCGGGCGCGGCACGCCGGGCTCACCGACATCACCCTGCAGGGCTCGCACGTGCGGTTCTCTCCGGTCGAGCTGCCTGAGTCGCGCGAGGTCAGGGTGGCCAGGCTGTACCCCAAGACGCTGCTCAAGCCGGCGGTGCGTACGATGCTCGTACCGGCGCCCAAGGCGGTGCCAGGGCAGCAAGGGTCAGGACGCCAGGCTCCCACGGCATCGTTCGGTGCGCAGCCGCTGCGTGACCAGGAGCTGCTGACCTGGTGCCGTGAGCTCGTCGAGGCCATATTCGACGATTCGCGGGCCCCGGTGCCGGCCCAGTGACAAGCAGGAGAAGGGACCGCGTCGTGTTCGGCAAATCGAGCGCGCTGGCGCGCGGCGCCAAGCTGGCCGCCGTGGCGGCCGGCGGCTGCGTCGTGCTGGCGGCCTGCGGGTCGGTGCAGATGGGTGCCGCGGCGATCATGGGCGGCAAGCGGATCTCCACCGCGAGCCTGGGTACCCAGGTGTCCGACCTGACCCGTAGCTACCACGCCGAAGGGAGCAAGGCGCAGCTCGCCTTCCCGGTGGCGCAGATGCCGCAGCAGGTGCTGGCCTGGCTGGTGCGCTTCCAGGTGCGCGAGACCATGGCCAGCCAGCAAGGCGTCCGCGTGTCGGTCAAGCAGCAGCAGCAGGCGATCAGCGAGATCGAGGCGCAGGCTCACCAGGGCGGCCAGACCGCCACGCTGACCCAGCTCGCCGTGGCCAACGGCCTGCCGCCCGACCTGATCTCCGAGCTCGGCGTGTACCAGGCGATCGCGGACGCGCTGGTCAACCGTCTCGACGGCGGCCACGCCCCGGCCTCCCAGACCGCGCAGCAGGCGCTCAGCCAGCAGTTCAACAAGGACCAGTGCCTGGCGGCCAAGAGCCTGCACATCAAGATCAACCCGCAGTTCGGCCGGGTGGACTACACCACGCTCGGCATCGTCGCGGCACCCGACACGCTGTCCGCGCCCGGGCCGTCCGCGAGCCCGTCGGCCTCGCCGTCGGCCGCGCCGCGGTACACGCCGCCTTGCTAGCCGCTCCCGGCGCGCGCTTCGTGGTGCTGGTGACCAGCCCGAGGGTCGCTCCAGGACTGCTGACCGCGCTCGCCTGGGACACGCTGCGCGAGGCCAGGCTGGTGCTGGCCCCGGCCGCCGGGCATCCGCTGCTGTCCGCGCTAACCGAGGCCGGGATCAACGGCCAGCTCGCCGCTCCCGACGCCGAAGGCCTGGCCGCGCTCTTGGCCCGGGAGGTCGCCGCTGCGCCCGGCACTGTCGTGTGGCTGCCCGCGCCCGGCGACGACGAGGCCACCGCGGCGCTGATCGCCGCGCTCGCCTCCCGGCCCGGCGGCGGCCCCGCGACCGAGCTGCTGACCGGCGCGCACGACCTGCCCGGCGCCCGGCTGCTCGACCTGGTCGCCACCATGGACACGCTGCGCACCGGCTGCCCGTGGGACGCCAAGCAGACGCACGAGTCGCTCGCCCCGCACCTGCTCGAGGAGTCGTACGAGGCACTCGAGGAACTGGAGAACGGCGACCAGGCCGCACTCCGCGAAGAGCTGGGCGACGTCCTGCTCCAGGTCGTGTTCCACGCCAGGGTCGCAGCCGAGCGGACCGACGGAACCGGCTACACGATCGACGACGTCGCGGACGGGATCGTCGCCAAGCTGGTGCGCAGGCACCCGCATGTGTTCGGCGGGGTCGAGGTGTCCGACGCCGAGGAAGTCAAGCGCAACTGGGACGCGATTAAGGCTTCCGAACGGGCTTCGCCGGGTGGACTGCCCGCCTCGGCGCTGGACGGCGTGCCGTTCGGCCAGCCGGCGCTGGCCCTCGCCGCGCAGTTGCAGCGCCGCGCGGAACGGTCCGGGGTACCGCCCGGGCTGGCCACCGAGGCAGCGCAGGCTGACCCAGCCGCAGCCCTGGGGGCCGAGCTGTTCGGCCTGGTCACCCGGGCCCGGGCGGCCGGTCTTGACCCCGAGCTCGAGCTGCGCGCCGCCGCCCGCCGCTACCGCGACCGGGTGCACGCCTGGGAGCACGACCGCCCGCAGCCTGGCTGACCGGCCGTCAGGCCGCCCGGCGTGGCTGCCCGGCGCGCCCCGGAGTGGCCGCGCGCCGACGTCACCGTAGCTGCATTAGGCTCTAACATCGAAGAAACGTCGGCCTACTTCCCCCGTCAGGAGTCCCGTCCGTGGCTTCCATTGAAGCGATCCATGCCAGGCAGATTCTGGATTCCCGGGGTAACCCGACTGTCGAGGTCGAGGTCGCGCTCGATGACGGAACCGCCGGGCGAGCTGCGGTGCCGAGCGGGGCGTCCACCGGCGCCTTCGAGGCGGTCGAGCTGCGGGACGGCGGCGACGAGTACGGCGGCAAGAGCGTCCAGCGGGCCGTCGAAGGCGTGATCGACCAGATCCAGCCGGAGCTGCTCGGGTACGACGCCGACGACCAGCGCCTCATCGATCACGCGCTGATCGACCTGGACCGCACGCCGGACAAGTCACGGCTCGGCGCGAACGCCATTCTCGGCGTCAGCCTCGCGGTGGCCAGGGCCGCCGCCGACTCGGCCGGCCTGCCGCTGTTCCGGTACCTCGGCGGCCCGAACGCGCACCTGCTGCCGGTGCCGATGATGAACATCCTGAACGGCGGCGCGCACGCCGACAACAATGTGGACGTGCAGGAATTCATGATCGCGCCGATCGGCGCGGAGACGTTCGGCGAGGCACTGCGCTGGGGCGCAGAGACCTACCACGCGCTGAAGTCCGTGCTCAAGCAGCACGGCCTGAGCACCGGCGTGGGCGACGAGGGCGGGTTCGCCCCCGACCTGGAGAACAACCGCGCGGCGCTCGACCTCATCGTGGAGGCGATCTGCAAGGTCGGCTTCGCGCCCGGGGTGGACGTCGCGCTCGCCCTGGACGCCGCGGCGACCGAGTTCTACCGTGACGGCGCCTATGCCTTCGACGGCACCAGCAAGACGGCGAGCGAGATGACCAGCACCTACACCGAGCTGCTGGACGCCTATCCGCTGGTGTCCCTCGAGGATCCGCTGGCTGAGGAGGACTGGGCCGGCTGGCAGGAGCTCACCGCGGCGATCGGCGACCGGGTGCAGGTGGTCGGCGACGACATCTTCGTGACCAACCCGGAGCGGCTGCAGCGCGGCCTGACCGAGCACGTGGCGAACGCGCTGCTGGTGAAGGTGAACCAGATCGGCACCGTCACCGAGACGCTGGAGGCCGTCGCGCTCGCGCACCGTCACGGCTACCGCTGCATGATCAGCCACCGATCCGGCGAGACCGAGGACACCACGATCGCGGATCTCGCGGTCGCGCTCAACTGCGGCCAGATCAAGACCGGCGCGCCGTGCCGGTCCGAGCGGGTGGCCAAGTACAACCAGCTGCTGCGGATCGAGGAACTGCTCGACGACGCCGCGGCGTACGCCGGCACCGGCGCCTTCCCCAGGTTCACGGCCGCCGGGAGCTAGCCGGTGTCCGCCGCGGGCAAGGCGCGGCCGCGGCTGACCAGCCGCGCCGCGATCCTCGCGGTGGTGATCTGCGCGGTCACGCTGAGCCTGGCCTACCCGGTGCGCGAGTACATCTCGCAGCGCGCGCAGATCAGCCAGCTCGGCGCACAGCAGCAGTCCCTGCTGGTCCAGCTGAGCCAGCTGCGGGCCGAGCAGCGGCGGCTGAACGAGCCGGCCTACATCGAGCAGCTGGCCAGGGACCGGCTGCACCTGTGCCTGCCGAAGCAGACCTGCTACGTGATCATCGACGGGAAGCCCGCCGTCGGCCTGCTCCAGCCCCACGCGGTCCCGCCGACGCCGTGGTACGACCGGCTCTGGCAGTCCGTGCACCAGGCAGGCCGGAAAACATCTAAGTGAACACGGAGCCGTTCCCCGCCATCGACCCGGCGGACGCCGAAGTGGCCGCTGCCCAGCTGGGCCGGCCGCTGCGCGGCCGCTGCGCGGTCGCGCACCGCTGCGGGTGCGGCCTGCCCGACGTGGTGCTGACCGCGCCGCGGCTGCCGGACGGCACGCCGTTCCCTACGCTGTATTACCTCACCTGCCCGCGAGCATCCGCGGCAGCCGGGACGCTGGAGGCAACCGGGATGATGGCGGCGATGACGCGGCGGCTGGCGGCCGACGAGGAACTGCGCCGCGGCTACGCGGCCGCGCATCTCGACTATGTGGCCCGGCGCGAGGCGGTGGCCCGTGCGTGCGGTGCTGAGCCGCTGCCTGCAGGCACGCAGAGCGCGGGAGGCATGCCGGCCAGGGTTAAGTGCCTGCACGCTCTCATCGCCCATGAGCTCGTCACCGGGGTCAACCCGCTCGGCCGCGAGGCGGTCGAGGCGGCCGTCGAGGTGGCCGGCGAGTGGTGGCGCGCCGGGCCGTGCGTGCCGCGGCCTGGGGCTGGGCCTGGAACCGCTGCGGCTGGAACCGCTGCGGCTGGGGCTGCGCCTGGCTCTGGGGCCGCTGCCGCGGGCGGGTCTGCGGCCGTGGCCGGCCGGAGCGGGTCATGAGCCGCCGGGTGGCCGCGGTCGACTGCGGGACGAACTCGATCCGGCTGCTCGTCGCCGACGTGGACCCGGCCGCGGGGACGCTCACCGACCTGGACCGCCGGCTGCAGATCGTCCGGCTGGGCCAGGGGGTGGACAAGACCGGGCGGCTGGCGCCTGAGGCGCTGGACCGCACGCTGACCGCGCTCGCCGAGTACGCGCGGGCGATCGAGGCCAGCCAGGTCACCGCGATCCGGATGGTGGCGACCAGCGCCACCAGGGACGCCTCGAACGCCGCCGAGTTCAGCCGCGGTGTGCGCGAGGTGCTCGGCGTGGATCCCGAGGTGCTCAGCGGGGACACCGAAGCCCGGCTGTCGTTCGCCGGCGCGACCGCGGAGTTCGCGGGAATGAGCAAGCCGCCTGCCCGGCCCTATCTGGTGCTCGACATCGGCGGCGGGTCGACCGAGTTCGTGCTCGGCCGCGCGACCCCTGGCCCGGCTAGTAACGGCCCGGCCGGTCACGGTCCGGGCGCGGGGCACGACGAGGTGGCCGGAGCCATCTCGATGAACATCGGCTGCGTCAGGATGACCGAACGGCACCTGCACGCGGATCCGCCCGACGAGCGGCAGATCGCCGCCGCGACCGCGGACATCGACGCCGCGCTCGACGAAGCGGCGGCCAAGGTGGACATCGCCGCGGCCAGCTCCCTGGTCGGCATGGCGGGCTCGGTCACCACGGTCGCCGCCATCGTCCTCGACCTGCCCGGCTACGACTCCGCGCGGATCCATCACGCGCACATCTCGGCTGCGGAGATCCGGTCGGTGACCAGCAGCCTGCTGGCCCAGACCCGCGAGCAGCGGGCGGCGATCCCCGCCATGCACCCGGGCCGGGTCGACGTGATCGGGGCCGGCGCGCTGGTCCTGGACCGGGTGATGCGGCGGTTCGGCTTCGCCGAGGTTGTCGTCAGCGAGCACGACATCCTGGACGGCATCGCCTGGTCGATGGTGCCGCCGGGATGAGCCAGCACGGCCCGAGTCAGGACCGTCTGGGCCAGCACGGCCCGAGTCAGAACCGTCTGGGCCAGGACGGCCCGAGTCAGGACCGGCCGAGCCAGCACGGCCCGGGTCAGGACCGGCCGAGGCAAGACGGCCCGAGCCCTGTCCCGCCGGGAACCGGCTGGCCCGAGGACCCGGCGACCTCGCTCACCCCGGTGGCCCGCGACGCCGCGCAGGTGCGGTCGCTGGCCGGCTCGGCCGGCTCGGTGGACGAGCTCGCCGCCCGGCAGTCGGTCTGCCGTGCCTGCCCCCGGCTGGTCGGCTGGCGCGAGCAGGTCGCCGCGGAGAAGCGCCGCTCGTTCGCCGCCGAACGCTACTGGGGC
The DNA here is from genome assembly GCA_036502085.1 of Streptosporangiaceae bacterium. Lineage (GTDB taxonomy): Bacteria > Actinomycetota > Actinomycetes > Streptosporangiales > Streptosporangiaceae > PALSA-505. The sequence goes on from DASXZD010000030.1 coordinate 66,975, forward strand.
CGGCCGATCCCCGGCTGGGGCGCGGCCCGGCCGGGGGTGCTCATCGTCGGGCTGGCGCCCGCCGCTCACGGCGGCAATCGGACGGGCCGGATCTTCACCGGCGACCGCAGCGGCGATGTGCTGTTCGCGTCGCTGTACCGGTGTGGCCTGGCCGCCCAGCCGGAGAGCGTCACGGCGGGCGACGGGCAGCGGCTAATCGGCGCCCGGATGGCCGCCGCGGTACGCTGCGCGCCGCCGGCCAACAAGCCGACCCCGGACGAGCGGGACGCCTGCGCGCCCTGGCTGGAGGCCGAGCTAGCGCAGGTGCTCCCCGACCTGCGGGTGATCGTCTGTCTGGGTGCCTTCGCCTGGCAGGCCGTCTGGCCGCCGCTGCGGTCGGCCGGCTTCGCCGTGCCCAGGCCGCGGCCGGCATTCGGCCACGGCGCCGAGGTCAGCGTGGCCCTGGGCCCGCAGGGTGCGCAGGGTGCGCAGGGTGCGCAGGGTGCGCAGGGTGCGCAGGGCCCGCAGGACCCGCAGGACCCGCAGGACCCGCAGGACCCGCAGGACCCGGAGAGTGTACGGGAGCCGAAGGGCGCGCGGGGGCCGCAGGGCCCGGAGGGCGCGCGGCGCTCTGTGCTGCTCATCGGCTGCTATCACCCGAGCCAGCAAAACACCTTTACCGGCCGCGTGACCCCGCCGATGCTGGATGCCGTCTTCACGCGGGCCCGCGAGCACGCGCGGGGGCTATGCCAGATGAACAGGTTCTGAACATCTATTCAGTTACCGAGCGTTTATCTGATCAGCGTGTTGGTTACCCTCCGCATACATTTCACCTGGCCAGATTTGACTAATAGTCTGCGGCCAGGAATTGTCGTACAATAACGGCGAAATCAAGAGTTATGGCAACTCACCTGGGTATCTCCATCTCGCCCCCGTAGCCCAAAGGCAGAGGCGGGCCCCCTAAAAGGGCCAAGTGTCGGTTCGACTCCGACCGGGGGCACCACTCAGATGGAAGTTCGTGCAGGTCAGAGGCGTATGGCCGGTACCTTCGGGGCTATCTCCGCTGGCCTGCCCGCCTACCAGCTTACTCGCCGCAGGCCCACTGGGCGCCCCTCGACGGACGCCATCGCGACGCCCGGTACCCGGCTAAAAAAGATCGTAACGATGACGCCCCCGGCGCCGATAAATATGGAGTATTGTTCAAAACTTCATAAGTGATCTTGCTCTAAGCTTATGACCTGCGAAGACTTCGAGTTGATCTTCGAGTTTGAATAACATCCATGGTCACTGTGACGCACGTGCATGCCGGGCATACGTTTGTTCGTTGATCAAATATCGGGTACGTGTTCCGGTCGGTGTTGCAATCCTTTGCGCAGTAACCGTATTAACGGCGGTCGCGACATAGTCGTGGCCTGCAGGATAACGATCCGCAAAATCTTCTGTGCCATGCGGTAACGAAGGTAGGGAAATGATCGCGATGATCCAGTCGGTGATCCTCCCGCATGCCGCCTGCTACCGGTGAACGCGCTGGCTGGCCCGCCAGCGTCACAGTCCGCACGCCATGTCTAGCACGGACCGACAATCCCGACAAGAAGCGCGTGAATGCTGATACGCATGCGTGCCGCAACCGACACGGTCCCGCTGGAACGATTCTGGCGGAGGCTATCCGCTGACGTCCGGGCCCGCCCGGTCGATCGTCATCCGGATGATGACCCGCCGGTCGCGTTCCATCGCGGCCCGGTACTCGGCCCAGTCGGAGTGCTCTCCGGCGGTTCGCCGGTAGTAGTCGACCAGCCCATCCATCGCGTCGGGGAGCGAGACGACCTCGGCAGGCCCCTCCACCTGGACCCACTCGCCGAAGAACCCGTCGCTGAACACGCACAGCGAGGCCCGCGGGCTGCGCCGGAGGTTCCGGGTCTTGACGGCCGTCTCCCGGGTGCTGATGATGACCTGTCCGGCGTCATCGACCGCGCACAGCACGGGCGAGAGCTGCGGGCGGCCGTCACCGCGCTGGGTGGCCAGCACGGCCCGGTGATGGGTAGCGATGAACGCTCTGGCGTCGCTCGCGTTCATGCGGAGGCCCCCTTCGTCCCTCGGCTGAGATCGTCAGCGTACCGAGGATGAACGAGGCTCGCCGATCAGGTACTGAGCCTGGTGCGCCTGCGCAGCTCGTACTCGTGCACGATCGCGCTCGCGTAGCCATGGGTCAGCCCGTGCTCGTCGGCTAGCCAATGAGCCCGTTCTTCACAGCGAAGGAAGGCGGGTCCCGACTCGAGGCTTCTGAACCACTCAGGGAGGTCGCGTCCCGTGACGTCAGGGATGCGCGCGATCAGGTTCTTGTGCAGCTCCGGCGAGTGGGTCAGAGACAATTGGCACCTCCAGGGTGGAACTCCTCTTGCTGCGAGACTGCACTACGCTCGGCTGCCTGACAACCCCCCGAGCGGCAGGTTTCCTAATTACCCTTTAAGTTTGCGTTACCACGGGGTAGCTAGCTCAGCCGCTCGAAGATCATCGCCATCCCCTGGCCGCCGCCAACGCACATCGTCTCCAGGCCGAAGGTCTTGTCGTGGAACTGGAGGCTGTTCAGCAGCGTGGTGGTGATCCGCGCTCCGGTCATGCCGAACGGGTGCCCGACGGCGATCGCGCCGCCGTTCACGTTCAGCCGGTCCTCGTCGACGCCCAGTTCCCGATACGAGGGGATGACCTGGGCCGCGAACGCCTCGTTGATCTCCACCAGGTCGATGTCGCTGATCGCCATGCCGGCCCGGGCCAGTGCCATCTTCGACGCCTCGACCGGGCCGAGGCCCATGATCTCCGGCGACAGCGCCGACACCCCGGTGGAGACGATCCTGGCCAGCGGCGTGATGCCGAGCTCGGCCGCCCGGCGGTCGCTCATCACGACCACGGCGGCGGCGCCGTCGTTCAGCGGGCAGCAGTTCCCGGCGGTGACGGTGCCGTCCGGCCGGAAGGCCGGCTTCAGCGCGGCCACCTTGTCCAGCGTGGTGCCGGGCCGTGGCCCGTCGTCGGCGCTCACCACGTTGCCGTCCGGCAGCGTCACCGGCGTGATCTCGCGCTGCCAGAATCCGTTGGCCAGCGCCTTCTCGGCCAGGTTTTGCGACCGGACGCCGAACTCGTCCTGCTGCTGCCTGGTGATGCCGCGCAGCTGGGCGACGTTCTCCGCGGTTTCCCCCATCGCGATGTAGACGTCGGGGATGGCGTCGTCCTCGCGCGGGTCGTGCCAGGTGCTGCCGCCGGCCGCCGCGCGCTGGGACCGGGCCTCGGCCTCGCTGAACACCGGGTTGTGCGTGTCCGGCCAGCTGTCGCTGCTGCCCTTGGCGAACCTGCTCACGCACTCCACGCCGGCCGAGATGAACGCGTCGCCCTCGCCGGCCTTGATGGCGTGGAAGGCCATCCTCGTGGTCTGCAACGACGACGAGCAGTACCGGTTGACCGTGGTGCCGGGCAACGTGTCGTAACCGAGCATGATGGCCACCACGCGGGCCATGTTGAAGCCCTGCTCGCCGCCGGGCAGCCCGCAGCCCAGGATGAGATCGTCTATCTCCGCGGGGTCGAGCTGCTGCACCTTGGCCAGCGCGGTCGACACGATCTTGGCCGCCAGGTCATCTGGCCGGATCCCGGTGAGCGAGCCTTTGAACGCGCGGCCGATAGGTGAGCGCGCGGTGGCGACGACGACTGCCTCTGGCATGACCTCTCCCCTGCTTGGTTACCTGGCAGTAGCTTATGTCGGCCGGCGGCCCGGCGCGACAGTAGCCTGCCCCTTCTTCAGCGGCTTCTCACTGACCGGTTCTTCAGCCGGTTGCGGCGGTGGGATACCGTCCTTGCATCCGGGAGGCATAGGTGGTTGATCATGCAGATACATGATTCCCTGATCGAGCTCGTCGGCAACACGCCGCTCGTCAGGCTATCCAAGGTGACCAGGGATCTACCGGGAGGCGCGGACAGCCCGCCGGTTCTGGCCAAGGTTGAGTACTTCAACCCGGGCGGGTCGGTGAAGGACAGGATCGCGCTGCGGATGGTGGAAGCGGCGGAGAAGTCAGGCGAGCTGCGGCCGGGCGGGACGATCGTCGAGCCGACCTCGGGCAACACCGGCGTGGGCCTGGCGATCGTCGCGGCGAATCGGGGATACCGGTGCGTCTTCGTCTGCCCGGACAAGGTCGGGCAGGACAAGCTCAGCGTGCTGCGCGCCTACGGTGCGGAGGTGGTTGTCTGCCCGACCGTCGTGTCGCCCGGGCACCCGGACTCCTACTACTCGGTCTCCGGCCGGCTGGCCAGCGAGATCCCGGGAGCGTGGAAGCCGGATCAGTACGCCAACCCGGAGAATCCCGCCTCCCACTACCAGTCCACCGGCCCGGAGCTCTGGGAGCAGACCGACGGCAAGATCACGCACTTCGTGGCGGGCATCGGCACCGGCGGGACGATCACCGGCGTCGGCCGGTACCTGAAAGAGGTATCGGACGGCCGGGTCCAGGTGATCGGCGCCGACCCGGAGGGCTCGGTGTACTCGGGCGGGTCCGGCCGGCCGTACCTGATCGAGGGCGTGGGCGAGGACATCTGGCCGGCCACCTATGACCCGTCCGTCTGCGACGAGGTGATCGCGGTCAGCGACGCGGAGTCGTTCCTGATGACCCGCAGGCTGGCCAGGGAAGAGGCGCTGCTCACCGGCGGCTCCTGCGGGCTCGCCGTGGTGGTGGCGCTGCGGGTCGCGGCCCGCTGCGGCCCGGACGACATGGTGGTGGCCCTGCTGCCGGACGGCGGCCGCGGCTACCTGTCGAAGATCTTCAATGACGAGTGGATGGCTGACTACGGGTTCCTCACCACGACCACGGCAGAGCCGACCGCCGCCGAAGTGCTGGCAGGCAAGCAGGGTGAGCTGCCTCAGTTCGTGCACGTGCACCCGACCGAGACCGTCGCGGTGGCCATCGGGATCCTGCGCGAGTACGACGTGTCGCAGATCCCGGTCATCAAGGAGGAGCCGCCGGTCATGGCGGCCGAGGTGATCGGCTCGATCCTCGAGCGCGATCTGCTCGACGCGCTGGTCACCGGCCGGGCGCGTCCCGATGACCTGGTGGACCAGCTGATGTCGGAGCCGCTCCCCATGGTGGGCTCGGGCGAGGCGGTGAGCAGTATCGTCGCGGCGCTGGAGAAGGCGGGGGCCACCCTGGTGCTGATGGACGGAAAGCCCGCCGGGATGATCACCCGGCAGGACATGCTGGCCTTCATGTCTGATGCACACCCATGATCATGAAGACTTATACGTGCTCGAGCACGCCTAAGTCTTCATGATCACCGGCGGAACTTTGTAGAGGGCGGGAGATATGCAGCAAGATGGCGGGCAGCACGAGGACGGGTTCGAGACGCTGGCGATCCACGCCGGGCAGGAGCCCGATCCGCTCACTGGGGCGGTCGTGCCGCCGATCTACCAGGTCTCTACCTACAAGCAGGACGGCGTGGGCGGCCTGCGCGGCGACCGCACCGGATCCGGCGGCTGGGTCGAGGGGTACGACTACTCCCGGACGGTGAACCCCACCCGCGCCGCGCTGGAGGAGTGCCTGGCCGCGATCGAGGGCGGGACCCGCGCGATCGCCTTCGCCTCCGGCATGGCGGCCGAGGACTGCCTGCTTCGCACCGTGTGCTCGCCGGGCGATCACGTGATCATCCCGGATGACGCGTACGGCGGCACCTTCCGCTTGTTCTCCAAGGTGTACGAGCGCTGGGGCGTGCGGTACGCCCCCGTGCGGATCAGCGACCCGGCGGCCGTGCGCGCCGCCGTGGCCGAGCACCGGGCCAAGGTGATCTGGGTGGAGACCCCCACCAACCCGCTGCTGCGGATCGCGGACATCCAGGCGCTGGCCGCGGTCGCCCGCGACGCCGGGGCGCTGCTCGTGGTGGACAACACGTTCGCCTCGCCGTACCTGCAGCGGCCGCTCTCGCTCGGCGCCGACGTGGTGGTGCACTCGACCACCAAGTACCTGGGCGGGCACTCCGACGTGGTCGGCGGGGCGCTCGTGCTGGCCGACGCCGGCCTCGGCGAGCGGCTGGCCTTTCACGAGAATGCGATGGGAGCGGTGGCCGGGCCGTTCGACGCCTGGCTCACGCTGCGCGGGATCAAGACGCTGGCGGTCCGGGTGGACCGGCACTGCGCGAACGCCGCCCGCATCGCGGAGATGCTGACCGCGCATCCCGCGGTCGGGCAGGTGTACTACCCGGGGCTGCCGTCGCACCCCGGTCACGAGCTCGCCGCCAAGCAGATGCGCGGCTTCGGCGGGATGGTGTCGTTCCGGGTCAAGGCCGGGATGAGCGAGGCGCTGGCCATCTGCGGGCGGACCCGGCTGTTCACGCTCGGCGAGTCGCTCGGCGGAGTGGAGTCGCTGATCGAGCACCCCGGCCAGATGACGCACGCCTCGGCGGCCGGCTCGCCGCTGGCGGTGCCGGATGACCTGGTCCGGCTCTCGGTAGGAATCGAGAACGCCGACGATCTCGTCGAGGATGTGCGCCAGGCGCTCGGCTAACGCGGCGCCTTTCCCGGTGCCTGCGTCAGCGTGACTCTGTCAACGGGCACCGGGAAAGGCGCGCCACGACCGGCTAATTGCGGTCCTTGCCTTTCCACATGAACGCGAACCCGGCCGCGACGAAGCAGACGATGGCCACGACGAGCGTGATCACACCGCGCAGGGAACGCTTCTCATCCGCCCGGTGCACGGGGCTCTTGATGGCCCCGAGGAAGCTGGGCAGCGAATGCGCGGGCTCGGTAAAGTACAGAATCGACGCGATGATCAGCAGGATCGCGACGATCCCAAGCACTACGGCGGCCGCTACCCGCGCGGGCGACCGATCGGCCGTTTCACTCACGGAACTCACTTTTCCTCCCTGGGATCCGCCGGGTGCCGTTCCGTTGGCAACTGGTCCGGCCCGGTGGCTGGTACTGCCTGCCGCACGCTACTACGGAACGCCACGCTGAGTGATGGCGCGGCAAAAACGCAGCGGAAACTTATCGCCGGCTTTGCCTTCTGGTCCTCAAGAAGTCCCTGACGACATACTCACCGAGCCGCTCGGAACTCGCCTGCAGCAGCCTGCCGCCATTCCGCCGGGCTACGTCCTCCACGAATGCGGTGAGCCGTTCGTCGTCGGCCAGCATGAAGACGTTCAGCGCCGCCCGGCGGCGGGTCATCTTGTCCACCTCGGCCAGGGTGAGCTCCAGCGTCTCCCGCGACGGCGGCCAGTCAAACCAGGACCGGCCGTCCCGCTGCAGGTGAGCCGTGGGCTCGCCGTCGGTTATCACCATGACGACCGGATCGTGGTCGGGATGCTTGTCCAGGAACCGCCCGGCCAGGACCAGCGCATGGTGCAGGTTCGTGCCCTGCACCATGTCCCAGCCGAGCCCGGCCAGGTCGGTCTCGCGCAGCTCCCGCGCGTAGTTGGAGAAGCCCACGACCTGGATGGCGTCCTGCGGGTACTTGCTGCGGACCAGGGCGTGCAGGGCCAGGGCGGTCTGCTTGGCGGCGCCCCAGGTGCCGCGCAGTGCCATCGAGTACGAGAGGTCGACGAGCAGGCAGACCGCGGCCGTGACGCGGCGTTCGGTCTCCGCGACCGCAAAGTCCTCCGCCATCAGCCTGACCCCGCGAGCCCCCCGGGTCCCGCCGCCGCGCAACAGCGCGTTGCGGACGGTCGCCGCCGTATCGATGGCCAGCTCGTCGCCGAACCGCCACGGCCTGGTGCTCCCGGTCAGATCCCCGGCCTGCCCGGCGTCATGCTGCTCGTGCTCGCCCTGGCCGTGCTCGCCCAGCTCCGCGAACACCCGCCGCAGCGCGGTCTCGCCGAGCCTGCGCACGGCCTTGGGGGTCAGCTCCGGTGAGCCGCCCTGATGGCGCAGGTAGCCCTGCTGCTCTAGCTCGCGTTCGATCCGACGCAGGGCCGCCATGTCGTCTACCGCCTGGCGGCCGAGTGCGCGCTGCACCGCTTCCTCGTCGATGTCATCCAGCCGCGCGCCGGGGTAGTCCTGCCGCAGCGCCGACTCGAGCTCGGCCAGGTCCGCCAGCTCGGCCAGCGCGGTCGTCGCGTCGCCGAGGCCGAGCGGCTCCTGGCCGGTCATCGGGTTCTCGCCCGCTCGGGCCATCGCATCGAGGTCCGGGCGCCGCGCCCTGAGCGCCTCGGCCAGCCGGGCCATCTCGGCGGCCAGGCCGGCGTCGTCCAGCGCCTGTGACATCAGGCCGGCCAGCTCGCTGCGCTGCTCGGGGCTGAGCGAGTCGAGCAGCCGCTGCGCGGCGGCGATCCGGCGGACCAGCGAATCGACCAGCTGCTCGAGATCGCGCGGATGATCAGGGAACAGGTCGCCGTAGTTCTCCATGAACTGGTCGAAGTCCTGCTGGGTGTGCTCGCCGCGGGCGTCCGCGTCCAGCATCGCGGTCAGCGCGGCGAGCATCTCCTTCACCCGCTGCATCGACTCCGCGTCCGGCCCGGCCAGCGACTCCTTCATGCCGCGGAACTGGCTGTCCAGCACCTCCCGGCGGAGCAGTTCCTTGAGCCGGTCAAAGGTCTGCCTGGCCTCGGGGGAGCGCCACTCGTAGTCGGCCAGCCGCCTGATCGCCTGCGCCGTGTCGGCGGGCAGCGAGTCGAGCTCGGCCTCCCGCAGCCGGGCTTCGTCGCCCGGATCGGGAAACAGCTCCGCTCGCTCCTGGCCGATCGCGGTGTCCAGCAGCGCGCGGGCCTGGTCCAGGATGCCGTCGAGGCGGCCGCGCCGCCGGATCTCCCGCTGCCGCTCCCTGACCTGCCGGAGCAGGTCGTCGAGCCCACGGCTCTCGCCGGGGCGGTTCAGCCCGCGCCGGATCAGATCCCGCAGCGCGTCGGCCACCGACTGGCCGTTCAGCACGTCCTCGCCGAGCTGGTCGAGCGCGGCGCGCACGTCGTACGGCGGCGCGAGCGGGTCCGGCCCGCCGGAGAACTCCGAGTACGAGTAACCGCTCACCGCGTCCCCCGGATGGGCTCGTGCCTGGCTGTCCTCTGCGGCGCGCTAGCCGGGCTACGTACGGTAAACCGCTGTGCCATCGGCGGAATCCTTGGAGAGACGGCGCATGAGATACAAGCCCTCCAGCGTGAACTCGAGAGCCGCCGCGGCCTGGCCTGGTGACTCCGCGCCGTCCACGCCGAGCCGTTCCATGATCCTGGCGAGCCCGGCCACTTCGCCGACGCGGCGCAGCAGGTCGGGGCCGGGCACCAGGTCGCCGGAGGTCACCGTGCCGCCGTCCTCGAACTTCGCGAGCAGGGCGGACAGGTCGGCGTTGCCCAGCATCGTGCGGAACGTCTCCGCGGTCGCCCGGCGGAGCAGGTGATCGAGCGTTTCCTGCTCCCGGCCCTCCTCGCTGACCTCGAACTCCACCTTGCCGCGCAGCGTGCCGACGATGGCGGGCAGGTCGCAGATCCTGGCCACCGGCTGATCCTCGGCCGAAAGCGCGGCCCGCCGTACTGCGGAGGCGGCCGCGGCCTCGGCGGCGGCGATCGCGAACCTGGCCGATACCCCGGACCGCGCGTCCACCTTGGGCGACGCCCGGACCAGCCGGGTGAACCTGGCGATCACGTCGATCAGGTGCGCGGGCAGCACGCTGGCCGGGTCGGCGCCGTCCCAGGCCAGCAGCGACTCCTGCCGGATCAGCGCGAGCTCGTCGTCCAGCGTCTGCGGGTAATGGGTGCGGATCTCCGCGCCGAACCGGTCCTTGAGCGGCGTGATGATCCGGCCCCGGTTGGTGTAGTCCTCGGGGTTGGCGCTGGCCACCAGCACCAGGTCCAGGGGCAGCCGCAGCGCGTAGCCGCGCACCCCGATGTCGCGTTCTTCCAGCACGTTGAGCAGGGCCACCTGGATGCGCTCGGCCAGGTCGGGCAGCTCGTTCAGGCAGAAGATGCCGCGGTTCGTGCGCGGCACCAGGCCGAAGTGGATGGTCTCAGGATCGCCGAGGGTCCTGCCCTCGGCTACCTTCACCGGGTCGATGTCGCCGATCAGGTCGCCGACGCTGGTGTCCGGCGTGGCGAGCTTCTCGCCGTACCGGTCGCTCGCGTGCCGCCAGGACACCGGCAGGCCGTCGCCCAGTTCCGCGGCGAGGCGGCGGCACCGGCCGCAGACCGGCTCGTACGGGTGATCGTTGATCTCGCACCCCTCGATCACCGGGCTCCACTCGTCGAGCAGTCCGGTGAGCGTCCTGATCAGGCGGGTCTTGCCCTGCCCGCGCTCGCCCAGCAGGATCACGTCGTGACCGGCCAGCAGGGCCCGCTCCAGGTGCGGCAGGACCGTGTCGCCGAAGCCGATGATGCCGGGAAACCTGTCCTGCCCCGCCCGCATCCGGGCGAGCAGGTTCTGCCTGATTTCCTCTTTCACGCTTTGCTGCGCGTGCCCGCTGGCACGAAGCTGGCCGACGGTCGCCGCCGCGGGCGCGCTGGCCGCGGCGGCCGGGCTGCTGGGCTGGGTCTCCCTGAGTGGCTGCACCATTCGACACTATGTCCATATCGGCCGGATCCGCACCTGCAGCAGGTCACACTGGCCGCGGGCCCGGTAGCGGACGGATGCGGCCAAAGCCGACGCGGGGAGTGCGACACTGCTTCCATGACGTCCTTTCCGGTCGGCCCCGACGACGTGGCCGCCGCCCGTGACCAGCTCGTCGGGATCACCTCCACGACACCGCTGGTGCGCTCCCGCGTGCTGTCTGAGCGGCTCGGCGGGCCGGTCTACCTCAAGTGCGAGAACATGCAGCGCACCGGTTCGTACAAGGTGCGCGGCGGCTACGTGCGGCTCGCCAGGCTGGACGCGGAGGACCGGGCCCGCGGCGTGGTCGCGGCCAGCGCGGGCAATCATGCTCAGGGCGTCGCCTTCGCCGCGGTCTCGCTGGGCATCAAGTGCACGGTCTTCATGCCGGAGGGAGCTCCGCTGCCGAAGATCGAGGCGACCAAGGGCTACGGCGCGGACGTCATCCTGCACGGGACCAGCGTCGAGGAATCGATGGCCGCGGCCATCGCGTACGCCGGTGAGCACGGCAGCGTCTACGTCCACCCGTTCGATCATCCTGACGTGATCGCTGGCCAGGGCACCGTCGGGCTGGAGATCCTCGAGCAGTGCCCGTCGGTCCGCACGATCGTCGTCGCGGTGGGCGGCGGCGGGCTCGCCTCGGGAGTGGCCATCGCGGCGAAGGCGGTCAACCCGCAGATCCGCATGATCGGCGTGCAGGCGGAGGCGGCGGCGCCCCTGCCGGCGTCGATCGCGGCCGGTCATCCGGTGCGGGTGGAGACGTCGCCCACGATGGCCGACGGCATCACGGTCAAGGCCGTCGGCGACCTCACCTTCCGGATCCTGTCCGAGCTGGCCGACCGGGTGCTGACGGTTTCCGAGGATGCGCTGTCCCGCGCCCTGCTGCTCTGCCTGGAGCGGGCCAAGCAGGTCGTCGAGCCGGCCGGGGCGGCGGCCGTGGCGGCCCTGCTGGAGCATCCGCACGCCTTCGAGCCACCGGTCGTCGCCGTGCTGTCCGGCGGGAACATCGACCCGCTGCTGCTGGCCAAGGTGCTCAGGCACGGGCTGTCCGCCGCCGGGCGCTACCTCGTGTTCAGGTGCAGGCTGTCCGACCGGCCGGGTGCGCTGGCCGCGCTGCTGGCCGAGCTGGCCGACCTCGGGGCCAACGTGCTGGACATCGTGCACGAGCGGGTCTCGCTGCGGCTGCACGTGGACGAGGTGGAAGTGCTGCTGCAGCTGGAGACCAGGGGCCCCGGTCATTGCGACGAGGTGATCAGCCGGCTGCGCCGCTCCGGCTACACGCTGATCTTCGGCTGACCGGCCTCACCAGGCCGGCCTCACCAAGGCCGCTGCTGCGGCCCCGGGCTGGCGGGCAGGCCCGGGCTGCCGGGCAGGTCGGTCCTGATCACGATCGTGCGGGCGGCCTTGTCGTGCAGGCACTGCCGCCGCGAGTCCCACAGCAACCACAGCTCGTTGAGCAGCCCGAACAGGCCGCCGAGCAGCGGCACCGCGGGGACCAGCGCGTAGACGGCCGACCGCTTGGCCGCGGTCGCCCCGCTGATCGGCGACCGGCCGTAGGCGGTGACCACCCGGGTGCGCGTGGCCCGCTTGCCGAGGGTCTGGCCCCACTTGGCGTGCTGCGGCCAGTCGTACAGGAACAGGATCAGGGCAGCCACGATCGAGAACAGCACCCACGCGCCGAACAGCTTTCCGTCGGCCCTGGACACTGCCGCCTGCGCGCCTGGCGCCGAGAGGTCCGGGTACTGGTTGCTGATCTGCTGGAGGCGGTGCAGCGAGGGGCCGACGAGCGCGATGGACAGCGGGATCAGCACGACGCTGAGCACCAGCCCGTCGATCACCCGCGCGAGCAGCCGCCGCCACCGCCCGGCCAGGTCAGGCTCGGGGCCAGGCCGGTAACCGGCTCCGGTCGCATACGGCGGATAGGGGGTGCCGTACGGCTGCTGCGGGGCCATGCCGTACGGCTGCTGCGGCATGCCGTAGGGCTGCTGCCGGGGCGGCGGACCATATGGCTGCGCTCCCGGATAGGGCGGCGGTGCTCCGTACGGCTGCTGCGGTGCTCCGTACTGGGGTGCCGCGTACTGCGGCGGCTGGCCGGGCGGACCGTACTGCGGCGGCTGGCCGGGCGGACCGTACTGGTGCGGCTGGCCGGGCGGGAAATACCAGGAACCGGGCGGCGGGACCGGCGCCGGCGTGGTGGCGTCCTGATCGCCGAATGGCTGGCCGCCGGCCTGCTGCCCGCCCGTGTTCTCTGGAGGCTGCGTCATGCGCTCATGATGCACCGCCCAGCCGGGCGGCACCACTCCCCGTTACGCGTTCGTAAGGCTCGTGTCGCTTTGTATAGTGAGCCTTTTTCACCGGACTGGGGGATGGCCGTGGCCGATCGTCTGGATGCCATGCTGGTCGAGTTGCTCAGCAACGAGCCCAGGGTGGGAGTGCTGGAAGCCTCCCGCAGGCTCGGCGTCGCCCGCGGCACGATTCAGGCCCGGCTCGACCGGATGCAGGCCCGCGGGGTGATTACCGGCTTCGGCCCCGACATCGACCCGACCGCGCTCGGCTTCGACGTCACCGCGTTCGTGACCCTGGAGATCCGGCAGGCCGGCGGGCACGACCCGGTGGCACACGGCCTGGCCGTGATACCCGAAGTGCTGGAGGCCTACACGATCACCGGCACGGGCGACATGCTGTGCCGCGTGGTGGCCAGGACGAACGCGGATCTGCAGCGAGTGATCGACGCGATCGTGGACGTGGCCGGCGTGGTCAGGGCGTCCACCGTGATCGCGCTGGCCACGCCGCTGCCCTACCGGGTGCTGCCGCTGGTCCGCGCGGCCGCGGCCGTCGACCGCCCGGCGGGCTGAGCCCCGACGATCTCGCGGGCGATGCCGAGCACCGCCTCGTGCAGTTCACCGGGATCATCGGCCTGATCATGGAAGAGCATCCACCCGATGCTCAGGCCGCTGGTCGCGATCACCGCCCCCACCCGGTCCCGCAGCGGCGCGTCGGGCCCGGCGAGCAGGTCGACCACGGCGTTCATCCGCTCCTTGAACATCTCGCTCCGCTCCTTCACCGAAGCGAGGCTGCCGAGGGCGGCCTGGTTCTGGTGCAGCATGCGGTAGACGTCGTGGCCCTGGACCACCACGTCGAGGTAGCGGCGCAGCAACTCCTCGCGCATGCCGGGCGCGCCGCGCCGCTGCCGGCCCCAGGCGATGACCGCGTCGACCTGGCCGTAGTAGTCGTCCACCAGGCTGCGAACGATGTCCTCCTTGGACCGGAAGTGGTAGTACAGCGCCGCCTTGGTGAAGCCCAGCCGCTCCGCGATCTCGCGGAGCGATGTCTTGTCGTAGCCCTGTTCGCTGAACAGCTCGACAGCGATGGCCTGGATGCGGGCCCGGGTGTCGCCGCGCGCCTGCTCCCCGTCGCCTGACGGGGTGATGTCCCTCGCTGCCTCGCTCATGTCGCTCGCGTTTCTCTGTCGTCGTGCTGCCTGCTGGTGCTGCCCGCGGGCGGCTCTCGCGCCGTCGGCCAGGCGACCTGCCCTCAGGCTCGAAACTTACTTGACGGCCGGTCAGCTCCTAACATACGGTACTAACCGGTCGGCAAGTAAGTGCGAGTCCAGCCCGGCTGTGAGCACGTTAGGCCCACACGGCGGGAACACAGGGAGGCGTCAGCATGACAGCGGCACAGGCGGACGAGGGCACCGGAGCGCCGACGGGAGCTAAGCGCGAGGTCCTGATCGTGCTGCCGGGCCTGCTGCTCGCGATCATTCTCGCCATGCTGGACCAGTTGATCGTCAGTACGGCGCTGCCGCGCATCGTCGGCACTCTCGGCGGCGTGACCCACCTGTCCTGGGTGGTCACCGCCTACGTGCTCGCCTCCACGGTCACCACGCCGCTCTACGGCAAGCTCGGCGACATGTACGGCCGCAAGAGGCTGCTGATACTCGCGATCGTGATCTTCCTGGCCGGCTCCGCGCTGTCCGGCCTCGCGCATTCGATGGACCAGCTCATCATCTTCCGCGCGGTGCAGGGCCTGGGCGCCGGCGGGCTGATGGTCGGGGCCATCGCCACCCTGGGCGACCTGGTATCGCCGCGCGAGCGCGGCCAGTACATGGGCTACATGATGGCCGCGATGATGCTGGCCATGATCGCCGGCCCGCTGGTCGGCGGCTACATCACCGACAGCCTCTCCTGGCGCTGGATCTTCTACATCAACATGCCGGTCGGCGGCGCCGCGCTGCTCTACCTCATGGCCACCTTGCACATGCCGCGGCGCAAGGTGCCGCACAAGATCGACTACCTCGGCGCCGGGCTGCTCGCCGTGGCCGCCACCGCGATCGTCCTGTTCACCACCTGGGGCGGCAGCCAGTACGGCTGGGGCTCGCCGGTGATCATCGGCCTCGCCGTCCTCACCCTGGCCGCGACGGTGCTGTTCTGCCTGGCGGAGACCAGGGCGGCCGAGCCCGTGCTGCCGCTGCACGTCTTCCGCAACCGCAACTTCACGCTGTCGTCCGCGATGAGCTTCCTGGTCGGCCTCATGCTGTTCGGCGCGCTGACCTTCCTGCCGCTGTATCAGCAGACCGTGCAGCACCTGTCCGCCACCGGCAGCGGCCTGATGCTCATCCCGATGATGGGCGGCTCGATGGTCACCACGATCCTGGCCGGGCAGGTGACCAGCCGCACCGGCAAGTACAAGATCTTCCCGATCATCGGCAGCATCGGCATGGCGGCAGGCATGTTCTTGCTGATCGGCCTGGGCGTGAACACCAGCCGGCTCACCAGCTCGCTGTTCTTCGTCGTGCTCGGCGTCGGCATGGGCTTCCTGATGAACATGACGACGATCATCGTGCAGAATAGCGTGGACCCGCGGGACATGGGCGTGGCGAGCAGCTCGCGGACGTTCTTCCAGCAGATCGGCGGCTCGATCGGGGTGTCGGTCTTCGGCGTGATCTTCGCCAGGCGGCTGACCGAGGACCTCGGCAAGCGGCTACCGGGCGTGCACCTGAACGCGGCGGGCGGTCAGCTGGACCCGGTCACGGTCAACCGGCTGCCCGTGGCGGTCAGGCACGACGTCTTCATCTCGATCGCGCACGCGGTTCAGGGCGTGTTCATCTGGGCCGCCCCGTCTGCGCTGATCGTGTTCGTGCTCGCCTGGTTCGTTAAGGAAGTCCCGCTGCGCGGCCGGGCGCCGTCCGCGGAGCAGCCCACGCCCGAGCTGGTCGGCTGAGGCTAGCGCGGCTGGACCCGGCTGTGCGTGGCTGGCCGGGCGACCGGCCAGCCACGCACAGCCGTCCGATCACATGCCCGCGTACGGCACCGCGTCCAGGATCTCGACGGTCGCGCTGCGGCCGTTCGGCAGGTTGTAGGTCGCCTTCTCGCCGACCTTCTTGCCGGATATCGCGTTGCCCAGCGGCGACTTGGGGGAGTACACGTCGATCGGCGCGCCGCTCTCCTCGCGGGAGGCGAGCAGGAACGTCACCTCGTCCTCGTCGCGCTCGAACCGCACGGTGACCGTCATGCCCGGCCCGACCACGCCCTCGGTGCGGGGCGGCTCGCCGACCCTGGCGTTGTCCAGGATGTACTGCAGCTGGTTGATCCTCGCCTCGATCTTGCCCTGCTCTTCCTTGGCGGCGTGATAGCCGCCGTTCTCGCGCAGGTCACCCTCTTCGCGGGCGAACTCGATCTTCTCGGCGATATCGATGCGCCCCTGGCCTGAGAGGTGGTCAAGCTCGGACTTCAGCCGGTCGTACGCCTCCTGCGTGAGCCATGTGAGGCTGTCGTCGCGCGTCTCGGTCACGGGCACTCCTTGAATATGGTGCGGTAACTGCTCTCCGCCGGGCCCGGCTAATCGCGGGCCCCGGAAGGTAATCCTCTGAGGTTAACAAGGTCCCCCTACTGCGTCGCCCAGTCAATGCCCAGCAGAGGTAGTGCAGTGTTCATGCCCCGGTTACCCGATCGTTGAATCCTGCCGGGCCGATCCGGGCCGGCCCGGCCAGCCCGCACCCGGATCGGCGCCAGTCCGGCCGGGCCGGCCCGGATCGGAATTACGTCGCATGCCCGCCGCGTTCTGCAGGAGAATGGTCCGCTGGCTTAACCACCTGACCGCTGAAGGGGATCTGGCTTGCCTGCACATACCGCGGAGACCGAGACAAACCGCACCTGCGCGAACCCGTCCGGCCAGCCAGCCGAAGGTACCGGGCCGCTCCGGCTGATGGCCGTGCACGCGCATCCCGACGACGAGTCGAGCAAGGGCGCGGCCACGATGGCCCGCTACGCCCGGACCGGAGCTGAAGTGCTGGTGGTCACCCTCACCGGCGGCGAGCGCGGCGACATACTGAACAAGGCGATGGACCGGCCGGAGATCACGGCCAACCTGCCCAGGGTCAGGCTCGAAGAGATGGCGCGGGCGCGCGACATACTCGGCGTGCGGCACCAGTTCCTCGGCTTCGTCGACTCCGGCCTGCCCGAGGGCGACCCGCTGCCGCCGCTGCCCGAAGGCTGCTTCGCCCTGGTCCCGGTCGAGCAGGCCGCCGAGCCGCTGGTCAAGGCCATCCGCTCGTTCCGCCCGCACGTCCTGCTCACCTACGACGAGTCGGGCGGGTACCCGCATCCCGACCACATCGCGTGCCACCGGGTGTCCGCCGAGGCCTTCGAGGCCGCCGCCGACCCGGACCGCTACCCCGAGGCGGGAGCGCCGTGGCAGCCACTGAAGCTGTACTACTTCGCCAGCTTCCACCGGAAGAAGTACATGGCGTTCCACCAAGAACTGCTGCGCCGCGGGCAGGAGTCGCCGTTCGCCGAGATGGTCGCCAAATGGGAGGAAGAAGAAGGCCCGGACCGCCTGGAGATCACCACCCGGGTGCCGTGCAGCGACTACTTCACGATCCGCGATCAGGCCCTGCTGGCCCACGCCACCCAGATCGACCCGAACGGCTTCTGGTTCGCCTGCCCGATGGAGGTGCAGCAAGCGGCCTGGCCGACGGAGGACTACCATCTAGCTAGATCCCTCGTCGATACCGAGTTTCCCGAAGATGACCTGTTCGCAGGGGTGCGGGAGAAGGTGTGCCTGTAACCGTTCTTGCCGCTGGCGCCTCGGCGGCCAGCCAGGTCGAGCCCGGCGTGCTCGGCTTCCTCGTGGTCGCCGGGATAGGCGTGGCGCTGTTCTTCCTGCTGCGCTCGATGAGCAAGCACCTCAAGAAGATCTCGCCCGATCCACGGCCGTTCGCCGCGACCTCCGATACCGGAAAAGATGTTCTTCCGAACGGTTCCAACCAGGACTCCTAGGCAGCAGCGGGCCCGCAGCACGGCGGTGTTCCGCGGCGGGCGGCGGGCGCGGGTGAGCTGCGAGTCTTGAACTAGTTATTGCCTGGAGTTGCTTGCATGCTGGTGATCCACGGGCTCTGGGCCTACGGCGCGGCTTACCTGTGGGCGCAGGACTCGCAACTGCCCCCGGCGGCCCCGGCGCCACCCGCCGCTCCGACACGCCCGGCCCGGCCATCCCGGCCATCTCGGGCGCCGAGGCCGCATCCGTTCGCCCCGGACTGCACCGCGCTCGCCCGCGCGCTGGCCACGCTGCCCGGCCCGGCTGCTGATCTCGTCGCCGAGGCGACCGACGACGAGCTGACCCTCTGGCTCCCGTCCGCCCCCGACGCCCCGCACGCCTCCCCCGACCTAATCCGCCCGCCCGGCGAAACCCCGGCTGGGCCTGGTCGGCGTCGGGCAACGCTGGCCGCCTGGCGGATCCCGGCGCTGGCCTTCGACCCGGCCGCCGCGCTCGCCCTGCTCCGCGCGCTAGACGAGCCCCGCGAGCCAGCCGACCTGGGCGGGCTCAGCGACCCTGGCGGGCTCAGCGACTCTGGCGGGCTCAGCGACTCTGGCGGGCTCAGCGACTCTGGCGGGCCGGGCGATCCTGGCGGGCCGGGCGATCCTGGCGGGCCGGGCGACTCTGGCGGGCCGGGCGACTCTGGCGGGCCGGGCGATCCTGGCGGGCTGGGCGATCCGGGCGCGTTCGCGGGCCAGCTGGTGCCCGGCGGGAGCGTGCGGTTCCTCGCCGCCGTGGCCAGGCTGGCCGCCGACCTGTCGGCCCGCGGCCGGGTCCTGCCCGCGCTGCGCGACGAGGACGAACGGTACGCGGCCAGATGGCGGCCCGTGCTGTCCGGCGCCGACGCCCAGCGGGCGCGCGAGCTCGCCGCGGCGATGCCCCCGCTCTGCCGGGCCATCGCCGCCGAAGGAGCGGCGTCGGCCAAGCTGCTGACCGAAGCGCTCGACGCCCTGACCGACGCCGCCGCCCGAGCCCGGCTGGCCGGGCCGCCCCTGCTCCCGGCCCGGCGCGGCCGCCGTCCGGCCCGCATCCCGGTGGCCGAGCGCTGGGCCGCCGCGCTGACCGCGGCGGACCCCCTCGTCGATGTCGGCACGCCTGAAGACGAGCGGGAAGCCGCCGCGCTCGCGGCCCAGCTTGACGCCTGGCACGCCGCTGCTCAGCTCCCGGCCGGCCCGGTCCGCACCTGCTTCCGGCTGATCGAGCCAGAAGCGCCCGGGCCGGAAGCCGCCGCGCCCGACGAACGGTCAGTTGAACTGCAGGCGGCGGGCGCGGGCGAACGGCTAGCCGAGCCGGCGGCCCATGAAGGGGGGCAGCGCGCGGACGCAGAACGCGGCCGGCCAGCCGCCGCCACGGGGGCGGCCGGCCGCGCCGATTGGCGAGTCGAGTTCGCGCTGCAGTCGACCGACGACCCGAGCCTGGTCATGCCGGCCACCGACGTCTGGCAGGGCGCATCGACCGCGGGGCTGGCCGCCGGGATCAAGCACCCCGAGGAGGAGCTGCTGGCCGGGCTCGGCCGCGCCGCCCGGCTCTTCCCCGAGCTTGACGCCGCGCTGCACAGCGCCGCCCCGGCCGCCGTGGCCCTCGACACCGAGGGCGCGTTCGGGTTCCTCCGGCAGGCGGCACCGCTGCTGTCCGGGGCGGGGTTTGGCGTGCTGCTGCCGGACTGGGTGCGCAAGTCCCGGCTTGGCCTCAAGCTCACCACCAGGTCGAAGACGGCATCGGCCGGATCGGTCACCGACCCGAAGTTCGGCCTGCAGGACCTCGTCGAGTTCCGCTACGACCTGGCCGTCGGCGACCAGTCCCTGGACCCCGGCGAGCTGGCCGAGCTGGCCCGGCTCAAGGTCCCGCTGGTCCGGCTGCGCGGGCAGTGGGTGGAACTCGACGACCGGCACCTGCGCGCCGCGCTGAAGTTCCTCGAGCGGAGCCAGTCCGGCACGATGAGCGCCGGCGACGCACTGCTTGCCGGGCTGCACGGTGCTGGCCTGACCGGGGCCGGTGACGACCTGCCGCTGGTCGAGGTGGACGCCGACGGCTGGCTCGGCGACCTGCTCTCCGGCCAGGCCGACCGCCGCCTCGAACCGATGAAGACCCCGGACGGCTTCCGCGGTGAGCTGCGCCCCTACCAGGAGCGTGGCGTGGCGTGGCTCTCCTTCCTCGGCGGCCTCGGTCTGGGCGCGGTGCTCGCCGACGACATGGGGCTTGGCAAGACGATCGCGGCGCTGTGCCTCATCGCCCACACCATGGAGACGGACGCGGCCGCATCGCCGGGCGAAGCCGCGCCGTCCGCGCCGACGCTGCTTGTCTGCCCGATGTCGCTGGTAGGCAACTGGGAGCGTGAGGCGGCCAGGTTCACCCCGGAGCTGAAGGTGCACGTGCACCACGGCGCGGGACGGCTGAGCGGCGCGGAGCTGACCCAGACTCTCACCGCGGCGGACCTGGTGATCACTACCTACGGCGTCGCGACCAGGGACCGCGAGCAGCTGGGCGCGATCGGCTGGGCCCGGGTGGTGTGCGACGAGGCGCAGAACATCAAGAACCACGCGACCCGGCAGGCCCGCGCGGTCCGCGGCCTGCCCGCGGCGGCCAGGATCGCGCTGACCGGGACGCCGGTCGAGAACCGGCTCAGCGACCTGTGGTCGATCATGGAGTTCAGCAACCCGGGCCTGCTCGGGCCGGCCGAGAAGTTCCGGCAGCGGTACGCGATCCCGATCGAGCGGTCCGGGGACGAGGAAGCGACGGAGCGGCTGCGGCGGATCACCGGGCCGTTCATGCTGCGCCGGCTCAAGACCGATAAGTCGATCATCTCGGACCTGCCGGACAAGCTGGAGATGAAGGTCTGGTGCAACCTGACCGCCGAGCAGGCGTCGCTCTATCAGGCGACGGTCACCGACATGCTGGCCAGGATCGAGGCGGCCGAGGAGGGCATCGAGCGCCGCGGCCTGGTGCTGGCCACGATGGCGAAGCTCAAGCAGGTCTGCAACCACCCCGCGCACCTGCTCGGCGACGGCTCCCGGCTGCCCGGCCGGTCCGGCAAGCTGGCCCGGCTGGAGGAACTCTGCGACGAGATCATCGCCGAAGGGGATAAGGCGCTCTGCTTCACCCAGTACGCCGAGTTCGGCGCGATGCTCCAGCCGTACCTGGCGTCCCGGCTGGGCTGCCCGGTCCTGTACCTGCACGGCGGCACGGCCAAGAAACAGCGGGACGCGATGGTGGCCAGATTCCAGCAGGACCCGGAGCCTGCGGTCTTCCTGCTGTCGCTCAAGGCCGGCGGCACCGGCCTGAACCTCACCTCGGCCAGCCACGTGATCCATGTGGACCGCTGGTGGAATCCCGCGGTTGAGGATCAGGCGACCGACCGGGCGTTCCGCATCGGCCAGCGCAAGGACGTGCAGGTTCGCAAGTTCGTCTGCGTTGGCACGCTGGAGGAGCGGATCGACACGATGATTGAGGAGAAGAAGGCGCTCGCGGAGCGGATCGTGGGGACCGGAGAGAGCTGGCTGACCGAGCTGTCCGTGGCCGACCTGCGCCGGGTGATCGCGCTGGCCCCCGAGGCGGTGTCCGAATGAGCGGCACCCCGGCGTGAGCCAGAACGGCAGGCCAGACAGGAGATTCGGTCCCCCCTGGCCGGAGGCGTCCCGGCCGCTGCGGGTCGAGGGCGGCGTCCGGGCGCGCAGCAAGCGCGGCGCGATCGGCGAGCAGTGGTGGTCGCGCCGGTTCATCGGCGTGCTCGAGTCGTGGGGGATGAGCGGCAGGCTCGCCCGCGGCCGCAACTACGCCAGGTCCGGGCAGGTGCTCGGCTTCGAGCTGACCACCGGGTACGTGACCGCGCAGGTGCAGGGATCGCGGCCCCAGCCGTACCGGGTGCGCATCCAGGTGCTGCCGCTCACCGCCATGCAGTGGCGGCTGGTGGAACAGGCACTGGCCGCCCGTGCGCTGTTCCGCGCCAAGCTGCTGGCCGGCGAGATGCCGCACGAGATCGAAGAGGTCTTCGCCGACTGCGGCACGCCGCTGTTCCCGCGGTCGGCCACCGACCTGGAGATGTCCTGCTCCTGCCCGGACTGGGAAGTGCCGTGCAAGCACCTGGCGGCGGTCTGCTACGTGCTCGCGGAGGCGTTCGACGACGATCCGTTCGGCATGCTGGCCTGGCGCGGGCGGGGCCGGGAGGAACTGCTCACCGCGCTGCGCGGCATCGCGGCCGCGGCGCCCGATGAGCCTCGCCCGGTGATCGAGGTGGTCGACCGGCCGCTGGCCGAGGCCCTGGATGGCTTCTGGTCGCCGGGGCTGAGCCCGGCCCGGCTGCGGGCGATGCCCGCCGTGCCGGTGACCGCGCCCGACCTGCTGCTCCGCTCGTTCGAGCCGCCCGCGGTCGCCGTCCGGGGTCAAGACCTGGCCGACCTGCTCGCCCCGGCCTACCAGCGGCTGGCCGGCCAGGCCGAGTGATACGCACGATCACGGGTTATCGTCAGGGACGGGAGAGGCATGACCACCAACGCCGACCAGATTGCCATGTGGAACGGCCCGGCAGGCGAGCGGCGGGCCAAGCATCCGGAGCGGACCGACGACCAGGTGCGGCGGCACACCGAGCACCTGCGCGCGGCCGCCGCCGTCGGTCCCCGCGACCTCGTGCTTGACGTCGGCTGCGGTACCGGGCAGACGACCAGGGACGCGGCCCGCGCCGCCACCGAAGGCCGCGTGCTGGGCGTGGACCTGTCCGTGGTGATGCTGGAACAGGCCCGCAGGCTCAGTGCCGAGGAGGGGCTCGGCAACCTCACCTTCGAGCGCGCCGACGCCCAGGTGCACCGCTTCGCGCCCGAGCAGTTCGACCTGGCGATCAGCCGGTTCGGGGTGATGTTCTTCGACGACCCGGTCGCCGCGTTCACCAACATCGGGCGGGCGCTGCGCCCGGGGGCGCGGCTGGCGATGATGGTCTGGCAGGCCCGTGAGCTCAACGAGTGGACGCTGGAGATCCGCCGGACGCTGGCCGGGAGCCCGGAGATGCCCGACCTCCCGGCTACCGGGCACCCGTACACCCTCGCCGATCCCGGCACCGTGCGGGAGATCCTCGGCGCGGCCGGCTTCGCCGAGGTCAGCCTGGCCGACGTGCACGAGCCCGCCTACTACGGCCCGGACCCCGCCGCCGCCCGCGAGATCGTGCTCAGCCTGCCGACCGCGACTGACATCCTGGCCGAGCTAGACCAGGCACAGACCGCCGGCGCGCTGGACCGGCTGAATGCCAGCCTCGCCGCCCACGACAACGGCCAGGGCGTATGGTTCGACTCCCGCGCCTGGATCATCACCGCCCGCCGCCGCTAACCCCCGGGCCCGTGCCCGTCCCGGCTCCCGTGCCCGTCCCGGTTCCCGTGCCCGTCCCGGTTCCCGTGCCTCCGCTCTCACGCCCGCCCCTCAGCTCCCGCGCCCCACGCTCACTCTTCACCCCACCTGCCCCATTCGTCGCTCACTTCCCGCGCGCATTCGCACGGGAAGAACATCGCTGTGAATTCGCTGTTGCTCTATGACCGTCGATGTCACTCTGCTGTTCTTCAGCCGGGCGGGACCGGGCACCACGGAGATGCTGGAGTGAGCAGTGATCTCGGTGGGTCGGCCGGGTTAGCGGGGTTGGGGTTGGCGGACAGGAATCGGCTGACCGGTGGCTAGCCGACTACGTTGACGATGCGGCCAGGGACCACGATCACTTTCTCTGGGGAGCGGCCGGCCAGGTGGGCGCGGACGTATTCGGTGCCTAGGGCGGCCCGCTCCAGCTCGGCCGGGGTGGCGTCGCTGGCGACCGTCAGGCGGCCCTTGACCTTGCCGTTGATCTGGCAGGCGATCTCGACCGTCTCGGTGGCCAGCAGGCTCTCGTCCGGCACCGGCCAGGCCGCGGTCCAGGCCCGTTCGCCGGTGAACTGGTAGTACACCTCGCTGGCAACGTGCGGCGCGAACGGCAGCAGCAGGGAGGCCAGCGTGGTCAGCGCCTCGGCCGCTACCGCGGTGCTGACGCCGTCCCTGACCGCCGTGCCGCACTCGTTCAGCAGCTTCATCAGCGCGGCGATCGCGGTGTTGAAGGCGAACGTGCCGTCCAGGTCGCGGGTGACCTGGCTGATCGCGACCGCGCAGGCCCGCCGCAGGGCCAGGTCATGCCCATGGTCGACCCAGACGCCCGGCGTGCCGGATGGCGCCGCCTCGGCCGCCACGTCGGCTCCCGCCTCGGCCGCCGCTTCGACTGTCACGTCGGCCCCCGCTTCGACCGCGGCCTTAACCTCGGCGGTCAGCCGCCATAGCCGGTGCAGGAACCGGTAAGGGCCCTCCATGCCCCGGTCCGACCAGTCCGCGTCCTGATGCGGCGGCCCGATGAACAGGACGTAGCAGCGGGCGGCGTCAACGCCGTACCGCTCGATGTAGGCCTGCGGCGAGACGCTGTTGCCCTTGGACTTGGAGATCTTCGCTCCGTCCTTGGTGATCATCCCCTGGGCAAACAGCCTGGTGAACGGCTCCTGCATGGTCAGGTGGCCCAGGTCGGCCAGCGCCTTGACCAGGAACCTGGCGTACAGCAGGTGCAGGATGGCGTGCTCCCGGCCGCCGATGTACTGGTCGGCCGGCATCCAGGCCGCGATCGCGTCCGCACCCCAAGGCGCGGTGTCGTTGTGCGGGTCGCAGTACCGCAGGTAGTACCAGGACGAGTCCACGAACGTGTCCATCGTGTCCGTCTCTCTGCGGGCGGCACCGCCGCAGCCCGGGCAGGATGTGGTCACCCAGTCGTCCGCCCCGGCCAGCGGCGAGCGGCCCTGCGGCGCGTAGTCGGTGATGTCGGGCAGCCGGACCGGCAGTTCGCCCTCGGGCACCGGCACCGGGCCGCAGGCGTCGCAGTACACGATCGGGATCGGGCAGCCCCAGTAGCGCTGCCGGGACAGCAGCCAGTCGCGCAGCCGGTAGGTCACCGTCGGCTCACCGTGGCCGGTCTCGGCCAGCCAGCCGGTGATCGCCTGCTTGGCCGCGTCGATGCCCAGCCCGTCCAGGCTCAGCCCGGCGGCCGGGCCGGCGGGCGGGCTGGCGCTGTTGATGGCCGGGCCGTCGCCGGTGTACGCCCGGCCCGTCCAGTCTGGCGGCGGCTGCACGGTGCGGATGACCGGCAGGCCGAAGGCCTCGGCGAACTCCCAGTCCCGCTCGTCCTGGCCGGGCACCGCCATGATCGCCCCGGTGCCGTAACCGGTCAGCACGTAGTCGGCGATGAAGACCGGGACGGCCCGGCCGGTGGCCGGGTTCACCGCGTGCGTGCCGGTGAAGACGCCGGTCTTGTCCCTGGCCTCGGCCTGCCGCTCCAGCTCGGACTTGGACGCGGCCTGCGACTGGTAGGCGGCCACCGCCTCCTTGGGTGACCGGTGGCCGCCCGTCCAGCGGGGATCGGTCCGGGCAGGCCACGCTCTGGCGGTCAGCGCGTCCACCAGCGGGTGCTCGGGCGCCATGACCACGTAGGTAGCGCCGAACACGGTGTCGGGCCTGGTGGTGAAGACCCTGATCGCGCCGCTATCGGCGGCGAAATCGATGTACGCGCCCTCCGACCGGCCGATCCAGTTGCGCTGCATGGTTTTCACGCTGTCCGGCCAGTCCAGCGGATCCAGGTCGGCCAGCAGGCGGTCGGCGTACCGGGTGATGCGGAAGAACCACTGTTCCATCTGGCGCATCACCACCTCCGTGCCGCACCGTTCGCACCGGCCGTCGACCACCTGCTCGTTGGCCAGCACGGTCGCGTCGCGGCGGCACCAGTTCACCGCCGCGCTCTTGCGGTAGGCCAGCCCCGCCCGGTACAGCTGCAGGAAGATCCACTGGGTCCAGCGGTAGTAGGCCGGGTCGTTCGTGCTGAACTCCCTGGTCCAGTCGATCGAGACGCCCCACGACCTGAACTGCTCGCGGAACGACGCGATCGACTCCTCGGTGGTGACCTGCGGGTGCTTGCCGGTCTTGATCGCGTGATTCTCGGCGGGCAGCCCGAACGCGTCGAAGCCCATCGGATGCAGCACGTACCGGCCCTGCCGTCGCCAGAAGTGGGCTACCGCGTCCCCGACCGCGTAGTTCTTCAGGTGGCCGACATGCGGCTCACCGCTCATGTACGGCAGCATCTCCAGCACGTAGGCGTGCCGCCGCCCGGCCGTGTCGTTGCTGACCTCCCAGGAATGCTCGCGGTCCCATACGCCCTGCCACCGCGCCTCGATCGCGTGCGGGTCGAACTCCTCGAACATCGGAAATTCCGGTATCGCTGCGTCGCTGCTCATCATCGCCACCTCGCTGTTTCGCTGCGCCCGGCCGGCTGGGTCTGCTCGGTACCGGCGCATGTCCTGGATGGAGTCGCAAGTCGCCTTTTGGGCATGAAAAAACCCCTCCGGGGAGGGGTCGCCGTGCTGTCGCCTTCGGTCAGGCGCGCCAGCACGGCTTGGTAAGGAGCAGCGGGAATGTACGCATGAGGCAAGTTTAGCCGGCCGCCGCCGTCATGCCCATCTGGTTACCGGTCCATTACGGAGGGAAAGGATGCCAGAATTGGCCGAGAGGGAGTGATGATGGACCAGGAAAGCATGCGCGAAGTACCTGCGGCCGATGTACCGGATCGTGCCTATCTGGTGGACGTGCGGGAGAACGACGAGTGGGCGGCGGGTCATGCGCCTGATGCGCAGCACATCCCGCTCGGCTTGCTCGCCAGCCGGTGCGGCGAGATCCCGCAGGACCGTGAGCTCTACGTGATCTGCAAGTCGGGCGGACGCTCGGCGCACGCCACCCAAGTGCTGAACGCCGGCGGCTGGCAGGCGGTGAACGTCGCCGACGGCATGCTCGGCTGGGAGTCTGCGGGCCGGCCGATGCACAGCGAGTCGGGCGGGCCGCCGTTCGTCGCCTGATCCGCGAGGCTTATCCAAGCCCGGCCGGGCCGTCAGCGGCCCGCGTGGGTCTCCACCTGATCGCGGATCCGCAGCATCACGCTGCTCGCGCTCTTCGCCGACTCGGTAACCGACTGCTGGCTGCCGGGCAGGATGACCATGATGCCGACCGTGGAGTTCGTCGACCACTGGCAGATGGCCTCGGTGCTGCCGGTGCCGCATGCGGCGGTGCCGCCGTGCGATCCGGGGTTGACGTTCGAGACCTTCAGGCCGGGGCCGTTCGTGAGCGCCACCTGCACGTTGAACGAGCCGTTGAACCCGATGAACCCGAGGGTCTCGCCGTCGCCGAGCGCATAGACGGCGCTGACCGTTGACGTCAGCGTGCCGAAGTTCGGCAGGCTGGTCACGTCGGACCTGAACTTGGTGACCAGGGCACCGAGGGCGGACTGGGCGGCCGGGCTGGTATCACGGCTCAGGCCCGCGACGGTCTGCGGTGCGGTCAGCGTCCACTTGGTCTTCTTGTTCAGCACGAAGACGAAGACGCCCGCGATGATGACCACCGCGATGACAATCCCGGCCGTGATCGCGAGCCGCTGGCGGAGCAGGTGCGGCGGCCGCGGCATGTGCCTGTCGTCAGGGTCAGGCTCCTGGCGGCCGCGCGGTGCCCCGTATCCAGGCTCGGCGGGCCCGTATCCAGGCTCGCGCGTCCCGTAGTTGGGGTCGGAGGTCCGGTAGCCGGGCTCGCTCGCCGTGCCGCGAGAATCGTCCGGGGGTGGAGTCCATCCGCTCATCTTGGCCAGTACTCCGTTCAGCAGGTCGCGATGGGCGATCGTCTCGCAGGTGAGCAGAATGCCAGCGCCGCAGCGCAACCCGACGTCACGAACGCTGACGTCCCTCGCTAATGGTACAAAAACGAGTATCAGCGGGCACAATGGTCAGATCTGAATCACCCACCCCCGCTGCACATGCTTGATCGCTTAACGTAAAGGCAGCTAAGACATACCCAGCCGCGCCCGGCCAAACACCGCGTGGCCTGCGGTAACTGCGAAAGTCTCGGCGCTGGCGGAATGGGCGCGCGGGAAGGGACTGGCCGGGACCCTGGTCTGGCAGGCCGGCCGCCACGCCCTCGGCGCGCTCGGCGCGAGCACCCTCGTGATCGTCGCCGATCCCGGCTACCACGCCATCCGGATCTACCGCTCGGTCGGTTTCTCGGATCGTGAGATCCAGACGGCACTCGAGCGCGATCCGGCCCTCCCGCGACCCTGAGGTCGCCCGGTTCGTCAGGCCGGCCAGCGGCAGCCGGTGATCTGACCGTCGGTGATGGTCACGCGGGCGGCCGGCGTATCCGCATCGCGCCAGACCGTGTAGTCACCGGTCGGCAGATCCGGGTAGACGGCGGCGTAGCGGACCGATGAGCCGGCCCGGCGCTCGCGGACCTGAGAATGAGTGCGCCTGGCGTCAGGCGCACCGTTCAGGCTGATCTCGATCTCACGGCCGTCCAGGTCCGCCGGCGTGTGAAGGATAAGAGCGTCCTGGCCGGTGCCGAGGTCGAGCATCACGGTGCCCGCCCCAGAGGGCGCTGGGATTGTCTCAGACATGACTGCGGCTTTCGGTAGATGCGTGTCGTGGCAGGTAGCGCCGCCAGGCGCCGGCGGGAGCAGCCACTGCCCCGCCGGCGTCAGGCCACGCCGGAGATCAGGCCGGGTGGTGGAACCCGTCGTAGGCCACTCCGAGGTAGGGGAACGCGTCGAGATAGGGGGCGTTGACGCTGGCGGGCGTCAGGCCGTCGGTGACGAGGCTGGCCGCCTCGTCCGGGGTGTAGCTGGGCATGACCAGCGGGTAGGTGGCGCCGGCGATGGCCCGCAACTCGATCGTCACCACGTCATCGAAGACGCGCCTGCCGTTGGGGAAGCCGGCCACGTCGCCGCCGAGCAGCCCGAGGATGTTCGGGTTGGACGCGGGCGGGATGGACGTGTTGAGCCGCAGCATGTCGGAGAGCACCGGGCCGGTGAAGGTCGTGAACGTGGGGCTGATGATGCCGGCCGGGATTCCGGTCAGCAGGATGGCCTCCAGGTCGGCCCGGGCGGCACCGGAAGCGACCAGCGCGGCCAGGTGGGGGAACACCCCCGGGTACAGGACGTTGAGCAGCCCGGCGAGACCGGGGTTGGTCACGTAGGAGGCGAACTCCTTGTCCTTGCTCGGCGGCAGGGAGTTCCACAGGTCCTTCTTGCCGAGCGGGACGAGTACCTCGTTGAACAGAGGGTTCCCCAGCCGCGACACCTGGCGGAAGGGGCCGAAGTTCTGGTTCTCGCCCGCGTCGGCGTCCCAGACCCGCACCTTCTGCCGGCTGGCCGTGGTCCAGACGCCGATGACCGGGCTGCCGCCCGACCCCGGCGCGACGACCTGGGAGATGGGCACCTGGATCGCGATCGAGTGCACGTTCAGGCGGTTCGCGCCGTTGACGCCCGGTTCCGGCTTGTTGAACAGGTGCATGCCGAACTTGTTGTGCAGGTTCTCGAACGGCCGCAGGTTCCCGAGGTCGAAGATCGACCCGAGGTCAACGTAGAAGCCCTCGGCGCGCTGGCCCGCGAACACCGTGGTGCCGCCGGGCAGGTGATGGACGGCCTCATCGGCCAGCGTCGCGTAGTTGCCGGTGGACAGCGGCCCGATGTTGCACGGCGGGCAGGCCAGCTTGCTGCCGAGCACCGACTCCGCACCGCCGCTGATCAGGCTGACCGTGTAGAACTGACGGCGGTTCCAGTTCTTGCTGTCCAGCGACAGGATCGGGCCGGTGTTGTACAGGAACGTGTCCGGGTCACGCAACTGGGTCTCGAACTTGAAGCTGTAGGTGATGTCGGCCTTGCCGTCACCGTTGTTGTCGATGTTTATGTCGTACCGCACGTCGTCGCCGAACTCGTAGAAGTTCGGGCCGCCGGCGGGCTCCTGCAGCGGGATGTAGTTCGCGATCAGCGTGACCGTGTTGGGCTGGTCCGGGCTGACGAACGCGTATACATCGGTGCTATCGGCAACCGGATCCTTCGAGATCTCGGGTGCCTCACGATGCGATGACATCAGTAACCTCACATGCTTGTCGTGATGGCGGGGATTGTGGTGGCGGCGGCGGGAGTCAGAGGGGGCGAGCCGTCGCGGCGCGAGCCGGGTTACTCGATCGTGCGCGATAGCCGCGCGGCCAGATCCGGGTCATGCACCCGGGTGTGGCTGGTCCCGCTGTACACGTCGAGCTCTCCGGTGCGGGGGTCGCGGACGTGCACGACGACGGGCTCCTTGGCGGCCGGCTGCGCGGCCTGGTGATGCTCCTCGGTCCTGGCGGGCTCCTGCTTGGCCGGCTCCCGCCTGGTGGCCGCGAGAGCGGGGCCCGCCGCCGCGAGGCCGCCGAAGGCGCCCGCCGCGATCCCGGCCGCACCGATGCCCGCCGCGCCGAGCAGCGACCGCCGGGATACCCTCGGCTGGCCCGGCTCGTCCGGGGCGCCGCCGCCCTCCGGCCTGCCTTTGGCTTGATCGTTACCAGTCATGTTCGTTCCTCCCTGGACGGCACCGGTGGGCCCGGCACGCAGATCCGCGGTTGCGTAGCACGCGCGCTATTCGCGCCGTCGGCCCCAGCGGTTGGACGATTTGGCATGTTTTACCAAATCTTTACCTTTGAGGGCGAGATGGGAGTGAACCGAGATGCCGGGTGCGGCGAATCACGGATAGCCGTACTCCAGGCCCGGGGCGCCCGCCGGTCAGATCCCGGCCTCCAGGAGGGGAGAGGCCGGTATCTGGCCGGGCACTGCGCCAGGGCAGCGAGGGGAGCTAGCGGAGGGCCCATCGGCGCGAGCCTCACCCCGCAGCTGCGCGGCATGTCCACGGCGGCGGACCTGGCGCTGCCGTTCGCGTCCACGCTGTGCGCCGCGTGCTACGACGTCTGCCCGGTGGCGATCAACATTTCCGAGGCGCTGGTGCACCTGCGCGCGCCCGCGCGGTCGATTCGCAGCCGCACTCTTGTTTTCATTCCGAACGGCTGGCGCTGGGCATAATCGCCTGGACCCTGCGGCGCGGCGCGCGGCTGGCCCCGGGGCAGCTGGGTCAGGGGCGCCCGGGTCCGGGTGGAGGGAGTGCACGGCCCCCGCACCCTCCACGTGCTCATCGCGAGCGCGCACTCCATGACGAGGAAGGATTTTGGTCGCGTACGCGACCAAAAATCCTTCCCGCTAAGCCAGCTGGCTCAAGCGCGTGCGCAGTCGGGGCAGAGGCCGAAGAGCTCGACGGTGTGGTTCACGTCGGTGAACCCGGCCTCGGTGGCCACCTGCTCGGCCCAGCGCTCCACGGCCCGACCCTCGACCTCCACGCTCCGCCCGCAGGAGCGGCAGGTCAGGTGATGATGGTGCGCGTTGCTGCGGCAGCGGCGGTACAGCGTCTCGCCGCCAGGGTCCCTGATCGTGTCCACCCGGCCGTCTTCGCTGAGCACCTGAAGGTGCCGGTACACCGTGGTCAGGCCGATCTGCTCGCCGTGGCGGCGAAGCTCGGCGTGGATCTGCTGGGCGCTGCAGAAGCCGGCCAGGCCGTCCAGCGCCGCGGATAGCGCCTCGGCCTGACGGGTCCCGCGGATCCGCGTTCCGCCCGACGGCGACTTGGCTGGCGGCGGTGGCGTCACTCCCCGCACATTAGCAGGCAACGGCAGGCGCTCCCTGGTCTCGACTTTGCCCTGCGGCGGGGCGGACGCGGGTCCGGCGCCAGGCGGCCCAGCCGCGCCCGGCGCCGTAGCAGAAGGCGCCGATGACGCCGACGAAGAACCCCACGGGCCAGTTCGAGGTGTAGGACGCGGCGATGGCGGCCCACACCGTCGCGATCGCGATGACCACCGAGAGCGCCATGGCCAGGTAGGGGTCGCTGGTGAACGACCTGGCCGCCGCGGGCGGCCCGATCATCAGGCTGAAGATCAGCAGCGCGCCCACGACGGGCAGCGCCATGCTCGTCGCCAGCGCGATGACGACCAGGAAGTACATCTCGATCCGGTGGCTGCGCACGCCGCGCGCCTCGGCGAGCTCTGGCATCACCGACGCGAGCATGAGCGGGCGGAACATCACCAGGATCGCGACGATGCAGATCGCGCCGAGCCCGGCCACCGGCGCCACCTCGTTCACGCTGATGCCGAGTACCTCACCGAACAGCAGCGACTCGATCTCCGGCGCGTACTCGACGCTAAAGCTGAGGAACAGCGCGCCGAGCCCGAGCATCACGACCAGGGTGAGGGCGGTGGCCACGTCGTGGCGGCTGCGGCGGCCGAGCCAGCCGATGCCGAGCGCGCCGGCCAGCGAGAACACGGCGAGCCCGACGAGCGTGCTGACCCCGATCAGGCTGGCCCCGGCGGCGCCGGCGAACGCGCCAGTCGGCAGCGCGTCGGCGACGAAGGCCGAGCCGCGGATCACGACGAAGAAGCCCACGACGCCGGCCACGATCGCGACGATCGTCGCCACCGTCCAGGTGTTCACCATGAACCCGGAGAACATGCCGGGAGCCCTACTCGCCCTGTCCCGGCGCGGCCAGTGCTGCCGGACGCGGGTCCGTCGGCCGGCGGCGGGTCAGCCTGCGGACCTCCCGCACGGCCCGGCCTTCGGACCCGGCCTGGCCTTCGGACCCGGCCCGGCCTTCGGACCCGGCCCGGCCATCGGACACGCCCCGGCCATCGGACACGCCCCGGCCATCGGACACGCCCCGGCCTCCCGACACGGCCCGGCCTTCCGACATGGCCCGGCCGCGCCGCATGGACCGGTCGGCTCGGCTCGCCCGACTGCGCCGGCCCGCTGCGCCGGCCCGGCCCGACCGGTCGCCGCGGCCGGCCAGCTGGGCGGCCAGGTAGAACAGGAACACCAGCGTGACCACGAAGAAGCTCACCGGCCAGCCGTGCCGGGTCGGCGGCCAGTAGAAGCTGTCCCAGGCGAGCAGGATGCCCAGCCAGGTCGCGGCCAGGCCGATCAGCGCCGACCAGGCGATCGCCAGGCCGGGCTTGCTGGTCAGCCGCAGCGCGGTCGCGGGCGGCCCGACCAGCAGCGCGGTGCTCAGGATCGTGCCGATGGCCAGGCTGGACAGCGACACGGCGATCGCGATCGCGACCAGGCACGAGATGCCGGCCAACCGGATCCGGATGCCGCGGGCGAAGGCGAGATCGCTGCTGATCGAGCTGAGCAGCAGCGGCCGGTACAGCGCGGCCGCGATGCCGACGGCCAGCACGCCGAGCGCCGTGATGACCGGGATCACCGAGGTGCTGATGACGAACATCGAGCCGAACAGGATCGTGATCGTCGCGCCGGTGGTGCTGGTGTGCTGCGTATCCCAGTAGAGGAACAGCGCCGCCAGGCCGAGCCCGGCGCCGCGCACGATGCCGGTGGCCAGGTCGCGGCCGCGCGGCCGCTGGACCCCGATCATGTCCATGATCCCGGCCGCCAGCACGCTAGTGCCGGCGAAGCCCCAGATCGGGCTGATCCCGATGAGGAAAGAGCCGGAGCCGCCGGTGACGCTGATGTCGGCGAACGCGTGACCCGCGTACGACTGGCCGCGCATCACGGTGAAGACGCCGAGAATGCCCGAGACGACCGCGGCGAGGCCGCCGACGGTCACCGCCACGTGGACCGGCGCGCTGCCGAAGAAGCCAGGCTCGAAGACGGCGCTGAGGACGTCGGACACGGTCTACAGCGCCCTGGCGACCGAAGTGGGCTCATGGTGCCCGGCGGGCGTGTGCGGCTTGTCGCCCCGCCCGGCCACGACCAGGATCCGGTCGTGCACCTGGATCACGTCGACGTGGTGGCCGTACAGCTTGCTGAGCACCTCGGTCCTGACCACCTCGCTGGCCGTGCCGCTGGCCGCGCGGCCAGCCGCCAGGTAGACCACCCGGTCCATCACTGGCAGCAGCGGGTTGATCTCATGCGCGGAGAGCAGCACGGCGACCTGCTGCTCCCTGGCGATGCGCGCCAGCAGGCCGATGACCTCCTGCTCGCTGCGCAGGTCGAGGTTGGCCAGCGGCTCGTCCAGCAGCAGCAGCCTGGGCTTGCTGATCAGGGCGTGCGCGATCAGCACCCGCTGCTGCTCACCGCCGGACAGGTTGCCCACCCGGGCGTCGGCGAACTTCTCCGCGCCGACCGCGCGGAGCATCTCATCGACCAGTTGCCTACGGCCGCGGGACGGCAGCGGGAGGCCGAGCCGGTGCCCGTCCAGGCCCAGCCCGACCAGGTCGCGGGCCCGCAGCGGCATGTCCGGGTCGAGCTGGATCTTTTGCGGCACGTAGCCGATCGCCCGGCTGCTCCGCGACCGCGGCCGACCGTCGATGCGGACATCGCCAGCCGACGGCGACGTCAGCCCGAGTATGACCCGCAGCAGCGTCGTCTTGCCCGCGCCGTTCGAGCCGATCAGGCCGGCGAACTCGCCGCGGCGCAGGCCGAACCGAACGTCGTGCAGCACCTCACGGCCGGACAGCCAGACGCTGATCCCGTCGACCGACAGTGCCTCGCCCGGCTGGGCCTTGGCCGACAGTGCCTCGCCCGGCTGGGCCTTAGCCGCGGTGCCGTCCGGCCGCCGCCCGGTCATAGGCCCAGCCTCTGCGTCGAGATCTTGCCGGCCAAGGCCCGCTGCAGGGCCTGGGTCTCGGCGAGCATCCAGGACTGGTAGTCGTACCCGGCCGGCATGGTCTCGTACACGCCGACTACCGGGATGCCGTACTGCCGGGCCTGGTCGAGGAACGACTCGGTCAGCGCGTCGGTCACCTGCTGGTTGTAGAGGAAGGCACGCACCTTGTGCCCCTTGAACAAGCCGCCCTCCAGCGAGATGTATTGCGGGGCCGGATCCACGCCGTTCATCACGTCCGCCTGGAACCGGAACGGAGTGAGGATCTTCGCCCCGGCCGCCTGCAGCA
Organism: Streptosporangiaceae bacterium; assembly: GCA_036502085.1. Taxonomy (GTDB): domain Bacteria; phylum Actinomycetota; class Actinomycetes; order Streptosporangiales; family Streptosporangiaceae; genus PALSA-505. The sequence continues at coordinate 101,563 of DASXZD010000030.1, forward strand.
GGTAGTCGCCGACCGGCTCGGTGACGCCGACCGGCGCGCCCGGATGGGCGGCACGGAAATTCGCCAGCGCGTCGAGCCAGGGAGCCAGCGAGCGGTCGAAGGCGCGCAGGTTCGCCAGGAAGTACGCCGAGTGCGCGGGCTGCAGCGCGGCCAGGCCGACGGCCAGCGCCTTCGCCACCGCCGGCATCGTGGCCGGGTCGTACCACAGGTGCGGGTTGGGCGTGCTGTCCGGCAGGCGGAGCAGCGCCTGCACGTCGATGATCTTGCGGCCGGAGCCCGGCGACGCCGCCTCGATCTTGTTCATGAACGTGTCGTAGCCCAGGCCGTTCTGCACGATCAGCTGAGCGGTGCTGACCTCCTGCGCAACGGTGGGGCTGGCCTCGAACGAGTGCGGGTCGGTACTGGGATTGCTCTCGATCGCGGTGACGTGAACGTACCTTCCGCCGATCTGGCCGATGACGTTGGCGTACTGGTTCTCCGCGCCGACCGCGGCGATCGTGCCCGCCGGGGCGTCCGCCGTGGCTGGCGAGCACGCCGCGCCGGCCAGGACCGCCGCGACGCTCAGCGTGGCGGCGGCTACCTTGGTGCGCGGTGGCATGCTTGACGTCATCCGATCTGGCCGGGGCTGTTAGATGAAAACGATAACCATTATGGATATGACCGTCAAGCCGGGTGCGGAGCGTGCAGCCGGCGCGGGTGAGATCCTGCTGCTCAGGCCGGCCGGGCCGCCTCGGACCCTGAAGGGTTCCTGAGTGTCGGCAGCGGAATCGCTCTGATCCCTGTACTCGCTGTGTATTTCCGGTAAGGCCAGGCTTTAGCATGGTCTCCGAAAGCCGTCTGGGTGGGCTACCAGCGGCCCTCGCTCGCGTGCTCAGCTTCGCCGCACGCGCTGCGGTGCCGGGCGGGACTAGCCAGCGAAATCGAGCGCAGAGAGCCAGGGCAGGCAAGGCCATGGGCAAGGCAAGCAGAAGCAAGCAGGGTGACGCGCGCGCGAAGATCGCGGCGCAGCGTGCGGCGGCCAAGCGCGCCGAGATCCGTAACCGGATGTTCATGACTTCGGGCGCGGTCGTGGTGGTGATCGCCATCGTGGTGGTCTTCGTAGTGGTGAAGCTCAATTCCAAGACGTCGGCAGATACTGGCTCGCCCACCGGGTCGACCCTCAGCGCCAGTGCCATCCACGACATCACCGCTGTCCCCTCCGCCACGCTGGACGCAGTAGGTGCTGGGACGTCGAGCGCAAGCACGATCATCAAGATTCCAGGTACGCACCTCACCAGCGCAGGTAAGCCGGAGGTGCTCTACATCGGTGCCGAGTTCTGTCCGTACTGTGCAGCCGAACGGTGGGGCATGGCGGTGGCTCTGAGCAGGTTCGGCACTTTCACCGGGCTGCACGGTATCCATTCCTCGACCAAGCCGGGCGAACCCTATCCGGCGACGCCGACGCTGACCTTCTACAAATCCACGTACACGAGCAAATACATCACCTTCACGCCGGTCGAAACCGAAACCGTCCAGGAAACCGCTCTGCAACAGGCCTCATCGCAGCAGACTCAGCTCATCGACAAGTACGACGGACCGCCGTACGTCTCGGGAAGCGCAGGGTCGATACCGTTCATTGATTTCGGCAATCAGTTCATGGTTAGCGGAGCTAGCTATAGCCCCCAGATCCTCCAGGGGAAGACCTGGACGCAGGTAGCAGCGGCGCTGAGTGATCCAACGAGCGCCATCGCCAAGGGCGTGGACGGTACCGCCAACCAGATCACGGCGGCGATCTGCAAGCTGACCAATAACCAGCCCGCTAGTGCCTGTACTTCGACCGTCCAGGCACTGGGAGCAAAGATCTGATGGCCGGGGCCAAGCAGGCACGATCAGGCAACCGGTCAGGCCGTCCGGCTCAGACCGCGACGGCCAACGGTCCTAAGCCCGTCGCCAGGCCTACCCAGGGCAAGTCCGGCCAGACCAGGCGGGCCAGGGACCGGGCGAAGGCCAGAGAACTGGCCGTGGAAAGGGAGAGGGCCGCAGCTGTGCCGTCGGCCTTCGGCCCGCCCGCCTGGGTGCAGTACGGCTCGCTTGTCCTGTCAATCTTCGGCCTAGGCGTATCGATCTACCTGACGATCGCCCACTACACGTCCAGCTCGATCCTGGCCTGCTCCGACAAGGGCCTGGTTAACTGCGGCTTGGTAACCACGAGCCCGGAATCTAAGGTCTTCGGCGTTCTTCCCGTCGCCGTGCTCGGCCTGGCCTTCTACATCTTCATGACCGCCGTCAATACGCCATTCGCTTGGCGGTCGCCCCGGCGCGAGATCGCGCTTGCCCGGCTGGGGTCGGCCACTGTCGGGGTCGGCTTCATCCTGTACCTGATCTATGTGGAGCTTTTCCAGGTGGACGCGATCTGCCTGTGGTGCACGAGCGTCCATGTCGCCACGTTCCTGCTTTTCATTCTGATCGCACTGACGGCTGCCGCCTGGGGCCTCATACCTGCCAAGGACACGATCGAGACCATTTAGAACGAAGTCTCCCGGTGTTATCTGCGCGGACGGTCGCCGGGCGGACGGTAGTGGGTCAGTTTGAATCGAGGAGTGCGGCGATCCCGGTTAAGGTCCAGGCGTGACCGGGAAACGTTGGCTGCTACACAGATTGAACTGGTAGAGACCGGGTCGTGACGTTGAGTGGCTGCGGGCGTATGACCGTGGTATGCGACATGGGCAACGTGGCGGGTACACGCCCGCCGAGCAGGAACGCCGTGAGCGACTGCGGCTGGAGGCGGCTGGGCGGTTCGCCCGGGGCGACAAGGCCGGTGAGTTCGCTCGTGACCTGCGGGTCACGCCGGGGTCGGTGCGGCGGTGGCGGCGGGTCTGGCGGGCCGGCGGGCGGCGTTCCAAAGGGCCGGTGTCGCGGGAGCGGCTGAGCCCCTGGCAGTGGGCCCGGCTGGAGGCCGAGCTGAGGGAAGGGCCGCTGGCGCACGGGTTCGCCGCCGGCCAGCGGTGGACGCTGGGCCGGATCAAGGCACTGATCGGCAAGCTGTTCCACGTCGGCTACACGATCGAGGGCACCGGGAAGCTGATGCGCCGGCACGGCTGGTCATGCCAGGTGCCGGTGCGGCTGGCGCTGGAACGTGACGAGGACGCGATCGCGGTGTGGAAGGAGCAGGTGTGGCCGGATATAAAGGACCGCGCGCGACCTGGGCGCCTTCATCTGCTTCGAGGACGAGGCGGGCCAGGGGCTGAGGCCGCCGAAGGGCCGCACCTGGGCCCGGCGGGGGGCCCAGCCGGTGGTGCGGGTGCGCGGCGCCGGCGGCGGGCGGGTCAGCATCGCCGGCGTGGCGTGCTACCGGCCCGGCGACCGGCCGTACCTGTTCTGCCAGTTGCGCGTCTACCGCCGCCGCAAGGGCGAGGCCAAAGGCTTCACCTGGGCCGATTACCGGGACCTGATCATCGTCACGCACCGGGCTCTGGCGCCGCCGCTGATCTGGTGCTGGGACAACCTGAATATCCACCTCGCCCCCGGACTGGCAGACTTCGCCGAGCAGAACACCGACTGGCTTCGGGTCTACCGGATGCCCGCCTATGCCCCCGACCTCAACCCGGCCGAGGGCATCTGGTCGCTGCTCAAGCGCGCCATGGCCAACTTCGCCGCCGCCGACGTGGACGGCCTGGTCCGCATCGTCAAACGGAAGCTGAAGAAGATCCAGTACCGGCCGCACCTGATCGACGGCTGCCTCGCCGCGACGGGCCTGACCATCGAACCCTGGTGATTACAAGGAACGCTGCGAACTCACGCTGGGCCTAGCCAGCGGATTCACGCGTTGGTGTAAAACTGCGCTTGACCAGGCGGAAGAACAAGAAGCACGGGCTCGTCCGGATCCTGTGGTCGCTCTTCGGGTCACGCTGCCGAAGCTCAGCCGCCGGCGCTGGCTCCACCAGCTCGTCGATCACAAAGCCAGCCCGGCCGATAGCCGCCGTTATCGCCGTCAGCGGCCTGCGCCAGAACGTGACGTCAAACGGCTGTCCGTCCTTCGTCCAGGTCTCAGTGACCTGCTTGACCGCGAAGTAATCCTCCGGGCTGTGCAGCTGCCAGTCCGCCGCCGGATGATGCGTCGAGAACACCACCGCGCCGCCGGGTGCCAGGACCCGGTGAAACTCGGCAAGCGGCCCGGCCCAGCTGGCCAGGTAATGCAGCACCAGCGACGCCACCACCAGATCCACGCTGGCATCGGCGGCGAACCTCAGCGGCTCAGACAGATCTCCCACCACGATCCGCGCCCGGTCACCAACCCGGTCCCTGGCCAGGCGGACCATCTCCGGGCTCACGTCCATCGCGGTGACCGCCGCCCCGTTATCGGCCAGCCAGCCGGTGAGAACTCCCGGGCCGCAGCCAGCCTCCAGCACCCGCAGCCCCTTCACGTCTCCCAGCAGGGCAATCGTGGCCGGCCGTTCGTAGTAAGCGTTGAACGCACCCTCCGCGTTGCCAGCGCCGTACGCAGCACCCATCGCGTCGTACTGCCGGGCGGCTCGCTCCCCGTCACCCACCAGCCCATCATCGCACCGAGCGAGCTAACCCAGCCGCCCGTCACACCCAATCCCTACGAGTTCATCTTGTGTATCGCGCGGGCGGCCTTGGCGTCGGCCGGCCGCCCGCCCGCTTGCTGAGTGCCTGGCAGCGGGCAGAGTCGCGGTACGCCAAGTGCGCGGACGCGGCCGTCGTCATGTCCGCTGCTTCTCGCTGTGTGCGTCGGCCGTGGCTGTGGCTGTGTCTGCGTCACCAGCGCCCGGGGCGCAGGACCCCGATTTTCCCTCCAGGGGCCGCGGCTGCGGACGGGCCAGCGGAGCCAGACTGCCGGAACTCTGCCGGAAGACTTCCTGGTGACGTCGGCCCGGCGAGGTAAACACTGGAGCCGCGACACAGATGAATGATGGTTGTCACAAAGGGGATTAGCCTTCTAACCAGCGCGGGAAATGAGAGGCAGGGTTCGGATGCAGTCAATTATTTTGCGTTCACGTATTTCGAGAGCAGGCTTGAATAGTAACACTGGCCTAACCGAATACGGGACCTATTCCGCTGGATTTGCAGCCGATTACGAGTCTGGCATCTTCATAGTGAATTTCTCCATCGCCGGGTGGTCGGGGGCGACACATGTTGAGGGTGTTCTATCTGGGGTGTTATTCAAAACTCGAAGCTGGAGTTACGTCTTCGCAGGGGACCGACTGCGGGGATCAAGATCACCAGGAAGTTTGAATAATACTCCTGGGCTCGCGTCGTTAGCCGGGCTTGCGGCCGGTCTCACGTATCTCGGCCGCGTTGATCCTGGCCAGGAACTCGTTGTAGGCGGCGAGGTGCTCGTCGTCGTCGATCGTGCGGTCGTCGGCGCGCGTCCGGGCGGCCGCGGTTCCCGCCGACTGCGGCGCACCGGCCGTCCCGGCCGCGTCCGGCGACCCGGCGGCGCCCGCCCCGGTGAGGCTGGCGAAGCTGGACCGGCGGGCGGACTCCAGCCAGCCCCGGCCGCTGCCCAGCGTCCCGCCGTCCCGGCTCCAGGCGAGGAACACCAGCATCATCAGCGCGAACATGATCGCGTCGCCTGCGATCCACATGACCGCGCCGCCAGAGTGCAGGTCATTGACCGGGCTCGGCGCCCAGGAAGGCCGCGGGCCCATGTCCTTCACTGGCGAGTTCGAGTAGCCCAGGGCCAAGCCGGTGAACGTATCGACCGGCATGGTCAGGAACAGCACGAGCAGCCGCACCGGATAGGAAAGCCGCCACCGGATCGGCTCCCGGCCGAGCAGCGGCAGGAAGAACAGGTAGCCGACCACCAGGTAGAGGGCATGCTCGCCGTCGTGCAGCGCCGGGTTGGTCATGATCACGTTCATCAGGCCGGTCAGGTGCGTGCCCACGATCGTCACCGTGTAGGCCGCGACCCCGAAGGCCGGCCAGGTCAGGCCGCGGATCATCCGCGATCGCACGACACGCTTGACCCAGGTGTGCAGCGGGTTGCGGCTGGCGTGCATCAGCAGCGTCACCGGCGCGCCGGCCACCAGCAGTGCGGGCGCGATCATGATCAGCATGAGGTGCTGGATCATGTGATCCCAGAACAGCACGTCGTCGTAGACGCCGATGCCGCTCTCGGTGGCCAGCACGATGACGGCCAGCCCGCCGAGGAACATGCCGGTCCGCCACCACGGCCAGGGGCGGGCCGGATGGCGCCGCGCCACCCGCCAGGCACCCTCCAGGTACAGCACCGCGAGCACGACGACGAGCCCGGTCACCACGGGCGAGAACGCCCACTGACCGAAGACCGCCTGCCAGCCGAACGGGGGCAGCATCTGAGCTCCCACGCGGCGAGACTACCCGCCTGACGCCGGCTCTCCGCCGCCGAGTGCCGAGCAAGCGTTCGGAAACATGACCTTCCTGCCCGCGCGGCATCGGTGCCGCGTAGCCTTGGCGACCGCTCCCGGCCTGCCGGACGCCAGGCAGCAGCCCGCCATCCCGCCGGCCCTGGGTCCTGACCGGCGAACAGCGGCCCGGGACCAGCCGGATACCTTGAGGGCGGTGCACTCGCCGAAGCCTGCAAGGGATGACTCATGAACCGGCTGAACGACTCGACCAGCCCGTACCTGCTGCAGCACGCGGCCAACCCGGTCGATTGGTGGCCGTGGTCGGATGAGGCGTTCGCGCTGGCCCGCCGCCGCGACGTCCCGGTGCTGCTGTCGGTCGGCTACTCCGCCTGCCACTGGTGCCACGTGATGGCGCACGAGTCGTTCGAGGACCCGGCGACCGCCGCGCTGATGAACGAGCACCTCGTCGCGATCAAGGTGGACCGGGAGGAGCGGCCGGACATCGACGCGGTGTACATGACCGCGACCCAGGCCATGACCGGGCACGGCGGCTGGCCGATGACCGTGTTCATGACCGCGGAGCGCGAGCCCTTCGCCTGCGGCACTTACTTCGCCCGTGATCATTTTCAGCAGCTGATCCGCGCGATCGCGCAGGCGTGGCAAACCGATCGCGGCACAGTGGTCGGCCAGGCGCAGAAGATCTCGCAGATTCTTTCCGAACGCGCTAACGCGACCAGCCAGGCCCTGCGCGACGCCGCCCAGCCGCAAGCCGGCGCCGCCGGGCTGAACTGGCCGCAAGCAGCGGACGAGGCGGACCGGGCCGCGCACGCCGCGCAGCAGCTGGCCAGCCTGTCCGCGGCGGCCGTGCAGACCCTGGCCAGGGAGTACGACTCCGTCCGCGGGGGCTTCGGCGGCGCGCCCAAGTTCCCCCCGTCCATGCTGGCCGAGTTCCTGCTCCGCCAGTACGCCCGCACGGCCAGCGAACAGGCGCGGACGATGGCCGAGCACACGATGGAAGCGATGGCCCGCGGCGGCCTGTACGACCAGCTCGGCGGGGGATTCGCGCGGTATTCGGTGGACGCGGACTGGGTAGTGCCGCACTTCGAGAAGATGCTGTACGACAACGCGCTGCTGGCCCGCGCGTACGCGCACCTGTGGCGGCGCACGTCGTCGCCGCTGGCCCGCCGCGTCGCCGAGCAGACCTGCGACTGGATGGTCCGCGAGCTGCGCACCGCCGAAGGCGGCCTGGCCTCGGCCCTGGACGCGGACAGCGAGGGGGAGGAAGGCAAGTTCTACAGCTGGTCGCCCGGGGAACTGACCGCGGTGCTCGGCCCGCAGGACGGTGAGTTCGCCGCCGAAGCATTCGGCGTGACCAAGGCAGGAACGTTCGAGCGCGGCCGTTCCGTGCTCCAACTGCCCGCCGACCCGGCCGATGGCGCGCGGTTCGACCGGATGCGCGCGACGCTGCTCGCCGCCCGAGAGGAACGGGTCAGGCCGGGCCGGGACGACAAGATCGTTGCCGCCTGGAACGGCATGGCCATCGCCGCGCTGGCCGAGACCGGCCTCCTCCTCGGTCGCCCCGCCCTGACCGCCGCCGCCGAAGCCGCCGCCACCCTGCTCGCCACCGTCCACCTAAGCCCTGAGGGCGAATCCGGGCTGCGGCTGCTGCGAACGTCGCGGGATGGGGTGGCGGGGCCGAGTGCCGGGCTGCTGGAGGACTATGCCTGCGTTGCGGACGGGTTCCTGGCGCTGGCCGGGGTGACCGGCCAGGGCCGGTGGGTGGAGCTGGCCGGGCGGCTGCTCGACACGGCGCTGGCGCGGTTCGGCGATGGCGCGGGCGGGTTCTTCGACACCGCCGACGACGGCGAGCCGCTGATCTTCCGTCCGGCCGACCCGGCCGACAACGCCACGCCGTCCGGCACCTTCGCCGTGGCCTGCGCGCTGCTCGGCTACGCGGCGCTGACCGGCTCCGCCCGGCACCGGGCGGCCGCAGTGGCGGCGCTGGCCCCGCTGGCCAAGATCGCCGGACAGTACCCCCGCGCCGCGGGCGCCGGGCTGGCCGTGGCCGAAGCGCTGCTGGCCGGCCCCGTCGAGATAGCGATCGTCGGGCCGCCGGACGATGCGGCGACCGCCGGGCTGCACGCCGCCGCGTTCCGCTCGGCGCCGCCGGGCACCGTCATCGCGCTCGGCACCGGGATGGCCGGTGATCCGGCCGCGGGCCAGGTCCCGCTGCTGGCCGGCCGCGGGCTGGTCAACGGCGGGCCGGCCGCCTATGTCTGCCGGAATTTCGCCTGCCGCACCCCCGTCACCGACCCCGCTGAGCTGGCCACCGTGCTCGCTCGCCCCGAATAGGTGGTTTCGCGGCGGTGTAGACGTAGGGGCGGGTTGTCGGGCATGGTAATTGAGGAGGCGGTCGAGTTGCGGGGTCACGACACCCGCCGAAGGGAGTGTTGTGCGCGACAGGCCCCGTTACCTGGTGCCCGGACTTGCCGCGTTCTTCGCCCTGCTCGCGACGGTAGCAGTCGGGCCCTCGTCGATCCCGGTCGCGGCCGGTCATCCGGACCGTACCAGCCACGCTGCGGCGCGCTCGGCAACGCCTGGCCTGTCCGGCGCCCAGACGTCTCGCAGCCCGGCACCGGGACTGGCCATTCCCCGTTCAGCAAAATTCTCCTTGCCCGTCGCGGCGCAACTCGATTCGCACAAATCCAACGTCGCGCCGCTCACCAGGCTCAAGCCCGCTGACCTGCTCGTGGTAGCACCGGACGCGCTGCCCGGCCGGGTGCTGGCGAAGGCCCAGCGGCTGCGCGGGGTGACCGCGGCGCAGACGCTGGATGCGGCCAGGGTGCGGGTTAACGGGAGCTACGCGGCCATACTCGGCGTGGACCCCTCCGCATTCCGGCCGTACGCCGCGCGGCCGACCGCCGCATCGGACAAGCTGTGGCAGAGCGTGGCCAGCGGCGCCATGGCCGTCTCGTACACGATGGGCCGCCTGGACAAGCTGCCGCTCGGCGGCGAGGTCGAGGTGGCCGGGGCGAAGCAGGAGAAGATCCGGGTCGGCAGCTTCGCCACGGTCGGCATCACCGGCGTCGATGCCGTGGTGTCCGACTCGGTGGCTCGGTCGCTCGGCTTCCCGATCGGCAACGCGATCGTGATCAGCGCGCCGCACGCGAACTTGAGCCACCTGGCCGCCGAGGTCAAGCGGCTGCTGCCGCGCGCGGCGGCGGTCGAGCCGCTGGTGTCCCAGGAGGGTTCTCCCGGCCGCGCGGGGGTCACCGCCGCGTCCGCGACATCCTCGGCGTACCCGCAGCTCACCGGCTCGCAGCTGATCACGATGCTCCGGGCGGCGCTGAGCAAGCGCGGCCGGCCGTACGTCTGGGGCGGCAACGGCCCTGACGTGTTCGACTGCTCTGGCCTGGTGAAATGGTCGTTCGCGCAGGCGGGGATCGTGATGCCGCGGGTCGCCGCGGACCAGGCGCTGACCGGGCCGGCTATCCCGCTGAGCAAGGCTGCGGCCGGCGACCTGCTCTTCTACCACACCGATCCCACCGACCCCGGGTACGTCTCGCACGTCGCTATCTACCTGGGGCACGGCCTGATGATCCAGGCCCCGGAGCCCGGACTTGACGTCGAAGTGGTGCCGGTGGCGCTCGGCCCCGAGTTCGCCGGCGTGGTGCGAGTGGACCCGCGGCTGGCCTCTTCGGTAGCCGCCTCGGTCGGCTAACCGCCCGGACCTCTCGCCCGCGCTTCCCGTGCTCCTGCGCCCGCGCCTCCCGTGCGCCTGCGCGTCCCGCCCTCGCGCCGCCCCTCCGCTGCGCCCCGCCTCTCATGATCATGAAGAGTTATACGTGTCGGGGTACGTAAAAGTCTTCGCGGTCATGGGGGGATCGCTCTGCGGTTGACCGTGAGGTGAAATGGTGTAATTATCATTACATGACTACGGATCATGGTAAGACTGCGGAGCAGGGCAACTCCGGGGAAACGGGCGAGAAGCTGCGCGGCTGGTTCACCGGACGGCTGCCGGCCGGCTGGTTCAGCGCGGCGCCGGAGATCGTGCTGGACCGTGAGGAGATCACGGTGATCGGGCCGCTCGAGGACCCGAGCGCGGATGCGACCGACGCGGAGCGCGCCGAGGCGGTCGAGGGGCGGATGCGCCGGTTCCGCGAGGACACCAGGGAGCAGCGGATCCAGATCGCCAGGGAGGCCGAGCACAGGTACGGCCGCAAGGTGTCCTGGGGCGTGACGTGCGGCGGGCGGACCGTGATGTTCACCACGCTCTCCGTGCCGGTGATGACCAGGCTGCGCCAGTCGCAGCGCCTGGTGCTCGACACGCTCGTGGACGCGGGTGTCGCCCGCAGCCGGAGCGAGGCCCTGGCGTGGTGCGTCCGGCTCGTCGGCGAGCACGAGGATTCCTGGCTCGCCGACCTGCGCGAGGCGCTGCGCCACGTTGAGCAGGTTCGCTCCGAAGGCCCGGGATCGAAAGGCGCCTGATTACCCGGCGAGAGGTCTGGTCGGCCGGCAGGCGCTGAGCCTGCCGGCCGATTGGCCCTGGGCCTCCGGGCTGGGCGATCGGGGGTCTTCGGGGCGTCCCAGCGCGATCATGGGGCCCCTGTGGTTCGAGTGTCGGTAGCTTGTGATATCCATCACACTCGATCCTGATTTCTGCCCATTCTGTGATCTGCGTCTCCATGCGTTTAGCTCGCTCGGCTTTTGCGTATTGGTCTAAACCAAACGCGCATTTCCCTGGCAGCTGGCCTCGCTCCTTCGTAAACGGCACCCTGGCCGGTGCCAGCTGCCCGCTGCGGTCCCCTATCCCCCGTCCCACCTGGGCTAACGCTCATGAGTAACCTGGGGTAATAAGGGAAGCGTAGTCCGGGGTACACTCCCGAAATCCCGTGCTAGGACCCCGGCAGTATCCTGCCTGGCTTTGGACGGGACGCGCTCATGAGGAGGAGTTGTAGTGGCGTATGAGGTGAACGCGACGGCGGTGGAGTGGAATCCGACCGCGGAGCGGCTGCGCGAGCTGACCGAGCAAATGCCGAACAGTCGGGGCACCGAGTTCGGCAACGTCGTGGTGAAGGCGCGCGTGGACTCGCGCAGCACTCGGTCCACCTTCGTCGTCGATGACTCGACGAACGCGAGCAAGCAGACGATCTCACGTGATGAGTACGACCGCGTCGCGGCGATGCAGGACGAGTACATCGCCGGGAGCAGCATGGTCGTCGTGGACGGCTACATCGGGTCGGATCCTGCCTTCCGCACCAGGGCGAGGCTGATCATCGAGGCTGCCAACGCGAACGTGGCCGGGATGCAGAAGCAGCTCTACTACCCGGTCGACGAGGAGTACGACCCGGCGACCTGGGTTCCGGCGACGACCGTCATCTACACGCCCAACCTCCCCGCTCCTGGCTACCCCAACGACCGGATCATCGCGGTCGACCTGAACGACAACATCACCCGCGTGCTCAACTCGGACTACTTCGGTGAGTCCAAGAAGGGCGGCCTGCGGATGTGGAACAACATCATCTACAACCGCGGCGGGCTCGCACTGCACGCGGGCTGCAAGGTCATCCCGGTGCACGGCCAGAACCGGACCGTCCTGATCGTCGGCCTGTCCGGGACCGGCAAGACGACCACCACGTTCACCAAGCAGCTCGACAGCAAGCCGGCCCAGGACGACTTCATCGCCCTGATGCCCGGGGGCAGGGTCTACACCACGGAGAACGGCTGCTTCGCCAAGACATTCGGCCTGGATCCCGACTTCGAGCCGGCCATCTACAACGCCACCACCAAGCCGGACGCCTACCTGGAGAACGTCTCGGTAGACGAGAACGGCAAGGTGGACTTCTTCGACACCTCCTACACCAAGAACGGCCGCACCACCTGGCCGTTCTCGTACGTGAACCCGTGGCCGGGCAACGAGGTCCCGCCTGCGGACTTCCTGCTCATCCTGAACAAGAACGAGAACATCGTTCCCGGCGTGGCCCGGCTGGACCGCGACCAGGCGGCCGCCTACTTCATGCTCGGCGAGACCACCGGGACCTCGGCCGGCGGCAAGGACGAGGAGGGCAAGTTCCTCCGGGTGCCCGGCACCAACCCGTTCTTCCCCCGCGACATGGCCGACATGGGCAACCGGATGCTCGAGCTGCTGGACAGCCACGAGCTTGAGGTCTTCGTGCTCAACACCGGGCGGGTGGGCGGCCGGGACGACAATCCCGGTTCGAAGAAGGTAAAGATTCCGCATTCGTCTGCCCTCGTGCAGGCCATAGTCGAGGGCACCATCGAGTGGACCACCGACCCCGATTTCGGGTACGAAATCGCGACGTCGGCGCCGGGAATCGACGATGTGGAGATTCTCCAGCCGCGGCAGCTGTACGAGCAGCAGGGCCGGCTGGACGAGTACAACGACATGGTGAGCAGGCTCAAGCGAGAGCGCAGGGACTACCTGGCCTCGTTTAACGGCCTCGACGAGGCCATCGTCAAGTCGATCGGCTGAGCGCTCCGTTTCACGCCGGACCCCCCGCAGGCACGCTTGCGGGGGGTCCGGCGTGCCGGGACGGCGAAGGCCCGGCGTCGACGGCTCGTCCGCTCTCGGGCAAGTACAGGATTATCATCCGCCTCATGCAAACCCGGCGGAACTAGTGGAAATCTTGGATACCGTGCTTATAGATGAGTCCTTGCGAGGCAGTGCTTGCAAGACTGTGCTAGTAGGAACTGTGCTAGTAGGAACTGTGCTAGTAAGACGGGGGACGCCTCGCCGGTGAGACTAGGACTAGCCGGCGGAGCGTAGTTTTCCGCTGACGGCCGGAGTTGCGGAAGGGCGACGGATGAGTATTCGCGACCTCGTATACCGGCTCTACTCCCGCAGGCTTGAAGCGCTGCTGTCCCGGCAGGAGATTCCGCGGCACGTCGGGGTCATGTGCGACGGCAACCGGCGGTGGGCCCGGTCGGCCGGCCTGCCCGACGTGAGCGGCGGCCACCAGGCGGGCGCGGACAAGATTTTCGAGCTGCTCGGCTGGTGCCGCGAGGTCGGCGTCGAGGTCGTGACACTCTGGCTGCTGTCCACCGACAACCTGGTGCGGTCCAGCGACGAACTCGGGCCGCTGCTGAGGATCATCGAGGAGACCGTTCAGGAGCTTGTCGCCGAACGGTGGCATGTCAACCCGGTGGGCGCCCTTGACCTGCTGCCGAGCGAGACCAGCCGGGTGCTCAAGGACGCCGCGGAGGCCACCGCTGACCGCCCGGGCCTGCTGGTGAACGTCGCGGTCTGCTACGGCGGCCGGCGGGAGATCGCGGACGCGGTGCGGTCCCTGCTGCAGGAACACGCGACCAGGGGAACCACGATCGAGGAGCTCGCGGAAATCCTGGATGTCGAGCAGATCGCCGGGCATCTGTACACCGCCGGCCAGCCCGATCCCGATCTCGTCATTCGCACCTCGGGCGAGCAGCGGCTCGGCGGCTTTCTGCTCTGGCAGAGCGCGCACTCAGAATTTTATTTTTGCGACGCTTACTGGCCAGCCTTCCGCAAGGTCGATTTCTTGCGGGCCCTACGCTCATACGCGGCCCGTCACCGCCGATTCGGTTCGTGACCTGGCCACGCCCGTCGGGTACTTCCCGATAACGCCCTTCCGCGGGTACCGTCAAAGGTAACGGGCGGCAAATCGCCGCCCCCCGGGAAAGGCCCTGCAATCCTCGAGCTTCGTGTCACGACACGCAGGCGAGACGAGCGAAGGGCCGGGGTTCGGTCCTTCGCGGGCCGCCGGTCCGCACGACACGTCTGTGTCCGAGCGGGCGTCGCTCTTGGCGCCCAGGGGAGAGCGTGTGGCCACTTCCTCCAGTCCGCGCCGGCGTGCTCGCGCCGGCAGCCGAACCTACGTCCTCGACACCAGCGTCCTGCTGGCCGATCCCTCGGCCATCATCCGGTTCGCGGAGCACCGCGTCGTGCTCCCGATCGTGGTGATCACCGAGCTTGAGGCCAAGCGCAATCACCCCGAGCTGGGGTTTTTCGCCCGCCAGGCGCTCCGTTTTCTGGATGACCTGCGGATCGAGCACGGCAGGCTGGACACCGACCTGCCCATCGGCGAGCAGGGCGGCACCCTCCGCGTCGAGCTGAATCACGCCGATCCGCTTGTCCTGCCCCCCGGCTTCCGGCTCGGCGACAACGACACGCGGATCCTGTCGGTAGCCCGCAGCCTCGCGGCCGAAGGCGACGAGGTGGTGCTGGTCAGCAAGGACCTGCCGCTGCGGGTGAAGGCCGCGTCGATCGGGCTGACCGCCCAGGAGTACCGCGCCGAGATGCCGGCCGAGTCAGGCTGGACCGGCATGCGCGAGCTCACCGTGGACCAGGCGCAGATTGCGGAGCTGTACGACACGGGCAAGCTGGACTGCGAGGAGGCTCGTGAGCTGCCCTGCCACACCGGCCTGGTGCTGTCCGCGATGGGCAGCAGCGCGCTGGGGCGGGTCCTGCCGGATAAGTCGGTCCGGCTGGTGCGCGGCGACCGGGAGGCGTTCGGCCTGCGCGGCAGGAGCGCGGAGCAGCGGGTGGCCCTGGACCTGCTTCTCGACCAGGAGGTCGGGATCCTCTCGCTCGGCGGGCGGGCGGGCACCGGCAAGTCGGCGCTCGCGCTGTGCGCCGGGCTCGAGGCGGTGATGGAACGGCGCCAGCACCGCAAGATGCTGGTGTTCCGGCCGCTCTACGCGGTGGGCGGCCAGGAGCTCGGCTACCTGCCCGGCTCCGAGGCGGACAAGATGAACCCGTGGGCGCAGGCGGTCTACGACACGCTCTCCGCCGTGACCACGCAGGACGTGATCGACGAGGTTCTCGCCCGCGACCTGCTGGAAGTGCTGCCGCTCACCCATATCCGCGGCCGGTCGCTGCACGACGCGTTCGTGATCGTGGATGAGGCGCAGTCGCTGGAGCGCGGCGTGCTGCTCACCGTGCTGTCCCGGATCGGCGCCGGGTCCAGGGTCGTGCTCACCCACGATGTGGCCCAGCGCGACAACCTGCGGGTCGGCCGCCACGACGGGGTGATCGCGGTGATCGAGAAGCTCAAGGGGCATCCGCTGTTCGCCCACGTGACGCTGGTCCGCTCCGAGCGCTCGCCGATCGCGGCGCTCGTCACCGAGATGCTGGAGGACAACGGGCTCTGAGGCCGGCTTGCGGGCGGGCGGGCGGTCGAGACGAGTGGCCGCCCGCGAGTTGCGTGCTGTGGCGTTACTCCGGCTCCTGCTGCTCGCTGAGCAGGTGACGAAGGTAGATGTCCGGATCGGCTAGGTAACGCCGCCACTGGTCGACGAGCTGCAGATCCTTCCAGGCGGCTTCGCGGATGCCGGCGTCGCTGAATTCGAGGATCTGGGCGCCCGGCAGCGCGGTCAGCACCGGCGAGTGCGTGGCGCAGATAACCTGCCCGCCGGCCAGGGCGAGCCGGTGCAGCAAGGCGGTCAGGTACAGGCATGCGGAAAACGACAGCGCCGCCTCGGGCTCGTCCATGAGGTAGATCCCCGGCTCGCGGAACATCGTGCCGAACACCGTCAGGAAGGCCTCGCCGTGACTGCGCTGGTCTAGGTTCGCGTCCCAGAATCCAGGCATCCCCGAGACGCTCTGGGCCAGGCTGAACAACGTCTCGGCGCGCAGGAAGAAGCCCTTGCGGTTACGCCGGGGCCCGGCGTTCATGCGCAGCCCGGTGGTGGTGAACTCGGCCCGCATGGCCTGGCCCAGGGTGGTCTTGATGACCGCGCTGGCGTATTTCGTGCCGGCCTTGCCGCCGTCGGAGCTGATCTTGCACAGGTCGGCGATCGCTTCGATCACGGTAGATTTCCCCGAACCGTTCTCGCCGACAAGGAACGTCACGGGCGCGGTGAACTCGAGGCCCTCGGAGGTGATCTGGGCAACGGCCGGCAGGTCGAACGGCCAGCCCGGCTCCTCGCCCGGCGCCAGGCAGGAGATCCGCTCGACGATCACGTGCTCAACGGTAGCGGGACGCTGCGACGGCCGGGGCGGCCGGGACGGTGCCAGCGCTGCCCACGCGCAGACCTGATCACCCGGTGCTGCCCGGCCGGGGTCAGCCGTCGGACCGGGTCAGTCGGTCTGGGGCCAGGTGACCTGGGCCCAGACGGTCTGGCCGGCGGAGTCGGCGTGGTGGCCGAAGGTGTCGGCCAGGGCGGCGATGATGGCCAGCCCGCGGCCGTCCTCGTCGTCGGGGCAGCCGGCGTCGCGGTCATGCTGCCATTCGCCGCTGGCGGGCCCTGAGACCTCGATCCTGGCCTGGCGGCGGCCGGCCTGGACCGTGAGCGTGAACGTCCCGCCGGGTGCTCCGGCCGGGGTGTGCCTGATCGCGTTGCTGATCATCTCTGAGGCGATCAATTCCAGGTCGTGGGCGCGCGGGCGGCCGTCCAGCACGCCGCGTACGAACCGCCGCGCCGACGGCACGATCGCCGCCAGGCCGGGGAAGGTCACCCGGATGGTCGTGGCGTCCTGTGCCTGGCCGGGCTGGACGTGGGCGGCGCCATCCAGCGTCGTGGAGGACATCGTGACTGACCCTTCGCCGTGATCTGCTCGTCTTGCATACAGCCTGTCGCCGCCGGTCTACGCTTGGTAGGGGATTGGGACGTAAGTCCAGTAATTGCCCAGGTCAGGGCGTCCGTGCCGAAGGGCACCCACGATGCCGAGGGAGTGCCGATGCCGCGCGATCACGACCGCGACAAGACACCGGAAGGCGTGTTTGGCGCCGAACTGCGCTACTACCGCACCCGGGCCGGCCTGTCCCAGACCGACCTGGCCGCCCTGGTCTCGATCTCGCACGACGTCATCAGCAAGATCGAGACCGGTTCCCGCGCGCCCGCCGAGGACTTCCCGCCCCGGCTGGACGCCGTGGCCGAACTCGACACCAGGGGCGCCCTGACCCGGCTGTGGGATCTGCTGAAGGACAGCGCGCGGCACCGCGTCTATCCCGGGTGGTTCGATCGCTGGCCCGACTTCGAGGCTCAGGCGAAAGCTCTGCGGACGTTTGAACTGGTTGCCGTCCCTGGCCTGCTGCAGACCGAGGACTACGCCCGGGCGATGCTGCGGACCCAGGTGCTGGCCACCGATGATGAGGTGGACGAGATGGTGGCGGCCCGGCTGGGACGGCAGCAAATCCTGGCCCGAGATAAGCCGCTCATGCTGTGGGTGCTGCTTGATGAGGCCATGCTCAGGCGGCCGGTCGGCGGAACGCATGTGATGCGCGAACAGCTCAGTCACCTGATCGAGGCCGCCGGCCGGCCTAACATCGTCGTGCAGGTCATCTCGCTGTCCGTCGGTGCCCATCAGGGCATGAGCGGCAACTTCGTGATCGCCGACTTCGCGGGCGGGCCGTCGGTGGCCTACCAGGACACCGCCGTGCGCGGGCAGCTGGTCGAGGACACCGATGACATCGCATCTCTCATGGTCCTGTGGGATACGCTCAAATCCGAGGCTCTCCCACGGGCTGCCTCACTGGCACTGATCGAGGAAGCAGCGAAGACATGGACCTAAGCGGCGCCAACTGGCGCAAGGCTAGCTACAGCACCGGCAACGGCGGCAACTGCGTCGAGGTGGCGCGCAACCTGCCGGGCATCGTGGCCGTCCGTGACTCCAAGGATCCGGATGGCCCGGCGCTGGTGCTCACGCCCGCCGACTGGCGGGCCTTCACCGACTCGGTGAAGGCCCGGACCTGACACGCCCCGTCCGGTGCGTGCCGGCTAGAGCGCGATGAGCCCGGCGTTGGTCGGCTGGAACCCGCAGCTGTCGAAGTAGAACGGCCGCAGGTGGTCCTCGAAGTCGACGTGCAGCCACTCGCAGCCGGCCGCACGGGCTTCCTGCGCTGCGCGGGCGACGAGCGCGGTCCCGACTCCCTGTCGGCCGGCTCGTGCGGCCACCACCGTGTCGATCACGAACGCGTGCGTGTCGCCGTCCCAGGGGATGTTGACGAATCCCACCAGCTCGCCGTCCTGCCGCGCGCAGACCCAGCCGAGGCTGTGCTGGCTCACCTGCGTCCACCAGTCGACGTCCAGGATGTCGTGGCCGAAGCCTTCGGCGTGCAGCGCGTTGAGGTCCGCATTGCGGAACGGCCCGCGCCAGTCATAAGTGATCATGCGCACACCGTACGGAAGAGTGCGCCCATCAGCGATCCGTTTCCGGCTCCGGTGCCGGGCGGAGCGGGCCCGGCCGGTGGCTTTTAGCCTGTGATCTCCACGGTGCCGTTCCAGTACCTGACCGCGGCGCTGGCGAACATGCTGGAGGCCGCGGTGGCGGCCGGGCTGGCCCCGGGGCTCCGTATCCCTAGGCAAATGTTCTGTGTATTCGCCAGCAGGTTGTCAGGTGTAACCATGCCTGGGTATTCTCTAGCTAGAAACACATCTACAGATGCGTAGGGGCAACCCGAACATCACATCCTAAGGCCGCCTACGGGCGGCCTTAGCGCTATTCTGCCCAGCGTGCACGTTTGTTACCTAGACGAGTCGGGCGGCTACGAAGCCCCAGACCACAACTCGGATGCGACTCCCGTCATGGTCATCCTCGGCCTGATCGTTAACGCTGCATCCGTTCCGGCACTGACCAGGGACTTCCTCGCGCTCAAGCGTCGGCACTTCCCCGGCAGGTTCAACGCTCCGCACGCCCTGGAGCACATCCTCGTCGAGGTCAAGGGGAACGAGATCCTCCAGATGACTCGCAGCCCCTCCCGGAACAAACGTCGGCAAGCACAGCGTCTACGAGCCGAACTCCTCGACCTCACTGCTGCCCATGGCGGTCATATCGTCGGCCGCGTCTGGGTCAAGGAGGTCGGCAAGAGCATGAGCCCTGCAGCTAGCTACTGCTATGCCGTCCAGGACATCGCAAAGCACTTCAGCCAGTACCTCCAGTCAAGATCATCGGAAGGAGTACTCGTCGCTGACGCCAGGGAGCATCAGCAGAATGTCCGCATGGCGCAGTCGGTGTTCACCCAGAAGTGGCGTATAGCAGGTGACCCGTACCCCTTCATGCGCGAGATTCCCCTGCTTGCCCACAGCGACAACCATGCAGGGCTTCAGATCGCGGACCTCCTCGCATCCACCCTCATCTTCCCCATGGCGGCAGCCGCTTACTGCTGCACCGTGCCCCGAGCCGTGCACTCATCAACTCGCTACGAGGAGGTCCGTGCCAGTTTCGGCCTTCAGGTACGTCATCTCCAGTACCGCTACCGAGATGAGACAGGTCGCTGGCGCGGTGGCCTAGTCGTAGCGACCCAGTTGCCCACCGGTCCGGATCCGCGCTGTTTGGTACTCAAGAACTCTGACGTGGATCATCGCAGATTCATCACACGATCCTTACAGTCCCGTCACGACTCGTGACGGGAGCGCGCTGACCAGCTGGGTTGCGTGATCCAGGCGACAGCACACCCAGCGACGATGGCCGGCTCGCCAGCAGCGCCGAAGCCGGGCGGCACGAGGCGCAGAACACGTAAACTGTGTTACTGTGAAACTGTGAAGAATGTTACGGTCTCCGTGCCCGACGACGTGTACCGCAACGCCCGGGTCGCCGCAGCGCGTCGCGATACCTCGCTGAGCGCGCTGGTCGTGGAGTATCTCGAACGACTGTCCGGGCGGATGAACGAGTTTGCAAGGCTGGAGGCGCTGCAGCAGGAGGTGCAGACCGAGATCGGCCAGTTCCGTGCGGCCGACCGGCTCGGCCGCGACGAGGTCCACGACCGTGCGGTTCATTGACACCAGCGTCCTGCTCTACGCGATCTCACGTGACCGGGCCGAGCAGGATAAAGCCAAGCGCGCCAACGACATCTTGGCCGACCGTGACCTGGCACTGTCGGTGCAGGTGCTGCAGGAGTTCTACGTGCAGGCAACCCGCGCCAGCCGGCCGGACCCCATCACTCACCAGCAGGCTGTCCGGCTCATCGAGTCATTCCGCCGCTTCCCCGTCCAGGACGTTACCAGCGCGATCCTGATGGCGGCCCTGGCCACGCGCAAGCGGTTCCAGCTCTCCTACTGGGACTCTGCGATCATAGAGGCATCCCGCGCGATGGGCTGCGTAGAAGTCCTGTCCGAAGACCTAGGCGACGGCCAGGACTACGCCGGAATCCGGGTCACCAATCCGTTCCGCTGAGTCCGCCGCAGCTGTGTCATTAACGCTTGCATAACGGTGCGAGATCGCATTCGCAGGCACGGTCGCCGTTGTCGTAGGGCGCGGCCGGGCTGAGTAGGCTGACCGGGTAATTGCGTCCATCCGCCCAGCTGACCCGGGAGACTACGGGGTATGGATTTCGACTTGCCCGCCCTGCTGGCCGACAGGGCCGGCCAGGGCTACGAGCTGCAGGACAAGTACCTCAAACCGCAGCTATCCCGCATGCTGCACGTGATCGGGTTCGACAAGGTCTACGAGAAGGCCGAGGGCGGCTACCTCTACGACAGCGACGGCAACCGGTACGCCGACTTCCTGACCGGCTTCGGGGTCTTCGGGATGGGGCGCAACCACCCGGTGATCCGCAAGGCACTGCACGACCTGCTGGACAGCGAGGTCGCCGACCTGGTCCAGTTCGACTGCGCGCTGCTGCCCGGGCTGCTGGCCGAGCGGCTGCTGGCCAAGGCGCCGGGCCTGGATCGCGCGTACTTCTGCAACAGCGGCACCGAGGCGGTCGAGACCGCGCTGAAGTTCGCCCGGTACGCCACCGGCAAGCCCCGCGTCCTGTACTGCGACCACGCCTTCCACGGCCTGACCCTCGGCTCGCTGTCGGTCAACGGCTCGGCCGAGTTCCGCCGCGGCTTCGACCCGCTGCTGCCGGACGGCCGCATTCCGCTGGGCGACCTGGACGCGCTGGCCGCCGAATTGCGCAATGGCGACGTCGCGGCCCTGCTGGTCGAGCCGATCCAGGGCAAGGGCGTGCACATCACGCCGCCGGGCTTCCTGCCGGCCGCGGCGGACCTGCTGCACGACCACGGCGCGCTGCTGATCTGCGACGAGATCCAGACCGGGCTCGGCCGGACCGGGCGGTTCTTCGCCTACCAGCACGAGGACGTTGAGCCGGACATCGTGACCGTGGCCAAGGCGCTGTCTGGCGGGTTCATCCCGGTCGGCGGCACGCTGGCCAAGGACTGGATCTTCCAGAAGGTGTACTCCTCGATGGACCGGATGTTCGTGCACGACTCGACATTCGGCCACAACGCGGCGGCGATGACCGCCGGGCTCGCCTCGCTGGCCGTCATCGACGACGAGCACCTGGTCGAGAACGCCGAGCGAACCGGCGAGGCGCTGCTGGCCGCGCTGACCGAGATGACCGGCAGCTACGAGATGCTCGGCGAGGTCCGCGGCCGCGGCCTGATGATCGGCCTGGAGTTCTGCAAGCCCAAGTCGCTCAAGCTGCGCACCGGCTGGAACATGCTGCAGGCCGCCAGGCACGGGCTGTTCGCGCAGATGATCGTGGTCTTCCTGTTCCAGCGGCACCGGATCCTCACCCAGGTGGCCGCCGATCACGATGAGGTGATCAAGCTGCTGCCCGCGCTGACCATCGGCGACACCGAAGTGAAGCTGTTCTGCGACGCGTTCGCCGACGTCATGGACGACGCCAGCCGCGGCAGCGGGCTGATGTGGGACTTCGGCCGCACGCTGATCAAGCAGTCGCTGAAGCGCTGAGGCCGCCCGGCGTCAGGGCAGCTCGGCGCGGAGCATGGTCTCGGCGATGCCGATGTCGGCCGGCCGGGTGATCGCGAAGTTCAGCTCGCTGCCCCGGGCCAGCCCGACGGTTACCTCGGGCAGGTAGCGCAGCACGATCCCGCAGTCATCGGCGGGACCGGCGTAGGCGGGACCGGCGCCCTGGTCGGCAAGCGCGAGCTCGTAGCCGCGGCGGATGACCGACAGCCGGAAGCCCTGCGGGGTCTGCCGTCGGCGCAGCCTGTCCCGGGCCGGCCGCAGCGTGACGAGCTCGTTTTCGACCGCCACCATCGTGTCCGAAGCCGGGACGGCGGTACAGACCGCCTGCCGAGCCCTGAGCGCGGTGACGCAGTCCTCGATGATCCGCTGGCCGACCAGCGCGCGCCGCGCGTCGTGGATCAGCACGTTGACCTCGGCCGGGCCGAGCGACTGGAGCGCCTGCCGGACGGACTCGGCCCGGCTGCGGCCGGGATCGAGCACGCGCGACACCTTGCGGTATCCGCGTCCGGCCAGCAGCGCGCGTACCCCGGCGGCCGCGATCACGATGATCTCGTCGATCAGCGGGCTGGCCTCGAACGCCGCGACCGAGTGCCCGATCACCGGCTGGCCGGCCAGCGAGGCGAGCATGCCCGGGCCGGCGGCCTCATCCGGCCCGCCGGGCCCGGGCTCGGCGACGATGATGGCGATCGTGCGCAGCCTCATCGGCCGGTCAGCCTTTCCGGCCCGGTGAGCCCGCGCTCGCGCCCGAAGGCTGCGCCGCGGTCAGCGAGTTCACGGCGATCACCAGGTCGTGCGGATAGGTGATCTTGATGTTGCCGTCGTCGCCCGGAATGCAGCGCACCGCGACGTCCGAATAGCGCTGCACGCAGGCCGCGGTATCGGTGCCGATGAAGCCGTCCGCGGCCGCCTGTTCATAGGCGGTGAGCAGCGGGGCGGCCAGGAATCCCTGCGGGGTCTGCATGGCCATCAGCGTGCCCAGGTCGGCCTGCGCCACCGTGCCGTCCTCGCTGACCTGCAGCAGGCCGTCCCGCGGCACCCCGGGCACGGCCCCGCCCGACCGCCGGGCGGTGTGCAGCACCGCCGCGGCCAGGTCCCGGGTGACCAGCGGCCGCGCGGCGTCGTGCATCAGCACGACGTCGATCTGCCCGGCGGCGATCCGCGGCCGCAGGTGGCGCAGCGCCATCAGCTCGGAATCCTGCCGGGCCACCCCGCCGTGCACGATCTCAACGACGCAGCCGGCCAACTCGGTGCGAGCGATCGTCTCGGCCTGCTCGCGGTCCTGCGGCCGCACCACCAGCACCAGCACGCCGACCCCCGGCACCCCGGCCAGCGTCCGCAGCGACCAGGCCAGCATGCTGCGCCCAGCCAGCGGCAGGTAGACCTTGTTGACCTCGCCGCCGACCCTCACCCCGGCCCCGCTGGCCAGCACCACGGCCGCGGCCAGGCATTCATCCTCGCGCACGGCGGCATCGTAGCCTGTGCGCCGCCTGGCGCCGGGCCGCGGGCACTTCAGCCATCCGCTGCCGATTACCTACCGTCGCCGCGGGCAGGTGCCACCAGACCCAACTGCGCTAGATCCCAGGCCGGCGGCCTCCGCGCCGGTACGCTGAGTCGCAGCATCGTAGCTAAGGCGCAGCGTCGTGATCATTCCGGGGGCCGGCGGAACGCCTTGCTTTTCCTAGCCGGAGAGAAACCCTACGGCGCTTTCTAGCCGGAGAGAAACCCTACGGCGGGCTTTCCTGGCCGGAGAGAAACCCTACGGCGGGAGGAGGCGGCCATGACCGTGGCGCTGCTGCTTGCGGCGGCGCCCGACAGGCTGTCCGCGATGACCCGGCCGTACCGCAGGCCAGGAGACAGGGTGGCGGGCAGCAAGCCCCGGGTGGACGGCATGGACGGCCGCCTGGTCGCGGTCGGCGTGCGGCAGATCAAGGTGGCCATGTGCGCCGACGCGGCCGACGGGCTGCGGGCGGTGGCCGCGACCGCGCGGTCCGCCGACGACGCCGTCCTGGTCTGCGCCTCGGAGCGCCCGCAGGCCACCCCGACCACCGCGCTGGCCATGCTGCTCAGCGGCCCCGGCACGGCTGCGCTGGCCGGCAGCGGGACGCTGCTCGTGGCCCGCGATGACCTGCCGGCCGTGGCCAAGGCGGCCGACGCGCTCGCCGCGCGGATCGCGTCCGGCCAGCGCCAGGCCGACGCGCAAGCGCACCGCCCGTCGCTGCGGCGCATGCACCGCCGCACCCGCGTCGCCAGCGAACTGAGCATCGCCGTCCGCTCGCTGATCGAGGACATCGACGGTTCCGGCGTCCGGGTCACGTCGCTGGCCGCCGCGGCGGCAACGCCCGCCCGCGACACGACAAGCGCCGCCAGCCGGCCGGCGCGGCCCGGCGAGGGCCGACCGGGAGAAGGACTGCTGGCCGCGCTGGTCGTGGCCCCGCTGGCCGACAGGATCGCCCGCTGGGCCGCGGCGCACTCGCTGACGCCGAATGCGCTGACCGGCACCGCGTTCGCACTCGCCGGCTGCGCGGCCGCCTGGTTCGCGGCGGGTACCAGGAGCGACGCGATCATCGGCGCGGTGCTGCTCTGCGTCGCACTGCCGCTCCGCCAGGCACGAGCCCGGCTGGCCGAGCGGGAGGCAGTGCTTTCTGCGCCGGAGAGACACCCTACGGTGCTTTCTGCGCCGGAAAGACACCCTACGGCGGCGTTCGGAAGCTGGCTGGAATCGGCTCTGGGCGCGCTCGCCGAATACGGCGTCTACGCCGGCCTCGCCGCAGGCTGGACGACGGCGAGGCCCCGCCAGGCCTGGGAGTTCGCCACCGCCGCGATGATCGTGCTCGCGCTGCGCCAGATGACCGACGCCTGCTACGGGCTGGCCATTGAGCGCAGGCCGGCCGGTCCGGTTAGCGCGGGCCACCGGCTGCTCCGGCTGGCCGGACAGAGCATCGCGCTGCCGTCCGCGGAGCGGACCGCCGCGATCTGCCTGACCGCGCCGCTGGGCGGACCGCGGCTGGCGCTGTCCGTGCTCCTGGGCTGGGGTGTCGTAGCCTTCGGCTATTCCCTGGCCGAACGAGGAGTCGCCAGCCGAGTAGCAGATCCACTCGGCGACGGCGGGGACGGCGGCGAGCGGGCGGCACGGACCGGCACGCGATGACCGCACCGGAACCGGCCTTCGGCCGTCAGACCGCCCGCAACGGCGCCCGCCGCCCGACGGTGCCGGGCGACATCGCGGCCTGCCGGGACGACGGCCCGCTGGCCAGCCGCATCGGCCAGGTGGTCCAGGGCCAGTTGCCGCCGCTGCTGCCCGCCATCGCCGGCATCATGGTCACCGGCATGCTGGCCGCGGTGGGACTGCACGGCCTGCCGGGCCCGCTAGTGCTGGCCCCGGCGGTCGCGATGCTGCTCGCCGCGCTCGGCGCCGACCACCCGCACGACGGCCGGGTGGACTGGCTGGTGCTGCCGCTGCTGCAGGCCGGCCAGTACGTCTACCTGGCCGCGATCGCGTTCCCCGCGGGCGTGCCGGGGCCGGTCATCTTCGCCCTGATCGGCTCGATCGCGCTGCACCACACCGACGTGCTGCACCGGCAGCGGCGCGGCGTGCCGCCCTCGTCTCAGGTGATCGCGGCCGGGCTGGGCTGGGAGGGCCGGATGCTGGTGGCCGGGCTCGGCGTGATGCTCGGCATCGAGACGTTCGTCTACATCGCGCTGGCGGCCTACCTGTGGGTGCTATTCGGCTGGGACAGCCTGACGAGCTGGCTCGCGGTCAGGGACGGCAGCCTGTGATTATCGGCACGGCGGGGGACGGCGCAGGCCACCGGAAGGTGAACGCTGGCTAGGATCCTCCCGTGGAGGTTTCCGCATGTCTGTGCTTGCGGTGAAACCCGGCTCCTCAGGCGACGGCCAGCCCGGCAAGCGCGGCCTGCCGGGCCGGGGACGGGGGTGGCAGTCGCTGACCACGATCAGCCGCCGCTGGGTGGCGGCCGCGTTCGTGGCCTGCGCCCTGTACGCCGGCGGGGTGGCCCTGTTCACCGGCAACTCGCTGCACCGGTTCTGGGGAGCGAGCGCGGCGATCAGTTACCTGCTCGCGGCCGTGGCCGCGCTGGCCTGGCGGTCACGCGGGCTCGACGTCGCGCTGGTGCTCAGCCTGTGCGGGACCCTGCTGGTCCCGCTGGGCTGGATGGCGGCCGTCCACAAGATGCAGCCCGAGGTCTGGGTGATCACCAATTCGGCGCGGATGCTGGTCCACCACGGCACCCCCTATGCGAGCACCGCTACGCTCGCGCACACCACCAACTCCTACCTCTTCGATCCTTACCTGCCGGTGATGACGCTGTTCGGGCTGCCCCGCGCGCTGGCCGGGCAGAACCCGGTGACCGACCCCAGGATCTGGTTCGGCCTCACGTTCGTGCTCGCCTTCGGGCTGGCGTTCGCGGTGGCTGGGGCCAAGGACTGGATCCGCTGGACGGCGTTCGTCACCGCGAGCCCGGTGATCGCGTTCGAGTTGGCCGTCGGGGGCACCGACATTCCCGTGCTCGCGCTGATGTGCCTGGGGATGGCCTTGCTATGGCGGCGGCACGACGGCGACGGGGGCCGCCCGGTGCTGGCCGGGCTCGCGCTCGGGGTCGCCGCCGCGATGAAGGCGACCGCCTGGCCCGCGCTGGTCATCGCGATCGCGCTGCTCGCGGTCAGGGACGGCAAGCGCGCGGCCGGGTCCTTCACGCTCAGCGCCGCGGTCACCTGCGCGGCCCTGATCGGCCCGGTCGCGGCGGTGTGGCCGGGCGCCCTGGTCGTGAACACGATCTCGTTCCCGCTCGGGCTGACCAACGCGATCTCGGCGGCGGCCAGCCCGCTGCCGGGTCACCTGCTGGCCGGCACCGGGCACATCGGGCACCTGATCGCCGTCGTGCTGCTCGCGCTGTCCGGGCTCGGCATCGCGGCGTCGCTGCTGCTGATCCCGCCGAAGGACGTGCCGTCCGCCACCTGGCGGCTGATACTCGGCCTGGCGCTGATGTTCACGCTGGCGCCCGCCACCCGGTTCGGCTACTACCTCTACCCTGCGGGCCTGCTGGTCTGGCTGCTCGTCGCGAGCATCGGCCGCCGCATCCCGCCGGAACCGGAACTAATCTAGATCGCCGCCGTCCGACAGCCGCCCGGCCAGGGCTGCCGGGCCGTCAGGCCGTCAGGTGCCCTGGTTGGGGTTGTCGGGACCGGTGAAGGCGCCGCCGTCCTTGCAGATGTCGGTGCTCCCGTTGATGCCGCCGAAGGACTTGTTGAGATCCTGCGTCGGGCCCGTGGAGCCGGTCGAGCCCGATGACCCGCCCGAAGATCCGCCCGTGGAGCCGGACGAGGGGTTGTTCAGGCCGGTGAAGGTGGATCCGATGATCAGGACGATCGTGCCTGGCGTCAGGGTCGAGTCCTGCTCCACCTGCACCGAGCTGAGGTCGGCCTTGAGCGTGTTCACGGCCGGCATGTCGGACGACGACGCGTACTCGATCACGCTGTCCGTGTAGGCCGAATTCGCCGCGTTGGTGGAGCCGGCCACCTTGAAGCCCTTGCCGGTCAGGTCGCTGGCCGCCTGCGCGGCCGCGCCCTGGCGGCCGTTGCCGTTGAGCACTTCCACGTTGACGCTGCCCGGGCTGGTGGTGGGCGGCGTGCCGGCCGGCTGCTTGCCCCCCTTGGGCAGCGTCGTGTCGTGCGCGATCGCGTAGAACAACTGGCTGGCCTGAGGCTGCTGCCAGACCACGCGCTGGTTGTCGGTCGGGTCCGCGATGTTGGGCACCGTGACGAACTGGACCGAGGCGGTCGTCAGCGCGCGCAGGTCCTCGGCCAGCGACGCCATGGCGGACAGCGAGAGCCCGGCGTCGGTGGTCAGGGCCTTGGCCGCGTCCCGCAGCACCGAGTACATCTTGCTGTAGTTGCTGAGCAGCGTGCCGGACTTGGCCTGCTGCATGAGCCCGGCCATCAGGTACTGCTGACGCTGGATCCGCTGCAGGTCGGAGCCTTCTCCGACGTAGCGCTCGCGCCAGAAGGCCAGCGCTTGAGTCCCGTAGACGTGGTGCATGCCGGCCGACAGGTTAAGGCCGGACTTCGGGTCCTTGAGCGCTTCGGGCAGGCAGACGTTCACGCCGCCGATGTCGTCGATGACCTTCTGGAACCCGGTGAAGGTGAGCCCCAGGTAGTGATCGATGCGGATGCCGCTCAGGTGCTCCACCGTGCTCCACAGGCACGGCGGACCGCCGTAAGCGAAGGTGGCGTTGAGCATCTCGATCGCGCCCGGGTCATTGGGCTGGCCAGGATCCCCCAGCCCGTCGGGCTTGCACGCGATGACCGGCACCTCGGTGTCGCGAGGCAGGCTGATCACCACGGCGCCACGGTGGCCCGGCCTGATGTGCAGCACCATCATCGTGTCCGAGCGCTGGCCCTGGACGTTGGCGCCGAACCTCTTGTTGCTGCCGGCCCGGCTGTCCGAGCCCACGATCAGGATGTTCTCCGAGTCGTCATATGCCGGCGGGCGGTTCGTGCCGAGGCTAGAGGTGCTGAACGTCTCGATGCTGTGCAGCGTGTTCAGGTAAGCGGCGTACGCAACGAGTGACGTCCCGGTTACAATAACGGTGGTAATGACGGCGATCCAGCCCACGATCCGGCGGGTTCGTGATCTGCGACCGCGCCGTGCGGGGGCCGGTGCCCGCCGTCCACGCGGTTCGTATCCGCCCGCATCGTCGTTCTCGTCGTAGCGGCTCATAGCTCCCAGTGCCCTGTTACCTGGCATCCGGCACGCAGGCACAGGCGCTGCGTGCAGGCCATCGTATGCGTTTCTTACCTAGGCGACTTCGTTTTATGCAGAAGCTTTACGAACGCCGGGGCTATCCGTCACCTCGCTCGCGACACCAGGTTCATACAAGTACGACGATCACCAGCCGCGCGTGGTTCCCCTTACAGTGGGAGGCGTGCGCCCTGGAGTCCGCCGCTTTCGCCGGCCCGCTAACCCCGGCGAAACGGGCGAGCGCGAGCATATCGACCAGGTCAATGCTGACGGCGACGTGCCTGATGCCGACGCTGAACTGGCGGAAGAGCCTGACCAGGCGGATGAGACTAAGCCGGCGGATGAGGCAGTCGAGGTGGCCGAGGTGGCCGCCGCTGACGCTATAGATAACGGTGATGCGGACGCCGGGGACGCGGACGCTAGCGAGGCGGACACTCCTGCCGCCGAGAAGCCCCCGAAGGTCGCCAGGCACCGGATAGCCCGGATGAGCTGGGCCGGCTCGGTGACCCGGGCGACCCGGTCGGTGGGCCAGCGCGGCCGGGCGGCCCGGGCCAGGACGCGCCAGGCGGTCGGCTCGGTGCCGCGTGTCGCCGCGACCGGCCGGGAGTTCGCCCGGCTGACCGTCCTGCCGGCGGCGCTGGTCGTCGCCTGGCTGCTGCCCGCCATACCGCTGCTGCTCGGCGGGGCGTTCTCGCTGGCCCCGATGCTGGTGATCTCCATACCGCTGGCGGCCGCGATCATCGTCATCGGCCTGCGCCGGACTCCCGGCCGCTGGCCGATGAGCGCGCAGGTCAATCCGGGCCGCGGCGAGGGCCGGGCGCCGTGGTGGACGCTGCTGGGCACGGTTGCGGTGGCGGCAGGCTTCGCCGTCTGGCAGATCGTGATGAACTCCGAGCAGATCATCGTGACCCGTGACCAGGGCGTCTACCTGCAGTTCGGCTACTGGATCGCGCAGCACGGCTCGGCGTCCGTCCCGGCGTCCGTCGCGGCGTTCGGCGGCAACCATTCTGGCCTGCTGTTCAGCAGCCTGGGCTTCATCCAGCACGGCACCACGCTGGCGCCGCAGTTCCTGGCCGGGCTGCCGGCGGTGCTGGCCGCCGGGGCCTGGGCGGGCGGCGCGCACGGCGTGCATGCCGCCCTGCTGGTGCCGCCGGTGCTCGGCGCGCTCGCCGTGCTGACGTTCGGCGGGCTGGTGGGCCGGCTGGCGGGGCCACGGTGGGCGCCGGCTGGCGCGCTCGTGCTCGCGTTCGCGTTGCCTCAGCAGTACACCAGCCGTTCTTCGTTCAGCGAGACTCTGGTGCAGATCTTGCTGTTCGGCGGGCTTTGCCTGACTATCGACTCGCTCTGCAGTCCGGCGGGGCGAACCGGCCGGGCGGGCTCGCCTGCGGCCGGTCTGGCGGGTGCGCCGGGGGAGGGCGCGGCGGGCCCGGCCGAGGCGGCGGAGCTTCCCTCCACCGCGGCCGAGGGGGCTGTTGCCGACTCGCCGACGGAAAGCCTCCCTGGCTCCTGGACGGAGAGCCAGCCCGACTACCTGGCCGGGACCGGCACCGGCGCGTCCGGCGAGACCAGGGCCGATTCTTCCGCGGAGGTCGGCACCGACGCCGCGGCGGGAAGCCAGGGCGATCCGCCTACGACCACGATGCCGCGCCTGACCCGCTGGCAATTGACCCGCTGGCGGCAGGTCAGCCCGGGACGGTCGCGCCGAGCAGACCCGAGCCGCGGCCGGCGGCGGCAGCGGGCCGGGCCGAGCCAGGCGACCGTGCTGGCCGCCCTCGGCGGGCTGGCCCTCGGCCTGACCGCGGCCGTGCGCGTCGACGGGCTGAGCGACCTGCTGCCCGCGATCCCGTTCATCGGGATCCTGTTCGCGGCCAGGAAGCCGCAGTGGCTGCCGTTCGGCGCGGGCCTGCTGGCCGGCGTCGGGTACGGGCTGGCCGACGGCTACCTGCTGGCCCGGCCGTACATGGACTCGCTCGGGTCCTCGATGCGCACGGTCGGGATCGTCGCCGGCGGGCTGGCGATCGTCACGCTGGATCTGGCCTTGTTCTCGCGCCTCGACGTGCTCCGCCGGCTGGTCAAGCGGGTACTGGCCGTGCCGCCGCTGCGCTGGCTGCCCGGGACGGTCGCCCTGCTCACCGGGCTGGTCGTGATCGGCTTCGCCGTCCGGCCCTACGTGCAGACCGTGCGCGGGGACGGTAACGCGTCCGTCGTGGCCTACGTCGGCTACCTGCAGCGGCTGGCCGGCCTGCCGCTCGACCCGCGGCGGCTGTACTCGGAGGACACGCTCTACTGGGTGATCTGGTACATCGGGGTGCCGGCCGTGCTGCTCGGCGCGTTCGGGATCGCGCTGCTCGGCCGGCGGGTCACCCGTGCGCTCGTGACCTGGCGCGATCCCACCGGCTCGGTCCGCATCTGGGGCCTGCCGCTGCTGATCATCGGCTGGGTGACGGTCAGCGTGCTCTGGCACCCCGCCATCGTTCCCGATCAGCCGTGGGCCAGCCGACGGCTGGTGCCCGTGATCCTGCCTGGGCTGATCCTGGCGGCCGTCTGGGCGGCGGCCTGGCTGACCACGCAGGCCGCCCAGCGCGGCGCGGGACGGCTGGCCTCTTCGGCGGTGGTCACGCTGTGCGTCGGTGCCCTGATGCTGCCGACCGCGCTGACCACGTTCGGCATCGGCGTCGCCTCGTCCGGGCCGCCGAAGTCGGCGTCGTCGGGCGGGCTGGCCTTGCACCGGGCCGCGCGGGGAGAGGAGTACGCGGTGGGCCAGCTGTGCGCCGCGATCGGCCCGGGCGCATCCGTCGTGGTCGTCAATCCGCGGATCGCGGATGAGTTCGCGCAGCTGGTCCGCGGCATCTGCGACACGCCGACGGGCGTGATGAACCGGCCCTCGCCGTTCGCGGTGCAGGAGGTCATCGCCGGGATATTGCGAGCGGGCAGGCATCCCGTCCTGCTCGGCGCCAACCAGGCGGAGCTGGCCAGCTACGGCGCGATCCCGCGCCAGGTGCTCAGCCTGGGCACGACGCAGGATGCGCACGTGCTGACCCGGCCGCCGACCTCGAACTGGCCGGTCAGGTACGTGCTCTGGATGGCGCAGCCCAGTTAGGCCGGGCTGGATCTCTGGGAGTCGATCGCGTCGTGGCTGGCCTGTGAGCAGCGGGGCCGAGGCGTCACCGTTCGGGAAAATCGAACTTTGAACGAACCTCCGGTGTCGGTTGAGGCGGTCGCGGGGTAGCGTGGGTGTTGATGAACAGATTCTCGTGCACCTGCTGCTGGTGGCCGCCGGATTAGGCGGTCCCCCAGCTTGGCATGTGCGACGGGCCGCCTCCGGGTGGCCCGTTTTCGCGTCTTCTCGCGTCGCAGAACCCGGACCACCTGGCGGCCGCACCCATGACGACCAGGAGGTTTCCCATGTCTGACGCTTCGCCGGTTTCGTACGCTCCACCGGTTTCTTATGCTCCACCGGTTTCTTATGCTCCACCGGCGCCCACCCTGCAGGCCGCGCAGCTGCGCAGCCTGGACCTCCAGGCGGCGATCGCCAGCGAGCCGGGGCGGTTCAGGATTCTCACCGGCGACCGTCCCACCGGGCTGCTGCACGTCGGCCACCTGTTCGGCACGCTGCTGAATCGCGTGCGGCTGCAGGAACTCGGCGTTGAGCTGATGGTGCTGATCGCCGACTACCAGACCATCACCGACCGGGATTCGCCGGACACTCTGCCGTCCGACGTGATCGGCCAGGTTGCGGACTACCTGGCCATCGGCATCGATCCGGCCCGCGCGACGATCTTCGCACACAGCCAGATCGAGGCGCTTAACCAGCTGATGCTTCCGTTCATGAGCCTGGTCAGCGTGGCCGAGGTGAGCCGCAACCCGACGGTGAAGGAAGAGTTCGCGGCGACCGGCGGCACCTCGATGAGCGCGCTCATGTTCACGTATCCGGTGCATCAGGCGGCCGACATCCTGTTCTGCCGGGCCAACCTCGTGCCGGTCGGCAAGGACCAACTGCCGCACATCGAGCTGACCCGGACGATCGCCCGCCGCTTCAACGACCGGTACTGCTCCGGCCGCGGCTACTTCCCCGAGCCCGACGGCCTGCTTACCGACGCGCCGCTGTTGCTCGGCACCGACGGGCAGAAGATGAGCAAGAGCAGGCGCAACGCCATCTCGCTGGCGGCCAGCGAGGACGAGACGGCCCGGCTCATCCGCGGCGCCAAGACCGACGGCGAGCGGTTCATCGGCTACGACCCGGAGCGCCGCCCCGAGGTGTCCAACCTCGTCCTGCTCACCGCGCTGGCCTGCGGGCGCGCGGTGCAGGAGGTCGTTGACGACCTGGGCGGCGGCGGGGCCAGCGAGCTGAAGCGCACCCTCACCGAGGCGCTCAACGAGCGGCTGCGGCCGATCCGCGCCCGGCGCCGCGAGCTGATGAAGGACCCCGGCCACCTGCGTGACGTGCTCGCCGAGGGCAACAACCGGGCCCGCAGCATCGCGACCGATACCCTGACCGCCGTGCGCAGGCTCATGCATACGCTCTACTGACCAGGTCACCGGGATGGGGTGCGAACGTGCGGTTCCGCGACTTCAGGCTGGAGCGGTATTTCGGCGAGTGGGAGTTCACCGCCAGCATTCTGCTGGGCAGCAGCGACCCCGAGTCGATGCGGCTTCCCGAGCTGCTGGCGCTGGCCGACGAGGACTGCCGCCGCCGCTGGGACGAGCTCTGGCTTGGCTACACCGAAACCGCCGGCCTGCCAGCGCTGCGCGAGGCGGTGGCGGGGCAGTATGCGGCCTGCGGACCCGAGGATGTCCTGGTGTTCAGCGCACCGGAGGAGGCGATGTTCCACATCGCCGCCGGCGTGCTCGAGCCCGGCGATCATATGGTCGGGCTGGCCCCCGCGTTCCAGTCGTCGTACGAGATCCCGCGGTCGCTGGGGGCCGGCCTCACGCTGGTGCCGCTGCGCGAGGACCGCGGCTGGGCGCTGGACATCGACGAGCTCGCGGCCGCCGTCACCGGCCGGACCAAGCTGATCTACGTCAATTTCCCGCACAACCCGACCGGGGCGGTGCTGAGCAATCTCGATCAGCAGCGGCTCATCGAGCTCGCCGACTCCTGCGGCGCGCATTTGTTCAGCGACGAAATGTACCGCGGACTCGAGTTCGACCCCGCGGACCGGCTGCCCCCCGCCGCCGACCTGCATCCGCGCGCGATCAGCCTGGGCGGCCTGTCCAAGGGCTATGGTCTAGCCGGCGTGCGGCTGGGCTGGACGGTATGCCGTGACCGCGAACTGACCCGGCGGATGCTCGCGGCAAAGGACTTCACCACGATCTGCGCGTCCTCGCCGAGCGAAGTGCTCGCCCTGATCGCGGTGCGCGCCGCGGACCGGCTGACCGCCCGGGCGCTGAACCGGATCACCGGCAATCTCGGCCTAGTCGATGAGTTCCTCGGCAAGCGGCCGGACCTGCTGCGCTGGGTGCGGCCGCGGGCCGGCAGCGTGGGACTTCCCGAGTTGCTGCCGGACATGCCGGTTGCGGAGTTCTGCGAGAAGCTGGTCACATCGCGGGGCGTGCTGCTGGTGCCGGGCGGCATGTTCGAGATGACGAGCAATCACTTCAGGCTCGGGCTGGGCCGGGCAAACCTGCCGGAAGGACTTGCTGAGCTGGGCAGCTTTGTGGACGGCCTGGAGGCGGGCGCGGGCCGATTTGCTCGTAACGCGAAGGCGACCTAGAGTGGGGTAGCACCCGACGCGGGGTGGAGCAGTTCGGTAGCTCGCTGGGCTCATAACCCAGAGGTCGTAGGTTCAAATCCTACCCCCGCTACCAACGTCAGAGGCCCTTTCTCGAACAGAGAAGGGGCCTCTTGCGTGTCTGTTGTAAACGGATTTGTAAACGTGCCACCGCTCATGCGGCCTGTGTCCTCGTCCTCGTCAGGCTCGTGAGAATCGCCAGAGCTGGTGATCTCGACGCTGGCCAGTGATCCGCCGATGATCAGCTCCGCGAGCGTGTTAGCCACCTGGCGATCGGCAACCTGTGGGGCTCGATTACTGGATCTGGCCTCGGCGGACTGCCCGGCTGGGATCATCGCTGAGTGATCATTTCGGTCCTCTACCAGGTTGTACGCTGCCTGCTGGGCTGCTTGACGGTGCTGACCCGGGACGAGACGTCCAAGGATGCCGAGCTGTTGGTGCTCCGGCACGAGAACGCGGTCTTGCGCCGCCAAGTTGGCCGGGTCCGTTACGAGCCGGGTGACCGGCTGTGGCTGGCGGCACTGTCGCGATTGGTTCCCCGCCGCCGGTGGGGCGAGGTGTTCGCGGTGACCCCGGCGACGCTGCTGGCCTGGCACCGTCGGCTGGTGGCGCGCAAGTGGGACTACGCGAGCCGTCGGCGTCCCGGGCGGCCGTCCACGGCAGCGGCGATCCGCAAGCTCGTGATCCGCATCGCGACGGAAAACCCCACATGGGGGCACCGGCGGGTGCAAGGCGAACTCGTCAGGCTCGGCCACCCGATCGCCGCCTCCACGGTCTGGCAGATCCTGCACGATGCCGGGATCGGCCCCGCGCCCCGCCGCGCCGGCCCGACCTGGAAGCAGTTCCTGACCGCGCAGGCTCGCGGCATTATCGCCGCCGATTTCGTCCACGTGGACACCGTGCTGCTGCGGCGCGTCTACGCGCTGATCGTGATCGAGCACGGCACCCGCCGTGCCCACCTGGTCGGCATCACCGCGCACCCGGACGGCGCGTGGACCACGCAGGCAGCCCGCAACCTCCTGATGGACCTGGGCCAGCGAACAGCTTCGGTCAAGTTCCTGATCAGGGACAGGGCGGGCCAGTTCACTAGCTCTTTCGACGCCGTGCTCACCGCGGAGGGCATCAGAGTCCTGGCCAGCCCGCCGCAGGCTCCAAGGGCGAACGCGATCTGCGCAAGGATGATCGGCACCCTGCGCCGGGAACTCCTCGACCGGCTGCTGATCGTCAATGAGCACCACCTGCGCCAAGTCCTGACCGAGTACCTGCGGCATTACAACACCGCCCGGCCGCACCGCTCGCGGCCAGCTCACCCCAGCTCAAGCCGGCACTCGTCAACCAGAACCGGTCAACCTCGCCGAACACCGGGTCCGCCGGAAGCAGGTTCTCGGCGGGCTCACCCACGAGTACCACATCGCCGCCTAACTGCCCGCAGGACACCCAAATCGTACTTCCGAGCCCCACAGCATCCGGGCTGCTCGGCGAGGGGCTCTCCAACCCGAGATCGCCGAACGGCTGTTCCTGTCGCGCAAGACGGTCGAGCATCACATGGCGCGCATCTTGTCCAAGCTCGGATTGCGCGGACGCGCCGAGGCCGCCGCGCTCGTGGCGCGGAGCGTCCCCAGAGAATTAGCCAGAGATAGGTGAGTTCACCGATGCTCCGGCGCCCGCCGGAATGGCATCGTGACCTTCATGACCAAGCGCGCGAGCGGCCCCCGGATGAAGGTGATCGGCGTGCAGGCGTTCGTGCACGGAGCACAGCTGAAAGGACAGACCAATGCGCGCAGTCGTCGGACGAGTCAAGATCAAGCCGGACCGGGCGGATGAAGCGCTCGCGATGATCGGTGGCGGTGTTGCGATGCTGCAGGGCATGGCCGGCTCAGCGGGCGGCTACTGGGCGCGGAGCAACGGGGGCGACATCATCCAGCATTCCTTCTGGCTCTTCGATACCGAAGAAAACGCCCGGACAGCGGAGGCGACCTTCAACCAGCTCCGCGACATGCCCGATGCGCCAGCCACGTTCATCAGTGTCGATGTTTGTGAGATTGTCGGACACGCCTAGGACTGCCCCAGAAAGCCTGCTCAGATTGCCTATTCGCGTGCGGCCACGCATTCCGTTCCGGCCGAGCGGGACTGGCGCGCAGATCGGCGGCTCGTGAGTGGCCGTGAAATCACACCTCACAGTGACGCCAAACGCTGACAACTGCTGCGCACTGCTGAGCAACGCGCTGGCGAGGACGTTCGCTTCCTGCGCCTCGGTGGCGCTGGCAAATGCGCGGGTTTACTGGCGTGCCCAGCGGCTGGCGGGCCAGCTGGAGGAGGCCTTCTCGACCCGCGGGTTAACCGAACAGGGCCAAGGGCATCATCGCCGAGCAGGGCTGCTTAGCTGACGAGGCCTTCCAGTTGCTGGTGACCATCTCTCAGCGCAGCCACATGAAGCTGCACGATCTAGCGACTGAGCTGGTCGGACGCGCCAGGGACCAGGCCGCACGCGGACAACAAGCACAGCAGGCAATTCCGGGGAGCGCGGGCTGACCCCAGCCGGGGGGGAAGGCGTGGAAGCCAGCCCGCTGGCCCCGGCTGGCTTCTTAGCCGTCCCGCTAGGTTACGGCCCGTCACCCAGCCGGTCAAGGCATTCATTTCTGCGTTATGCCACTGGTATGCGACACACAAGCAGTGAGCCTGGCAGCCTGATTGGCCAGAGGACAAATCATTCGTACTGGGTGGTGTCCTGGGAGGCCGAGCGTTGTCCGGAGCGATCGCCACGAGATATGCGGCGAATATGTTCAGCAGCTGACTGAACAGGTTTTGCTGCCGGGGCATCTTGCTATTCAGCCAGATTGCGGCAATAGTGGGGGCAGCTTCGCGGTAATGCTGCTCTAGACCTAGGCGGCGGGAAACTAGCCTGGGGGACCTCATGAGCGAAAGCCAAGACCTGCTATCCCGATTCCTTTTGCGTGGCTTGCGCACGTCGTGGCCGCCCCGGATCAGCCGGGCAGGCACGTGGTGAGTCACTGCGCCAGGACCATGAAGCTGCCAGCAGCTTATGTGTATGTGCCCGCGCAGGCAGGGCCGACCGGGTCCTGGCATGTGGCCGCTGACGCTCAGTGACCCGGTGGACCATCGCAGCTTCGTCGAAGAAGGCTCAGGCTTGGGCGAGGCATCAGATACGTGCGGGCCGGGGGTGTGCCAGACCGGTTCGGGGGGGTCAGGTGGCCGCCCCTGGCCCGCACTGCACGGCATCCGCACCGTGTAGTGCGGGTCGCGGCGCGGTGTCGCCCCCCCGGGGCCTGGACCTGTCCGGGACGCCCGGCGCAGGGACTGCAAGAGCATCGGCCGAACCTGACCGCAGGATCTGCAATCCCACCCAGCGCGAGTGATACGCTACCGTAGGTCACAGCAGGCTCGCTGGCCCCGCGTATGTGAGAGCGGGCCTTACGTGATCCCTTTCCGCTCCAGTCCCTGGCGGCATCGGCAGACTCGCCACCTTCCACGGCGCTGCGCAACGACCGGGGTTTCAGGAGGGGAAGCCCCGGCCTTGCGTACTGTGCGCCTGCGCAGGGCACATGGTCATGGGATTTAGCTCGCACCCAGCAGCAGGCCATCACGTCGTCCGGCCCGGCCAGCCGCCGGTCCCTTCGTGGCGTAACGTGAGTTCAGCAGCCCCGGTGTGTGGTCCGCACGTGTGCAGCAGCTGGGCTGCGCCGGCATCGTCGGCCGTTTCCTTCGCTTGTTCGCGATGCTGATCGATGAGGCAGCTATCAGGCATCCGGAGTCTGTCCAAGCCGCCGACTGGGTGTGAGGCCGCAAGATGCTGAAGGGCGTACCCGGAGGTTTTCCGACCAGAGGATCCTAATGCACACACGTGGCCGGCACGGGCCGTGTGAGTCGCGCAGACGCGCAGGTGGGCGGACGCCCCGGTCGCAGGCGAAGCGCGGACTTAGCAGCAGGCGCAGCGCAAGTCGCTGGCGCATGAATATGTGGCCGAGCAGCTGCGCCCTGAGATAACACTGGGGCTGTTTACCGCTAGGGTTTCAGCCGAGAGTGCGTGAGCTCGCATCGGTCTTAGGGGTTTGGCGTCATGGCCTGCACCACGCCACCGGCATCCTGGAGTCCCGGGATCTGGTCACCAGCAGGCGCGGCCGCCGGGGGAGGTACAGGCCGTGGACCATGGCTGTGCGGTCTCTGGCCGGACAGTGAACCGTCTGGCTGGGACTTTGCTGGCCGCATAGCCTGGATAGGTCAGCGACTATAGCTCTTCGGACCCTCGTGGAACGAGCCTCTGGCTGGAGATTTCCAGGACGGGGCTGTGATGGCCGATCCGCGTCAGTCAGAGGAATCCTTGATCGCGCTGGCCGGGATTCTGGTCGTTGAGCAGAGCCTGGACAAGACCCTTCGTCAGGTCCTGGACTTGGCCTGCGGCACGCTGTCGTGCGGTGATGAGGGCGGGATCACGCTGTTGGATCGTGAGGGGCCGCGCACGGCGGTGGCCACTAGCGATGCGGCGCTGCGGGTCGATGGCTTGCAGTACGAGGCTGAGGACGGTGGCCCGTGCCTGGAGGCTTACCGTCGGCAGCAGGTGTTCCGCATTGATTCCACCGCCGATGAACTGCGCTGGCCGGAGTTCTGCGAGTCCGCCGCGGCGGAGGGGATCAAGTCCACGTTGTCGGTGCCGCTGGTAGTGGGCGGGGACGGGATCGGGGCCCTGAACATTTACTGCCGTCAGGCCAGCGGGTTCTCCGCAGCCGACGAGGCGCTGGCGGCCCCGTTCGCGTCCCATGCGTCGGTGGCGCTGGCCAACGCGCGGGTGTACTGGCGGACCCAGCGGCTGGCAGACCAGCTGCAGGAGGCCCTGTCCACCCGGGGAGTGATCGAGCAGGCCAAGGGCATCATCATCGCCCAGCAGGGCTGCTCCGTTGATCAGGCGTTCCAGCTGCTCGTGGAGATGTCCCAGCGCAGCCACGTCAAGCTGCACGATGTGGCCAGCGACCTGGTAGCGCGGGCCAGAGACCAGGCTGCCGGCCGCTGAGCGCCACCGCCGTGTGCGAGCCCTTGTGCGGATCCACCCCGATCATCACCACCGCCATGAACAACCCTCCCGGTGTCGTTGCAGATGTGACCGCGGCGGGCATGCCTAATTCCAGGACCTGCTGGCGTTCGCGCCTCTTTTGAGCCACGCCACGGCGAGGCCCCGGCAGGCAGACACGTCGTTCGAAAGCCAGGCCATAACGGCGGGCAGGCGGCTCAAGAGGCAGCCCGCCAGGGCCTCAACGCTACGACCCCGGCTCACTGCCATCCCGGCCAGGCCCGTACCGCCTACCCCAAAGTCTCAATTAGGCGGCTCGGCGCGCGTTCTCCTCCACGTTCGCTATCACTCAAGGTGACGATCGAGGCAGTCAGCGCGACCTCCGGACCGCGTTATGCGACCTGCGGCAAGAGACCTCCGCCGACCGCCGATTACCTCTTGCTCGGCGCAGCGCGCGGCCGCGAGGACGTTCATCATGCCCGACCTAGTGCGCTGTACGTTGATGACAGGACGTTTCCGCGGAAGCGGTTTGTGAAATGGCGCACAAGGCGTCTCCGCGGAAACGTCCCGGATGTGACTGCCCGGCCACGGCGATCCGGGAGGACGATCTGTCTGCGGCAAAAGCGCGCGTTCGCGCCCAGCGCTGCCGATGCATAAACACACGGCCTAGCCGTCTGTCTGCTCGTCCCGTGGTCGGGATTACTAACGGTACGGAGAGCTCTTGATAACCGCGCGCCGAGCCGCTGATATGGCGCCAGTCCCTGCGGCCGTTCAGGTCCGTCTGTGCCGCGCACTTGAACGGAAGTTCTGCGCTTCATGTCGGCAGGGTGGCGGTGGAGTGCCGCCGTCTGGGGGTTGTTTGCTGGTCTAGGTGCGATGAGCCGTTTGGTGCCGGCGTAGGAGTTCGGTCAGGGCGGCGAGTTCGGCGGCGAGCGCCGCGCGGCCGCGGGCGGTGATGCGCACCCAGGTCCGCGGGCGGCGCCCGGCATAGCCCTTCTCCACCTGGATCATGCCTGCCTCCTCCAGCACGGTCAGGTGCTTGGACAGGTTGCCGGCGGTCAGGCCGAGCGCTTCGCGCAGGTAGCCGAAGTCGGCCCGCTGTGCTTCCGCGGTGATCGTGA
>DASXZD010000031.1:0-25981 GCA_036502085.1 Streptosporangiaceae bacterium
GTCCCCCGCGCCCGCGCCGTCCCCGCGCCCGCGCCCGCGCCCGCGCCGTCCCCGCGCCCGCGCCCGCGCCCGCGCCGTCCCCGCGCCCGCGCCGTCCCCCCGCCGTCCCCCCGCCCGCGCCCGCGCCGTTTTGGGTCGTACCGTGTGCAAAGTGAAAGTGATCATGGTGGCGAACCCCACTTTTCACTCGTTCTGCTTCCGCAAATCCTGATATATCCGGGCGGGAAATGAGCAGAGTGCGTGAAAAGTCGAAACGGTCATGGCGATCCCGGCGGAGTGGGCGCAGACGGGTGGCGGGCCGGCTGCCCGGGCTCAGGGGCGGTGCAGGGGGGCGTGGATGGTGACGAACGCGCCTGACTGCTCGCAGGCTGCGGCTGGCCAGGCGTCGGCGATCATGGAGAGCACCGCCCGGTTGTCGGCGAGGACATCCATTGCCAGTGTGGTGACGCCGCGAGCCTGCGCCCTGGCCGCGAGGGCGCGAGTGAGCGCGGAGCCCACACCCTGGCCCTGGCGCCCGTCGGTCACCGCCACTCCGATCTCGGTCATCGCGGCGCCGGATGGATCGGTCGTGTCCGCCGCCATCGCGTGCCCGATGATCATGTCTGATTCGGTGGCCACGACCGCGTCGATGTGGTCGCCGTCGCCGGCCAGCCGGCCGAGCGTCGCGGCGGTTACCGCCGGGGCGCCGGTGAAGAACCTTAGATAGCGGGTCCGCGGCGACATGCCGGCCACGAAATCCCTGATCGCATCGCGGTCCGCGCTGCACGCCTGGCGGATTCCGATCTGCGCCCCGTCCTGAATCTGATTCACAGACTCAGCATGCTCCCGGATTGCTGTGTCTGTCAACTAGACCTAGCATACGTTCATGGACCGTCACTGGAATCTGGACTACGACATGGCCAACTGCTCGATCGGCGCCGCAGTGGCGCTGATCGGCGAGAAGTGGACCTTCCTCGTGCTGCGCGAGCTGTTCAGCGGGGTCCGCCGGTTCGCCGACATGCAGCGGCGCACCCAGGCACCCAGGCAGGTCCTCAGCGACCGGCTCTCCAGCCTGGTCGATGACGGGCTGCTGCGCCGGGTGCCCTACCGGGAGAGCGGGCAGCGCACCCGGCATGAATACCGCCTGACCGACAAGGCCCTTGACCTTTATCCGGTCCTCGTCGCGCTGATGCAGTGGGGCGACAAGTACGCGTCCGAGCCGACCGGGCCGGCCGCCCGGCTCACCCACCGCGACTGTGGCGAGCCGGTCCGGCTGCAGCTGGCCTGCGCGGCCGGCCACCCCGTCGGCTCGGCCCGCGAAGTCACCCCGGTGCCCGGCCCGGGTGCGCGAAGGATCGCTTAGCTGCTGGCCACGCCGTCGGCTCGGCCTGCGACGCCTCCTTCTTCTGCGTCCCCGTGCAGAGCTGGAAGGCGCCGTTCGAACCCCACGCGTACACCGTGCCGTCGGACAGCATCCCAAGCGTCTGCCCGTCGCCCGGGCCATTGCCGCCCTGGATGGCCTGGGTCGCGGAGCGCGGCAGCGTCACCTGGACCGGCACGTCGGACGGCTGGCCGACGATCCGTCACCGAGCTGGCCCGCGCCGTCGCCTTGTCGGCTGCATAACCGGAACTGTAGGGCATTGGTGACGCTCCGTGCCGTCCAGGTAACAGCACCAGCCGCCCACTGGGCGAGCTGTACCACGATGGCGCGTGGGCATCAGACTGATAGATGATGGCCGTCTGTTCCCCGGAAAGGGGCCCAGACAGAGGGCCCAGACAGAGGGCCCAGACAAAGGGCCCAGACAAAGGGCCCAGACAAAGGGCCCAGACAAAGGGCCCAGACAGAGGGCACCGACAGGAGGCGTGCGTGGTGGCGCAGAAGCGGGTCCTCGGCATCGTGCTGGCGGGCGGCGCGGGGCGGCGGCTGGCGCCGCTGACCGACGACCGGGCTAAGCCCGCCGTGCCGTTCGGCGGCCTGTACCGGCTGGTCGATTTCGCGCTGTCCAACCTGGTCAACGCCGG
Organism: Streptosporangiaceae bacterium; assembly: GCA_036502085.1. Taxonomy (GTDB): domain Bacteria; phylum Actinomycetota; class Actinomycetes; order Streptosporangiales; family Streptosporangiaceae; genus PALSA-505. The sequence goes on from DASXZD010000031.1 coordinate 2,002, forward strand.
CTGCCTGCGGATCTGCGTGCTGACCCAGTACAAGAGCCACAGCCTGGACCGGCACATCAGCCTCACCTGGCGGATGAGCGCGCTGCTGGGCAACTACATCACGCCGGTGCCCGCGCAGCAGCGGCTCGGTCCGCACTGGTACACCGGCTCGGCAGATGCGATCCACCAGTCGCTCAACCTGATCTACGACGAGGAACCCGACCTGGTGATCGTATTCGGCGCGGATCACGTCTACCGGATGGATCCGCGGCAGATGATCGACCAGCACGTGGCGTCGGGGGCGGGCGTCACCGTCGCGGCGATCCCGGTGCCGCGCGAGGAGGCTACCGCGTTCGGCGTGATCCAGACCGGCGCAGACGGCCAGTCGATCCAGGCCTTCCTGGAGAAGCCGGCCAACCCGCCCGCGATGCCCGGCCGGCCCGACCAGGCCTACGCCTCGATGGGCAACTACCTGTTCAGCTCGGACATCCTGGTGGACGCGCTGCGCAAGGACGCGGCCGACGCCAGCAGCCGGCACGACATGGGCGGCGACATTGTCCCGATGCTGGTCAGCCAGAACGCCGCGCAGGTGTACAACTTCCTGGACAATGAGGTGCCGGGCGCTACCGAACGCGACGCCGGGTACTGGCGCGACGTCGGGACGCTGGACTCCTACTACGAGGCGCACATGGACCTGTGCGCGGTGCACCCGGTCTTCAACCTCTATAACAGCCAGTGGCCGATCCTCACCCAGGTGCCGTCGCAGCCGCCGGCCAAGTTTGTGCACGAGGCGGGGGACCGGATCGGCCGGGCCGTCAACAGCGTGGTCAGCAACGGAGTGATCGTGTCCGGCAGCCTGGTCCGCGAGTCGGTGCTCTCGCCGGGAGTCCGGGTCGATGACTACGCCACGGTGGAGCGTTCGGTCGTGCTGCACAACACCCGCATCGGGTCCCGCGCGATGGTCAGGGACGCGATCCTGGACAAGAACGTGGTGGTGCCGGACGGCGTGGAGGTGGGCGTGAACAAGGAGCACGACCGGGCGCGCGGCTTCGCGGTCTCCGACAGCGGCGTGACCGTGGTCGGCAAGGGCCAGGAGGTGGTCAAGTGGCCGTAACGCCGGCCGGCCAGGATCAGCCCAGTGCGCCCGCCGGCCGCGGCGAGCCCGGCGAGCCCGGCGAGCGCGGCGGCAGGCTGCGGGTGGCCCTGCTGACCAGGGAGTACCCGCCCGAGGTGTACGGCGGGGCCGGCGTGCACGTGGAGTACCTGGCCCGGGAGCTGGCCGGCCTGGTGGACCTGACCGTGCACTGCCAGGGCGCGGACCGGGCCACGGCGGTGGCGCACCGGCCGTGGCCGCTGCTGGAGCAGGCCAACCCCGCGCTGCAGACGATTTCCACCGACCTGGCGATGGCCGCGGCGGTCAGCGGGGCGCAGCTCGTCCACTCACACACCTGGTACGCGAACCTGGCCGGCCACCTGGCGGCCCTGCTGTACGGGGTGCCGCACGTGGTCACCACGCACTCGCTGGAGCCGCTGCGGCCGTGGAAGGCCGAGCAACTCGGCGGCGGGTACGCGCTGTCGTCCTGGTGCGAGCGGACCGCGGTGGAAGCGGCCGCCGCGGTGGTGGCGGTGTCCGACGGGATGCGCGCCGACGTGCTCGCCGCGTACCCGGCCGTGCCGCCGCAGAAGGTCCGGGTCATCCGCAACGGGATCGACACCCGCGAGTACGCGCCGGATCCGGATACCGACGTGCTCCGCAAGTACGGCGTGGACCCCGGCAGGCCCTACGTCATCTTCGTCGGCCGGGTCACCAGGCAGAAGGGCGTGCCGGTGCTGCTGCGCGCGGCCGCCGGGCTCGATCCCGGCGCGCAGCTGGTGCTCTGCGCCGGGCAGGCCGACACCGCCGAGCTGGCGGCCGAGGTCGATGACCTGGTCGGCGAGCTGACCGCCAGCCGGTCTGGCGTCGTGCTGATCTCCGGCATGCTGGCCAAGCCCGAGGTCATCCAGCTGCTCTCGCACGCCCGCGTATTCGCCTGCCCGTCGGTGTACGAGCCGCTCGGCATCGTGAACCTGGAGGCGATGGCGTGCGGCGCGGCGGTCGTGGCGTCCCGGGTGGGCGGCACCCCCGAGGTCGTCGTCCACGGCGAGACCGGCCTGCTGGTGCCGCCCGGCGATCCGGACGCGCTCACCGACGCGCTGAACGTGCTGCTGCGCGATGGCGACCTGGCGGCGGCGATGGGCGCCCGCGGCCGCGAGCGCGCCGCCGCCGAGTTCGACTGGGCCGCGATCGCCGCGCAGACCGCCGCGCTCTACCGCGAGCTCACCGCCTGACCTGCCGGCAAAAAGAACGCGGATGGCCGCCGCGGAGCTGCCGTGGCAGACTCCCGCGCATGGCCGATGACCAGACCGAACGGCACGTATCCGACGGCTGGCTCATCGTGCCGTTCGCGACGGCGCAGGCGTTCGAGGAGTGGCTCGACGCCCGCCACGAGGACGAGCCCGGACTGTGGGTCAAGTTCGCCAAGAAGGGCCGCGGGATCGCCTCGGTCAGCCAGTCAGAGGCGACCGTGGTCGCGATGTGCTTCGGCTGGGTCGATTCCAAGCTGAACCGGTACGACGACGACTACTACGTGCTGCGCTACCAGCCGCGCAGGCCCAGGTCCAACTGGTCGGCGGGTAACCAGGCCCTGGCCCGCCAGCTCATCGCCGAAGGCCGGATGCGCCCGGCCGGGCTCGCCCAGGTCGAGGCAGCCCAGGCGGACGGACGCTGGGACGCCTCGTAGGCCAGGTCGCGTCGGTCAGCCCGGGATGAAGATCGCCATGTCGCGCATCTGGTCGATCGCATCCGGCGGCAGGTCGAGCAGCAGCCCGAGATCCTCGACCGAGGAGAAGCCGCCCGCCTGCGCCCGACGCTCGACGATCCGGCGGGCCAGCTCGTCGGTCATCCCCGGCAGCCGGACCAGGGCCGCGGCCGGGGCATGGTTGACGTCGACGAGACCGTAGTCGTCCGCTCCCGGCACATCGGGACGACCCAGCCCGATCTCCTTGGCCAGGGCCGGCTGGGCTGCCAGCAGGCGCCGCCCTTCGGTCCGGCGCTCGACCCGGGTGCGGGCCGCCTCGAGCACCGGATCCGACCTGCTCTGGATGCGCCGGACGGCGTCGCCGCTGATCGCGATCGCGTGGATGCCGCCGCCGATCCAGGTCAGCAGGGCCAGGCCGGTGGCTAGGCCTTGGGCAGTGTCACCGGGGTGCGCCGGCGTGTCCAGCGCGACGTAGGCGCCGAGCGTGGCCGCGTAGACCACGGCCCAGGCCAGCCACTGCGCCCGCCGGGTCCTGATGCCGATGTAGAGGAACGCCGCCCAGGTCGTGAAGCCCAGCGGGATCGTGAGCAGGAGCCAGGCCTTGCCCCGCCAGCGCGAGGACGGCGCGGCCGGGGCGCCGGGTGGATTGTCACGCATCACCGCGTTACGGTACCAAGCGGCGCCGCGGCAAGAGGCCGACCCGGGGCCGGCCGGCCGCCGCGCCGCAAGATAAACGCGGTGCGCCTGCGCCGCCGCCTGCGGCATGCTGCAAGGCATGGACGTGCGCATCGACGAATCGCTGGCGGGCATCGACTGGCACCAGGTCAAGGCCGACCTGACCGCCGACGATTTCGACAACGGCCGGTCCGCCGAGGCGCTGCACGCGTCGTTCGCGCGGTCGCAGCACGTCTGTATCGCCCGCGACGACGATCGTGTCGTCGGGATGGCCCGGCTGCTGTCCGACGGCGTCTGCAATGCCTACCTGCTCGACGTCTGGACGCAGTCGGCCTACCGCAGGCAGGGCATCGGCGGCCGGCTGGTGCAGGTGCTCATCGACCGGGTGCCCGGCCAGCACGTCGGCCTGCAAACCGACGAGGCCGAGTCCTTCTACGCCACGCTCGGGTTCCGCCACCAGCCGCATTTCATGTCGGCCATCTCCGGCACCTGGCTGGACAACGACGCGAACCGCTAGCCATTTCCCCGGCAGGTGTACAGATAAAGGGTGATAAAAGAGGATATAAGGGATGCGGGTCAGGGGTGCAGCGGGGGATGCGGGTCGGGGGCGCAGCGGGGCGCGGGTCAGGGACGCAGCGGGCGCGGGCCGGGGTGCAGCGGGGGATGCGGGTCGGGGGCGCAGCGGGGGCGCGGGTCAGGGGGGTAGCGGGGGTGCGGGTCAGGGATGGGGCTCGAATCCGGCGGCCGAATCCTGCCCGGACCACCGGGCGACATAGCTGAACCGGTCAGCGCGCACCAGGCTGTGCCGCCACTCGACCGGCGCCGTCTGGCGCGACGCCATCCGCTCGATGGCCAGCGCCGGCGTCCCGTCCGGCAGGCCGAGCAGCGCGCGCTGCTCCTCGTCGGGCAGCACCGGGCGGATCCGCTCCCAGCCGCCGTCCAGCCGGATGCCGCACTGGACGTGCAGTTCGCGGTAGAGCGCGGTGCGGGTGAAGTCGGTGCTCAGCAGCGGCCGGGCCAGCGCCGCGGGCAGCCAGGAGGAGTCCAGCACGATCGGCTCGTCGTCGGCCAGCCGCAGCCGCTCGAGGTACACCAGCGGCTCGCCGGCCGGCAGGCCGAGCACCCTGGCCGCCTCGGAGTCGCGGCGCTCCTCCAGCCGCCGGACGATGCTGCGCTGCACGAAGCCCTGCTCCTCGGCCGACCGGAACAGGCTGTACAGGGCGCCGAGCGGCTGCTCGATCACCCGGTCGGTGACGAACGTTCCGCGGCCCCGGCCGCGCTCGACCACGCCCTCGGCCTGCAGCCGCCTGACCGCCTCGCGCACCGTGTGCCGGCTGACGCCGTACTCCTCGGTCAGCTGCTCGTCGCCGGGGAAGTGCGCGCCGAACTCGTCCCGCGCGAGCCTGCGGCGCAGGTCGCCGAGCACCTGGGCCCACAGCGGCAGCGCGCTGTTCCGATCGACGATCACGCTGTCAAGTATGCGCAGTAGCCGGCCGCGAAGATGCGACTCAAGCTTCGAGTTTTGAATAACATCCGAGACACCGGCGACCTGCGGGGGGAGGCCGGTCGTTGACACCCTGTGCGGCTGGGGGCTTGAATGTACGTACATTCGGAGGTTTCGCCCGAGGAGGCTTCCTGTGCATGATTATCAAGATAACAGACCGGAATTATGTATTATTGACCAGCGGAAACTGCTGGCCTCGCCCTGTCTGACCCCGATTACGGAAGGAGCCGCCGGCCGATGCACAACGTCGTGACCATCGAGACGCCGGGTCTCGGCGACCGCAGTTACCTGGCCCACGACGGCGAGGCCGCGGTCGTGATCGACCCGCAGCGCGACATCGACCGCGTGCTCGCGGCCGCGCGCTCCGCCGGGGTGCGGATCACCCACGTGCTGGAAACGCACATCCACAACGACTACGTGACCGGCGGGCTGGCGCTGGCCGGCGCGACCGGTGCCGCGTACGTCGTCGCGGCGGCCGACGAGGTCGGCTTCAGCCGGCTGCCCGTCCGCGACGGCGACGAGCTGACCGCGGGCGGCCTGACGCTCACCGTCGTGCACACGCCGGGCCACACCCCCGGCCACCTGTCGTACGTGCTGCGCGAGGCCGGCGGCGAGCCGGCCGCGGTGTTCACCGGCGGCTGCATGCTGTACGGGGCGGTCGGGCGCACGGACCTGATCGGCCCGGACCAGACCGAGCGGCTCAGCCGCGCGCAGTACCGTTCGGTGCGACGGCTCGCCGAGATTCTTCCGAACGGTTCCAGGGTCTATCCGACGCACGGATTCGGCAGCTTCTGCTCGGCCACGCCGACCAGCGGCGACTCCTCGACGATCGGCCATGAGCGGCAGGTCAACGCGGCGCTGACCAGCGACGAGGACTCGTTCGTGAAGGAGCTGATCAGCGGCCTGGTGGCCTACCCCCGGTACTACGCGCACATGGACCCGGCCAACCGGACCGGGCCGGTCGCGGCCGACCTGACCCCGCCGGTCCCGGCCGACCCGGCCGAGCTGCGCCGCCGGATCGACGCCGGCGAATGGGTGGTGGACCTGCGGCAGCGGACCGCGTTCGGCCGCGGCCACGTGACCGGGACGATCTCGGTCGAGCTGGGCGACCCGTTCGGCACCTACCTGGGCTGGACGATCCCGTGGGGAACGCCGCTCACCTTGATCGGCGACGACCCCGGGCAGGTCCGCGACGCGCAGCTGCAGCTGAGCCGGATCGGCATCGACCGGATCGAGCGCGCGGCGACCGGGCCGGTCGTGCAGCTGTCCGGCGGCGCCCCGCTGGGCAGCTACCCGGTGACCAGGTTCGAGGACCTGGCCCGCGAGCTGGGCCGCGACGGCCTGGTCGTGCTGGACGTGCGCCGCCCGGACGAGTGGCGTGACGGGCACCTGGCCGGGGCGACGCATGTCCCGTTCTGGGAGCTGGAGCAGCGGACCGCGGAGGTGCCGGCCGGCGAGGTCTGGGTGCACTGCGCGAGCGGGTTCCGCGCCTCGATCGGCGCCTCGATCCTGGACCGGGCCGGACGGCAGGTCGTGCACGTCGACGACGACTGGCCGCGGGCGGCGGTGCTCGGGCTGCCCATCGTCAGCGGGCCGGCCGCGTGACCGAAGGCCCGGTTGACCGGCTGCAGCGGTGGGTGAAGGTCCTCGACTCCGACCGCTGCATCGGCTGCCACGCCTGCACGACCGCGTGCAAGAGCGAAAACGAGGTACCGCTCGGCGTCACCAGGACCTACGTGAAGTCCGTCGAGGTCGGCACGTTCCCGCAGGTCCGCCGCGCGTTCCAGGTGACCCGCTGCAACCAGTGCGCGGACGCGCCGTGCGTGGCCGCCTGTCCGACCACCGCGATGTACCGGCGACCGGACGGGATCGTCGACTTCGACAAGGAGATCTGCATCGGCTGCAAGGCGTGCATCGCCGCCTGCCCGTACGACGCGATCTTCATCAACCCGGACGACAACTCGGCCGAGAAGTGCAACCTGTGCGCGCACCGGCTGGAGATCGGCCTCGAGCCGGCCTGCGTCACCGTCTGCCCGACCCAGGCGATCCTCGTCGGCGACCTGAACGACCCGTCGTCCAAGGTCGCCGAGATCGTCAAGCGGGAGCCGGTCACCGTCCGGCGGCCGGAGAAGGGTACCAGGCCCGGCCTGTTCTACAAGGGCGCGACCCAGGCCACGCTGGATCCGCTGGCCGCCCGCCGGCCGGACGGCGGCCTGTTCGCGTGGGCGACCCAGGGCGGCGAGCACGACCCTGGGCACGTGACGAGCGGCCACCCCGGCCGGCCCAACTCCAGCGCCGAGGCGCTGCTTTCCTACGATGTGGACCATCACGCGCCGTGGGGCTGGCGGGTCAGCCTGTACACCTGGACCAAGGGCCTGGCGGCCGGCGGCCTGCTGGTCCCGCTGATCCTCATCGCGGCCGGGCGGATGTCCTGGACGGATGCGGCGGACCGGTGGGCGGCGCCGCTGCTGGCGCTGGGCTTCCTCGGCGTCACCGGGATCCTGCTGATCTGGGATCTGCGCCATCCGATGCGGTTCTACCTGATCTTCACCCGGCATCACTGGCGGAGCTGGCTGGTCAAGGGGTCGTTCATCATCGGCGGGTACGGCGGCGCGGCCGCTCTGTACTTGCTCGGGTCGCTGGCCGGCTCGGTGCCGTTGCGCCAGGTCGCGGCGGGGTTCGCGCTGCCGCTGAGCCTGGCGGTGGCGTGCTACACCGCGTACCTGTTCGCCCAGGCGCGGGCGCGGGATCTGTGGCAGAGCCCGCTGCTGGCGCCGCACCTGGCCGTGCAGGCGGTGCTGGCCGGCGCCGCCGCGATGCTGCCGTTCGCGCAGTGGCTCGGGCCGCGCCCGGCCGTGACCGCGCTGGCGGTGCTGCTGTGCGGCGCGGCGGCCGCACACGTGCTGCTGGTCCTGGGCGAGATCAGCGTGACGCATCCGACCGAGCACGCTCACCTCGCGGTCGACGCGATGATCCGCGGCCGGTACGCCCGCTTCTTCTGGCTGGGGCTGGCCGCGGTCGCGGCGGCCGTCGCCGCCCCATGGGCCGGCCCTGTCCCCTGGGTGCCCGCCGGGCTGGCCCTGTTCGGGCTGCTGGCGCACGAGCACGCCTACGTCCAGGCCGGCCAGTCCGTCCCGCTCGCCTAGCCGAAGGCCGGAGCCGAAGGGAGGTTCGCTTGTCCTGTCCCGCCGATGCTCCCCGGGAGGGCGATCGGGCCGTAGCCGATCAGGAGATTTTTTCCGAACGGGGAGTCGCCAGTCCGCCGGGAACGCCGGCCGAGCGGGCGGGGTCCGGCGAGCTGCCCGCACTGGCCGCACTGGCCGGGCCGGCCGGGCCGACGGCGCCCGAAGGGGCCGCGGCGGAACCGGCCGCTCCGGGACCGGCCTCGGCCGGCGAGCTGGCCGCCCTGGGCGAGCGGGTGTCCGCGGCGCGGGCGGCGGCGCAGGCCAGAGGCGAGACGTTCTACCCCGGCGCCAGCCGGGTGCACCTGGCCGCGTTCCCGCCCAAGGAGCGCTGGGACGACTGGGTCGAGCTGTCCTCGCGGGCCTGGCCGGCCCGCGAGGAGCACCACTACATGCTGGTGCCGACCACCTGCTTCAACTGCGAGTCGGCCTGCGGGCTGCTCGCCTACGTCGACCTCGACACCCGGCAGGTGCGCAAGTTCGAGGGCAACCCCGAGCACCCCGGCTCGCGCGGCCGCAACTGCGCCAAGGGCCCGGCGACGATCAACCAGGTCACCGACCCTGACCGGGTGCTGTACCCGATGCGCCGGGCGGGGCGACGCGGCGAGGGCCGCTGGGAGCGGATCAGCTGGGACGAGGCACTGGACGCGATCGCCGCCCGCATCCGCGCGGCGCTGCAGCAGGGCCGGCACAACGAGATCATGGTGCACATGGGCCGCCCGGGGGAGGACGGCTACACCGAGCGGGTGCTGGCCAGCTGGGGCGTCGACGGCCACAACTCGCACACGAACGTGTGCTCGTCCGGCGGCCGCACCGGCTTCCAGTTCTGGATGGGCATCGACCGGCCGAGCCCGGACCACGCCAACGCGAAGGTCATCTACCTGATCAGCGCGCACCTGGAGGCCGGGCACTACTTCAACCCGCACGCCCAGCGGATCACCGAGGCGCGGGCCAACGGCGCCAAGGTGATCGTGCTGGACACCCGGCTGTCAAACACCGCGACGCACGCCGACTACTGGCTGTCCCCGCAGCCGGGCAGCGAGGCGGCGATCAACCTGGCTATCGCCCGGCACCTGATCGCGGGCCGCCGCTACGACGCCGAGTTCGTCCGGCGCTGGTGGAACTGGCAGGAGTACCTGACCGAGTGCCGGCCGGACCTGCCGGTCACCTTCGAGGCGTTCGAGGCGGTACTGGCCCAGCTCTACGAAAGCTTCACGTTCGAGTTCGCCGCGGCCGAGTCCGGCATCGACGCCGCGGTGCTGGCCGAGGTGGCCGAGGTGGTGGCCGGCGCGGGCACCAGGTTCTCCTGCCACTCCTGGCGGTCGGCGGCGGCCGGCAACCTCGGCGGCTGGCAGGTGTCGCGGACGCTGTTCCTGATCTCCGCGCTGCTCGGCGCGGTGGCCACGCCCGGCGGCACGTTCCCGAACGCCTGGAACAAGTTCGTGCCGCGGCCGATCCACACCCCGCCGCACCCGGACGTCTGGCAGGACCTGGCCTGGCCCGGAGAGTTCCCGCTGGCCCAGAACGAGATGAGCTTCCTGCTGCCGCACTTCCTCAAAGACGGCCGCGGCCAGCTCGACACCTACTTCGCCCGGGTCTACAACCCGGTCTGGACCAACCCGGACGGCCTGTCCTGGATGGAGGTGCTCACCGACCCGCAGAAGGTCGGCTGCTTCGTCGCGCTCACCCCGACCTGGAGCGAGTCCGCTTACTTCGCCGACTACGTGCTGCCGATGGGGCACGGCTCCGAGCGGCACGACACGCACTCCTACGAGCAGTACGACGGGCAGTGGATCGGCTTCCGCCAGCCGGTGCTGCGCGCCGCCCGCGAACGGCTCGGCGAGCAGGTCACCGACACCCGCCAGGTCAACCCGGGCGAGGTGTGGGAGGAGAACGAATGGTGGACCGAGCTGTCCTGGCGGATCGACCCGGACGGCTCGATGGGCATCCGGCAGTACCACGAGTCGCGGGCGCACCCTGGCCGCAAGCTCACGGTCGACGAGTACTACGGCTGGATGTTCGAGAACTCGGTGCCGGGCCTGCCCGAGCGGGCCGCCGCCGAGGGCCTGTCCCCGCTGGCGTACATGCGCCGCTACGGTGCCTTCGAGATCAGCCGCGGCCAGGGCGCGCGGCACGAGCAGGAGGTGCCCGCGGCGGAACTCCAGGATGTGGCGGTCACGTCCGGCGACCGAGTCTACACATCGGCCCCAGCCCCCTTCGGAACAAATGTCGTGCCGACGGCCACGCCGAGCCCAGACGGATCGGGCCGCAGGCCAGTCGGCGTCATGGTCGACGACGTGGTGCGGCGCGGGTTCCCGACGCCGTCGGGACGGCTGGAATTCTGGTCGTCCACGCTGGCGGCCTGGGGCTGGCCCGAGCACGCGCTGCCCGGATATATCCGCAGCCACGTGCACCCGTCGCAGCTCGATGCCGGTCAGCTGGTGCTGCTGTCCACGTTCCGGCTGCCCACGCAGATCCATACCCGGTCGGCCAACAGCAAGTGGCTGGATGAGCTGTCGCACACCAACCCGGTCTGGATCCATCCCTCGGACGCGGCGCGGCTGGGGATCGCGCGGACCGGCGACCTGATCCGGGTCGAGACCGAGATCGGGTACTTCGTGGCCAAGGCGTGGCTCACCGAGGGTATTAGGCCCGGCGTCGTCGCCTGCTCGCACCACATGGGCCGGTGGAAGCTGGCCGGCCACGCCGGCGTAAGCGCGGGGGGGATGATGGCCACCGTCGACCTGCAGCGCGGCGGCGAGGGCTGGGCCATGCGCGCCGCCGCGCGGGTCGGGCCCTACCGGTCGGCCGATCCCGATACCGCGCGGATCTGGTGGTCTGACACCGGCGTGCACCAGAACCTGACGTTTCCCGTGCATCCGGATCCGGTCTCCGGCATGCACTGCTGGCATCAGGCCGTCCGGGTCCGCCCGGCGCTGCCTGGTGACGCGCACGGCGACATCGCCGTCGACACCGGCCGGGCGCGTGAGGTGTACCGAGCGTGGATGGCCCGGACCCGCCCGGCCGGCGCGGTCTCGCCGGACGGCAGCAGGCGCCCAGCCTGGCTAATGCGCCCGCTCAAGCCCGCCCCCGAAGCCTTCACGCTGCCGCAAGGTCAGGTGCGCACCGTTAGGAATGCGCCATGAATGTGAACTGCCCGGACACGGCGGCCAACCCGGCGGCCTTCCTCGCCAGCCGGCGCTGCCACGCGGGGCGGGCACGGTGACCGCCGGGCGGTGGGAGCTGCTGCGGGCGCTCGGCGCGGTGGCCGACAGCCCCGCGGCGGCCCGCGCGGTCGCCCCCGCGCTCGGCCTGGAGCCGGCTAGCGACGCGGAGCACACCGAAGTGTTCGTGCTGAACTGCCTGCCGTACACGTCGGTCTACCTGGGGCCCGAGGGCGGCCTCGGCGGCGAGGGAACCGACCGGGTGGCCGGCTTCTGGCGCGCGCTCGGCCTCGTCCCGCCGGCCGAGCCCGACCACCTGGCCGCCCTGCTCGGGCTGTACGCACGGCTGGGCGAGGCGGCCGGCGACACCAGCCGCCCGGTGACCGCGGCCGCCCTGACGCTCTCGCGGGCCGCGCTGCTGGATGAGCACCTGTGGCCCTGGCTGCCCTGCTACCTGGACGCAGTGACCGACCTCGCAGTGCCGCCGCTCGCGGCCTGGGCCGAGCTCACCCGGCGCGCCGTCACCGCCGAGCTCGCCGCGCCGCCCGCCGGGCACGCCGCGGGGCGGCGGCTGCCGCTGGCGCTGCGGGCGGCGCCGGACGGGGCTAGCCCGGACGGCAGGCTCGGGGACCTGGTCGACGCCGTGGTCGCGCCGGTGCGCAGCGGGATGATCCTGACCCGCCGCAGGCTGGCGCTGGGCGCGGGCCAGGCCCGCGTCGGCCACCGGATCGGCGAGCGCCGGTTCGCCCTGCGGGCCATGCTCGAGCAGGATCCGGCCGCGACGCTCGGCTGGCTCGGCGCCGAGGCGCACCGCTGGGAGCTGCGGCACGCGGGCCGGGGAGGGACGGGAGCGGCCGGAACGGGCGACCCGGCCGCCGCGTGGTGGACGGCGCGCGCCGCGCATACCGCCCGGCTGCTCACCGCCGCGGCCGGCGGCACCGGCGCCTGACCTGCGGCCGAAAAGCCGGTTGCGCCGGTACGCGATGATGGTTGGGTGATCATCGCCGGCCTGACGTCATGAGCCGGCTCGGCGATCTGGTCGCTCCGGCCCGTCTCGGCCGCGACTTCCGCTGGCTGCTGGCCTCGTCCTGGGTGACCAACCTGGGCGAGGGGATCACGCTCGCGGCCGGCCCCCTGCTGGTGGCCTCCCAGACGCACAATCCGCTGGCCGTGGCGATGGCGGCGCTGCTGCAGCGGCTGCCCTGGCTGATGTTCGGGCTGTACGCGGGGGTGCTGGCCGACCGGGGCAACCGGCGGGTCATCGTGATCGTTACCGGGCTGTTCCGGGCCGCGATCCTGCTTGGCCTGACCGCGTCGATCCTGACCCACCGCGTCGACACCGCGGTGGTGCTGGCCGCGCTGTTCCTGTTCGGGATCAACGAGACCTTCGGCGACACCACGACCACCACCCTGCTGCCGATGCTGGTCAGCCCGCGGGACCTGGGCATCGCGAACGCGCGGACGCAAACTGGCATGGTCGTGTGGAATCAGATGGCGGGCCCGCCCATCGGCGCCACGCTGTTCGCGGCGGCGATGGCGCTGCCGTTCGTGAGCGAGACCGTGTGCGTGCTGGCCGGGGTGCTGCTGATTGCGCGGGTGCGGCTGCCCGCCAGGACCGGGCCGCCGCGCACGGCCAGGGTGCGCGAGGACATCCGGGAGGGATGGCGCTGGCTGTGGGGGCACCCGGCCGTCCGGACGCTCGCCATCACGATCTTCACGTTCAACGTCACGTTCGGTGCCGCGTGGTCGGTGCTGGTGCTGTACGCGCGCGAGCGGCTGGGCATGAGCGCGGTCGGCTTCGGGCTGATCACCACGGCCATGGCCGTGGGCGGCCTGCTGGGCGGCGTTTCCTACGGCTGGCTGGAGCGGCGCGTCCCGCTGGGCGTCATCATGCGGGTCGGGCTGATCATCGAGACGCTGACCCATCTCGCCCTGGCGCTGACCCGGTGGGTGTGGTTCGCGCTGCTCGTATTCACGATCTTCGGCGCGCACGCGTTCATCTGGGGGACGACCTCGACCAGCGTGCGGCAGCGGGCCGTGCCCGCCGAGTTCCAGGGCCGCGTCAGCAGCGTGTACCTCACCGGGCTCGTCGGCGGCATCGTGATCGGCTCCGCCCTCGGCGGCGTGGTCGCATCGGTGTGGGGCGTCACCGCGCCGTTCTGGTTCGCGTTCGTCGGCTCGGCGGTCATCCTCGTGCTCATCTGGCGCTCGCTCGTGCAGATCGCGCACGCCGACGAGGCTCATCGCACCGAAGCTCCCGCCACGAGCGTGCGCTGACCCGGCCTGACGTACTGTGGACCCGTCGCGGCGTCACGTTGAAGACGGGCTTGAGTGGTATCCATGGGGTACAGCAGGTACTGGCTGGTTCACACTCTGCGCCGCCTGGGGTACGAGCAGGCGGCGGACGAGGCGCTGCAGGTTCTGCCCGATGAGATTGACCTCAGGCAGCTGGAGGAATTCGGCGACCGGCACGGCATCTCGCGCAGCGACCTGATGGACCGCATGGGCGGCAGCCCGTAAGAGGGTGAACCCCTCCAGCAGGCTGGGTATAGCTCATCGCACAGACCAGCTACAACTGAGCTGGGCCGGCGATGCGGTAGCCGACGCCTGGCGTGGTGGAGATGACGGGCGGGTCGCCGAGCTTGCGCCGCAGCCGCCCGATGGTGACCGTGACCGTGTTGGTGAACGGGTCGGCCTGCTCGTCCCAGACGCGCTCCAGCAGGTCCTCGGCCCGCAGGAACGCGGGCGCGGCCTGGAGCAGCGCCTCCAGCACCCCGAACTCCTTGACCGACAGATCGAGCTGGCGCCCGTCCCTCCTGACGGTCCGCCGCAGCGGATCGAGTTCGATCCCTGCCACCCGCAAGGTGCGCGCCCGCGCGGCCGGCTGCCTGCGCGCCAGCGCCTGGACCCGCAGCACTAGCTCAGGGAAGTGGAACGGCTTGCCCAGGTAGTCGTCCGCGCCGAGGCTGAGGCCGGTTACCCGGTCGCCAGGCTCTCCGGCCGCGGTGAGCATCAGGACCATGGCCCGCTGGCCGCGGTCGGTGATCATCTGGCAGAGTACGTCGCCGTGGATGCCGGGCAGGTCCCGGTCGAGCACGACGACGTCATAGCGACTGAGGTCGAGCTTCGCGGCTGCCTCCAGTCCGTCATGCGCCACGTCCACCGCCATGCCCTGATCGCGCAGGCCCTCGACCAGGACCTCGGCGAGCGACCTGGAGTCCTCGACGACCAGCACTCTCATGCGGGCGCACCAGCTTCCGCCGCCGGCGGGCGGGCAGCGGCATCGGCAGATGGCAGCCTGACGCAGACGCGCAGCCCGCCGCCGTCCCTGGCCTGGAGTTCCAGCGTCCCGCTGTGCGCCTCGACGATAGCCGCGACGATCGACAGGCCGAGGCCCGAGCCCTGGTCCGAGCCGGTCCGGTCTGCGCCGAGCCGCCGGAACGGCTGAGCCAGCTCGGTTACCTGCTGCTGCTGCAGGACCTGACCGCCGTTTTCCACGACCAGGCTGGCCTGGTCGCCATCGGCCCGCGTCGTGACCTGGATCCAGCCGCCGTCAGCGTTGTGGCAGACGGCGTTGCCGATCACGTTTTCCACCAGGCGGGACAGCAGCGGCTGGCTGCCAGCCACCCACGCGCCACCCGGTCCGCTGGTGTCCCGCACGGTCAGGTTCCTGGCGTGGATGGCGGCGGCCTGGTCGGTCAGGGCGGCTCTGACGACGTAGTCAAGCGGCAGCGCCGTATTCCCGGGCAGCTCTCGGTGCTGGGCCCTGGCCAGCACCAGGAACGCCTCAAGCAGGGAGTCGACCCGGTCCAGTTCGGCGTGCAGCCGTGCGGCGAGGGCGACGGTCTGCGGCGGGGCCGGCTCGGGCTTGGCCAGGGCTACGTCGAGCGCCGCCCGCATCGTGGTCAGCGGGGTGCGCAGCTCGTGGGAGGCGTTAGCCACGAAGCGGCGCTGGGCGTTGAACGCGAACTCCAGCCGGCCGAGCAGCCCGTCGATGGTGTCGCCTAGTTCCTTGAGCTCATCGTGCGGGCCGGCCACAGCCAGCCGCTCATCCAGATTGTCCTGGGAGA
This sequence comes from Streptosporangiaceae bacterium, assembly GCA_036502085.1. Classification (GTDB taxonomy): domain Bacteria; phylum Actinomycetota; class Actinomycetes; order Streptosporangiales; family Streptosporangiaceae; genus PALSA-505. The sequence goes on from DASXZD010000031.1 coordinate 17,374, forward strand.
TCCGCTGCGCGGCGGCGGTCATCTGCCTGACCGGGCGCAGCGCCCGGCCGGCGGCCAGCCAGCCGATGGCGGCCGACACGACCGTCATGATCGCCAGCGCGATCACCGACGCGAGGACAAGGACGTGGCCAAGCTGGTTCTGAACGGTCTGGTGGACCGCCGCCGGCTGCGGCCCGCCCGCGGCGCTGATCTCCCTCGATGACGAACCGACCGTGACACCGCTGGCGATCGCCAGCAGCAGCATCCCGGAGAACAGGAACAGGAGCACGTACAGGACGGTCAGCCGTACCCGTACCGTGCGGCCCGGCAGCCGCATCCAGTCCGGCGTCCTCATCCGCGTCTCCCTTTGCCTCGGCAATGGGCCTGGCCAGGGCCGCCATCCCGCCTTCAGCATGGCCCGGCCGACCTAACAACGGGATAACTGCGTCCGTGCGGCCCATGTTATGGCCACCTCCGTAGAACGGGTGCTGACACGTTTCCGCTGCGATCACGAAGGAAGGACCGATGCAAGCCACGATCGAAGTTGCCGGACTGCGCAAGCGGTTCGGGCCGACGCTGGCGCTTGACGGCATGTCGTTCACCGTCGAGCCAGGCCGGGTCACCGGCTTCGTCGGCCCGAACGGCGCCGGCAAGTCCACCACCATGCGGGTCATACTCGGCCTGGACGCGGCCGACGAGGGCACGGCCCTAGTCGGCGGCGAGCCATACGCGTGCCTGCGGCAGCCGCTGCGGGTGCTCGGCTCGCTGCTGGACGCGGGCGCGCTCCAGCCGGGCCGCAGCGCCCGCAACCACCTGCTCTGGCTCGCGCACTCGCAGGGCCTGTCGGCCAGGCGGGTGGACGAGGTGATCGGGCAGGCGGGCCTGCAGGGTGCGGCCAGGCGGCGAACAGGCGGCTACTCGCTGGGCATGCGGCAGCGGCTGGGGATCGCCGGGGCGATGCTGGGCAACCCCTCGGCGATCATGCTGGACGAGCCGTTCAACGGGATGGATCCCGAGGGCATCGTATGGATGCGAGGGTTCTTGCGGTCGCTAGCCGCCGGCGGGCGAGCAGTGCTGGTGTCCAGCCACCTGATGAGCGAGCTTCAGGACACCGCGGATCATCTGGTCGTCGTCGGGCGCGGGAAGGTCATCGCCGACACGACGGTGGCGAGCCTCCTCGCGGCCGCCTCCGGCGACCAGGTGACGTTGCGCACATCGGCCCGGCCGGAGGCGACGGCGGCGCTGGAGCATTCGGGGGCCATCGTCGTCGCGTCCGGCCAGGACGTGCTCACGATCTCGGGCCTGCCCGCGGAGCGGGTCGTGGCGCTGCTCGCCGCGAAGGCGGTGCCGTTCTCCGAGGTTGCCGCGCACCGGGCGACCCTGGAGCAGGCCTACATGCAGCTGACCAGTCAGGCTGTCGAGTTCCGCCCGGCCGGGTTCGACGCCGGTGCCGCACGGGAGGTGCCGCGATGACGACACGGGAGATCTCGGCGCCGCGGCCTGATGCCGGGCTCGATGACGGTCACCGCGGCGGCTTCGGCGCCGTGCTGCGCGCCGAGTGGACCAAGTTCCGCAGTGTGCGCGGCTGGGTGATCGGGATGATCGTGGCGGCCCTGCTGACGATGCTTTTTGGCGTGTTCGTGGCCGCGAACGTGAGCTCCGCCTGCCAGACGAACGGCGGTCCGCTGAAAACCGGCAAAGCGTGCCTGCCCTACATTCCGCACGGGCCGGGCGGCGAGGTCGTGACCGATAGTTTCTCCTTCGCGCGCCAGTCGCTGACCGGCAACGGCACTATCACCGCACGGGTCAGGGCGCTGACGGGCGAGCACGCCAATCTCAGCTCGGGGCTGGCGCCTGCCGGCAGCGGAGCGGTGCCGGGCCTTACGGCGTGGGCCAAGGCGGGAATCATTGTCAAGCAGAGCACCCGCCAGGGGTCGTCCTACGCGGCCATGATGGTGACCGGCAGCAACGGCGTCCGCATGCAGTACAACTACACCGGGGATATCGCGGGCATGCCCGGCGGTGCGCCGGCGGAGCACCCGCGCTGGCTGCGGCTGACACGCTCCGGCGACACGATCACCGGCTCCGAGTCCGCCGACGGCACGCACTGGACCCAGGTCGGCGAGGTCAAGCTGACCGGGCTGCCGTTGACCGTCCAGGCCGGCATGTTCGCGACCTCGCCGAACTACACGGTGACCCAGAACTCGTTCGGCGGCAGCAGCAATAACGTTGGCCCCGCCCAGGCCACCGGCGTCTTCGATCACGTCAGCCTGACCGGCTCATCCCCCGGCACCTGGACCGGCACCACGATCGGCGGCGGGGGCCCGGCCGGCTTTCAGCCTGGCAGCGCCGCAAGCTCGGCGGCGTTTAGCCGGAACGGCGGCACATTCACGGTGACCGGCTCCGGCGACATCGCCCCGCTCACGCCGGGGCCGGACGCGGGACTGCCGACAGTGACGATAGAGCAGAGCCTGGCCGGCGCGTTCGTGGGACTGATCGCGATCGTGGTAGTGGCGGCGATGTTCTTCACCAAGGAGTACCGGCGCGGCCTCATCCGCACCACGCTGGCCGCCACGCCGCGGCGGGGCGCGGTACTGGCCGCCAAGGCCGTGGTGATCGGCGCGGTGGCGTTCGCCGCGGGGCTGGCCGGCGCGGTGGTCTCGATCACCGTCGGTGTCCCGAAGGAGGAGAACCAGGGTCAGGTGCTGCTGACCGCGCCCGCGCTGACCGAGGTGCGAGTCATCATCGGCACGGCGGCCATGCTGGCCCTGATGGCGGTCGTCGCCGTCGCGCTGGGGGCGATCCTGCGACGTAGCGCGGCTGCGATCACGATAGCGGTCGTGGTCGTGGTCATGCCGGTCCTGATCAGCGGGCTGAATATCGTGCCCGCCGGAGTCGGTGACTGGCTGCTGCGGCTGACTCCGGCCGCAGGCCTGGCGATCGAGCAGAGCATCCCGCGGTACTCACAGGTCACCACCGTCGTCTCGCCGCTGCGAGGTTATTACCCGCTGTCGCCCTACGCCGGGTTTGCCGTGCTGTGCTTGTGGACGGTCGCGGCCCTGGCCCTGGCGCTGATCACGCTCCGGCGGCGGGACGCATGAGCGCCGCCGTGCAGGCTCAGCCGGCGGAGACCCTCGCCACGGCGGCAGCGCGCAGGGCGAGCCTGCGCTGCGCGCTGCACGCCGAGTGGACCAAGCTGCGCACAGTATCCGGGCCTGCCTGGCTGCTGCTCGGGGTCGTGGCGCTGACCATTGCGGTCAGCGCCGCGACCGTCGGGGCCACGCACTGCCCGCAGGATCTGACCTGCCCGGTCGACACCACGAAGCTCAGCCTGACCGGAGTTCAGCTCGGCCAGGCCGTGGTCGCGATCCTGGCCGTGCTGACGATCAGCAACGAGTACGGCTCGGGCCTGATCCGCACCACCCTGACGGCGATGCCCAGCCGGCAGTCCGTACTGGCGGCGAAGGCGATCCTGCTGGCCGCGCTGGTGCTGGCGGCCGGGGCGGTGGCGGTATTCGGCTCGGTGCTGGCCGGGCACCTGATCTTGCCCGGCCACGGCTTTACCGCCGCGCGCGGCTTCCAGCCGGTGTGGCTGAGCTACGGGCCAACGCTGCGCGCATGCTGCGGTTCGGTCCTGTACCTGGGACTGATCGCGCTGATGAGCCTCGGCGTCGCCGCGATCGTGCGGGACTCGGCGGTGTCCATCGGCGTCGTGCTCGCCTTGCTGTACCTGTTCCCGATCATCCTCGGGTTTGTCGGGAACGCGCACTGGCAACACCGGCTCGAGCGGTGGGCGCCCACGATCGCGGGGCTGAACATCCAGGCCACCACCGGGTTGCACAGCCTGGCGATCAGCCCGTGGGGCGGGCTCGGCGTGCTGGGCATCTGGGCAGCAGCGGCCCTGGCCGCCGGCGCGCTCACCTTCCGGCTGCGCGATGCCTAGCAGGCCGCGGCGAGCATGGCCCGTAACGTCCCCTCCCGTTCGACCGAGATCTGCTTGTACGCATGTCGATCGAGGAGATGGCGATGTCCAGGTTTGGCGCTCTCACGCGGATGCCGGGGCTAATGGCGGCATGGGGGGTGGCTGGCGTGCTGCTGGCTCAGGCCGGGGCCGGGGCCGGGGCCGCGGGTGCGGTTGCCGCGCCGAACCTTGACTGGCCGCAGTACCTGCACGGCCCGCAGCACAGTTCGGTAAGCCCGGCTACGGCGTTCACGACGTCGAATGCGGCGTCGGCGAGCAAGGTGTGGCACTGGCAGCCGCCGGTGGTCAGCGGCGAGCCGGTGCCAGTCCTGGACGCGAGCCCGACCGTCGCGGGCGGGCTAGTGTACATCGGCGCCCAGAGCGGCGGGTTCTACGCGCTGAACGAGTCGGCCGGCACGGTGGTGTGGAGCCGCCAGCTCGACACCTCGACGAAGGCGACGTGTTCCGCACGCGGGATCAGCTCGACCGCGGCCGTGCTGCCGGACCCGGTCACCGGCACGGCCACCGTGTACGTCTCTGGTGCCCGCTACCTGTATGCGCTGAACGCCGCGACCGGTGCCGTGTCCTGGCAGACCAGGATCGGCCCGGCGAGCGTGTCCGCCCCTGACGCGTACTACAACTGGTCGTCCCCGACGGTGGCGGGCGGCCACATTTACGTGGGGCTGGCGTCGGAATGCGACAGCCCGCTGATCCGCGGCGGAGTGGTCGAGCTCGACCAGCACACCGGAGCGGTGCTGCACACCTGGTTCACGGTGCCCGCCGGGTCGATTGGCGGCAGCGTCTGGTCGAGCGTCGCGGCCACGTCCAGCGGCAGCGATCTGTGGGTGTCGACCGGCAATGAGTGCGACCCGACGATCAATACCTGCCCTGCTGGCAACAAGATCGGGCACTCCCTGTCGATCGTGCACCTGTCCTCGTCGCTGGGCTTGCTGCAGGCGTGGCGGGCGCCGGGCACCGCAGGCCACGGCCATGACTGGGACTTCGGCTCCTCGCCGACCCTGTTCGGCAGCACTGGCACGCCACCAGACGTAGGTGCGTGCAACAAGAACGGGCTCTACTACGCGCTCGCCGATAACCCGCTGGGCAGCGCACCGCTGTGGACAGACACCATCGGCGCGCCTGCAGCCGCGGTCAGTTCCTGCATCGCCAGCGCGGTCTGGGACGGGCCCACTGGCCAGCTGTACATCGGCGGCGACGGTACGACCATCGGCGCCACCAGTTATGGCGGGTCGATCCGCCAGGTCAGTCCCTCCACCGGCAGTTACCTCTGGCAGACCGGGCTGCCCTGCGCGGTGATGGGCACCCCCGCGCTCGACGGTTCCGGCGTGCTCGCCGCTGGTACCTACACCTGCCCCAAGGGCTCCACCCCCGGCGCCTACCTGATCAACGCCTCGACCGGGGCGATCCTGGATACTCTCCCGGTCGGCTCAAGTCGGGTCTTCGGCCAGCCTGTCTTCGCCCAGGGTGACCTTTTCGTCGCCACCGACACGAACGGCCTCTACGACTTCGCGCCCTGACCTCCCGGGCGGGGACATCAAAAGATCATCCTCCGGGGGTGCTCATGCCGCGGTCCGGCTACTCCGGCTGCGGCTAGGCGGCATCACATCGTCAGCTCGAGACCAGCCGGGGTGGCCGGCCTGGCCAGCAGATATCGGCGGCCAGGCCGTAGTGGTCACTGGCCATGATCCCGGTCTTGGGGTAGGTGCAGAGCAGGGCGGCCGCGGTGACCTGCCCGGCCGGCGGGACCGCGGGGTTGCAGCCGGTGCTCCAGCTCAGGGGCGCGCGGGGAGTTCCGGCGAAGATGTAGTCGCACCGGGCGTCGAACAGGTGGGCCGGCGGGGTGTGCGGATTGCGGCTGGTCCAGGTGTGGCCGGGGGTGCCATCGCCGGCGGCTGCCCAGGCGTCCTGGTAGAAGGTGGCCTTGCCGTGCAGGGTCTGCTCGCCGCGCAGGAACCGGATCGCGCTGGCGCCCGGGGTGGCGTTGAAGTCCCCGGCCAGGATAGGCGGCAGCGGGGAGCCGCCCGCCGCCCGGTCCCGGACGAACTCATCGATCATCACGGCCTGCCGTTCCCGGGTGCCTGCACCGTCGGGAGCTGAGGCGAGGTGTACGCAGCACACGTCCAGCCCGGCGGTGCGGGCGTGCAGCACCGACTTGGGCAGAGCATCCTCGCCCGGCAGCAGCAGGGCCTGGCTATCCTGGACCGGCCACCGGCTCAAGATAGCGTTCCCGATCAGGCCGCCGGGCCGGGCCGGGAACCCTGCGAACGCTACGTGCCAGGTGCCGGGCAGGTCTGCGGCCAGCCGGCCGGCCAGCGTCGGTGCTAGGTCGTCGTGACGCTGGATCTCCTGCAGGCAGACCACGTGCGGAGCGCTCGCCTCGATCCAGGACCTGATCTCAGCCGCCCTGGCCGGCAACGGTGACCGGAACCAGGCGTTCAGGGTCATGATCCGCAGCATCCCGGGCGGCGCAGGCTGCTCCACCTGCGAAGGATGACACACCAGGCAGTCCTGACCTGATGCACCCCGGTGCCGGCGTACTCCGTGCCGTGCCGTGGTGGCTGGCGGCGAGGAGACTTTCATCGGATGACTGGCGCGCCGCGCGCGCGGTGGTGCCAGTGGTCATGCTGGACTCCCTTGGCCTGGGGGAGCTAGAGCGCTTTTGTGACTGGGAAGCTAGCGTTCTAGTGCCGTAGCAGGTCACGTTCGCCCCTTCGGGTGGTTCCCTGGCGGGGTGCTGGTCGTTCAGACTGGGCTGGTGGCTGAGCGTGTGCGGGTGCGGGAGATTGATGATGATGAGGGCCGGCGGCTGGTGCGGATCGTGCGCCGGGGGCAGGGTTCGGTGGTGACCTGGCGGCGGGCGCAGATGGTGCTGCTGTCGGCGCAGGGGATGGCCCCGGCGGCGATCGCGAAGGTGGCGTTCACCAGCGAGGACCGGGTGCGTGATGTGATCGGTAACTTCAACGCCGACGGCTTTGACTCGCTGTACCCGAAGTACCGGGGCGGCCGGCCGCCGAAGTTCACCCTGGGCCAGCGACGGGAGATCAAGAAGGCTGCCAAGTCGAGACCCGCGGAGCACGGGCTGCCGTTCTCGACGTGGAGCCTGGCCAAGCTGGCCGACTTCCTGGTCGCCGAAGGAGTGGTGGAGGACATCAGCCACGAGGGACTGCGCGGGCTGCTGCGCGAGGAGGGCGTCTCGTTTCAGCGGTTAAAGACCTGGAAGGCCTCCGCCGACCCGGACTACGCGGCCAAGAAGGCCCGGGTGGAGCACCTGTATGCCCTCGCGGACCGGGAAGCAGTGCCGGATCCGGGCGAGCCGGAGGTGATCTTCTGCGTGGATGAGTTCGGGCCGCTGAACCTGCAGCCGCGCCCCGGCCGCCAGTGGGCCGCGGTCAGCGGCAAGAAGGCCGAGGCAGGCCGGGCACCGCGGCCCCGGATGCGGGCTACCTATACCCGCACCGAGGGGGTGCGGCACCTGTTCGCCGCTTATGAGCTGGGCGAGGACAAGCTGTTCGGGCACATCAAGCCGCGCAAGACCCGCAGCAGGTTCCTGGAGTTCTGCCGCTACCTGCGCACCCTCTACCCGCCCGACACCCGGATCGCGATCATCTGCGACAACTACTCACCCCACCTCACCACAAGGAAAGACCAGCGGGTCGGCACCTGGGCCGCGGCCAGCAATATCGAGATCGCCTGCACGCCGACGAATTCGTCCTGGCTCAACCGGATCAAGGCCCAGTTCACCGCGCTGCGCTACTTCGCCCTGGACGGCACCGACCACGCCAGCCATAAAGAACAGGCCAGCATGATCCGCCGCTACATCATCTGGCGCAACAACCACGCCTGCGACCAGCGCCTGCGCCGCATCATCGACCGGGCAAACGTTGCCTGATGCGGCACTAGCACCGCAATGCTTGCCAGGCCGCTGGCCCGCCGGGTGCCGGACCGGTGCGACGGGACGTCCGGATGCCGGTATGCTGTCTGCGTTCCGCGCTGCGAGGCGCGGTCTGTGGATCTGGGGCTATAGCTCAGCTGGTAGAGCACTTGCATGGCATACGGATTGTCCCTACCGGAATGCTAACACAAGAAATGCCGCATGAGAACCAAGTTCACATTCTCCGGGTTGCTATTTGACAAGTGACCTAGCAAGCGAAAAGCAAGCGCTCCAATATGGTCATCATCCCATGCTCTGGCGTCACCCACCTTCTCGTGTCGGCCGTGGAGATCGATGGCTGGCAGCCAGGGAGCGGTGCCTGTGCGGTCCTTCTACCAGGGGAGATGTGCGGCTCGATGCGGTCGGCGAAGATGCGCCGACAGGGGGTAAGCGTCTGGATTTGCTCCCGTGCCGCTCCGGCGATAATCATGAGGCTACCCGCGATGACTGAGCCCGGCCTTGCACAACTGCTGGGGTGCGTAAAGTGACAGCGCCTATTCCCGGCAGACGAGTTCAGGCTTGCGGAGGTTGCGCAAGATTGGCAGGCCATCGAGATCGAGCCGGAGTCGCGGGGACGCCTAAATAGAGTCCGCCGGTGTTCGCTCTCGCATTAGCGCAGCTCGTTTCCGGGCTTTAGCGGCATTAAGAGTCGCAGAAAGCCGCCTGGCTGCTGCTCGCACGAGCAGGGTCCGCTCGTCGGACGGAAGGGTTCCTGC
>DASXZD010000032.1:0-8143 GCA_036502085.1 Streptosporangiaceae bacterium
GGTGGCTGGCTGGGGCACGACATAGAGTTCGCTGGCGAACCTGGCCCACAAGAACCGGCCAGTCGCTATTCCGAGCGGGATGCCAGCCGCTGTCCCGATAGCGACGGGTACCGATGCCTGCCAGATAACCACGGCGACCACTTGCCTGCGGGCGAATCCCAGCGTCTTCAGCAGCGCGAGATCGCGGGACCGGCGCCGGGCCGAGGCCGCGAGGCTCAGGGCGAGCGCGACGACAGCCCCGGCCGTGAGCATTCCGGCGAGGACGAGCGGTGCAGCGCCCATCGTCCGGTAGTTGACGATCTCGGCTGGCCGCTGGACGGGCAGTGTCTGGATGCCCTCCACCGACCGGATCTCGGACAGCGGGCCGAAGATCCGGTCGAGCCGCCGGATGGCAGCGGCGTGATCAGCGCCTGGGCGGAAGCGGACCAGGATTGTATTCGGTCCCTGCAGCGCGCGCTCGCTGATGCCGCTGGCCAGCAGGTTCTGCGGCAGCGCTCCGGTGGGCAGCACCGCACCGCGGCCGAGTGACGAGTGGATCCCGTGGCCAACGCCGATGGCGGGCATCGTTGCCGTCCCCGCGACACGCATGATCAGCGTTGCCTTTCCGTTGAAGACGCGGACCGTGCCGCCGACATGCCCGCCGGCGAGGGCAAGCGTTTCCGGGCCAAGCACGATCTGGTCCGGCCCGGCCACGGCGTGACCGGCCAGGATCGGCGGGCTGACCCGGGCGTCGGTCGTGGCGATGACCGGGACGCGTTGGCCGTTGATAACGACCGAGGCGAAGTAGGCGCCGGACCATGCAGCGATGTCGGGGTCGCGCCCCAATAGCAGGCGTGCCTGCGGCAGCGGGATGTTGCCGTAACCGCTCCCAGCGAGGATCTCCCTGTCCCAGGTCCAGCCGTACAGCGCCGGATGCGAGACAAGGTTGCTGAGACTGGCTCCGAACACCAGTGATCCGACCAGGATGATCAGCGCCCCCACCGTACCGGAGATGCTGGGCCGCGCGAGCCGCGGGTTGCCGCCCGACCCTGGCCCGAACGCAAAGCCGATGCCCGCCGTCGCCACGGCTGGCAAGCTCAGCCGCGCCGCCGTCGTCGCTGTGGCCGAGCGGCGGCCCGCCGCGTCGCGCTGCCGTGCCCGTGTCAGCACGTCGGCATGGGCCAGTGCCACCGTCGCACCCGAGAGGGCGAGCAGGAGGAACGTTGCCCCCGCGCCGAGAACGGTCCAGTCGAATGACACGCCGGGATCCGGTTCTAGCCGGTGCAACTGCCCCAGCGGGGCCAGTGGCGAGACAGCTACCGCCACCGCCACTGCCAGAATCGCTCCGGCGGCGATCGCGCCGATGATTCCGATGGAAGCGTCGAGGATGATGGCGAACGGGCTGGCGCCTACCGCCCGCAGGACGGCGCGCGCATCACGGCCGCTGAGAATCTTGCGACGGATCGACTGCGAGGCCAGCACGAGCGCAGTGAGCGCCGCGATCAGGCCGAACGTGCCGGCGGCGACTGACTCGGGCCGGACCGCCCGCTCTCCCTGGCCTTCGACGACCGATGTGACCCGGAACACTCCCTGGGTTCCCGGCGGAAGCAGCTTGCTGAACTCGCGCTGCACCAGGGCCACATCGCGGTCGCCGCGGGCCAGCCGCAGGCCGGTCCACAGGTAGGCAGCACAGCAGCGCAGTTCCTGCCTGGTGAGCGCCGGGGTTGCCAGTATCCGGATGATCCGGTCGATGTCATCCTGGACAACCTCGTCGGTGAACACGCCGATGCCGGTAATCGTCAGCCGGACGCGGTGTACCGGCTGCCGGGTCATGGGATTGAAGCCCGGGTCGCTTGCCTGCTGCCCCGAGTAGAGGTTGACGGTGAGCGACTGGCCGATGCGGAGGCCGAAGCGGTGTGCCGTCTGTTCGCTGATGACCACCTCGCCCAGCCGCCTGGGGTTGGCACGCATGCCACTGGTAATGATGACGCGGTCCTGGTCGAAGTACAGGCCGTCGAGCGAGCCGACGAGTTCCACTTGCTGGTTGAAGGACGTCTGCCGATCGGCGAATCCGGATGGCAGGGCGCGCAGGCCGTTGAGGGCTACATACGATTCGGCCGACCGCACCTGCGGCAGATGCGAGATCTGGTCGACCATGCGAGCACTGTACGGGCCGGGATCCACGTGAAGGTCGGACGGGTTACTCGCGGCGAGGATCCGCGGAAAGGCTGACTGAGTCCGGCGGGCGGCGGCCATGCTCGCCGTGGCCACTCCGCCGACCAGCCCCACGATCACTGCGATCGACAGGTACCCGGCCCAGTCGTGCCGGATCCCGGCGCGCAGCCGGTACCAGGCAGACCGCGCCGCCGACGGAATCACCAGCCTGCCCGGAGTCGCATCAGCCGCACCGGGGGCCGTCGCATCAGCGACCGCAATCGGCGGCGGCGATCCCTGCGCAGAGCCACGCTGAGCCGGGCGCCGTGGCCGTTCCCGCCCGGCCCTGACTGTGTCGTAGCCCGCCAGCCGTGGTACGCCCTCCGCCGTGCCGCGGCTACGTCCCTGCGCCAGCCGCGGATCCGTTGCGTCATACAGTCGTTATTTCACGGATCCGCCACACCAGCCAGGACGCAGCCACGAAGCTGCATGGTGGTGCCAGCTACACCAGCCGACGATCACGACTCGAACTGGCCCGCCGGAACTTTCGCCACAACGGCCCGGCGCGGCCTCCCACTGGCATCGGCCCGGCCGGGCAGCCCGGCGCACCCGCAGGGCCGTACACGGCGCCGCCGACAGCACACTGGCCAACCTGCATGGAATCGGTCCCCCGGCGCACACTCGCGAGGCGGAAACGATGCCCCCTTACACAGAGGGAAGCCATGATCGGGGCTGGGCGACCGCCGACGGATGAGCAGATCAGCCAGATCTGTGCCTGCCAGCTGGTGAGCACGCGACTCGCGCAAGCCGCGCCGAACGGCGGATATCGCACGTCGGTGCTATCACGTCCGTCACAACGCGTGACCGTCATAGCCGTCACCGGGCAGTCCGTGATGCCGCGATTGCGCAGGTCGCGATGAGCGCCTACCAGGACGCAGTCAGGGCGGCGAAGTAACAGCAGTGCTCATCAAGCGTTGCCGAAACGTGCTCACGAAGCGCTGCCGCTACATCACCAAATAACGAGGTCGCTAACAATGCCTGCCCTTCGCCGACCCCCGGGCCGGAAGCGCCGGAACGGCCATGCCCGGCCTGCCGTGGGGCCGCCAGTTCATCGTCACCCCGCTGCCTGGAAACCACGCCGTCGTCCCCGGCTGGCTCACCTGCTCTGTCGTCCCGCTCGAACACGGCCAGCGCATCACCGTCGCCGTGGCCCAATCAGCCGACCACCTCTACACCCGTCAGTAGCACCCGCACAAGGAGGAACCGCACATGGCACAACAGCCCAACGAACGCGCAGCCACCAGCCTGCGCCTAGAAGGATCCGGCCTCGGGCTCGGCCTGGACCCCGACGAGGTCGACGCCTACCTCGCCGCGGTCAACGCCGGGCTCATCGTCGCCGAAACCCGCTGCGACAAGGGCATGCAGGACAACTTCGCGCTCCGCGCCGAGACCACCGTGGAACTCGCCACGACTTGATCCAAGGCCCAAGCTACCCATGTCCCCGGCCGCCACTGCGGTCGGGGACATCAGGAGTCAGCGTCCGCGCCGAACATCGGCAGGCACGCCTCGACGCCTTTGATCGCGCAATGGCCGCCGCTCCTGGTCTGTGCCCACGTCGCGCGGTCCAGCCGCAGCCGGTACTCGGTCGTGCGGCCGGTATCAGCCCGGTAGACGAGATGCTGCCCGTTGTCGCGGTAGCCGAGCTTGCGGAAACCTTCTCCGATGCGGCGTTCCCGTCCAGGTACTCGGTGCACGCTTTCTCAGCCCCCAGGCAGCCGAATGCCAGCTCCAGCACCGCGGCCCGAGCCTCTGTCCCGTACCCACGGCCTTGCTGCGGCCGGCTGATCCACGACACGGTGCCAACGGACCGGACATGCGCGAAGTCGTTCGCCCACATATCCTGGATGCCTGCCGACTCACCGCCCACGTAGACGGCCAGCGGCAGATGCCAGCTCTCTGGCCGCCAGTGCGCAAGCGCCCGCCAGTGCCGCTGCACGAACTTGCGCTCCATCCCCGGCGAGGGCTCATACATCCACTCCAGGTGCAGCCGCGTCTCACCTGGCGAGGCGATGACCCGCGCCGCCCGCGCCAGCACGGCCAGCTCATCCTCGCGGGGAAGCCTCAGCTCCAGCCGGTCCGTCTCGATCACCAAGCTGAATAGCGGCCACAGATCAGCTACCGAGTCCACGGCGGCCAGCCCTCCCGGTTCGTAGCCGTTCCTCGCGGCGGCCGGGACGTATGCCGCTGGCTGTCACCGCATGCGACTCCGCCGCGCGCATCACGCGCAGGATGTTGCCGCCGGCCAGGGCCTTGCAGTCGGCCTCGGGCCAGCCCCGGTTCAGCAGCTCGGCGAACAGTGCCGGGTAGCAGGACACATCCTCCAAGCCGATGGTGACCTCGGAGGTTCCGTCGAAGTCGCCGCCGAGGCCCACGTGCGCCGCACCCGCGACCTTACGGACATGCTCGACGTGGTCCGCAACCTGGGCCAGCGTCGCCCGGGGAGGCGGGTGGGCGGCGATCCATTCGTCCTTGACGCTGTCGAGCTGACCGAAGTCCTTCGGGTCCAGGCCGCGGCGCGCGGCCTCGGCCTTGAGGCCGGCCGTCCAGCTGGCGCACTCCTGGGAGACGAAGCCCGGTACGAACGTCACCATGCAGACCCCGCCGTTGCCCGCCAGCCGGGCCAGCACGTCGTCGGGCACGTTGCGCGGGGAGTCGCACAGCGCGCGGGCCGAGGAATGACTGAAGATCACCGGGGCCTGGGCCACGTCCAGCGTATGGTGCATTGCGGGAACCGCAACATGCGACAGGTCGACGAGCATGCCGATCCGCTGCATCTCGCGGACCACGTCCCGGCCGAACCCGGTCAGCCCGCCGGCCTGCGGCTCGTCGGTGGCCGAATCGGCCCAGCCGACGTTGGCGTTGTGGGTCAGGGTCAGGTACCGCACGCCGAGCGCATACAGCATCCGCAGCACGCCGAGCGACCCGGCGATCGCGTGGCCGCCCTCGGCACCCAGCAGCGAGGCCACCCGGCCGGAGGCGAAGACCTGCTCCACGTCGTCCGCGGTCAGCGCGAGCCCGAACGAGTCCGGGTAGCACGCAATCATCCGGCGGGCCAGGTCGATCTGCTCGAGCACGGCCGTGACGGCTGCGTCCCCGGCCAGCGAGGCGGGCACGTAGACGGACCAGAACTGCGCTCCGATTCCGCCGGCCGCGAGCCTGGGCAGGTCGGTGTGCAGGCCGCCGGCCGGCGCCTCCAGGTCGAAGACGACCTGGCTCTCGTCACCGCCGTCCGGCCTGGCCCGCCCGCGCAGCGCCCATGGCAGGTCGTTGTGCCCGTCGATCAGCGGAAACCGCCCGAGCATATCCCGCGCCCTGAGGTTGAGGTCAGCAAGGTTGAGGTCAGTCACCTCGCCAGCCTACGGGCCCGGCTGGCTGGCGCGGCGGGGCCGCCGCTCCGCGCGGAGCCCGAATAGCTGACATTCATGCTGGTGAAATGGCATACGAGAGTTACTCTTATGGTGATCGGGGGACGTAAGGCGGTGCGCTATGGGCCTGGTCCGATGATCGGAGAGCGGGCCCCGTCGCGGCACGTCGCCCTCGACGGCGCGGTGAACGTGCGGGACATCGGCGGCTACCGCATCGTGGGCGGACCGGAAGTTTTCCGCGGCCGGCTGTTCCGTGGCGACTCCCTCAGCCAGCTGACCAGCTCCGACGTGGAGCGGCTCGACCGGCTCGGGCTGCGAACCGTGGCCGACTTCAGAACCTCGGGCGAGGTCCTGCTCGGCGGGGACGACCACCTGCCCTTTGCCGTCGAATACGCCCACCTGCCGGTCAGCGGCGGCGACCTCGGCGCCATCTACGAGCTCATCGCCAGCGGCGACCACGAGCGGCAGCGGCGCGAGCTCGGCGGCGGGCGCGCCGCCTCGTTCATGGTCGAGATGAACCGGGGGTTCGTCGCCGACGCCAGGCAGCGCGAGGCGTTCGGGGCCGCGCTGCGGCTGCTGTGCTCGCCCGGGCGGCTGCCCCTGCTCTACCACTGCACCGGCGGCAAGGACCGCGCCGGGTGGATGACCGCCATCGTGCTGACCGCGATCGGCGTACCACGCGAGCTGGTGCTCCGCGACTACCTGCTGTCCAACGACTTCCACCGCACGGGCTACCAGAAGCTCCGCTTCGACCTGGTCAAGACCGGGATCGTGGCCGACCCCGAACTGCTCCGGCCCGTTCTCGAGCTGAGCCCCACCTACCTGGGCGCCGCGTTCGAGGAGGCGGACCGGCAATACGGGTCGTTCGGCCGCTTCCTGGCCTACGGCCTGGAGGTCAGCGAGGCCATGCTGACCGAGCTGCGGCGCGCGCTGCTCGGTGACCTGGTGCCGCCGGAGCCCGTGCCGTTAACGCGGGGGCGTCGCTACTTACGGCGGCGCGGGCCGAGGGTACGCAGCTTGATGTACGCGAGCAGCGCGAAGATGATCGCCAGCCCGATCATGACGCCCATGTCGCGGAGCCAGTTGCTAGAGCTCTGGCTCCACAGCGGGTCGACGACCCCTTGGTGCAGCGGGGTGATGATGTTGAGGTTCACCGTGGACGCGGGCGCGGCGAAACCCCAGCGGGACGGCGCGATCATCGAGAACTGCTTGAGCCCTGGATTGTTAGCCAGCGGCACTACGTAGCCGGACAGCACCACCTGGACCATGGTGAACAGCACCAGGAAGGGCATCGCCTTCTCGGACGTACTGACGAGGGCCGACACGAGCAGGCCGAGGCACATCGAGGCGACCGCGAGCACGGCGATGCCCAGGATCACCTCGATCAGCGGCAGGCCGGTCAGGAAGGCCCCCTTGTCGGGGAACGTCCGCCAGGACACGCCGATCAGCACCAGCAGGGTCGACTGCAGGATGCTGATGACACCCAGGACCAGCAGCTTGGAGACCAGGTAGGCGCCGGACGACAGGCCGGCCGCCCGTTCTCGGGTCAGGATCGAGCGTTCCTTGACCAGCTCCCGCACCGAGCTGGCCATGCCGGCCAGGCACGCGCAGATGACCAGGATCAGCAGCAGGGTCCCCGCGTCCACGTTGGTCCCGGGCGCACCCCCCAGGCCATGCGCGGCCGGCACCTGAGAGATCAGCGCGCCGAGGAGGATGGGCAACAGCGCCATGAAGGTCAGGTAGCCGCGGTCGGACGCGATCACCCGCACGTACCGCCGGGTCAGCGTGGCCGTCTGGCTGAACGCGCCGCGCCGCTGCGGCGGCGGGGTGGCCGCCAGCTCCTGGCCCCCCTGCGCCTGCGGCGGCTGCGCCCGCTGGCCCAGCACGTACTGGGCGTAGGCGGGCGAGGCCGCGTACTCGGCGGCCCAGTCACGGTCCGGGTACCGCTCGAAGGCCTGGAACACCTCGGCCCAGCGGGCCTGGCCGAAGTAGTCGAGTCCTTCCTCGGGCGGGCCGTAGTAGGCGATCCGCCCGCCCGGGACCAAGACGAGCAGCCGGTCGCAGGTGTCCAGGTTGTCCACGCTGTGGGTGACGACGATGACCGTCCGGCCGTCGTGGGCCAGGTCCCGCATCTGCTCCATGACCGACTTGTCCAGGCCCGGGTCCAGGCCCGAGGTCGGCTCGTCCAGGAACAGCAGTGACGGCTTGGTCAGCAGTTCCTGCGCCACGTTGACCCGCTTGAGCTGGCCGCCGGACAGCCGGTCGGCGCGGGTGTTGGCGTGCCTGGTCAGGCCCAGCTCGCCCATCACCTCGTCGACCCGGCCATCGCGTTCGGCCGGCTTGACGTCCGCCGGGAACCGCAGCTCGGCCGAGTACTGCAGCGCACGCCGCGCGGTCAGCTGGGTATGCAGCACGCTCTCCTGCGGGACCAGGCCGATCCGGTACCTGAGCTCGTTGTAGTTCTGGTACAGGTCGCGGTTGTCATACAGCACCGTGCCGGTGGTCGCGGGGCGCATCCCGGTCAGCGCGCCGAGCAGGGTGGACTTGCCCGCGCCGCTGGGGCCGATGACGCCGAGCAGGCACTT
>DASXZD010000033.1:0-34433 GCA_036502085.1 Streptosporangiaceae bacterium
CTAGGCCGCTGCGGCCAGCCGTTGCCGGGCGTCCTGGTCGAGCTTGACGTCGGCGGCGGCGAGGTTCTCCTCCAGGTGGCGCACCGAGGATGTGCCCGGAATCAGCAGGACGTTGGGCGCCAGGCTCAGCACCCAGGCCAGCGCGACCTGGGCCGGGGTGCAGCCCAGCTGCCCGGCGATGCCGATCACGTGCTCATTGCCCAGCACCGGGTTGTCGCGGGCGAAGCCGGAGCCCAGCGGGAAGAACGGCACGAAGGCGATCCCGCGCCGGGTGCATTCCTCCAGGACCGGCATCGAAGCGCGATCGACCAGGTTCAGCGGATTTTGCACGCAGGCGATGGGGGTGTGCTCCAGCGCGCGCAGCAGGTGCTCGCGGGTGATGTTGCTCAGGCCGATGCCGCCGATCAGTCCCTCGTCGCGAGCCTGGATCATCACCGCGAGCTGGTCATCGAACCGCTGGCCGGGCGGCGATTCATCGCTCAGCCGCAGGTTGACCGCGGCCAGCTGGGCCACGCCCAGGCTGCGCAAGTTGTCTTCGATGCCCCGGCGCAACTGGTCAGGCTCGTCGTAGGGAAGCCACGCTCCGGTGTCATCGCGACGGGCGCCGACCTTGCTCACCAGGGCGAGTGTGTCGGCGTAAGGGTAGAGCGCCTCGCGGATGAGCTCGTTGGCAACGTCGGGTCCGTAGTACTGGGCCGTATCGATGTGGTCGACTCCGAGATCCACGGCACGCCGCAGCACCGCCAGCGCCTCGTCCCGGTCCCGCGGCGGCCCGAACACGCCGGGCCCGGGCAGCTGCATCGCCCCGAAACCCATCCGCGCGACGGAGAACCGGCCAAGTGGGTAGCGTTCCATGCGCCCGAGTTTAGGGCCGCTCTCTGAGCGGCCGTCTACTCGCCGCCGATCATGCGGAACCTGACGGCGGCACCAGGGGCGGCCTGCGCGCAGGCGCTCCCGCCGGCCTGATCTACGACGGCGATCACCGGGTAGCCGCCGGTGGTGGGATGGTCGGCCAGGAAGACCACCAGGTTGCCGTCGGGCAGCAGTTGCATGGCTCCCCACACGATGCCTTCGCTGGGCAGCTCGCCGCGGCTGGCTTGCTCAACTCCCTGGCCGTGCAGCCGCAGGGCGATCCGGTTGCTCGCGATCGCCACGGTGAACTCCGCCCCGGCCAGCGTGGCGCGGCCGGCCGGCGTGAGCCGGTCGTGCCGGGGTCCGGGATGGATGGGCAGCTCGACGGGGCCAGCGGACGGCACGTACAGGCCCAGGCTGCCGCCGCCGGCCGCAGACCCGGGGCCCGGGGCCGGCCTGGCTGGCTCAGGGGCCGCCGCGGCCGTCCCGGGGACCGCGCCCACGGCCAGGAGCTGGCCGACGGTCAGCGGCGCCGGGCCCAGCCCGGACAGCAGGTCGGTGGAGGCGCTGCCCAGCACCTGCGGCACCGCGAACCCGCCGCAGACGGCGACATAGCTGCGAACGCCGTCGCGGGCCCGGCCGACGTCAAGCAGCTGGCCGGCCCCGACCTGTACCGGTTCGCCCCGGCTGACCGGCTCGCCGTCGAGCCGCACCGGTGCCACCGCTCCGGTCACCGCGGCCGTGGCCGCGCCGAGGAACCGGAGCGCGACACCGGTCAGCGTGGTCTCCAGCACCGGCGCGTCCGCCGGGTTGCCGGCCAGCCGGTTGGCCAGCCGGCGGGCGGCGGGGTCGAGCGCTCCGGACCGGGGCACGCCCAGGTGCGCCAGGCCGGGACGGCCGGCGTCCTGCACGGTCGTCAGCGCGCCCGGCCGCTCGACCCGGACGCTCGCCTCAGCCTGCCCAGCGCCGCCGGAAGCCCGCCCAGCGCCGGATGGCTGCGCTTCAGGCCCCCCAGCGCCGCCGGAAGCCTGCGTCATCGGTCCACGTCCACGAATCTCACCCGGGTTCCCGGTGCCAGCAAGGCCGGCGGATCCTGGCTGGCGTCCCAGGTCACGGCGTCGGTGCGGCCGATGATCTGCCAGCCGCCCGGCGACGGGCGAGGGTAGATCCCGGTGAACGTGCCAGCCACCCCCACGCTCCCGGCGGGGACGGCCGTCCTCGGGCTCGGCCGGCGGGGGACGGCGAGCTGCTCGCTGAGCCCGGTGAGGTAGGCGAAGCCCGGGGCGAAGCCGCAGAAGGCCACCCGGTAGGTGCCGCTGGCGTGCCGCCGGGCCGCTTCCCGCTCGCTGACTCGCCACAGCGCCGCCACCGCCGCCAGGTCTTCGCCGTCGTACCGGCACGGAATGTCGACCACCGGGCCGACCGGCTCGGCGGCAGGCGGAACGTCCCAGCCGCGAAGCTCCGCCGCGATGGCGCCGGAGTCGGTGATGCCGTCCAGCAGTATGGTCCGCGCCGCCGGGATCACATCGATCAGCGACGGCGCCCAGCCGCGAGCCCGCCTGCGCTCGATCTCCGCGTGCAGCGCGAGCACGGCGTCCAGGTCGTCCAGCTCGACCAGGACAGCCGAGGGGCCCACGGGCAGGAACCTCACCGGGCCCCCCCGGCCCGGCCATCATGGCGTGACACTGGACCTCCCTGGTCCCTTCCCGCCGGGGTCGCCGATAATTAACACGTCGCAGCCTGCCACAACCGCTGGCGGCACGGCCTGGCCGGCCGTCACTCGCGAAGGGCGACGAACATGACCGGTGCCAGCACCATCGACCTGAACAGCGACATGGGCGAAGGGTTCGGCCCCTACCGGATGGGACCAGACGCCGAGCTCCTGACGCTGGTGACCAGCGCCAGCATTGCCTGCGGCTTCCACGCCGGCGATCCGCGCATCATGGACAGCACGGTCCGGCAGGCGGCGGCCCGCGGGGTGACCGTCGGGGCGCACGTGTCCTACCAGGACCTGGCCGGCTTCGGCCGCCGGCACCTGCGGGTCAGCCCGGACGAGCTGACCACCGACGTGCTGTACCAGATCGGCGCGCTGGACGCGTTCTGCCGCCGGTACCAGATCTCGGTCCGGTACGTGAAGCCGCACGGCGCGCTGTACAACGACCTGGCCGACGACGAGACGCTCGCGGCCGCGCTGGCCGATGCGGTCGAGTCCTACGGCAGCACGCTGGCCGTCCTGATGCTGGCCGGCTCGCCGGCCGCCGAGCTCCTGGCCGACCGCGGCATCCGGGTGATCAGCGAGGGCTTCGCCGACCGGGCCTACACGCCCGAAGGACGGCTACTGTCCCGCCGCGAGCCAGGGGCGGTGATCACCGACCCGGCCGACGTGGCGGCGCGCGGCGTGCGGCTGGCCGCCGGGCTGCCGATCCGCGCTCACGACGGCACCGAGATCGTGATCGACGCGGACTCGATCTGCGTGCACAGCGACACTGAGGGCGCGGTCGCGCTGGCCACGGAGCTGCGCCTCGAGCTGGCCGCGGCCGGCATCGCCTGCCGGCCCGCCACGGGACCGGCCGCCGGGCCCTGACCGCCCGCAGTGCTGCCGGGCGCGACCGGCTGACCAGGCCGTGGCACGATGTCGGGATGCGAGTCTTGCGCACCCCAGATGATCGCTTCGAGAACCTGCCCGACTTCGGCTACCCGGCGCGCTACGCGGACGCGGGCGGGCTGCGGATGGCCTACGTCGAGGCCGGGCCCGCCGACGGCGAGCCGGTGCTGCTGCTGCACGGCGAGCCGAGCTGGTCGTTTCTGTACCGGCACGTGATGCCGGTGCTCGCCGCCGCGGGGCTGCGGTCGATCGCGGCGGACCTGATCGGCTTCGGCCGGTCAGACAAGCCGGCCGAGATCGGCGACCACAGCTACGCGCGGCACGTGGAGTGGGTCAGGGCGTTCGCCTTCGACGCGCTCGACCTGCGCGGGCTGACCATCGTCGGGCAGGACTGGGGCGGGCTGATCGGGCTGCGGCTGGCGGCCGAGCATCCGGACAGGTTCGCCCGGGTGGTCGCGGCCAACACCGGGCTGCCCACCGGCGACCAGCAGATGCCCGAGGTCTGGCTGCGGTTCCGCGAGGTGGTGCGCACCGCGCCGACGCTGGACGTGCGACGGCTCATCCAGTCAGGCTGCCAGACCACGCTGCCGGAGGCGGTGCTCGCAGCCTACGAGGCGCCGTTCCCCGACCCGGACTACATGGTCGCGGTCCGCGCGATGCCCGGCCTGGTGCCAGCCGAGCCCGACGATCCGGCCGGGCCGGCCAACCGGGCGGCCTGGCAGCAGCTGGCCGCCTGGGACAAGCCGTTCCTGGTCGCGTTCAGCGACCGTGACCCGATCACCGGCGCGATGGCACCCATCCTGAAGGCCGTCGTGCCCGGCGCTAAGGGCATCGAGCACCCGGTGATCGACGGCGCCGGCCACTTCCTGCAGGAAGACGCCGGCCCGCGGCTCGGTGCCGCCATCGTCGACTTCATCCACGCCCACCCGCTCCCCGCCTGACAGCACGACGGGGATCAGCCGCATCAGGCTCGCCATCAGCCCCTTCGGCCGTCAAACTTGCACATCTGCGCAGATTTAGGTATTGGGCGGGAAGTGCCAACCCTGTTACGGTGCGTCAATGACCAGTCGTGTGCAACCAGTACAGCGACGCAGCCGCGATCGGCGCGAACTGCTGCTCCGGGCGGCGGCCGAGCTCATCGCCGAAGGCGGCCCCAGAGCGGTCACTCACCGGGCGGTAGCCGCCCGCGCCAAGGTGCCCCAGGCGTCGACCACGTATTACTTCGCCTCCATCCAGGAGCTCACTGACGAGGCGCTCCGCCTGCACCTGTCCGACCGGACCTCGGAGCTGCAGACGATGATCGCCTCCGCCACCGGGAAGGGAGACAGCACCGAACAGGTGGCGCGGATGCTCGCCGAGATGCTGATCGCCCGGTCGCGGGAGATCGCCATCGCGCAGTTCGAGGTGTACCTGCAGGCGGGCCGCGACCCGGAGCTGCGCCCGTACGTCGAGAACACGCTGGCTACCTTCGGTAGCCTGGCCGAAGCCGTCCTCACGTTCCTCGGCGCCCGTAACCCGTCCCGCGCGGCCCCCGCCTTCGTGGCGCTGATCGACGGGTTCCTGCTGCACCGGGTGGCCAGGCCAGGCGAGGTGGAACACGATGCCGAGGCACTGTTCGAGGCGCTGCGCGCGCTGTTCATCGCGTACGTGATGGACGACGCGGAGTTTGACCGGTGGCGGGAGCGGCTGAACCAGGCCTTCCCGGCCCGCGACTAGCCTCCCCCGGTCCGCCGGCCGTGCGACTGTCGCTGGCATTTCGTACAGTCGTGTCATGTGCCGCAGCATCAAGACCCTTCGTGAGCCTTACACCGAGCACGTGACGGAAGTGGAGGTTCGCGCCGCCGCGTTGCAGTACGTCAGGAAGATCAGCGGATTCCGCGCCCCCGCATCGCACAACGCGGAGGCATTCGAACGCGCCGTGGACAGCGTGGCCGCGGCCACCCAGAGCCTGCTCGATCAGCTCGAAGTGCGCGGCGCCAGGTAGCTGCGCCCGGATGTGGCGCAGCAGATATCCGGCTAAGGCACACAGCCAAGCAACACCGCTGCCGAGCGCGCCCGCCGCCTGACGGCGCCGCGCCTCCCGGCGCTGACGCGAAGGGCCGCTGTAGCATCCGGGCCGGCCGCATCAGGGCGGAAGCGGTCCGGGATATCGCCGTCGGGGCGGGCCGCGGCCGCTGGGCTCACGGGGAACGCGCGCGAATATACGACGCCTAGCTGCTACAGGTTCACGCAGATGCCGATCAGATCAAGCAGGTTCAGGCACAGGCCGCTGCCGCCGTGGCCGTGGCTGCTGGTCGGCGACGGGCTCGGCGAGGGCGACGATGACGGCGGAGGCGGGCTGGTCGGCGGTACCGAGCCGCCCGGATTCGGCGTGGCCGACGGACTCGGCTTAGAGCCGACGGTCGGCCCGGGCGGAGTACTCACGCCGTGGCCCGCTCGCGGGTCCTGAGCGATCTCCGCCAGCGGCATGTGCACGGCGGGCGGATCGATGGCCCGGCCCGCGGACGGGGACGCGGACGGCGGGCCAGATTCTCCGGTGCTGACCGGCCTGGTCGCGATCGACAGCGGAGCCTGGGCAATCGTGGGCACGGCGGGGGGCCCGAAGTGAATGGTGACGGTGACCAGCAGGCCGTACAGAATCGCGCCGGTAGCGATCAGGATGACCGGAATGGCGAAGCCGGTCGGGTGCAGGCGCGCCGCGGCTACCGTGTTTCGCAGTGTCAGCCTGATGCGATCCGCCGTTAAGGCCAGCGCGAGCGGGATGACGGGCAGGCCCGGTCCGTGACCGACCCTGGCCGAGCTGCGCAGCCGGTCTATCGCATTACGCCGCTCTTCCGGCGACAGTCCTGGCCGCAAGCTGAGGACCGTGTTTGTACCCTCGCGCTCCGCGCTTGCGTGCATCCCGGCCGGCTGGTCGGAATAACGGATTTTAATCACAGTCCTCCCCTAATCAAATTAGTAATGGAGGCTCCCCCCTCCATACGCACAGTGGCGACGTTATCACGGTGGATAACCGCTATCTCGGCGAAGTGAGGGATTAACCGCTTTTCACGTAAGTGCGGGATTCTCCGCCGATTAGGGCGAATCGCTCCGGTACTAACGAAGATAGTGACGCCGACGGCCGCGACGCGATCGAGATCGTGCGCGGCTAACCTCAACAGTGAGATGCGCAGGAACCCAGAGGCAAGGCGGCTGGCACGAAGCCCGGCCGGGCCGAGCCCTGCGCCCGACGCCCCGGCCGCGAGCGGCAGCGCGGCGGATGGCACTGCAGCGAGCGGTGGTCTGGCGGGCGACAGTCCGGCGGGCGATGGCGCGGAGGCCGTGAGGCGCGCCGCGGGTGGGGGGGAGCGCGGCGGGCTGCGGTTGCGGTGGGCGCTGCTGACCGGCGCGGCGGCCGGGGCGGCGCTGATGGCGGCCTTCCCGCCCTTTGGGATCTGGCCGCTGGCCGTCGCCGGGCCCGCGCTGCTCGCGGTGGCGCTGCGGCGGCAGGGCGCGCGCGGCTCGCTCTCGGTCGGCGCCGTGTTTGGCCTGGCGTTCTTCGTTCCGCTGCTGTCCTGGGTGATCAACCTGGCCTGGTACGCCTGGGTCGCGCTGGCGGTCAGCGAGTCAGTCATCTTCGCGGTGCTTGCGGCCGGCCAGCGGCTGCTGCTGCGGCTGCGCGCCTGGCCGGTCGCGGTGGCCGGCTGGTGGGTCGCGGCCGAGGCGCTGCGTGACCGGTGGCCGTGGGGCGGCTTCCCGTGGGGCCGGCTGGCCATGAGCCAGGCGGAAGCGCCGGCGGTTCGCTGGGTGGCCATCGGCGGGCCGCCGCTGCTCACCTTCCTCATCGCGCTGACCGGCGCGACCCTGGCCTGGCTGCTCGTCGAGCGCCGGGTGCTGCCCGCCGCCTGCTTCGCCTGCGCGGCCGCGGTCACGCTGGCGGGCGCCGCGATTCCCGTTGACGTGTCGAGCGGCGCGACCGCGACCGTCGCCGCGGTGCAGGGCGATGTCCCGCACGCGAGGAACCTGCCGGCCCTGCTCAACGACACCCAGGTCACGCAGAACCATGCGGCGGCCACGGCGGAGCTGGCCGCGCAGGTGAAGGCCGGCCGCAGGCCGGTGCCCGACATCGTCATCTGGCCGGAGAACTCGACCGACCTCGACCCGTTCGAGTACGGCTACATCTACCAGACGCTCACGTCCGCCGTGAGCGCCATCGGGCGGCCGGTCCTGGTCGGCGAGTTCCTGCGCAACCCGGTGCGGAACGTCGGCCAGCTCTGGCGACCCGGCCGCGGACCCGGCGCGCTCTACGTCAAGCGCCAGCTGGTGCCGTTCGGCGAGTTCATCCCATTCCGGGGCCTGCTCTCGCACATCACTTCGCTGACCGCGCTGCAGCCGGTCAACCTCACGCCGGGCCGCCAGGCGATGGTGTTCCGGGTCGGCCGGATCCGGCTGGGCGACGTGATCTGCTACGAGGTCGGCTTCGATGGCCTGGTGCGCTCGGAGGTGACGGCGGGCGCGAACCTGCTGTCCGTGCAGACCAACGACGCGACGTTCGAGGTGGACGGCCAGACCGGCGAGTCGCTGCAGCAGCTCGCGATGGCCCGCATCAGGGCCATCGAGTTCGACCGGAGCGTGGCGGTCGCCTCCACGACGGGCGTCAGCGCGATCATCGCGCCGGACGGACGGCTGATCGCGCACAGCAGCTTCTGGCAGCGGGCCGTGCTGGACGCGCGGGTCCCGCTGCTGACGGGCAGGACGCTGGCCGAGCGCGTCGGCGCGTGGCCGGAGTACGTGATCACCGCGCTGACCGTCCTGGCGCTCATCGCCGGCGGGGCCGGCGCGATCACCACGCGACGGCGCGGCGAGCCTGGTCCGGTCCAGCCCGAGACCGCGATCGCCGAGCTTTGACCGGGCCGTCACTCAGGCCCGGCACCAAGGGAGTCAAAGCGCGGATCGACACCCACCCATGGCAACCAAAGCGCACATCGACCACCGTGACCTCACCAGCGGGTCGGCTGACGCTTTGCTTACGGGTCGCCACGAGCGAGTCTGGTGGCGGAGAATCTGAACTATGGCGGTGCTCAGGGGTCTGGCGAAGCCCGTTCGGTATGCGGCTTTGATCACTGGCGCGCTGCCGGTCCTCGCCTTCCCCGACGCCAACCTGGAGTTTGTCGCATGGTTCGGGCTGGTTCCCGGGCTGCTGCTGATGCGCGCGGCGCCGAGCGCGCGGGAGGCTGCCGTGCGCGGCTGGTGGTTCGGCACCGGGTTCCTGCTGGCCGGCCTGTACTGGCTGGCGCCGGAGCTGGGGCCTGCGCTGCTGCTGGTCGCGGTGGTGCTCGGGGTGCTGTGGACCGGCGTGGCCGTGTCGACCTGGGTGCTGCTGCGCTCGCCGGTGAGCGGGCCGCGGGCACTCGGCGCGCTCGTCGTGGTGCCGAGCTTCTGGCTGGTCGTGGAGTGGATCAGATCCTGGCAGGCGCTCGGCGGGCCGTGGGCGGTGCTCGGCGCGAGCCAGTGGCAGCACCCCGCGATCCTGGCGCTGGCGGCGGTCGGCGGGGTCTGGCTGGTCAGCTTCGCGATCGTCGCGGCCAACATGGGCATCCTCATCGCGGCGGTGGCCGGCCGGGTCGCGCTGCGCGGGCTCGGCGCTCTGGTGACCGCGGTGGTCATTGCGGCCGGGCCGGTCGCTTTCGCGCTGACCCCGGCCGCCCCGGTGGCCAGGCACGTGACGATCGCGCTGGTCCAGCCGGGCGTGCAGCGCAACGCCACGACCAGGGCCGACGCCAGCCTGCGGCTCACCGCCGCGTTCAGCCGGTCCGGCGCGCTGCACCGCGACCATCCCGCGCTGATCGTCTGGGGCGAGAGCAGCGTCGCCTTCGACCTGCGGGAGGACGCCAGGCTGCTCGGCCAGATCGAGGCGCTGTCGGCCGCGGGCCGCGCGGACATCCTGGTAAACCAGGATTCGGTTCAGAACGCCACCAAAGCCAAGGTGGCGGTGCTCGTCGGTCCCGATGGCGTCGTCGGCGAGTACGTCAAGACCCGGCTGGTCCCGTTCGGCGAGTACATCCCGTTCCGGCAGCAGCTGTCCTGGCTGACCTCGATCAGCAAGGCGGCGACGGTGAACATGGTCCCCGGCACCGGGGCGCGCAACCTGCGGGCCGCCGTGCCCGGCGGGCCGCCGCTGAGCATCGGGGTGCTGATCTGCTTCGAGTCCGCGTTCCCCGACATGTCCCGGGTCGACACCGACCACGGCGCACAAGTGATCATCTACCAGACGGCCGACTCGACATTCCAGGGCACCTGGGCGCTGGGCCAGCACGCGTCGCTAGGCGCGCTGCGCGCTGCGGAGACCGGCCGGCCGGTGGTCCAGGCGGCGCTGACCGGCGATTCGGCGGCCTTCGACGCGCGCGGGCGGCAGCTGTCGTGGCTGGGCCAGTCGCGCTCGGGAGTGGTGCTTGCGCGGCTCGATCTTCCGTCGGCGGCGGCGCGGACTCCCTACGACCGGCTGGGCGATTTCGTTCCGTGGATCGCGTTGGCCATCGCGGTGATTTTCGCGGCCGCGGGTTCGCTGCGCTCCGGTCATCCGGGTCGCCTGCCGAGGATATTCTCGGGAGATAAGCAACGGCGCGCCGCATCCGTTTCTCAGCCGGAAGATTCGCCCAGAAGCGGCGTGCTGACGGGACACAATCCCGACGATTCCGTGTCGTAATTGGTCATTTCGGTAGGGACCTGGGTCCAGCGACACGAGGCCGAAGGAGGTCCGGTTTTGCGGAGCAGCGACGGTCGCGACGGCTCACGCCAGGGCCGGTTGAGCAAGCGCGGCGCGGCATTTATGGCCATCCCCGCGGCGCTGATCCTGATGACTGCCGCGTGCTCGGGCGGCAGCGCGGGCGGCGGCTCGGCGGGTAGCACGCCCCGGTCTACGCCGACCTCGGCCAGGCTCTCGATCAGCCCCGCCAACGGCAGCCAGGACGCCGCTCCCAGTGACGGCATCACGGTCACGGCCACGCACGGCACCGTGCGGCACGTCACCGTCACTGCCGACCACGATCCGGTGGCGGGCACGCTGAGCAGCGACGGCACGGTATGGCACAGCCAGTGGGCGCTGAACGTGGCACGGCGGTACACGGTGACCGCGACCGCGACCGACAAGGCCGGCCAGACGGTGACCGCGACTAGTTCATTCCGTACGCTCACGCCCCGGGCGACCTTCCAGACCCAGATCTTCGAGGGCCTCAACCAGATGTACGGCGTCGGCATGCCGATCAAGCTCACGTTCAGCCGGCCGATCACCAACAAGGCCGCGGTCGAGCGCTCGCTCGAGGTGACAACGTCCAAGCCCGTGGTCGGCGCCTGGTACTGGGACGGCGACAAGTCGCTCGACTTCAGGCCGCAGACGTACTGGCCAGCCGGAACGCTGGTCAGCTTCGCCGGGCACCTGAACGGGGTGGAGGGCGCCGACGGGGTCTACGGGGCGGCCGAGCTGACCCAGTCGTTCAGGATCGGCCCTTCGGTGATCGTGGTGGCGAGCACGGCCACCCATCACATGAGCCTGTACTACAACGGCCACCGCATCCACTACTGGTCGATCAGCACGGGCAGGCCCGGCGACAACACGCCGGACGGCACGTACCTCACCATCGAGAAGGGCAACCCGGTGGACATGAAGGGCCCCGGGTACAACATCGAGGTGCCCTGGTCGGTCCGGTTCACGTGGAGCGGCGACTACCTGCACGACGCGTTCTGGTCGGTCGGCGAGCAGGGCTTCACGAACGTGAGCCACGGCTGCGTCAACATGGCGCCGGCCAACGCCGAGACGTACTACAAGATGGCCGTGCCCGGCAACCCGGTCACGATCACCGGCAGCCCGTCCGGCGGCGTGTGGGACAACGGCTGGACCGACTGGTTCATATCCTGGAACCAGCTGGTCAGCCGCAGCGCGCTGCATGAGGCGGTGGAGGCCGGCCCGAACGGCAGCACGTTCGTCGACCCGGCGACGCTCCCGGCGGTGCAGGGCAGTTCTCCGCTGCAGTCCCCCGCTCCGGATAACGCCCGGGCGGCGTAACGGCAAACCTTCGGGTGCGGATAAGGAAAGTTGCCGCTGGAGCGCGCATGATCGAGACGAACCCGCCAGAATAGACGGGCACGAGCCCGGAGCGCTTGAAGAAGTCGGATCATCTTGCGCACAACTTCCTGGTCCGTTCGTGCGTCATAGGTGTAGAGCCTGAACTGTTGTGCAGAGCCTGAACGTTGTAGATCCTGAACGGCATGACATGGTCCACGTGAGCACGCCGGCTGAGTAAGAGGAGCAGGAAGTTGTTCGGTGCGGGAAAGCTTCGCGGTCTGGCGGCGCCCTTCTCCGGTCGGCCCCGGCGGCAGGCCGTGACGCTGGCCGTGGCCATCGTCGTCCTGATCGCCATTGCGGGCGGCCTCACCTGGTCGCTGGCCTCGGGGCAGGCAGGGGACTCCCCCGCGTCGGCCGCGGTGAAGCCGCAGCAGGCCCACTCCCATCCCAGCCAGCCCGCGACGCCGCTGCAGGTGCTGTCGGCCAGCCCGGCGCTCGAGTCCCGGCAGGTGAACGGTTCCGATCCGGTAACGATCACCTTCAATGCTCCGCTGGCGCCCGGCTCGCCGATGCCCAAGATCACCCCTGCGGTCAGCGGTTCGTGGTCTCCGGCCGCGGCGAACAAGGACGAGATGGTGTTCATGCCATCGACCGCGTTCCGCCCGCAGACCACCGTGCGGGTCAGCGTGCCGGCCGGCCCGACCGGGGTCCGCTCGGCCGCGGGCGGCCTGCTCAGCGCGCCGTTCACCGTCAGGTTCCACACCGGCTCGTATTCCACGCTGCGGCTTCAGCAACTGCTGGCTCAGCTCGGATACCTGCCGCTGACCTGGGCGCCGGCCTCCGGCAGCCCGCCCGCCAGTGACGCGGCCGCGCAACTGGCCGCGGCGTATTCGCCGCCCGCCGGGAGTTTCAGCTGGCAGAGTGGCTACCCGCGGACGCTCACGGACATGTGGTCCGCCGGGTCAGCCAACATGATCGACGTCGGGGCGATCAGGGCGTTCGAGTCCGTCAAGGGGCTGACCATGGACGGGGTGGCCGGGCCCGCGGTGTGGCGGGATCTGCTGGCTGCGGCGGATCAGGGCTCGAACAACCCCAACGGGTACACCTACGCGATCGCCAGCAAGAACAGCCCGGAGACCCTGACCATCTGGCACGACGGGCGCATAGTGCTGCACACCTACGCCAACACCGGGATCCCGGCCGCGCCGACCTACAACGGCACCTACCCGGTGTACGAGCGGCTGCCCTTCCAGATCATGAAGGGGACCAACCCGGACGGCAGCCACTACGCCGACCCGGTGCAGAACGTCTCCTACTTCCACGGCGGCGAGGCCGTGCACTACTTCCCGCGCTACTCTTACGGCTCGCTGCAGAGCCTGGGCTGCGTCGAGCTGCCGCTAGGCCCGTCGGCCGTCGCCTATCGCTACCTGACCTACGGCAGCCTGGTCACCGTCCAGGCGTAGCCCGGTTGGCCCCAGGCGGCCGCGCAGGCTTCCGGCCTCCCGGCCTCCGCGATGGCGAGCCAGCCCGCGCGCAGGGCTCCGGCTTCGGTGATGACGAAGGCTTAGTAGTGCCCCCGCACACCTAATGCTTCGCCGTCTTGGTCGCGCGGGCGTTTCCAGACGACTTCGCCGACGGCGCGGTCGGCGGTGGGGGCCAGCCCGGCGTGGCGGGCGACCGCGGCCGATACGGCGTGGTCGGCGTGGATCAGCGCGATGATGGCGCTGACCTCGTGCTCGGCTAGCCAGCTGACCAGGGATCGGCTCGGCCGACAGGCGATCACGCCGACGGGCCAGTCACGCCGACAGGCCAGTCACGCCGACGGGCCAGTCACGCCGGCCGACCTGCGGCCAACAGCGGGGCTGCGCCGCTCGATCAGGACGACGTCCCGCCACCGGCCGTGGTGCCAGCCGATGCGCTCCCTGGTGCCGACCACCCGGAAGCCCGCGCGCCGATGCAGCCGGAGGCTGGCCGCGTTCTCCGGGAAGATCCCGGACTGGATGGTCCAGATCCCGGCTGCTTCGGTCGAGTCGATCAGCACCTGGAGCAGGGCGGTCCCGATGCCGCGACGCTGCGTCCCCGGCTTGACGTAGACAGAGTGCTCGATAACGCCCGCGTAGACACAGCGGCTGGAGACGGCGGATGCCGCGACCCAGCCGAGCACGTCACCGTCACCAGGATCGCGGGCAACGTACCGGTGGCCGGGTAGCCGGGCCGCGTCGAAGGCGGCCCAGTCTGGTGCAGCTGTCTCGAAGCTCGCCTGCCCCGTGTCCAGGCCCGCCTGATAGATGGCCAGCACCGCTCCGGCGTGCCCGGTCATCATCGGCTCGATGAGCAGTGCAAGACTCACGGTTACGAGAATACGGCCGCTCGCACGGATGAATTGCGACCGCAACTCGCATCCCGCCGAACGGCGCTCGCCGTCGGCGCGGGCGACACAGGCGGCTATGCCCGGTCGGATCGCGCTACAGGACGGAATGGCGGGGACGGGCGATCACGAAGGTCTGCTGGCCGAAGATCCGCCATAGCAGGGGCACCTTGAGGTACGCGCGGACCAGGAACGCAGCCTTGGGCAGATAGCTCTTCGTGGTGTACGGCAGGAAGCGCACAATGGTCTTCTCGGTCCCGAAGTCCGTCATGGCCAGTGCTTCGTTCAGCGACCGGTCGTCCAGCGGCGTTATGTGATCGAAGAACATCCAGTAATCCGTGCGGCAGAACCGGATATTGGGCTGCAGGACCAGGATCTTCCCGGTCGGGCGCAGGACGCGATGAACCTCATGGAGCGTCTCCAGGATGTCATCCTTGGAAATATGCTCGAAAAAGTTGCTGATAAATACGACATCGATGGAGTCGCCGGGCACTTCGGGGAAGCTCGTCGCAGAGGCGACAACCGCGCGCACATCACTATCGGCCCGGCGCTTGACCTCGGGATTCAGGTCGACGGCTATCTTCTTCCCGGCCTTGATGTTGTTGATGAACTCGCAGTACCCCGCCGCCACCTCCAGGACAGTGGCCCCAGGGTTGATCCATTTCTGGAAGAAGTCCTCGCATAGAACCCGCCACGTTGCGTTCCGCGGGGAGGTCTCCGTTTCGGCGAAGCGGGTCGCGTAGAGTCGCCGCAGATTTTCCGGACCAGCCGGCACGGGCATCCTCTCCTCGGCTTCGACACGACGCACTTCGTGAACGCGAGCCGCGGAGCCGGACATAGATCATCGGGTGATACGAGCTTAGGGGAGCTTCCCCGACGGGGGCAAGAAATTCCAACTTTTCCGCCAAGTCGAGGTCAAGGGGGCGCATGACCTGCACCTGCGGGGGCGACCGGCTGGTGGGGCGTGAGCGCCGGAGGTGCGGGGCAGGGGGGCAGGGGGAGGGCGGCGTAAACAGGCCACCGTTTTCCGTCCGGATGGAGCGTTCGCTGGGGATATCACGGAGAGGCGTGCTATTCCGGTCTTGCGGAACGTGACTGCCGGGGAGGGCGAGGATGGCAGAGGCCGCGGTGACCTACCGCGAGGTGCTCGGAGTCCGTGAGTACCGGTACCTGTTCGCCGCGTGGGGGCTGTCGCTGGCCGGGGACCAGATGGCCAAGATCGCCCTGTCCTTCCTTGTGTTCGACACCACCCGGTCGGCCGGCCTGGCCGCGGCGGCGTTCGCGATCTCTTATGCGCCCTGGGTGATCGGCGGACCCGCGCTGTCGGCGCTCGCGGACCGGCTGCCGCGGCGGGCCGTGATGGTCTGCTGCGACGCGGTGCGGGCGGTGCTGATCGGCGCGATGGTGCTGCCGGGGCTGCCGCCCGGCGCGCTGATCGGGATGCTGTTCGCGGCCGGCCTGTTCCGGCCGCCGTTCCAGACGGCCCGCTCCGCGCTGCTGCCCGAAATCCTCGACGGAGACAGATACGCGGCGGGCACCGCGCTGGACGGGATCATCTACCAGCTGTGCACGGTGGGCGGATTCGCGGGCGGGGGGGCGCTGGTCGCGGTGCTGACCGCACGGGGGGCGCTGGGCTTCGACGCCGTGACGTTCGCCGCCTCGGGGCTGCTGATCTTCACCACCGTGGCCCGGCGGCCCGCCGCGGCGAGCGGCCGCGGGCGGCGTGACCTGGCCGCCGGGGCCAGGATCGTCTTCGGTGACCCGGCGCTGCGCGCGTACGTGCTGCTGTTCTGGCTGGCATCGGGCTTCATGTACGCCAGCGAGGGGCTGGCGGCACCGCTGTCCCGGCAGTACGGCGGGGGCCCGCAGACCGGGGGCCTGATCGTGGCGGCGGCCCCGCTGGGGATGACCGTGACCAGCGCGCTGCTGCCGCGCCTGGTGCGGCCGGAGGTGCGGTCGCGGCTGATCGTGCCGCTGGCGGCCTGCGGCTGCGCGGCGCTGGTGCTCGTGTGGGCCAGGCCGCCGCTGTGGGGAATGCTCTGCCTGCTGTGCGCGGCCGGCGTGGGCAGCACGTTCAGCACGCTGCTGAACCCGCTGTTCGGCCGGGCGGTGCCCGCGGCTTACCGGGGGCGGGCCTTTGGCATCGCGGTGGCCGGCGTCAGCGCCACCCAGGGGGTGGCCCAGATCCTGGCCGGCCTGCTCACGACGCACCGCGCCGCTACCTCGGTGATCGGCGTGTGCGGGCTGGCCGGCGTGCTGGCCGTGCTCGCGGTGGCGACGATCTGGCCGCGGCCGAGCCTGGCGGGCACCGCCCGGGGTGGCGTTCGTCAGCCCGGCACCGGAGGCACCGGGCCCGACTCCCCCAGGCCGTCGAGGTAGCACCGTTGGTCAGCCCGGCACCGGAGGCACCGCGCCCGACTCCTCGCCGGGGCCGTCGAGGTAGCAGACCAGGTCGCGGCCCGCCTGCTTCGCGGCGTACAGCGCCATGTCGGCGCGGGCGAGCAGCCCGGTCAGATCCCGCGCCTGGGCGGGCAGGGCCGCGATGCCGATCGAGACGGTCACCTGGTCGGCGAGCACTCCGCGGCCTGAGCCGTCGCCGGCCAGCACCGCTATCTCCATGCTGGCGATGCTGCGCCTGAGCCGCTCGGCGACGCTGCGGGCGCGCAGCGGGCCGGTGGCGGGCAGCAGCACGACGAACTCCTCGCCGCCGAACCGGCCGGCGACGTCATAGGTTCGCAGGTTGCCGGCGAACTCGCTGGCCACCGCGGCGAGCACGACATCACCGGCCAGGTGGCCCCAGGTGTCGTTGACGCGCTTGAAGTGGTCCAGGTCGGCCAGCAGCACCGATACCTCCTCGCTGCGGCGCAGCGCGCGCTCGACTTCCCTGCTGGCCAGCTCGTGCCACCAGGCGGCCGTGGCGAGCCCGGTCTTCGCGTCGGTGTGCGCGGCCCGCTGCAGCTGGGAGAACAGCAGCGTGCGCTGCAACAGCGCGGCCACCGGCACGCCGGCCACGACCAGCCAGGGCTGCAGCGTGTAGCTGGCCGCGCCCAGGATGCCCAGGCACACCGCGGCCGCTTCGGTCAGGTTCTGTGACGGGCCGCCGAATAGCTGCCGCAGCGACGCTCCCGGCGTGGTCAGCCTGATCGTGACCGAGACCAGGGAGAAGTTGACGGCCAGCGCGATCGCCCCGGCCACGAAGCAGGCGGCCAGCATGCCGGAGCCGTGCGGGAGCCCGATGTGGCCGGCGTGCTCGCCGGCTATCGCGTGGTAGAAGACGCTGGCGCTCGCGTAGCCGAGCATGACCGTGGCCCCGTTGTACATCCAGCGGTGCGGGCTGTGCCGTACGACCCGCAGCCACACCCAGCAGTAGGTAACGGCGACGAGCAGGCAGACGAGCCCGGGCGGGAACAGCAGCGCGGCGGGCAGGAACCACATCGCGTTCAGCGACTTGTGCGGGATGTCGCGATGCCGCTCGCGGAACCGCTCCGCTCGCCGCGATGATTCCACACCAGCTATCGCACATGCGGCAAACCAGGCAATTCCTGCGATATCCCGCGCGTGGATCGGGTAGAACAACAACACGAGGGCCCACACGGCCACGGCGGCACCATCGACAAGCACCACGGCGAATTGCACGCGGCGCGGAAGAGACCAAACCTGCCAGTTACGGAACATCCCGATGAACTACCAGAGACGGCGCCATGTAACAACGTACGGTACACACCCGGCGACTGCTTGTCACGAGTTGTACCGCGAATCCCGTTAGTGACGTCAAACCGAACGGATGCCCGCCGGTCAACTGACCGGCAGCGTCCCATGCGAGAGGAACGGGCGGTGGAGGACAACAACTGGAAGCCGTAGTCACCCGCTACCGATCCGTTCGCGAGCTTTGACAGCGAGGCCGAAGGCCGGACACCGGCCGAGGCCGAAAGCCGGGCACCGACCAGGAGCGGACAAGCGGGGAGAATCTCACCAGGCAAGACTGGCAGAATGGGCGGCAACGGGCCGCGGGATCCGCCGGGCCCGCCCTACGCAGCACTGACGTTCGCTGCCAGCCGTAAGCATTCCCGGCTGGCTGGGCTGGTATTGACGAGGGTGCCTGCCAGGGCTGGAGGCCGCATGCAGCAGGACCTGCCCCGCGTGTCGCCCCGGCTGCGCCGGGGCGCCGCCGTCATCGTCCTGTGCGCGATCACGGCGATCGGCCTGCGTGCGGCCAGCGGCGCCGCCACCGGGGTAAACTCCTGGGCGGCCAGGATCGGCGGAACGGCCCTGTACGACATCTTCGGCATCGCGCTCGGCATCACGCTGGTGGCCAGCATGGTCATTTTCGGGATGATGATGCGGCTTCGGCGGCTCAAGCGCAAGCGTGACCGCTCGGAAACCAACAGCTCGGCCGTCCCCTGGTGGGCTCGGCTGCTCCTGGTGCTGTTCCTGGTGCTCATCCTCGGCGGCCCGGTCGGGCTGCTCACCCGCGACCTGCTGCACAAGCACCCCCGGCAGCAGGCGCCGCTGCTGCGGCCCGGCCTCGGTTTCGGCAGGGCCGCTCCCGTCACGCACGCCTCGGGCGGGCTGTGGCCGATCGTGACGGGGATGATCCTCGGGTTCGTCGCGCTGGTCATCGCCGTCATCGTGATGCGGCGCAGGCACAAGGCGGCCTTCGCGTCGGCCGAGTCCGAGGAACCAGACGACGAGAGCGTGCTGCTGGATGCGCTGTCGGCCGGCGAGGACGCCATGCGGAACGTGCCCGACCCGCGCGAGGCGATCATCGCCTGTTACGCGGCGATGGAGCAGCAGCTGGCCCGGGCCGGAGCCGCGCCGTCCGCCGCGGACACCCCGGCCGAGATCCTGGACCGGGCGGTGGCGGGCGGGCTGGTCCGCTCGACCGCCGCGAGCGAGCTGACCGGGCTGTTCCGGGAGGCTCGCTACGGCCGCCGGGCCATGGCGGAGGGGGAACGCGCGGCGGCGCAAGACGCCCTCGCCCGCCTCAGATCCGACCTGGCCACCGCGCAAGCCGAGGCGGCCGCCCCGGCCGAGGCCGGCGCCGCCGCCGAGGCCACACAGTGAACCGCGCGGTGACCCGCCAGCAGTACCCGAGGCGACCGACAGGCAGCGCCGCCGCCGGGGTCCCACAGTGAACCGCCAGCCGGACGTCGCGGCGATCGACGGGCAGCGCCGCCGGACCTGGCGGGGCATCATGACGGCTCTCGCGGTGGCGGCCGCGGGCGGCCTGGCCGCCGCCTACGTCACCGCGGGGCCGGCCGGGATCGTGATCGGCGGCACCGTAATCGCCATGCTCGCGATCCTCGCGGCGCGGGCCGCCGTCCCGCGCGCCGAAGGACGGCCCCGCATCGTCTGGCGAGACCGCTCCCCGGCGCCGGAAGCCAGCCGGTCGGACTTCCCCGGCTACCGGAAGATCTGCGCCGATCTCGGCTGGTCCGAGCTGTCCAGGCGGCATTACGATCACGGTGTCCGCCCGCTGCTTGCCAGGCTGGTCGCCGCCCGGTTGGCTGAGCGGTACGGAGTGGACGCCGCGGTCAGGCCGGAGCAGGCTAAGGCGCTCATCGGCGAGGACCTGTGGCCGCTCG
Organism: Streptosporangiaceae bacterium; assembly: GCA_036502085.1. Classification (GTDB taxonomy): domain Bacteria; phylum Actinomycetota; class Actinomycetes; order Streptosporangiales; family Streptosporangiaceae; genus PALSA-505. The sequence continues at coordinate 19,452 of DASXZD010000033.1, forward strand.
CCGATCCGTCGGCACCGCCTTCGCAGGATAGTGATGCCCCCGGCGTGAGCCTGGCTACCGTGGCCCGCGTCATCAGCAGGCTGGAGGAGCTGTGAGCAGCGGGCAGGACGGCACCGCGGCGCAGTGCGCGCGGATCATGGCCGAGGTGGAGCGGGTCATCGTGGGCAAGCGGGAGCCGGTCACGATGGTGCTGCTCGGCATCCTGGCCGGCGGCCACATCCTGATCGAGGACCTGCCGGGGCTGGGCAAGACGCTGCTCGCGCGGATGTTCGCGGCCACGCTCGGGCTGGAGTTCACCCGGGTCCAGTTCACGCCGGACATGCTGCCGGCCGACCTGACCGGCGCCCCGGTGCTCAATCCCCGCACCGGAGAGCTCGCCTTCCGGCCCGGGCCGCTGTTCACCAACCTGCTGCTCGCGGACGAGATCAACCGCACCCCGCCGAAGACCCAGGCCGCGCTGCTGGAGGCGATGGGCGAGGGCCAGGTCAGCGTGGACGGCGAGACCCACGTGCTGGCCGCGCCGTTCGTGGTGCTGGCCACCGACAACCCGATCGAGTACGAGGGTACCTACCCGCTGCCCGAAGCCCAGCTGGACAGGTTCATCGCCCGGGTCAGGCTGGGCTACCTGGATCACGACGGCGAGGCAGAGATGATCCGGCGGCGGCTGGAACGCGGCTCCGCCCCGCCGCAGCCGCGGCAGGTCATCGACGCGACCGGGCTGCTGGCCATGCGCGAGTCGCTGGAGCTGGTGCACGTCGCCGCCGACGTGCTCGGCTACGTGGTGGACCTGGTCGCGGCGACCAGGAACCATCCGCAGGTGATGGTCGGCGCCAGCCCGCGCGGGACGCTCGCCATCGTGCAGCTGGCCCGGGGCCACGCGGTGCTCGAGGGGCGCGAGTTCGTCGCGCCGGAGGACATCAAGGCGGTCACGGTGGCCGCGCTCGCGCACCGGCTCGTGCTCCGCCCGGAGATGTGGGTCAGGCAGGTGACCGGCGAGGCCATCGTGACGGAGATTCTCGGGCAGCTGCCCGTGCCGCGGGCGCAGGCGGCGGTCGGCGGGCCAGGGCCTTGAGGTGCCCGGCTCGCTGGCGCCCTGGCCGCGGCTTCCTGCGCCGGTCCACGGTCGCGCTGCTGGCCCTGGCGATCGCGCTGATCAGCGAGCACGCCGTGCTGATGCTGCTGGCGGCCCCGCTGCTGGCCGGGCTCGCCGTCGCCCCGCGCGGCCGCCGCCCCGAGATCGCCGAGATCACGATTGTGGCGTCGCCCGAGCGCTGCTTCGAGGGCGAACAGATCGAGCTGATCGTCACCGCGGCACCCGGCGACGTGATGGACGAGATCTCGATCCGGCTGGACCTGCCGGAGCGGCTGCGGCTGGTGTCGGGCCGCCGCACGCAGACCGTGATGCACGCCGATCACGCCGAGGCGCGGTGGACGGCAGGCCCTGACGTCTGGGGCCGGCAGTCGCTCGGAACGGTCCGCATCAGGCTCCGCAGCCTCGGCGGCGTGTGGTCGGCCACGATCAGGCTGCCGGCCGGCTCGGTCGATGTGTACCCGCGGCCGCGCAGCGCGCGGGCCAGGCTGGTGCCGCCCGACCTGCTGCGCCGCATCGGCGAGCACACCGGCCGGGCCGCGGGCGAGGGCATCGAGTTCGCCGGCGTCCGGCCGTACCTGCCGGGCGACAAGCTCCGCGACCTGAACTGGGCGGCCACCACCCGCCGCGGCGAACTGCACGTCAACCAGCGGACCGCGCAGCGGGCCGCGGACCTGGTAGTCATGGTCGACTCGTTCTCCGAGATCGGGCCGTCCGGCGACAGCACGGTCGACACGGCCGTGCACGGTGCCGCCGCGCTCGCCACCGCCTACCTGCGCACCGGCGACCGGGTCGGCGTGGTGACGCTCGGCGGCATGCTCCGCTGGCTCGGCCCCGCTCCCGGCGAGCGGCAGTTCTACCGGATCGCCGAGATGGTCCTCGAGCTGCGCTACGAGAGCGCGATCATGCCCGACCTGAACCGGATTCCGCGCACCGCGCTGCCGCCGGGGGCGCTGGTCGTGCTGTTCTCCCCGCTGGTCGACCCGCGCGTCCTGAGCGTGGTCTCCGACCTGCGGGCGCGAGGCTTCTCGCTGGTGGTGGTGGACGTGCTGCGGCAGGAACCGGAGCCGACCGACCGGTCCAAGACGAGCGAGCTGGGACTGCGGCTGTGGCGGCTCGACCGCGACGTGCTGCGGGCGGGCCTGACGAGCTCGGGCATCCCGGTGGTCACCTGGGGCGAGGACGACGAGCTCGACACCGTGATGGCGCCGGTCAGGCGCATCCCGGTAGCGGCCGGACGGCGGCGATGATGATGGCGTCCGCGTCATGAACGGCATGATCAGGCGCCGCCGTCGGCCCGTGCCGCCCGGAGCCAGGCCAGCAACCAGCCCGCCGGAAGCCGGTCAGCCCGAGGCCAAGCCGGGCGCCAAGCGGCAGCGCCTGGCCGCGCTGTGGCTCCGCATCGGAGTGCCGCGCGAGGTCGTCATCCTGCGGGTCGTGATGGCCATCATCGGCCGGGTGATGGTGGGCATCCCGATCGGCTCCGAGCCCGCCTGGGCGCTGACCGTCTCCGACATCGGGCTGGTCGCGGTGCTGGCCGCCGCGCTGGCGCCGCGGGAGGTGTCGGGCGGCTTCGGGGCGCTGGCCGCGATGGCCGCGGTCATCGAGTGCGCGTCGGCGAAGCTCGGCATGGCCGCGCTGGCGGGCGAGGGCCTGCTCCTGCTGGTCTACCTGCTGCTGCTGGACGCACCGGCCCGGCCGGGCGGGGCCGACCTGCGGCGCTGGCTGCTGCGGCTGACCCCGGCCGCGCTGGCCGGGCTGGCCGCGGCCGGGGTGCTGCTGCTGGCGCTGTCCGCGGCGGCCACGGCGTCACCGTGGATCGCGCTGGCCGGGCTGGCGGCCGCGGTGGCCGCATACCTGATCGTGCTGCCGCTGCGTCCGGGGCCGCGGCGCTGAGTCACCCGGCGTCAAGTCACCCGGCGTCAAGTCACCCGGCGTCGGGCAGCCCGGTGAGCGCTTCGATGAGCGCGTCTTCCGGCAGCTCAAAGTCGGTCACCTCACCCGCCTGATAGCTCGCGTAGGCGCTGAGATCCAGCAGGCCGTGGCCGCACAGCGCGGTCAGGATGACTTTCTCCTCACCGGTCTCCTTGCAGCGCAGCGCCTCCTCGATGCAGGCGGCGAGCGCGTGCGCCGGCTCCGGCGCGGGCACGATGCCCTCGGTCCTGGCGAACCTGAGGCCGGCCGCGAAGCATTCGGACTGCGGCTTGGCCACCGCCTCGATCAGGCCTAGCTCGTAGATGTGCGACAGCAGCGGGGACATGCCGTGGTACCGCAGCCCGCCGGCGTGGATCGGGTCGGGCACGAAGCCGTGGCCCAGCGTGTGCATCTTGAGCAGCGGGGTGAGCCCCGCCGTGTCCCCGAAGTCGTAGGCGTACACCCCCCGGGTCAGCGACGGGCAGGCGGCGGGCTCGACCGCGCGGATCACCGGGTTCATCCGGCCGGCCAGCTTCTCGCGCAGGAACGGGAACGTCAGCCCGGCGAAGTTGGAGCCGCCGCCGGTGCAGCCGACGATCAGGTCCGGCGCGTCGCCGGCCTGCGCCATCTGCTTGAGCGCCTCGTCGCCGATGACCGTCTGGTGCATGAGCACGTGATTGAGCACGCTGCCCAGCGCGTACCTGGCCGCGCCGTCGGCCGCCGCCATCTCCACCGCCTCGCTGATGGCGATGCCCAGGCTGCCGGTCGAGTCGGGGGTGTCGGCCAGCACCGCGCGGCCCGACGCGGTGAGCGGCGACGGGCTGGGGTGCACGGTCGCGCCGTAGGTCTCCATCAGCATCTTGCGGTACGGCTTCTGGTCGTAGGAAGCGCGCACCATCCACACCTCGAGGTCCAGCCCGTACTGCGCGCAGGCGAACGCGAGCGCGCTGCCCCACTGGCCCGCGCCGGTCTCGGTGGTGATCCGCCGCACGCCCTCGGCGGCGTTGTAGTACGCCTGCGGCACCGCGGTGTTGGGCTTGTGCGATCCGGCCGGGCTGCCGCCCTCGTACTTGTAGTAGATCCGCGCGGGCGTGCCCAGGTCACGCTCCAGCCGCCGCGCCCGGAACAGCGGCGTCGGCCGCCACAGCCGGTAGACATCCTGCACGTCGACCGGGATGTCGATGTAGGAGTCCCCGGACACTTCCTGCGCGATCAGCGCGGCGGGGAACAGCGGCGCGAGGTCGTCCGGGCCGACCGGCTGGCCGGTGCCCGGATGCAGCGGCGGCGGGGGCGGGGCCGGCAGATCCGGCACGATGTTGTACCACCGCGCGGGCAGATCGGACTCGGCGAGCGTGTACTTGACCTGGCGATCCATGGCTGCCTCCGGCGGGCTGAAGGGAGAACAGGTCAGGGCAGCCTGACGACCGCGCGGGCCCGGGTGAGCACCTTGGCGTCACCGGAGCGCGCGGTGAGGGCCAGCGCCACCCGGTTGTCGTCGAGCTTCTCCTCGACGATGCCGCTGACCTCGATCGTCGCGCCCTGGTCGTCGTCGGGCACGACGACCGGCGCGGAGAACCTGACGCCAAACTCCAGCACCACGGCCGAGTGGCCTGCCCAGTCGGTGACGAACCGGCCGGCCTGCGCCATGCTGAACAAGCCGTGCGCGATCACGTTCGGCAGGCCCACCGAGCGCGCGATTCGCTCGTTCCAGTGGATGACGTTGAAGTCGCCGGACGCGCCGCAGTACTTGACCAGGCTGAGCCGGCTGACCGGGTAGGTCACGGCCGCGATCTCGGTGCCCTTGTCGACGGCGGCATACCTCACGCTCATGCTGGCTCGCCTCCGCCCCGCTCTACCAGCGTCGACAGGGCGATGCAGACGTGCTCGCCGTCGACGGTATGGATATCGGTGCTGGTCGTGAGCATCGTGAGGTCCCTGACCTGCCTGATGCCGGCGATCGTGGACGTCGCGGTGAGCACGTCGCCAGCCCGGATCGGCCGGGTGTACTCGAACCGCTGCTCGCCGTGCACCACCATCGCGTAGTTGAGCCCGAGCCCGGGGTCGGCGATGACCCGCCCGCTGCTGGCCATGCTGATCACGATGGCGAACGTTGGCGGCGCGATCACATCGGGATGACCGGCCGCGCGGGCCACGTCGCGGTCGCGGTACAGCGGGCTCGGGTCACCGATCGCGTCGGCGAACTCCGCGATCTTGACCCGGCTGACCTCGTACGGCGGCCCGGCGCCGAAGCTCCGCCCCACGTAGTCCTGGTTGACCGCCATCGCGGCCCGCCCGCTTAGCGCGTCTCGCGGTGCGGCCGGTGGCAGCGGCAGTTGGGGCAGTACTTCTTCAGTTCCATCCGGTCCGGGTCGTTACGCCGGTTCTTCCGGGTGATGTAGTTGCGGTGCTTGCACTCCTGGCAGGCCAGCGTGATCTTAGGCCTGACGTCAGTAGCAGCCACGTGGAGTGCCTCCTCCAAATCGACAAACAAACAACACACGAACTCGACGCGGGACCCGCCGTGCGGGGCGAAGCCCCGCATCGGGGGGTCCGGAGGGCCGAAGGTCGCCCCCCCGGGTAAGAATCAAGGTACTGCGAAGGTGGTGCAGCCACCGAGCAGCACTCTCGTAGCGGAGGCCGGACTTGAACCGGCGACACAGCGATTATGAGCCGCTTGCTCTGCCTGTCTGAGCTACTCCGCCGGGGTCGCCACACAGCTTACCGGGATTTAGCGACTACGTGCTCCACGCGTAGCCGCTGGGTCCGGCCACAAGATTAAAGGCGATTTTGCCGAACGCACGCGGCCCACCCCAGATCATCGAGCGCCGAGCCCCAGCAGCAGGCCGTCACTGGCCACGGCGGGCGAACTGGTCAGGAACAGCAGCACGCCGTCGGCCGGGGCCCGCACCTCCTCCAGCACGGTGGCGCCGTCGATACTGGTCACCGAGCCGATCATCTGCCCCTCGGTGACCTGGTCGCCGACCCTGACGCGCGGCTGCCACCAGCCAGCCTGGCCGCAGCGCAGCCAGATAAACCGGTCCAGGTAGACGGGCAGCCGGTCGTCTTCCCAGTACGCACCGCCGCGCGCCATACCCAGCAGGTCGAGCACCCGGTACAGCCCGCGCACGTGCAGTCCGACGGCCGCGTCGTCGAGCAGGCCGCAGCCGCCGGCCTCGGCGATCACCGCGGGCACGCCGATCGCCGCGGCGGCCGCGCTGGTCGAGCCGGCCACCGTCTGGCCGGGGCCGGGCTGCTGCCGGATGACGTAGCGGAACCCGTACCCGACGGCGAGCTCACGGGCCCGCGCCTGCGCCGGCCCCGCGTCGTAGAACGCGAACGGCTCCAGCGCCTCGGGCAGGTCGCCCGCGTGCGCGTCAACCACCGCGTCCGAGCCCTCGATGAGCTGGGTGAACGCCGCATGGGCCAGCCGCTCGGCGAGCGTTCCTGCCGGGTCGCCGGGAAAGCAGCGGTTGAGGTTCTTGCCGTCCTGCGGCACGACGAACGGCGACCGCGCCTCGAAGGCCGGCAGGTTCAGCACCGGCACCGCCCGCACCCGGCCGCGCAGCCGGTCCGGCTTCAGCTCGGCGGTCCAGCGGCGTACCGCGGCCATCGGCGCGTACTCGCAGCCGTGCACCCCGGCGATCACCGTGAGCGTGGGACCGTCGAGCGCGCCGGTGACCTCCACCACGGGCACGTCGAGCCCGGCGAGATCAAGCGTGCGGCGGATCACCGTGGCGGCCATGTACGGTTCCTTCCTCGCGGTTGCGGCCGGGAGTACCGGCCTGCCCGGACTTAGCTGTAACACATGCGCAAGGATTAGGGCGGTTCCTGTTATATCCGGAAGGGAGTGCCGCGATGAAGATCTTCCTGTCGAGTGATATGGAAGGCACGGCGGGCGTCGTTGACTGGGAGCAGTGCGTCGGCGACGAACCGCAGGCGGCGGCCGGGCGGGAACTGCTGCTGGCTGAGGTCAATGCTGCCATCGAGGGCGCGCTGGCGGGCGGCGGCACCGAAATCGTGGTCAACGACTCGCACTCGCTGATGCGCAACCTGCCGCCGCGGGCGCTGGCCGGCCAGGCGTCCTACATCTCGGGCCGGCACAAGCCGCTGTACATGATGCAGGGGCTTGACGACAGCTTCGACGCGGTGCTGTTCGTCTCCTACCACGGCTCGGTGGGCGCGCCCGCCGGGCTGTCGCACACCTATAACCCGCGCGCGGTCGCGGAAGCCAGGCTGAACGGGACGGTGACCGGCGAGGCGGGGATCAACGCGCTGGTCGCCGCGCACTACGGCGTGCCGGTAGTGCTGGTGACCGGCGACCGGGTCGCCTGCGAGGAGACCGCCGCCCTGCTGCCGGGGATCCGCGCGGCAGTGGTGAAGGAGCCGGTCAGCAGGCTGGCGGCGCACAGCCTGCACCCGGACCGGGCCTGCGCGCTGATCCGTGAGGTCGCCGAGCAGGCGGTGGCCGCCGCCGGCCAGGCCGCTCTGCCGCCGCTCGGCCCGGTCGCCACGCTGGAGATCACCGTCAGGACCACCGACATCGCGGAGGCGGCGACCTGGGTGCGCGGCGTGCAGCGGGCCGGCCTGCGCGAGATCGTGATCGCCGGCGACGATCTGCTGGCGGTCTACCGCTCGTTCTGCGCGGTGATCCTGCTGACCCGCACGATCGCGGAGGCGGTGTGACCAGAGGGCCGGACCGCCCGCCCCGGCTCGTCGACATCGCCGCCGCGGCCGGCGTGCACCACTCAACGGTGTCCCGGGTGCTCAACGGTGATCCCACCCAGTCGGTCAGGCCGGAGACCCACGAGCGGATCCTGCAGGCCGCCCGGCAGCAGGGTTACCGCCCGAACGCGCTGGCCCGGGCGCTCAAGCGGTCCAGGACCGGGGCGCTCGTCTTCGTCATCCCGCTGCTGCGCAATCCGATCTGGGTCAGGATCCAGCGCGGCGCGCTGCGCCGGGCGGCCGAGCGCGGCTACATGGTGATGATGCTGGAGGAGCCGACCGAGGAGCCCAGGCCGCCTGCGCACTACCGGTACCTGATCGACGAGATGCGGGCCGACGGGCTGCTGATCGCCACCTCGCTGCGGATTGCCGAGCACGCGGCCGGTGAGCCCGGCGTGCCGCACGTCTACGTCAACCGCCGCGGCCCGCGGCCCGGGCACGACGTCGTGATGGACGAGGCGAGCGCGATGCGGCTGTTCATCGACCACGTGACCGGGCTCGGGCACAGCTCGATCGCGCTGATCGACAGCTTGGCGGACGTGGACACGGTGCACCGCCGGGTGCAGGCCGCCCGGCGGATCTGCGCCGCGCGCGGCATCGGGCTGACCGTGCGGCATGCCGTGCCGACCGAGAAGGGCGGCTGGGAGGCGGCCGTCCGGCTGCTGCAGCGCGACGCGCTGCCCACCGCCTGCGGGGTGGGCAGCCTGAACCAGGTCTTCGGCGTGCTGGCGGCGCTGCGGCAGGCCGGCATTCAGGTGCCGGGCGCGATGTCGGTGGTGAGCTTCGACGAGGACGACCTGCTGGCCTACCTCGACGTCCCGGTGACCAGCGTGTGCATGCCGCTCGCCGAGCTGGGCGCGACCGCGGTGGACGCGCTCATCGACCGGATCGAACGGGCGCCCGCCGCCGACGTGCTGATCCGCGAGCCGATGACACTGGTGCTGCGCGATTCGGTAGCACCCGCTCCAGGCGTATGAAGTGCATTAGCACCTCCCCGTTCGGAAGCAAATTTTCCTGACGCCCTTCGCGCCTGCCGGGGGCCGGGCTTACGTGCTCTTGAGCGCGAGGATCTCGGCGAGGTCGTAACTGACCGGCTCCTCGAGCTGGCTGTAGCGGCAGGACCGGGGCTCCCGGTCGGGGCGCCAGCGGACGAACTGGGTGGTGTGCCGGAAGCGCACGCCCTCCATGTGGTCGTAGCGCACCTCGACGACGCGCTCGGGCCGCAGCGGCACGAACGAGAGGTCCTTCTTCGCGTTCCACCGGCTGTTCTCGGCCTTGCGCGGGGTCCGGGTGCCCGCCTCCTGCCTGGCCCAGTTCCACGGGTGATCGTCAAAGGTGGTGACCAGCGGCTGCAGCTCGGTGAACAGCTCCTTGCGGCGGGCCATCGGGAAGGCGCCGACCACGCCGACGCTGGCCAGGTCGCCGGCCTCGTTGAACAGGCCGAGCAGCAGCGAGCCGATCGCGTCGTCGCCGCTCTTGTGCAGCCGGTAGCCGGCCACCACGCAGTCGGCCGTGCGCTCGTGCTTGACCTTGAACATGATCCGCTTGTCCGGCTGGTAGGTCATGCTCAGCGGCTTGGCGATCAGCCCGTCGAGCCCGGCCCCCTCGAACTGGCTGAACCACTCGGCGGCCTGGCCGCGGTCGGTGGTCACCGGGGTCAGGTGGATCGGGGCCGCGACGCCGGCCAGGGCCCGCTCGAGCGCGGCGCGGCGCTGCTCGAACGGCTGACCGGTCAGGTCGGCGTCGCCGAGCGCGAGCAGGTCGAAGGCGATGAAGTGCGCCGGGGTCTGCTGGGCCAGCAGGTCCACCCGGCTGGCCGCGGGATGGATCCGCTGCAGCAGCGCGTCGAAGTCCAGCTGCCGGCCCGCGCCGTCCGGGACGACGATCTCGCCGTCGATCACGCACCGCTCCGGCAGCTGCGCGGTGATCGCCGCGACCAGCTCGGGGAAGTAGCGGGTCATCGGCCGTTCGTTCCTGCTGCCGATCTCGACCTCGTCCGAGTCCCTGAAGATGATCGACCTGAAGCCGTCCCACTTGGGCTCGAAGCAGTAGGGGCCGTCGGGAATCTGGTCGACCGGCTTGGCCAGCATCGGCGCGACCGGCGGGTTCACGGGAAGACGCATGACCCCATCTTCCCTGGTGCGGGCCATGCTGGCTTCTTCCGGGGGGCTGATCACTGCTCCCTGACGACGTCGGCCGGGTCCTTGTCGGTGCGGATCCCCCGGTAGGACGGGGCCCGCATCCGGCCCGCCGCGGTCCAGCCGGTGAACGCGACCTCGATCACGCACACGGGCTCGACCCAGAGCACGTCGCGCGCCAGCTCGGCCGGCACCGGCGTGGCGAACGGGCTGGTCTGGCGGCGCAGCGGCGACAGCCGCTCGCCCAGCAGCCGCAGCGCCAGGTCGTTGAACCCGGTGCCGACCCGGCCCGCGTACGCCAGGCCCTGCGGCGTCTGCACGCCGACCAGCAGCGAGCCGATCCGCCCGGCCCGGCGGCCCTGGCCGGGGTTGATCCCGCCCACCACGGCCTCCTGGCCGAACTCGTGCTTGACCTTGCGCCAGGTCGCGGAGCGGGCGCCCGGCCGGTACGGTGCGTCCAGCCGCTTGGCCACGACTCCCTCCAGGCCCTGGGCGACCGCCGCGCCGAGCACGTCCGCGCCCGCCGCGCCGGTGAACGAGGGCGGGGTCTGCCAGGACGGCCCGGCCAGCCCCAGCCCGTCGAGCAGCTCGCGGCGCTCCCGGTACGCCAGCGCGAGCGTCGGCCGCCAGTCCAGGTGCAGCAGGTCGAACACCAGGTAGGTCACCGGGATCTTGGCGGCCAGGTGCGCGGCCTGCGCGGGCGAGGTCACGTGCATCCGCGGCTGCAGCGTCTCGAAGCTCGGCCGTCCCTGGTCGAACGCCACGATCTCGCCGTCCAGCACCATCTGCCGCGAGCCCGCCGCCGCGCCCAGCCCGCGCAGCTCCGGGTAGGCCGCCGTGACGTCCCGGCCGGTGCGCGACATCAGCCGCTGCAGCCGGCCGCCGGACAGGTAGGCCGAGGTGCGCACGCCGTCCCACTTCATCTCGAACGCCCAGGCGTCGTCGTCGGGCGGCAGCTTGTCGCTGACGGCCATCATCGGGGCCACCCAGTCCGGCGGCGGCACCCGCTCCCGGTGGATCATCCAGTCGTCGCCGCGGGTGCGGAACAGCGCGAAGCCGCCGGACAGCCGGCGGCCGTGCAGCACCACCTTGACCTCGTCCGGCGCCCATTTGACCAGCTCGTACCGGCCGCGGTCCCAGATGCTCATCGTGCCGGCGCCGTACTGGCCCCGCGGGATGACGCCGGCGAAGTCGGCGTAGGCGAGCGGGTGATCTTCGGTGTGCTTGGCGAGATGGTTGCGGCCGGGATCATCCGGGATGCCCTTCGGCACCACCCAGGAGACGAGCACGCCGTCGCGCTCCAGCCGGAGGTCCCAGTGCAGCGCGCGGGCGTGATGCTCCTGGACGACGAAGATCCCGCCGTCGGCCTGGCCGCCTTCGGGGTCAGCGCTTGGCATCGGCTCCGGCGTGCGCGCCGGGTTCCGCTTGCCCCGGTACTCCTCAAGGCTCATCGGTCCGGCCTTCCGCGGTCATGATCTCTTCTTACCGTTCACCGGTACCAGTTATGCGGCCAGGGCGCGGGCGGAACTGCGGAGCGGTCCGGGTTGGAACCGTTCGGCAAAAAGCACTTTCTGGCTTCAGGGCGTGGGCGAGGTCGCGGGCAGGACGGGCGGCAGGCCGAACGCCGGGAACAGGCCCGGGTCCAGGAACGCCGTGATGCGCTCGATGCCCGCCGCCGTGATCGTGAGCACGTACACCGAGTGCGCGTGCAGCCGTCCATCGGTGCCGCGCCGGTAGGACGCGGCGGCCGGCTGGCCGTTGGCGCCGGACGGGATCAGCAGCATGGCCCGCTGGAAGGGCGGCACCTTGGCCTGCAGGAAACTGATGACCGCGGCCCGGCCGGAGAACCACTCCAGGTAGGGCGGCATCTCCAGGACGACATCCTCGGCGAGCAACTGCTGCAGGGCGGTCACGTCGCTGCTGACGAAGGCCGTGACGTACCGGTCGAGCAGCTCGCGCTGCTCCGGCTCGGCCGGCTCGGCGACCCGGTCCTCGGCGGGCGACACCCGCGCAAGCTGGGCGTGCGCACGCTGCAGCGCGCTGTTGACCGCCACGGTCGTGGTGCCGAGCAGGTCGGCGACTTCGGCGGCCGGCCAGGCCAGCACATCGCGCAGGATCAGCACCGCCCGCTGCCGGGCGGGCAGGTGCTGCAAGGCGACGATGAAGGCGAGCCTGACGCTCGCCCTGAAGGCGACGATCGCCGCCGGATCGCCCGGCGGCGGATCGACCAGCGCGTTGGGCAGCGGCTGCAGCCAGGGGACTTCGGGCCGCTGCTGGAGCGGCTGTTCCGGGTCACCGGGGCCGCCGAGCCCGGACGGCATCGGCCGCCTGCCGCGGCCCTTCAGCGTGGTCAGGCAGGCGTTGGTCGCGATCCGGTACAGCCAGGTGCGCAAGCTCGCCCGCTCGTCGTCGAATCCGGCGTAGGCGCGCCAGGCCCGCAGGTAGGTCTCCTGCACCAGATCCTCGGCCTCGTGCACGGAGCCGAGCATCCGGTAGCAGTGGGCGAGCAGTTCCCGCCGGAACGGGTCGGCCGCCAGCATGAAGTCCGTCTGCACCACCATCGTGTCCTCCATCTTGCCGCCTACTGCTTGCCCGCGGTTTGCCGCTCCCTCGGCCGGTCCGTCTGGGCTGGCCGGGTCGCGGGCTCGCGGTGAACGGACTCGCGGCGGGCGGACTCGCGGCGGCCGGGGAGCCACAGGCCGGCCGCGGCGGCCGCGAGCGACAGCAGGGCTGCGACGCCGGTGGCCCGGGTGAAGCCGTTGCTGAACGCCTGCGGGGAGGCGTAGCTGCCCCCGGCGCTGAATACCGCGGCCAGGATCGCGATCCCGAACGCGCCGCCGAGCTGCCGCAGCATGTTATACGTGCCTGACGCCTTGCCCATCGCGACGGGCGGCACCGCGCTGATGACCGAGTTCTGGGTGGCGGGCATCGCCATCGAAACGCCGCAGCCGGCCAGCAGCATCGGCGCGATCATGGCCGGATAGGCCAGGCCGGGCCGCGCGATCAGGGCAATCCAGCCGAATCCGGCCGCCTGCATGAGCAGGCCGCCGACCATGAGCGGCCGCTCGCCGACCCGGTTGATCCAGGATCCCGCGACCGGCGCGACCAGGGACAGGGCAACCGTCCATGGCGCCAGGCGCAGCCCGGCGCCGAGTGGCCCGTAGCCCAAGGTGACTTGCAGGAACTGCGCGAAGAAAAACGCTCCGCCGAAGACCGAGCCGAACATCAGGAAGGACGCCACATTGCCAGCGGAGAACGACCGGGAGCGGAAGAACTGCATCGACAGCATCGGCGCGCTCGCCCGCAGCTCCCAGGCCACGAACCCCGCCGCGAGCACCGCCCCGCCGGCCAGCGACGCGATCACTTCCAGGCTCCCCCAGCCGGATGAGTTCCCGCTGATCAGTCCCCAGACCAGGCCGAGCGCGGCCCCGGTCGCCAGCATCAGGCCGCCGATGTCCAGCCGGGCCGTGGGTCCGTGACTTTCCTCGACCCGACGGAAGACCAGCGGGATGAGGAGGAGTCCGATCGGGACGTTCGGCCAGAAAATCCACTGCCAGGCCAGACCCTGGACCACCGCACCGCCCACGATCGGGCCGCCCAGGATGGCCAGGCCGACCACGCCGCTGAAAACTCCTAGCGCCTTGGCCCTCCGCTCCGGCGGGTACGCGGCGCCGAGCAGGACCATGGCGTGCGGCATGAGCATGGCGGCTCCTGCGCCCTGGACCGCCCGGGCGACGATCAGCCAGCCGATGCCGGGGGCGAGCGCGGATGCCGCCGAGGCCACGGTGAACAGGCCTATCCCGGCGATGAACAGCCGGCGCCGGCCGAACCTGTCACCCAGCGCCGAGGCCGTCAGCAGCAGCACGGCGAGGCTCAGCGTGTACGCGTTGACGATCCACTCGAGCTCTCCGATCGACGCGCCGAGCTGGTGCCTGATCGTGCTCAGCGCAGTGGTCACGACCAGGATGTCCAGGCCGACCATGAACGACGCGACCGAGGTCAGGGCGAGCACCCATCGCTGGGCCGATGTTGATGAGAATTTTCTCTTGGTACGCACGTGACCTCCCGGTCGCTGGCCGTCCGCGTCTTTGCTCACCGGTACGTACCTGGCCGCCGGGGCAAACTCATCGGTGCGCGCTCATCGGTTCGTGCCGATGGCCGGGCATTGCCGGGCGAGGCGGCAGGAACTTAGGCTCATCAACGTGACAACCAGGCTGAACAGGCGGCAGCGCGCCGTAGCCCGCTGCTGGTTGCCCGAGGCGCGGGCGCTTCCCCGGTTGGCTCGCGGTCGCCAGGCACCAAGGTGAAGGATTTTGGCCGCCAGGACGGCCAAAATCCTTCCCGTTCATCGGATGCGCTCCGCTCGGGGAGGAAAACCGATCGCCTGGGGCGGGGGTGGCAGGGAATCCTGTTGGGGATGGATGATGATGATCTCACCGAGGCGTCCTCGGCTTCGCCTACCTGGTCCTCGCCCGCTGACCTCGCCTCCCGATGCTGCGCCCGGATCTCCCTCCGTCCAGGTGCTGCTGTCGCAGGATCACGGCTGCGTCTCACATACTGGACACAAGCACGCGGCCCAGATCGCACCTTCGCTGATCGTTTCGCCTTATCACGCAGTATGTTCGAAAACAGGAGTGTTTTGTCCCGGTTTCCGTGACAGAACGCATGATAAGTGAGTCTCGCGTCTCACAATGTGAGATACGGTGCGTCAGATGGCGGCGGGTGCCACGATCGCGCCTGCGATCCGATGGCGTTTGGGTGGATCGGCGACGAAGCCGGTGGCCTTCATCTCTTCGACGAACGCGGCCAGCACCTCGTGCGGCCGGGCGCCTCGGCTGGCCGGCAGGCCCATGGCCTGCGGGCCCGGCCAGGTACCCCGAATACTGGGGCGCACGTACGATTGATCGGTATATCAAGCAGGCGTCAATGCTGTCCTGGAGATCAAGCCCATGACGAGCAGGGAATCCGCAGACAACACAGAGGGCCAAGCGAATCCGGCCGGTGCAGCCAGCACCGCCGGCTCAGCAGGCGCAAGCAACCCCGCCGACCCAGGCGATGCGGCCGACGACCGCTGGCAGAAGCAACTGAACGGGCTGGGCGGATTCATCCGGATGCAGC
>DASXZD010000034.1:0-41192 GCA_036502085.1 Streptosporangiaceae bacterium
CTGGCCTGGTGCCGTAACTGTTAGTATTCGGTCATTAGCGGATGGTAGTTCAGGGTAATTTGTGACACGACAAACGGGGGTTCGCGTTGCCGTGGCGCGCTGAACTCGCTAGTTTCCCCTCCCGAGTGAGTTTTTCGATACGAAACCCGAGGTGAACGGCGTGGCTCTTCCTCCCCTTACACCCGAGCAGCGCGCGGCGGCCCTGGAGAAGGCTGCCAGGGCTCGCAAGGAGCGTGCCGAGGTGAAGAATCGCCTCAAGCGCGGCGCGACGAGCCTGCCCCAGGTGCTCAAAGAGGGCAAGTCCGACGATGTAATCGGCAAGATGAAGGTTTCCGCCCTGCTTGAGTCAATGCCTGGCGTGGGCAAGGTCCGCGCTAAGCAGATCATGGAGCGGCTCGGCATTGCGGAATCCCGGCGCGTTGGTGGTCTTGGCGCCAACCAGCGGGCGTCGCTTGAGACCGAATTCGGCGGTGATATCTGACCGAATCCGACGACGCAGTGGGTGGGCGCGGAGACACGGCCATGCCGCCCGGTTCCGGACCATGCCTGCCGGCATCGTCCGGCAGCCGGGCCCGGCTGACCGTGCTCTCCGGCCCCTCTGGCGTCGGCAAGACGACCGTGGCCGCGCGGCTTCGGAAAGCCGATCTCCAGCTCTGGATGTCGGTGTCGGTGACCACCCGGCGGCCGAGGCCCGGCGAGGTGGAGGGCCGCGACTATTACTTCGTGGACGACCGCGAGTTCGACCGCATGCTCGCGGCCGGCGAACTGCTGGAGTGGGCGCCCTACGTGAACCTCCGGCACGGCACGCCGCGCGCGCCGGTCGAGCAGAAGCTCGCCGCCGGGGTGCCCGTCCTGCTGGAGATCGACCTGGCGGGCGCGCGGCAGGTGCGCCAGGCCGTGCCCGACGCGCGCCTGGTGTTCCTCGCGCCGCCGTCCTGGGACGAGCTGGTCCGCAGGCTGACCGGCCGCGGCACCGAGCCGCCCGATGTGATCAAGGCCCGGCTGGACGCGGCCGTCATTGAGCTGGCGGCAGAGAAAGAATTCGACGTCACCCTCGTCAACACATCCGTCGAGGACGTCTGCCGTGAGCTGGTAACCTTGATTACCGCTGACTTATACCTTTACGGAAGGCGCAACGTGGCAGGGACTCCCGCCCTGGAAGGCATTACCAATCCGCCGATCGACGAACTTCTCGGAGTCGTGGACAGCAAGTACCGGCTCGTCATCATGGCGGCTAAGCGGGCGCGCCAGATTAACGCCTACTACGCGCAGCTCGGCGAGGGACTCCTTGAGTACGTCGGGCCGCTGGTCGAGACCCGGGTCCAGGAGAAGCCTCTCTCGATCGCCCTGCGCGAGATCCGCGAGCGGCTGCTGGCCGCGGAAGCGATCGAGGAACCAGCCGCCTGACCCCTGGCGAGCATCATGCCGCGGCACGTCATTCTCGGAGTCGGCGCCGGGATCTCGGCCTACAAGGCCTGTGAGCTGCTCAGGCGGCTGAAGGAATCAGGCTGCGATGTCCGCGTCATCCCCACCCGGGACGCGCTGCGCTTCGTCGGCGAAGCGACCTGGGCGGCCTTGTCCGGCCACCCGGCCACCCCCGACACCTGGGCCGACGTCCACGAAGTGCCGCACGTCAGCCTCGGCCAGCGGGCCGACCTGGTGTTCATCGCCCCGGCCACGGCGGACCTGCTCGCGCGGGCGGCGGCCGGGCTGACCGACGACCTGCTCACCGCCACCCTGCTGATGGCCCGCTGCCCGGTCGTCTTCGCGCCGGCCATGCACACCGAGATGTGGGAGCACCCGGCCACCCAGGCGAACGTGACGCTGCTCAGGAACCGGGGCGCCATCGTCATCGAGCCCGCCACCGGGCGGCTGACCGGTCCCGATACCGGCTCCGGCCGGCTGCCCGAGCCCGCGGAACTCGCCGGGCTAGCCCTGCGCGTGCTAGAGCGCGGCACTAGCGGGCTGCGCCAGGATATGGACGGCCGGCGGGTCGTGATATCGGCCGGCGGCACCAGGGAAGAACTCGATCCGGTCCGGTTCATCGGCAACTGGTCCTCAGGACAGCAGGGGTACGCACTGGCCAGGACAGCGGTGGCACGCGGCGCGGACGTGATCCTGGTGTCGGCGAACGTCAGCCTCGACGACCCGGCCGGCGCGAAGGTCGTCCGGGTGGTGTCCGCTGTGGCGCTGCGCGACGCGATGGTCTCCGCCGCGGCCGCCGCCGATGCCGTGGTGATGGCCGCTGCTGTGGCTGACTACCGCCCCGCCGTTCGGAATAAATCAAAGATCAAGAAAACCGGCACCGGGCCCGAGCCGGTCGCCCTCACGGAGAACCCCGATGTGCTGGCCGAGCTCTCGGCGCACCGCGAGCACCACGGCCAGGTCGTCGTCGGCTTCGCCGCCGAGACCGAGGACCTGCTCGCGAACGGCCGGGCCAAGCTCGCCCGCAAGGGCTGCGACCTGCTCGTCGTCAACCAGGTGGGCGGCGGGCGCGCGTTCGGGACCAGCGAGAATGAGGCCATCGTGCTCGCGGCCGACGGCACCGTCACCGACGTCCCGCGAGGCCGCAAGGAGGCCGTCGCCGACGCGGTGTGGGACCTCGTCGTGGCCAGGCTCACGTGATCCGGCTCGCCCGCTTTGTGCGGGCCCGGTTAAAATGCGCCGAAGCCTTCGCTCGGCAGAATCGGCAGAAAAGGATGTCAGGTGGCCCGTCGCCTTTTTACTTCTGAGTCAGTTACCGAGGGTCATCCCGACAAGATGGCTGACCAGATCAGTGACTCCCTGCTAGACGCCATGATCAAGGATGACCCGGCCAGCCGGGTCGCCGTAGAGACCCTGATCACCACCGGCCAGGTCCACGTCGCCGGTGAGGTCACCACCCAGACGTACGTCGACATCCCCGGGATCATCAGAGAGCGAATCCTGGAGATCGGGTACGACTCGTCCACCAAGGGCTACGACGGGGCATCCTGCGGGGTATCCGTCTCGATCGGCGCGCAGTCGCCCGACATCGCGCAGGGTGTCACCGACGCATACGAATATCGCGAGGGCGAGGGCACCGAGGACTTCGACCGGCAGGGCGCGGGCGACCAGGGCATGATGTTCGGCTACGCCTGCCGGGAGACGCCGGAGCTGATGCCGCTGCCGATCATGCTCGCGCACCGGCTGGCGCGGCGGCTGTCCGCGGCCCGCCGCAGCGGCGACGTGCCCTACCTGCGGCCGGACGGCAAGACGCAGGTGACCATCGAGTATTCCGGTGACACGCCGGTCCGCCTCGACACCGTGGTCGTCTCCGCCCAGCATGCACCCGACATCGACCTGGACGAGCTGCTCGCCCCCGACGTGCGCGAGCACGTCGTCACGCCGGTGATCAGCGAGCTGGAGATCGACACCGGCAATTACCGGCTGCTGGTCAACCCGACCGGGCGCTTTGAGGTAGGCGGCCCGATGGGCGACGCCGGGCTGACCGGCCGCAAGATCATCATCGACACCTACGGCGGGATGGCCCGGCACGGCGGCGGGGCGTTCTCCGGCAAGGACCCGTCCAAGGTTGACCGGAGCGCCGCCTACGCCATGCGCTGGGTGGCCAAGAACATCGTGGCGGCCGGCCTGGCCGATCGGTGCGAGACGCAGGTCGCCTACGCGATTGGCAAGGCCAAGCCGGTGGGGCTGTTCGTGGAGTGCTTCGGCACCGAGCACGTCAACGTGGAGCGCATCCAGGATGCCGTCCTGTCGGTGTTCGACCTGCGGCCGGCCGCGTTCATCGCCGACCTCGACCTGCTGCGGCCGATCTACTCGCAGACCGCCGCCTACGGGCACTTCGGCCGCGAGGAGCCCGACTTCGCCTGGGAGCGCACCGACCGGGTAGAGGCACTCAGGTCAGCCGTCGGCCTGTAGCTCTCGGACGGCAGGCATCGCGTACTCGAGGCAATAAGGCAAACCCTGCATTTTCCGAACGGTTCCACCATGAACCACCGGCATTAGCAGGCCCGATCGCCAGTTTCGACGCGCCCCCGACCGGGCCATCGAAGACTTCGGCTCCCGGGCCGGCGGCCCGGTGTTCACCAGACCCGCTTGCAGCCACCCTGCCACCATGCCAGGCTGGCAGCGGCGGGAAGAGTGACCACTTCGCCGACCCGCAAGGGTCTGGCTTACTGCCGCACAGACGGCCTTGTCGGCACTCTTCCCGCCCAAACCGCCCCCGGGCCTCTTCGCCCCCGGGCCTCGTCACTCCGGCCTCCCTCACCCGGCCCCGTCGCACCAAGCCCGCAGAGCGTTGAGGATCTTCCCAGGTGCCGCCTGGCGGCCAGCGCCGATGCCGGTTGCAGGCTGTCGCCCGGCGTGGAGATTTGCGGGACAACCCCTCTTTCCGTCCTGTCGGCAGGCAGTTAATCGAAATCGTGAACTATTATCAGAGGGCGCTGTTATGGTTGTCGAAGTCTTAATCAATCAATGCTCCTGAGCTAGTCTCCGGGGAGGTGACCTGTGATGCCCGCTGGTTCTCGTGACCGTCTCGCCGAGGAGGCGGAGCAGCAGGCGATCCTCGAGGCGGGGCTCGCCGGGCTGGTGCCGCCGCCGGGTGACGAGCTGCAGGACTTCATGCCCGATCCCGAGTGCGATGCCCCGCTCTGGTGGCGGGCCGAGCCGCCCGAGGGCATTGCGGCCGCGCCGGCCGGGTCGCCGGCCCAGGCCGAGCCGCACGTGGCCGGGGCCAGGGTTGAGGCAGCTACGGCGGCGGATGCCGGGTCTGCCGCGGCCGAGGGTGCATTCACAGCCGATGGCGCGGCGGAGGCCTGGCCGGGCGCGGGGTTTGCTGATGGCGAGGTGCTAGATCAGCTAGTGCCTGGGCCAGCGCTGGCCGGGCTCGCCGAGGACGTGCTCGCGGCCGGGCTGCCCGGCCTCGATGATGATCAGCTGGTAGGCGTTCTGGCCGCCGTCCGCAGGCTCGGATCGTGGACCACGGCGATGGAAGCGGACGCGGTCACCGAGCTGACGCGACGCCGCGGGGCATCCGGCCATTCCCGCGACCTGGATTTCCTCGCCGAAGAGATCGCCATAGCCCTGCGCATGAGTAGCCAGGCCGGTGACGGGCTGGTCAGTTTCTGCGCCGGGCTCGCCCAGCTGCCGGCCACGCTGGCCGCGCTGCGGGCCGGGCGGATTGACCGGCTGCGCGCGATGGCGATCGTGGAAGAGCTGTCCTGGCTGGACCAAGCGCGGGCGCTGGCCGTGGAGCAGCTGCTCATCGGCCCCGCGGCGGACATGACGAGCGGCCAGCTGCGGGCCAGGGCCCGCCAGGCCGTGCAGGCCGCCGATCCCGAGGCTGCCGAGCGGCGGCGCCGCGAGCGCCAGCGTGACGCCCGGGTACAGCTGTGGTGCGAGCCATCCGGCACCGCCGGGCTGGCGGGCCGAGACCTGCCCACCGCCGCGGCGCTCGCCGCCGACGCCCGGATCGACACCCAGGCCCGCGCGCTCAAGGCGGCAGGGGCTTCGGCCACGTTGACTCAGTTGCGAGCCGCCGTGTTCCTGGCCCTGCTGGCCGGCCAGGACGTGAACATCATGCTCGCCGCCATCCTCGGCGCCCCGCCCGCCGACGCAACCCCAGACCAGGACGCGTCCGCGGTCACGGCGCCGCCAGGCTCACCCGATACCCCCAGTCCCCAGCCCCGCAGCGACCGCGACCCAACGGCATCCCCCGATCGTCCAGCCACTCCGACCGGCCCCGCAGCTGGGTCCGGCTCAGCCCCTCCGCCCGGCCCCGCAGATGGGCCCGGCTCAGCCCCTCCGCCCGGCCCCGCAGCTTCGCCCGGCTCAGCCCCTCCGCCCGGCCCCGCAGCTGGGCCGGGCGCGTCCGGGGTGGATGCCCCGGCGGGTTCCGGTGCCGCTGCTGCCGGGGACGGGCTGGTGCTGCGCGGATCAGTGCACCTGACCGTGCCGTTGAACACGTGGCTGGGGTTCTCGGCCTCTCCGGGCGAGATCGCCGGATTCGGGCCCGCGGACGCCGGTACGTGCCGGGAGCTCGCCGACCGGATCGCGGCCTCCGGCGGGTCGCGATGGTGCCTCAGCATCACCGACGCGGCCGGGCACGCGATCGCCCATGCCTGCGCTAGCCGTCCGCCGCCGGCCGGTCCCGGCGAGGCATCTGGCTGGCTGGGCCGGCTGAAGGTATTCCGAATTGAGAGTGAGAACTGTTCGCATGCCCGCGAATCGCCTGGCTACCGGGTTCCGGACTCGCTGCACCACATCGTCAAGACCCGGCAGCGGACCTGCGCGGCTCCCGGCTGCCGCAGGCGCGCTAGCCGCTGTGACGATGACCATACGCTTGCCTATGACCGGGGCGGACGTAGCTGTGAGTGCAACTTGGCTCCTTTGTGCAGGAGGCACCACAGAGCCAAGCAATCGGAGGGCTGGCACCTGGAGCAGCCGGAGCCCGGCATATTGGTCTGGACACTTCCGCACCGCCGCAGATATACCGTCGGTCCCGGCATCTATCCCGCCTGAGTCACATGCTCCGCCAGAGCCAGGCCGTCCAAACCGCGCGCTCACGCGGGCGCAGCGGGAGAACCCTCTGGTAGGACGGACACGTGCCTGAATCGAGTGAACGAGTTCCGGGCGGCAGACAGGCCGCCCCGGCTGGTTCGGCGCGCGCAAGGCCGGGCGCGGCCAGGAAAAAGGCTGCGGGCCGGGCCACCCCTCGCAACCGGCCTGCACAGGTCGCCGCGGAGACGTTGCCGGTGGCCCGGATCGTCGTCGATATCTCCCTCGCGCACCTCGACCGGCCCTTCGACTACCTGGTGCCCGAGCGGCTGGCGCAGGCGGCAGTTCCCGGCTGCCGGGTGCGGGTCCGCTTCGCCGGCCAGCTGGTCGACGGCTACCTGCTGTCCCGGGAAGCTTCCTCAGAGCATGGCGGCAGGCTGGCCTACCTGGAGCGGGTGATCTCTCCCGAAGCTGTCCTCACGCCCGAAGTGGCGAGCCTGGCCCGCGCCGTCGCCGACAGGTACGCCGGCACACTGGCCGACGTGCTACGGCTCGCGATACCGCCCCGGCACGCTACCGCCGAGGCCGCGAGCACCGTCAAGCCGGGCGCCAGCGCCGCAGAGCAGAACAGCAGCGCCGCGGAGACAGGCATGGCCGCCGCGGAGACAGGCATGGCAGGCGCCGAGTCAGGAACCAGTGAGGCCGGCGCCGTGTCGGGGGTCGGCGGCGGTATCACGGCCGGGGAGGGCAGCGGCACGGCTGGCCCGGGCTTGCCGCGGCCGGCGCCGGGGCCGTGGGCGCGGTATCCGGCGGGGGAGGCGTTCCTGGCGGCCGTCGCTGATGGGCGCGCGCCGCGCGCGGTCTGGTCGGCGCTGCCGGGCCCGCGCTGGGCGGAGGAGATCGCGCGCGCGGCGGCCACCGCGGCCGCCGTCGGCCGAGGCACCCTGATCGTCGTCCCCGACGCCAGGGACCTCACCGTGCTGGATGAGGCTCTCGGGGCGGAGCTTGGCGCCGGGCGGCACATCTGCCTGGCCGCCGGTCTCGGGCCGGCCGAACGTTACCGGCGCTGGCTTTCGGTCCTGCGCGGCGAGGTCCGGGTCGTGGCCGGCCTGCGGGCCGCCATGTTCGCGCCGGTCAGGGACCTCGGTCTGGTCGTGGTCTGGGACGACGGCGACGACCTGCACGAGGAGCCGCGCGCGCCGTACCCGCACGCCAGGGAGGTGCTCGCCCTGCGGGCGCACCGCGGCCGCGCCGCCGCCCTGATCGGCGGGTTCGCCCGGACCGCGGAGGCGACCCAGCTGGTCGCCAGCGGCTGGGCCCGGCCGATCGTCGGCGACAGGGCGACCGTGCGCAGCTTCGCTCCGCTGATCCGCGGCACGGGTGACGACGCCGAGCTGGCCGAGGACGCAGTGGCCGGGGCCGCCCGGCTGCCTAGCCTGGCGCTGCGCACCGCCCGGGACGCGCTCAGCCGCGGCCCGGTGCTCGTGCAGGTGCCCCGCGGCGGCTACCTCGCGGCGCTGGCCTGCGGGCGGTGCCGCGAGCAGGCCCGCTGCGCGACCTGCGCCGGGCCGCTCGCGATGGGGACCGCGCAGGCGCCGCCCGCGTGCGCCTGGTGCGGGGTCGTCGCAGCCGGCTGGCACTGTGCGAACTGCGGGTTCGTGCGCCTAAGGTCGATCGTCACCGGGGCCGCCCGCACGGCCGAAGAGCTGGGTCGCGCGTTTCCCTCGGTGCCGGTGCGCACCTCGGGGGGGCAGGCCGTCCTTGCCTCGGTGCCGGCCACGCCGGCCGTGGTGGTCGCCACGACCGGCGCCGAGCCCGTCGCCGGCGGCGGGTACGCGGCGGCGCTGCTGCTCGACGGCCGGGTGCTGCTCGGCCGGGCCAGCCTGCGGGCCGCCGAGGAGGCACTGCGCCGGTGGCTGAACGCGGCCGCCCTGGTCCGGCCGGCCTGCGACGGCGGCCGGGTGGTCGTGGTGGCGGACGCCGCGCTGACGGCCGTGCAGGCCCTCGTGCGATGGGATCCGATTACGCATTCCGAACGGGAACTCGCCGAGCGACAGCAGCTGAGGTTTCCCCCTTCGGTGCGGATGGCCGCCGCCTGGGGACCGTCGGTCGCGGTGACCGAGCTGGTCGAGGCGACCGAGCTCCCGCCCGGCGCCGACGTGCTCGGGCCGGTGCCTGGCGGCCCGGTGCCTGGCGGCCCGGTGCCTGGCGGCCCTGTGCCTGGCGATGCTGCCGGGCCGGCGGCCGGGGACTCCGACGCCGGTGAGGTCCGCGTGTTCTTCCGGGTGCCCAAGGCCCAGGGGAGCGACCTCGCGCGGGCCCTTCAGGCAGCTCAGGCGGTGCGCAGTGCCCGCAAGGCCGGCGGGGCCGTCCGGGTCCAGATGGACCCGCTTGAGCTCATCTAGATGACAGCTTTGCCCTCAGGACGCCGTATCGTGCTTGAGTGGCTATCTCGCCGAGGACCGCTCACGGCACCCCGCACCCGCCTGCGGTGCGGCTCGCCTCCAGGGACGAGCTCGCGGCGGCGGCCAGGGTCGCGCCGTTGCTGCGAGCCGCCAGGGACCTAGCGGGCTGGGTCGTCGCGCGGCAGGCCGGGCAACTGGGAACGCGCTTGGAGACGCGACCAGAGACGCTGTGCGAGCCGGTCCTGCCGTCCGCGGATGCCGCATCGGCCGCCGCGGACCTTGACCTGTCGCTGGAGGAGCTGGAGACGGCCTGGCAGGTGGCCACCGGCACCCGGATGCTCGGCCGCCTGGAGTCCGGCCGATCCGGCCGATCCGGCCGGCCCGCGGACATCCTGTCGGCGGACGACCCGGACGCGGTGCTGGCCCTGTGGGATGACGCGCTGGGCGTGACGCTGCGCACGACGGAGCTGGACGGCCTGGCCACCGCGCTCTACACGGTCGGCGGACCGGTACGGATGGACGCGCTGTTCGAGGCGTACGAGACGGCACGCCAGCAGGCTCCGCCCGGCGATTCGATCCCCCTGGAGCTCGCCGAGCAGGCGGGTCGCGGGCTCACCGACGCGGTGGAGCTCTCCGCGGCGCTCGAGACGCTGGCCGACCTCGGCGCGGTCGATCTCGGCAGCGACGAGGAAGCCGGGGTGCTCACGGTCGTGCTGTCCCGGCTGGGTATCTGGGGGGTGCACCGGCGGCTGCGGGCCCGCGGCTGGCAGCTCCCCGTGGCCGGCCAGCTCGCGCAGGACCGCGCGGCCGTGCTGCTCGCCGCGCTGGCCGACTACGACCTGGAAGAGGGCGAGGCGGAGATCGCCGCCTGGCTCGCGCTGCGCGGGCCACAGGACGCCGCGACCGAGCTGATGGAGGCGGCCAGGCAGGGATCACCGGGGCTCCGCGGAGCGGCTTTCGCGGTGCTCGACCGGGTCGGCGACGAGGCCATTCCCGCCGTGCGGGACAAGCTCAGCGACGCCGTGCTCCGCCCGCACGCCGCAGTCTGGCTGCGCGACCACGGCGAGCAGGCCGAGCTGTGCCCCGGCGACCAGGAGTGGCTGCTCGTCGACCTCGGCGCGGGTCTGCTGGAGGAGGCCGAGCCCGAGGACGTGGTGGCCGAGCTGCTCCCCGACCTGCCGTCGGGCGGCCAGGCCAAGCTGGTGACCGGGCTCTGGCGGGTCGCCCATCCCGGCCTCATCGGGCTGCTGACCGCGCTGGGCCAGCATCATCACGATCCGGCCGTGGCCAAGGCCGCGCGCAAGGCAACGCTCAAGGCGCGATCGCACGTCGCCGTCACCGGAACCGGATCGCCGGACGCCCGGCCATAGACTGGATGGCGAATAGATGAGCGACGCTGCTTCTCGCGTTTCGGAGGACCCTGGTGAGCGTTAGGCCGATCCGCCTCTTCGGTGACCCTGTGCTGCGTACCCCGGCCGAGCCGGTGCACGACTTCGACGCCGAGGTTCGCCGGCTCGTACAGGACCTCACGGACACGATGATGGAGGCGCCCGGCGTGGGCCTGGCCGCCCCGCAGATAGGGGTCGGGCTGCGCGTCTTCACCTACTACGTGGACGATCAGCTCGGGCACCTGATCAACCCGTCGCTCAAGCTCTCCACGGAAGAAGAGACCGACGACGAAGGCTGCCTGTCCTTCCCCGGCCTCGCCTTCCCGACCAAGCGCGCGGCCAGGGTGGTCGCCACCGGCTTCGACATGCACGGCGAGCCGGTGACCCTGGAAGGCGCCGAACAGCTGGCCCGCTGCGTGCAGCATGAGACCGACCACCTGGACGGGGTGCTGTTCATCGACCGGCTCGACCCCGAGCAGCGCAAGCTCGCGATGCGCGCGATCCGCGACGCCGAATGGTGGAACGACTCGATCCAGCAGGTCAAGGTGTCGCCGCATCCGACTCTGGGTGCTGCCCGCTAGTGCACCGGATCGGATAGCCCATGCGCGTCGCGTTCGCGGGTACTCCGCGCGCCGCTGTTCCCTCGCTGGAAGCGATCCTGCGCTCAAGGCACGAGGTAGTCGCCGTGATCACCCGTCCCGACGCGTCGGCCGGACGCGGCCGTCGGCAGGTCAGCAGCCCGGTCGCCGAGCTGGCCAGCGAGGCCGGGATCGAGCTGCTCAAGCCGGTCAAGCCGAGGGATCCGGAGTTCCTCGACCGGCTGCGGGCCATCGCGCCGGACTGTTGCCCGGTCACGGCGTACGGGGCGCTGCTCCCGCAGGCGGCCCTCGACGTACCGCGGCACGGCTGGGTTAACCTGCACTTTTCGCTGCTGCCCGCCTGGCGCGGCGCGGCCCCCGTGCCGCACGCCATCCTGCACGGGGACGACCTGACCGGCGCGACGACCTTCGAGATCGTGGCGGCGCTGGACGCCGGGCCCGTCTACGGCGTGGTCACCGAGCCCATCAGGCCGACCGACACCGCGGGCGACCTGCTGGACCGGATCTCCGTATCGGGCGCCGAGCTTCTCGTCGCGACGCTCGACGGCATCGAGACCGGCGAGCTGCGCGCGCGGCCCCAGCCCGCCGAGGGGATCAGCCTCGCGCCCAAGCTGAGCGTGGACGACGCACGGGTGGACTGGAAGCTTCCCGCGGCGGCCATCGGGCGGCTGATCCGGGCCTGCACGCCCGCCCCGGGGGCCTGGACGGAGTTCGACGGTGCCCGGCTGAAGCTCGGCCCGGTGACTGAGACCGGCCTGGCGACTGAGGCCGGGCCGGTGACCGGGACCGGGTCGGCCAAGCCCGGCCTGCCCCCGCTCGGCCCGGGCGAGCTGCACGTGGCGAGGCGGGACGTTTTCGCCGGAACGGGAACCGGCCCGGTCAGGCTCGGCGCGGTGCAGGCTGCGGGCAAGCGGCAGATGACCGCCGCGGATTGGGCGCGCGGTCTACGGCTGGCTGACGCGGGACCGGGGCGACCGGCCCCGATGCTGGGCTGACGTGGCAGGCTCGGCGGGGCGGGGCCGTCCGGCACACGGGGATCCAGCCCGGCGGACCGGACGTGGAGATCCGGCCCGGCGGCCCGCGCCCGGCACCCCGGCCCGGCGGGCCGTGCACGCTGATCCGGCCCGGCGGGCGGTCTGCGACGTGCTGCTCGCGGTGGCCAAACGAGACGCCTACGCGAACCTGCTGCTGCCCTCGATCCTGCGCGAACGGCAGCTGACCGGGCGTGACGCGGCGCTGGCCACCGAGCTCTGCTACGGGACGCTGCGCGGCCAGGGCACATACGACGCGATCCTCACAGTCTGCAGCGATCGCCGGGTGACCCGGATGGATCCGCCGGTCCGCGAGGTGCTCCGGATGGGCGTGCACCAGCTGCTCGCCACCCGGGTAGCCGCGCACGCGGCCGTGACCACCTCGGTGGATCTGGCCAAGGACATCGCGGGGGTGCGGACCGCGGGGTTCGTCAATGCCGTGCTGCGCCGGGTGTCCATGCGGGACCTTGAGGCCTGGATGACCGTGGTGGCGCCGGACCGCCAGGCCGATCCGGCGGGATACCTGGCGGCCAGGCACAGCTATCCGCGCTGGATCGTCGCCGCGTTCAGCGAGGCGCTGGGGGAGGCGCCCGGCAGCGACCTGGCCGAGACCGAGGCGGCGCTGGCCGCGGGCAACGTCGGGCCGCGGGTCACCCTGTGCGCGATCCCCGGCGTGTGCGACCCGGCCGAGCTCGCGGCGGCGGCGCCGGGCGAGCCGGCGCGCTGGTCACCGTTCGGCGTCTACCTGACCGAGGGCGACCCGGCCGCGATTGCCGCGCTGCGCGAGCGGCGGGCGGCCGTCCAGGACGAAGCCAGCCAGCTGGCGGCGCTGGCGCTGACCCGGGCCGAGGTGAGCGGATCCGACAGCTACTGGCTGGACATGTGCGCGGGACCGGGCGGCAAGGCCGGCCTGCTGGCCGGGCTCGCGGCCGGCTGCGGCGCCCGGCTGCTGGCCGCCGACGCCAGGGAACGCCGGGCCGCGATGGCCCGGGACGCGGTGGCCGGCCCGGGACAGGCGGCCAAGGGCGGCACAGCGCCCGAAGCCGTGGTGGCGGACGGGACGAAGCCGGCCTGGCGCCGGGGGGTGTTCGACCGGGTGCTGGCCGACGTGCCGTGCTGCGGGCTCGGATCACTCCGCCGTCGGCCGGAGGCACGCTGGCGGCGGTCGCCGGGGCAGGTGGCCGAGCTGGCCCGGCTGCAGCGGTCGCTGCTGGCCACTGCGCTCGATTCGGTGCGGCCGGGCGGGGTGGTCGGCTACGTGACCTGCTCGCCGCACGTGGCCGAGACACGCGAGGTGCTCGCCGACGTGCTGGCGGGCCGGCCGGACATAAGCATCATGGATGCCCCCGCGCTGCTGCCCGAAGTGCCGGCCGTGGCCAGCCCCGCACCGTACGGAAGCTATGTTCAGTTCTGGCCGCACCGGCACGGCACCGATGCGATCTTCCTCGCCCTGCTCCGCAGGGAAGGATAGCTCCGCCAGGAAGGGATTCACCTGGTCAGCGCGCGGCCTGCAGCGCTGCCGACCCGGGTCGTCCCGACGTCGGCGCGCTGGCCCTCGCTGTAGCCGTCGGCGTAGCCGGAGCCGGTGTAAGTGACGCGCATCTTGCGGGTGACCGGGTAGGCCTGCTCGCACTGGCGGCGGATGACCAGAGCGCGGTCGGCCAGCACCAGCGCGGTGCTCTTGCCGGTCACCGGCTCGGCCGGGGAGGTCGCCGCCGCGCGTTCCTCGGCCGCGCGGACCCGCGCGATCACCGCCGAAGCGTAGCCGAGCAGCCAGCTGCGCCGCCAGGCCCGCACGCTGCGGACCATCGCGGGCACTTCGGCGGCGACCAGGCCGTGCGCCATCTGGACCAGCAGCGAGGTGTAGAGGATCTCGGCCCGCTCCAGGTCGGAGGCGTAGCCGAACAGGTGGATGCGGGTGCCAGGCCCGCGCTGGGGCAGCTGCACGCAGGAGCAGCGGATCGCGGCCGCCAGGCCGCCGAGCAGGTGCGCCTTGACCTGCGCCCACGGGTTGCCCACGTCGATGATGCGGCTGTCCGGCCGGTCGGTCTGCGGCTTCGCCGCGGCCAGCAGCGCCCGGTCGATCCCGTACCGGGCCATCAGCTCGGCCGCCTTGCCGGTCAGCGCCTCGGCCTCGGCCGGGGTCACGCCCTCGGCCTCGGCCTTGGCCAGCAGCTTGCGCACCCGCTCGAGCAGCGCGCCTGGGGTATCGGCTATCACTGCGGACCTCCCGATCCATGACGTCGAATACAGTATCGAGACCTTATCTGGCCGGGAGGACAGTTCCGGCTCCGCGAGCTGCCCAGCTGCCGGCTGGGCGTTCCCTGGCGCAAGCAACGTTAGCGTTCAGGCGACGGGCAGCGGGCCGGCCGGACGATTCTCTGTGATCCACGCGTCGATCAGCTTCCACCAGTCGTAAAGCCACTTGACCTGCGCCTCATGGCCAGCCGTGCGCGGCACCTGATCGGCTGCCACCCGCCACCACTTCGCCTGGACGACCTGATCTATCGGCAGGCTGCGCCAGACGTCCGCGACGCTGACCAGATGGTCAAGCCCGGCGTGCGCCACGAAGACCACGTCGGCCTCGGGGCAGGCCTCGATTGCGGCGAGCACTCCGCCGGCCCGCGGCGCGAGCACGTTCGGCATCTTTTCGGCACGCGATGCGAGGTCGGCGCGGCCCGCCCGCTGCAGCCGCTGGACACCGAGCCGCCAGCGGCCCGGCATCCAGTTGCCGCCCTCGGGGAAGATGACCAGCGCGCCCTCGTGGTCCAGCCCGCTGGCCAGCCGGCGGATCTCCTCGACGAAGACTCCCTCGCCGGTCTTGCCGCGGGAGATGAACACGTTCGGCAGGCGGTTGGCCACCGCGTCCACGCCGGGGTCAAGCTGCATCGCCGCCTTCATCACCACCCGCGGCCGCCGCTGGTACACGCTGAGCAGGTGGTGTACGAGCAGGAACGAGTCGCCCGGTCCTGCGTGCCGGCTCAGCACGATGACCGGCCGGGCCGCCTGTTCCTCCCCAGAGGACTCAGGCTCGTCCACCTCGACCCGCACCCCGAACGTCGCGGTGCCCGCCCGGTACACCAGCCCGATGAACCAGCGCATCACCGCGTAGTGGCGGCTCGTGTACGGCTCGGCGTACAGCCGCCTGCCAAACCCGCTCGCGACCCACAGGCCCAGGCAGGCGAACAAGGCCCCGGTCTCCGCGATCAGGCAGACCAGCGCGAACCAGAGCAGCCGCAGCCCCCGCATCCGCCCCGGCCGGGACAGCCCGGCCAGACCGAACACCGCGGCCACCAGGACCAGCAGCGGGAACAGCACGACCAGGGCCAGCGCGATGACGATCGTCAGCGGGGCTAGCAGCAGCCGGCGGATCAGCCGGGGTGGCAGCATGGCCGTGCCCTTCCCGGTGACTCAGCCGCCGGCCGGTCAGGCCAGCCCGGCGAGGTACCTCGCGGATGCCGTGTACGCGCGCTCGATGTTCACTCCGACCCCAGTCTTGTCCCGGTACCGCAATTGCGACAGATCCGCCGCGCGGGCAGTTCCGCCGGTCGGCAGAACGTGTACCCGCACGTCGGGCGGCAGCGCGACCATCTCCTCGTGGAACCGGTGCCTGCGAGCGATCTCGAACGCGACCAGGCCCACCTCCCACAGCCGCCGGGGCGGCGTCAGCGGCCTCTCGATCCTGCCGACGTGCAGCACGTAGATGGTGCCGGCTCCGAGTTCGACGGCCCGGCCCATCGGGATCGAGTGCACCAGCCCGCCGTCGAAGTAGTGCTCGCCGTTCAGCTCGACCGGCGGCAGCAGCCCGGGCACGGCGCACGACGCGAGCACCGCGGGCACTAGCGGCCCGCTGCTGAACCAGTGCGCGCTGGCCCGCTCGATGCTGGCGGCCACACAGTGGAACGGCAGCTCAAGCCCGGCGAAATCGGCAGCCGGGAGGGCCCGCTCCAGCATGGCCGCCAGCGGCTCGATCGCATGCAGGTGAGTGCCGGACCTGGCCAGCGTGGCTGCCCGGCCCAGCAGGTTCCCGCTGAACGCCTGCTGCAGGTCCGGGCCCTGCCAGAGCCGGCCGAGCCGGTCCGCGGCGCCGTCAGGGTCGGCCGCGACGAACGCGCCGTTGATCGCGCCGACCGAGGTGCCCACGATCACGTCGGGCCGGATGCCGGCCTCCGCCAGCGCCCGCAGCATGCCGACCTCGTGCGCGCCGAGCACCCCGCCGCCGCCCAGCACGAACGCCGTCTTCACCAGCCAGCCCCCGACCCTCAGATGCCGAAGCGGTAGCAGCGTTCCTCACCGTAGACCATGCCCGCCGGCTCGCTGCCTTTTACATTCAGATTTCCGTACGCTGCGGCGTCGCCCGCCTGCACATAGCCGCGGAGCAGCGCCAGGGCGGGGCTTGATTGGCCGGGCCCGGAGTGGGACGGTGATGGCCGTGAGCCTCGCCCTCCGTGATCAGCCTGAGCCCGTCACGATGGCCCGGCCGGCCGGGGTGACCGGCCCCGCCGAGCTGGCCGGGCTGCTCGACCGGTGGCGGTCCGACCTGGCCGCCTGGGCGATCCCTGAGCACATCAGCGCCGCGGTCGCGGACACGCCCTGGGTCCTGCCGCGGCAGGTGTTCGCCCGACGCGCGGACCGGCTGAGCCTCGCCCCCGCAGGGCCGTCCTACGACCGGGCCTGGGCCGCACTCGCGCCGCCGTGCCGCGTGCTGGACTTGGGCGCCGGGCCGGGCGCCGCCAGCTGACCGGCCCGCACTAGGCCGACCAGCGGAGCGGCAGGGACTCGACGCCGTAGATGCCCTCTACGTCGCCGAGTGCGGTCGGCCCGTCGACGGCCAGGTCCGGCATCCGGGGCGCGAGGAACGTCAGCGCCTCCTCCAGCTCGGCCCGGGCCAGGTTGGCGCCGAGGCAGAAGTGCGGGCCCGCCCCGAACGTGAACAGCCGGCCGTCCCGCGGCGCGAGAATGTCGAACTCCTCGCCGCCGTCCTGCTCCCGGTTGGCCCGCTCGGCGCAGACGGCCACGATCGTGCCGGCCGGGAACGTCACCCCCCGGTGCGACACGTCCTCCAGGCAGATCCGCGCGGTGAACGGGGTGATCGGCTCGGCCCGCAGCACCTCATCGACCGCGCGCCCGGCCAGCTCGGGCCGCCGGGCCAGCTCGGCCCACTGTGCCGGATGCGCCGCGAACAGCCGCATCGCGTGCCCGAGCTGGGACTGGGTGGTGTCGATCCCGCCGGCGATGACGTTGAGCACCAGGTTGACGCACTCGGCATGGGACAGCCGGTCGCCCTGCTCCTCGGCCGCTAGCAGCGAGGTCAGCAGGTCATTGCCCGGCTCGTCCCGGCGGCGGGCCAGCAGGGCCTCGACGTAGCCGTAGACCTCGACGATGGCGCGCTCCATCTCGGGCACCTGGCTGGTCATCGCGCTGATGGAGAACTGCCGCTGCACCCAGTTCGACCAGTCGTGCAGCCGCGGCGCATCGGCGACGGGGGCGCCGAGCACGGCGGCGATCGTCAGCGAGGGGTACGGCTTGGCGATCGCGGCGACGAACTCGCATGCGTCCGCTCCCCGCAGGTCATCCCACAGCGCGGCCAGGAACCCGCGCATGGCCGGCCGCCAGCGGCCGGCCGCGTGCGGGGTGAACGCAGGCCCGACCAGGGCGCGCAGCCGCCGGTGCTGCTGACCCTGCTGGTTGAGGATGTTGGCGTCGATCTGCTCGCGCAGCGGGCCCGCGGTGACGCCGAGAAGATCAGCGAGCTGCCGCCCGGGGAAGGCCGTCGCCCGCGACCGCAGGAAGAACTCGGCGGCCTCGCGGTCGAGCACGATGATCGCCAGCGGCGACTTCAGCAGCCAGGTCCGCTCGCCCTGCCCGGCCCGCTCGTCCCCGCCGCCCTGCCCGGCCCGCTCGCTCCCGTCGGCCAGCCTGGCTAGCCCGGCCAGCACGCGGTGGTACCCGTCGCCGGCCAGCTCGCCCGAGCCTAGGTCGAGCTCGGCCAGGTCAAGATCGGACACCAGTACCATGCAGTCACCGTCCCGCCGGTCGCGGATCCCGCCGGCCGAAGATCCGCCGACCGTGGATCCCGTTCTGTGATCATGTAGGCCCTCATGATTCTCCCGCAGTGTGGAACAATCCGGAAAGCCTGCGGGCTGGACGAAGGCGGGCTACGGGCGGAGGGACCTGTGTCGGCAGTCAATGTTAAAAATCTCCGCAAGTCCTACGGCGCGGTGCATGCCGTTGGCGACGTGAGCTTCGAAGTCGAGGCCGGAGAGGTCTTTGCCCTGCTCGGGCCGAACGGAGCGGGCAAGACCACCACGATCGAGATACTCGAGGGCTTCAGGAGCAGGGACGCCGGGGCAGTGCAGGTGCTCGGCGTCGATCCCGGCCAGCGCCGGACCCAGCGCTGGCTGCGCTCCCGGCTGGGCATCGTGCTGCAGGAGCTCGCGGTCGAGCCTTACCTGTCGGTGCGCCAGGTGCTCGCCCGCAACGCCGGCTACTACCCGCATCCCCGGCCGGTCGACGAGGTGCTGGACCTGGTGGGGCTGGCCGAGAAGGCCGGCGAGCGGGTCAAGACGCTGTCCGGCGGGCAGCAGCGCCGGCTCGATGTCGGCCTCGGCATCGTCGGCCAGCCCGAGCTACTCATCCTGGACGAACCGACGACCGGCCTGGACCCATCCGGACGCCGGGCCACCTGGGATCTGATCAAGCAGCTGGAGTCCGAAGGCACCACGATCATCCTCTCCAGCCACTACATGGACGAGGTCGAGGCGCTGGCCAGCCGGGTCGCGGTCCTGGCCCGCGGCCAGATCGTGGCCGCAGGCACCCCGGACGCCATCGGCGGCCGCGACTCCGGCATGGTCACGATCCGCTTCCGGCTGCCGGACGGCGTGGCCGTCGCGGACCTGCCGGTGCCCGGCCAGCCGGGCACCGGCGGTGAGATCGAGATCCGGACCGAGGACGAGGTCTCCGTGCTGCACCGCCTGACCGGCTGGGCGCTGGACCGGCAGATCGGCCTGCCCGGGCTGAACGTGCAGCGGGTCACCCTCGAGGACGTGTATCTCAGCCTGACCCGCAGCCAGGACGACGAGAGTCTCGAGAATCGAGAGGAGCGACCGCGGTGACCAGCCTGCCGTCCGCCGCGTCCGCGCCGCCCGCCCCGCCGCAGACCCGCACGTTCTCCGGGCCGCGCGACCTGCGCCTGATCGTTCGCCAGGTGGGCTACGAGCAGCTGTCCTTCTGGCTCAACCCGGTCGCGGCGGTCTTCACGATCGGGTTCTCCCTGGTCTTCCTGATCTTGCTCGGGGCCTCGGCCGGCTCGTCGCGGGATGCCTCCCTCGGCAACATCAAGCTGATCCAGTACTACGTGCCCGGCTTCACGGCCTACGGCGTGATGTCCGCCTGCTTCACCGGGCTGGCCGTCCTGCTGGTCATCCGGCGGGAGACCGGGCTGCTCAAGCGGCTGCGGCTGAGCCCGCTGCCTACCTGGGCGCTGCTCGGCGCGGTCTTCATCAGCACCCTGCTGGTGGCCTTTGTCGAGGTGATCCTGCTGCTGGCGGTGGGCAGGGTCGCGTTCGGCGTGCACCTGCCCGGGAACGTCGGCGCGTTCGTGCTGGCCATCGTGGTCGGCGGGCTCAGCTTTACCGCGCTCGGGGCCGCGACCAGCACGCTGGTGCCCAACCAGGACGCGGCCGCGCCGGTGACCAACATCGTGTTCTTCGTGCTGCTGTTCCTGTCCGGGCTGTGGTTTCCGATCAAGTCAGGGTCCGGCCTGGCCAAGTTCTCCAGCTTCTTCCCGATCCGGCACTTCATCACCGCAGTCTTCGCCCCGTTCAACGTGCAGAAGGGCGCCTCGCCCTGGGCCTGGCACGACCTGCTGATCATGGCCATCTGGGGCATCGTGGGCGTCGCGGTCGCGATCTGGCGCTTCAACTGGGCGCCGCGCCGCGGTTAAGTCCGCGTGGCCAACGACAAGAAGGAGTTCTCGTCATGACCCAGCCAGCATCCGCTATCCTCCCGGCCGGAACCTACCGGCTCGATCCCGCGGGCAGCACCGTCCGGGCCGACGTCAAAGCCATGTTCGGCCTGATGACGGTGCGCGGGACCTTCAGGCTCAAGTCGGGACAGGTCACGATCGCCGAGGACCCGGCCGGCTCTAGCGTGCAGGCGGTCATCGACGCGGGCAGCTACGCCTCCGGTAACGCGACCAGGGACAAGGACGTCACCTCGGCGGCGCTGATCGACGCCTCCGCTCACCCCGAGATCACGTTCGCGGCCGAAGGGGCGCGGCAAGAAGGCAGTGACTGGGTGCTGCGCGGCACGGTGAACGCCCACGGAACCGATGACCAGGTCGAAGTGCGCGTCAGCGCGGCCCGGGTGGAGAACGGGGTCGCCAGGTTCCAGGCCACCGCCCGGCTTGATCGCACCCGCTTCGGCGTCACGAAGAAGAAGGGCATGGTCGGCAGCGCCGTGAACGTCGTCATCGACGCGGTCGGCGAGCCCGCCTGAGCGAAGCGGCCGGCGAGTCGGCCTGAGCGAAACCGCCGCGGCTAGACTCCGGTGACATGGCGGTCCAGATCTCGCCCAGCATCCTGTCGGCCGACTTCGCGCGGCTGGCCGACGAAGCGGATGCGGTGGCGGGGGTGGCCGACTGGCTGCACGTGGACGTCATGGACAACCACTTCGTGCCCAACCTGACCATCGGCCTGCCGGTGGTCGAGTCGCTGCTCAAGCACGCCAACCTGCCGCTTGACTGCCACCTGATGATCGACGACCCGGACCAGTGGGCGCCGCAGTACGCAGAGGTCGGCGCCGGGAATGTCACCGTTCACGCCGAGGCGGCCCGCGCACCGGTGCGCACGCTGCGGTCAATCAGGGCGGCCGGGGCGCGGGCCGGCCTCGCGGTCAACCCGGGTACCGCGATCGAGCCGTACGCCGGCCTGCTGCCCGAGGTCGACATGCTGCTGCTGATGACGGTGGAACCCGGATTCGGCGGCCAGGGCTTCCTCGACCTGGTGCTGCCCAAGCTGCGCCGCGCCCGTGAGCTGATCGCCGGCTACGGCGGCGCGGTCTGGCTCCAGGTGGACGGCGGCGTGAGCGAGCAGACCATCGAGCGGTGCGCGCAGGCCGGCGCCGATGTGTTCGTGGCCGGCTCCGCCGTGTACGACTCCGCCGACCCGGCCGCGGCCGTCCAGGCCCTGCGCCGCCAGGCCGAGAACGCCTCGCCCAGCCCCCAGCGGACCAGCTGACCGGACTGCTCGGCCGCTCACCCGATTGGCCGGGATAACCGGCTGCGTAACCCCCCGGGTCAGCTGGTCGCCGGGTCGTCCGGCCGGGGCCGCGGCGGTGCGGGCGCGGAAGGCCGCACGGCGAGCCATCCCCGTTCGGCCGCGCGCACCCCGGCCTGGAACCGGCTGCGCGCGCCGAGCTGGGCCATCAGCTCGGCGCAGATCCGCCGCACGGTGCGCACCGAGACCGCGAGCTTGCGCGCGATCACCTCGTCGGTGTCGCCCTGGGCCAGCAGCCGCAGCAGCGCGATCTCCTGATTGCTAAGGCCCGCCTCGCTGCGCGGCGGGGCGACGCCCAGCGGCGTGGCCGTGTTCCAGGTCTGCTCGAACAGCGCGCACATGGCCGCCACCGCGCCGCTCCCGCACAGCAGTGCGGCGCCGGCCCGGCTGTTGTCGGGGTTGAGCGGGATCATCACCCGCTCCCGGTCGATGATCGTCATCCGCAGCGGCAGCACCGGCACGCTGCGCACCTGGCCGCCCAGATCGGTCAGCCACTGCGCATAGCTGAACGTCGGCTGGTCGTTGCGCACGCTGTCCAGCGTGATCGTCCTGATTGATACCCCGCGCTCCAGCAGCTGGCGGTCTAGCGGCCGGCCCGCGTCCAGCGAGGCGGTGGAGTGCCGGCCGCCGTTCATGAAGGCCAGCACCTCGTGCCGGGTCTCGACGGTCAGCTGCTCCAGCCGCTCGCGGATCGCGTCGATGCCGATGAGTTCCTCGACGTCGGCGTGCGCCGCCTCCGGCCGGGTGCCGGCCAGGTTCGCGACCACCAGGGCCATGGCGGCGCGGCCCTCGTCGATCCGGTGCTGCTCGCGCATCAGCTCGACCTGCCGGTGCGCCAGCAGCGACTCCAGGCCTACCTCCGGGCTCACCGGCCGCAGCGCGCTCGGATCCTCCCAGGACGGCCGCAGCAGCGACAGCTCCGCGAGCTGGTCCAGCGCGCGCCGGACCGCGTCCCCGGTCATGCCCAGGTCGGTCGCCAGCTCGCTCACCCCGGCCTGCGGGCTGCGCAGCATCTGCAGGTACACAGCCTCGGCGACGGGATCTACCTCGAACGCTTCCAGCATTGGGGGCATGCCTCCGCTTCGGCTGGACGAATAGTCTCAATAGTGTCTGACCGGTTGCTGCCATGCAAGGTTCTGCCATATTGAGTATCTGGCCTCCGCCTTGGGTTACTGAGACGGTTCGGATATGTACGCAGTGACAGCACACATCCGTACTTCGCGAGATGCGAATACCACTTCCCAAGTCGCAGAGATAAGCCGGCGGCTCAGCCAGGCGGCCGGGCCGCAGCACCGGCTCGAGCATATGTACGTCCGGCCTTCGCCGGACGGGGTGTATGCCGTACTGTTCGTCATCGCGCCGGATCTGACGACCGCCGAGAAATGCGTTTTACAGCTCTATGAATGTGCACGCCTTGATGAGGTAGCCGGCTGCGGACTTGACAGCTGCGGAGTGCGGCTGATTACGCCGATGGCCGAGATAAGCCTCCGGTCGCAGATGTCCTGAACCTGCCATGCAGGTTCAGGACATCTTGGATCTATGGCCTGGCACCCAGGCCCGCACCCATGATTCCAACTGTCGGCAGGCGGCAGACCCCTAACCGGTCAAGCGTCAGGTCGCCGGGCATTCGGCCTCGTATAGGCAGGGCACACCGAAAGGACAGGGGAATGCGCATCATTGCAGCCATCGCCATCGTCGTTGCCGCAGTTACCACCGGTTCCGTTGCCGGATCGAACATGGGGTCACACGCTGCGATTACGGCCGCGGGCGGGAACTGCCCGGACACCATGGTATGGGACGGGACTTCCTGCGTTCCGAAGTAATCGCGAGAGCACGTCAATGACCCGAAGTCAGCTAACGAGAATCACCGCCGTAACGGCTGTATAACACATCGTGGAGACCCGAAAATGACAACTCCGGCCCTGCTGAATGATATGCAGCCATTGCTGCCGGCAGGGAGCCGTGTCGCCCAAGGAACGGGGGCGGCGACACGGCAGACCGCGGAGTTCTCTCTGCTCGGGCCGGTAGAGGCGCGGGCCGGCGGTGAGCTCATCGACCTCGGCGCGGCTCGCCAGCGATGCCTGCTGGCGGTCCTGCTGCTGGACGCCAACCGCTGCGTGTCAGCCGACCAGATCGTGGAACGGGTGTGGGGCGGCGGCCGCCTTCCGCAGCGGCCGCGCAACACCGTGCAGACGTACGTGTCGTTCCTCCGCAATACGCTGACCCACAAGCTGACGATCGTGCGGCAGCCGCACGGCTACATGATCAGCTTGGACGAGCAGTTCGTGGACGTGCACGCGTTCCGCGCGCTGATCAAGGCGGCGCGGGCCGCCCGCCGCGACGACAAGGCCAGCGCGCTGTTCGAGCGGGCGCTCGAGCTGTGGCACGGGGAAGCATTCGGGGCGCTGGACACCCCGTGGCTCGGCGACGTCAGGGCCATCCTGGACACCGAACGGCGGGCCGCCGAGCGGGATCTCGCCGACATTCAGCTGCGCCAGGGCCAGCACGGCGCGCTGCTGCCCAGGCTGGCCGCGTGGGCGGCCAGGGACCCGCTGGACGAGCGGCTGGCCGGCCAGCTGATGCTCGCCCTCTACCGCAGCGGCCGCCAGGCCGACGCGCTCGCGCACTACGAGCGCAGCCGACGGCTGCTGGTCGACGACCTCGGCCTCGACGCCAGCGAGGATCTGCAGCGACTGCGCCAGCAGATCCTGAACGCGGATCCGGCGCTCGCCCTGCGCGCCGACGGCTCACGGGCCGGCGCTCGCCCTGCGGCGTGCGCGTTCGCCCGGCAAAGCCGCGCCAGGTGCCAGCAGCAGCGACGCTGGCCTGATAACTGAGCGGCCGCCCGGCATCTGCGCTCATACCCCTCGTAACGACCTGACGACCCGAAGGCCCCCGGCCTGGCACAGGACCGGGGGCCGTTCGCACGCCGGGTCGGATGACGACCCGCGTGACGTCGGGACACCTTCAAGCGGTACAGCCGCGGAGTCAGCGATTCCGCCTGATCAGGACCCCCCCCGGGTCCCTGGGATCACAGTGCCCGCCGGGCATTTGGGAATTCTTTAGAAATCCTTGGAGCGACTGGTCGGCGCCGCTTCGGACACCAGGGTGCATACAAGGAATACCGCTCATGGCACACTGGTTGCCTGAGCAGAGCGTGCTCCGGGGTCGGTGAAATTCCGAGCCGGCGGTGATAGTCCGCGACCCGGCCGCAGCGCTGCACGGTTCCGCCGTCAGGCGGAGCGGTGCGGGGCAGCATCCGGTTGACCCGGTGGAACTCCGGGACCGACGGTTAAAGTCCGGATGGGAGGCAGCACGCACGCGGCCGTGACGGCCGCGTTTCACGCGTCCGCGCGTGGCCTGACGTTCCCCCGGAGCTGCATGGCAGTCGGCTTCGAGGAG
Organism: Streptosporangiaceae bacterium; assembly: GCA_036502085.1. Classification (GTDB taxonomy): domain Bacteria; phylum Actinomycetota; class Actinomycetes; order Streptosporangiales; family Streptosporangiaceae; genus PALSA-505. Next base: position 24,581 of record DASXZD010000034.1, read on the forward strand.
GGAACTGCGGATGTACACCGGGATCGTGGAGGAACTCGGCGAGGTCGTCGGCGTCGAGCGGCTGGCCGATGCGGCACGGATCACCGTGCGCGGCCCGCTGGTCACCAGCGACGCCAGCCACGGCGACTCGCTGTCGATCAACGGCGTGTGCCTCACCGTGACGGGCACCCGTGACGGCACGTTCACTGCCGACGTCATGCTGGAGACGCTGACCCGCTCTTCGCTCGGCGACCTGCACCCGGGCAGCCCGGTCAACCTGGAGCGCCCGATGCGGCTGGACGGCAGGCTAGGCGGCCACATGGTGCAGGGTCACGTGGACGGCACCGGCATGATCGTCTCGCGCCGCCCGGCGGAGCACTGGGAGGTCGTGCGCGTCGGCATGCCCGCGGAGCTGGCCAGGTACGTGGTGGAGAAGGGCTCCATCGGCGTAGACGGGGTGAGCCTGACGGTGAGCGCCACCGGGGACGGCAGCGAGCCGCCCTGGTTCGAGGTCAGCCTGATCCCCGAAACCCTGCAGCGGACCACCCTCGGCCGCAAGCAGCCGGGAGAAACCGTCAACCTGGAGGTCGACGTGATCGCCAAATACGTGGAGAAGCTGCTCGGCGGGAGCCCCCAGTCATGACCGCTGAAACCCAGGGCCCCCAGGCCGGCCCGGACGGAACCCCGCTGGACAGCGTGGCCCGCGCCATCGAGGACATGGCCGCGGGCCGGGCGGTGGTCGTGGTCGACGACGCCGACCGGGAGAACGAGGGCGACATCATCTTCGCCGCGGCCAAGGCCACGACCGAGCTGCTGGCCTTCATGACCAGGCACACCAGCGGGGTGATCTGCGTCCCGATGCCGGGCCGGGATCTGGACCGGCTGGCGATCCCGCTGATGACTAACCAGAACAGCGAGCGGATGCGCACCGCGTTCACGGTCAGCGTGGACGCGCGCGACGGCGTCACGACCGGGATCTCGGCGGCCGACCGGGCCAGGACCGTGAAGGTCCTGGTCGACTCGGCCACCGAGCCCTACGAGCTGGTCCGCCCGGGGCACATCTTCCCGCTCCGCTACGCCGAGGGCGGCGTGCTGCGCAGGCCAGGGCACACCGAGGCCGCCGTCGACCTGGCCCGGCTGGCCGGGCTGCCGGAGGCCGGCGTGCTGGCCGAGGTGGTCAACGACGACGGCTCGATGGCCCGGCTCCCCGCCCTGCGGAAGTTTGCCGACCAGCACGGCCTGGCGCTGATCTCGATCTCCCAGCTGATCGAGTACCGGCGGCACACCGAGCGGATGGTCCAGCGCGTCGCGCAGACCAGGCTGCCCAACGCGTACGGCGAATGGCAGGCGTTCGGCTACCTGAACTCGGTCGACGGCACCGAGCACGTCGCGCTGGTGCTCGGCGAGCTGGGCGACGGCGAGCAGCTGCTGACCCGGGTGCACTCCGAATGCCTCACCGGCGACGTCTTCGGCTCCGCGCGCTGCGACTGCGGCACCCAGCTCGCCGCCGCGATGGCCGCGATCGCCGCCGAGGGCCGCGGCGCGGTGCTGTACCTGCGCGGGCACGAGGGCCGTGGCATCGGCCTGCTGAGCAAGCTGCAGGCCTACAACCTGCAGGACGCCGGCGCCGACACGGTGGACGCCAACCTGGAGCTCGGCCTGCCCGCCGACGCCCGCGAGTACTCGACCGGCGCGCAGATCCTCGCCGACCTCGGCGTCCGCTCGATCCGCCTGCTCACCAACAACCCGGCCAAGATCAGCGGGCTGTCCGGGTTCGGCGTCGAGGTGGCGGGCCGCCTGCCGCTGCCGACCCTCGTCACCGAAGACAATCGCCGCTACCTCACCGCGAAACGAGACAGGCTCGGCCACCAGATCGACGACCTTTTCCTTCCTAACGGTTCCACTCCGGCACCAGCCTCCCAGGCGGAAGCGCGGTGAGCGGGGCCGGCCGCCCCGGCGCGGAAGCCGTCGATGCCGCCGGGCTCAGCCTCGCGATCGCGGCCACCCGCTGGCACCCGCAGATCACCGACGCACTGACCGAGCGCGCGGTAGCCGCCGCGCGCGCCTGCGGGATCGGCCAGCCGCTCGTGCTGCGGGTGACCGGCGCGGTGGAGCTGCCCGTGGTCGCCGCCGAGCTGGCCCGGCGGCACGACGCGGTGGTCTGCCTCGGCGCGGTGATCCGCGGCGGCACCCCGCACTTCGAGTACGTCTGCGACGCGGTCACGGCCGGCCTGACCCGCGCCGCGCTCGACGCCGGCACCCCGGTGGGCAACGGCGTGCTCACCTGTGACACGCTTGACCAGGCCCAAGACCGCTGCGGTCTGCCCGGCAGCGGCGAGGACAAGGGATGGGAGGCCACCGTGGCTGCACTCGATACCGCCCTAGTGCTCCGCACCATCCGCTGCGGCATCTCCGGCAACGCCCCCCGACATTGATCTTTTAAACCCCGGGCGCCCCCGTCACTCCAGCGCTTCCGAACGGCTGCCCCCGCACCACAAGTGCCGGGCCGCCGGCACTCCCACGGCGCCGAACGGTTCCCCCGGCACCCCCGCACATGGCGCGCCCTATGCACAAAGCACCCTGCGCCCCACCTCCCGCCGTTATGAAGGGTTTAGATCTTGCTTTCTCTCGTCCTCCCCAAAGGATCTCTAGAACGCGCCACCCTAGATCTTTTTGATGCCGCCGACTTGACCGTTCGGCGGTCGTCGGACCGGGATTATCATGCGACGATTGACGATCCGCGGATCGACCGGGTGCGGTTCCTGCGGCCGCAGGAGATCCCGTCCTACCTTGAGCGCGGCCTGTTCGACATTGGCATTACCGGCCGCGACTGGATCGAGGAGACCGAGGCGAGCGTCGTCTCGCTGGGCGAGCTGCGGTACTCCAAGGCGACGTCGCGCCCGGTGCAGGTCGTGCTGGCCGTGCCGGCCAGCGCGCCCTGGCAGTCGGTCGCCGACCTGCCGGACGGGGTGCGGATCTCGACCGAGTTCCCGTCGCTGACCCGGCGCTTCCTGGACACTCACGGGGTCAAGGCGATGGTGGTCCCCTCCTACGGGGCGACCGAGGCCAAGGTGCCCGACATCGTCGACGCGATCGTCGACCTCACCGAGACCGGCTCCTCGCTGCGCCGCAACGGGCTGCGCGTGCTCGAGGTCGTGGTGACCAGCTACACCGAGTTCGTGGCCAACCCCGCGTCCTACGCCGACGACGACAAGCGGGCCGCGATGGAGGACATCGGGCTGCTGCTGCGCGGCGCGATCCAGGCCCGGGGCAGCGTGCTGCTCAAGCTGAACGTTCCCGCGGCCCAGCTGACCGCGGTGACCAGCATGCTGCCGGCCATGTCCTCGCCGACGATCACCGCCCTGGCCCGCGGCGAGATGAACGCGGTGGAGACGGTCGTGCCCAAGAACGGGGTGAACACCCTGATTCCCGCGCTCAAGGCGGCCGGGGCGCGCGACATCTTGGAGATCCCGATCTCCAAGATCGTCGAGTAGGCAAGACCGTCGAGTAGGCAAGACCGTCGAGTAGGCAGGATCGTCGAGTAGGCAGGATCGTCGAATAGGCAGGATCATCGGATAGGCGCCCCCTCGCGCCACCGGCCGCACGCCCTTAACCTGGGGGAGTGCGGGACATCCTGGACCAGATCACCAAGTGGGGGGAGTCCGGCGAGTCGTTCGGACTGGCCACTCTCGTGCGCACCTACCGGAGCGCGCCGCGCGAGGCCGGCGCCGCGCTCGCCGTCTCGGCCGACGGTGAGGTCGTCGGCAGCATCTCCGGCGGCTGCGTGGAGGGCGCGGTTTACGAGGTGGCCCGCGACGTGCTCGAGGCCGGCGTACCGGCGTTCGAAACCTACGGGGTCAGTGACGACGACGCGTTCGCGGTCGGCCTGACCTGCGGCGGCATCCTCGACGTGTTCGTCGAGCGGATAGACCAGGACGGGTTCGCCGAGCTGGCCGAGGTTGCCGCGGCCGTGCAGCGCGGCGACCCGGTCGCGGTCGCGACCGTGATCGCCGGGCCGGGCCGGATCGGCGCCCGCAGGCTGATCTGGGGAACCGCCGGTCCCGGCACGCCGGGCCGCCTGGGCTCGGCGCGGCTGGACGCCGCGGTGGACGACGACGCCCGCGGCATGCTGGCCCAGGGCATGACCGGCATCAGGCGCTACGGGGCCGGCGGCGAGCGGCGCGGCGACGAGCTGAGCGTGTTCGTCAACTCGTTCGCGCCGCCGCCGCGGATGCTGGTGTTCGGCGCGATCGACTTCGCCGCCGCGGTGGCTAAGGTGGGCAAGTTCCTCGGCTACCGGGTCACCGTCTGCGACGCGCGCGGGCTGTTCGCCACGCCCGCCCGGTTCCCGGACGCCGACGAGGTGGTGGTCGACTGGCCGCACCGGTACCTGGCCAGCGTGGAAGTAGACGAGCGGTCGGTGATCTGCGTGCTGACCCACGACCCCAAGTTCGACGTCCCGCTGCTCGAGGTGGCACTGCGCACCGGGGCCGGGTACGTGGGGGCGATGGGCAGCCGCCGGACGCACGAGGACAGGATCGACCGGCTGCGCCAGCTCGGCATGTCGCAGGCCGAGCTGGCCCGGCTGCGGTCGCCGATCGGCCTCGACCTCGGCGCCCGCACCCCGGAGGAGACCGCGGTGTCGGTCGCCGCCGAGCTCATCCAGCTCCGCTGGGGCGGCTCCGGCCGCCCGCTCACCCAGACCGACGGCCGCATCCACCACGGCTAGCCGTCCTGGCTCTTGATCACGCTCAACGGACCGGGCGGCCCGCGTGTGGCGCGGTAGCGTGGCAGCGTGCGGACAGGTGTTGCGGGCGTGCTGCTCGCCGCAGGGGCCGGGACCAGGCTCGGCCGCCCCAAGGCGCTGGTGGAGCTGGCCGGGCAGAGCCTGACCAGCCGGGGCGTCGCCCTGCTGCGGGACGGCGGCACGGCGCCGATCGTGGTGGTCACCGGAGCGGTCAGCGCCGAGCCGCTGGGCGCGCTGATCGTGCACAACCAGCACTGGCGCAGCGGCATGGGCTCCTCGCTCGCGGCCGGGCTCACGGCGCTGCCCGACTCGGCCACGGCGGCGGTGATCGCCCTGGTTGATCAGCCTCTCGTCGGCGCCGAGGCGATCAGGCGGCTTATCGCCGCCTACCACGACGGCGCTAGCGTGGCCGTGGCCGGCTACGGCGGCGAGCCGCGCAACCCGGTGCTGATTGCCCGGCCATACTGGTCCGAGGTGATCTCCAGCGCCGTCGGCGACGTCGGCGCCCGCGAATTCCTGCGCGCTTACCCGGAGCTGATCACGCTGGTCGAATGCGGCGACACCGGCTGCCCCGACGACGTAGACACCCCCGAAGACCTGGCCCGCATAACCAAAGCCACGCAATCCCCCTGACCCCCGGGGCTATCCCCTCTATATCCCTGGGCCGCGCATTCCCGCAGCCAGGCCTCGGGCCTGGAGTGATCCGGGCAGCGGAGTCGCTCCAGGCGGCGGATCTAACTGGAACCGTTCGGGGAAATGGAGGTTTACGCGGGCTGCGCTTCGATGCCCCATGCGTGCCGGACGCTGCCGCCCGGCTCGATCGTGATCAGGTCGGTGCCGGTCGCGAACGCGTTCGGCGGGCAGGTCATCGGCTCGACCGCGAGGGCGCGGCGGCGCCGCGGCTCCGCGAGCGGGTCGCCGGTGAACACCTGCAGCCAGCCGTAGCCCTCGCCCGCCCAGAGGCGGACGCCGCCGTGCGGCCCGGCCAGCCGGACCCAGGCCCGGCCGTCCTCGCTCCGCTCCAGGGTGGTCAGCGCGTGATCCAGCCGGGTGGCGCCGATCGCGCGAGGCTTCCTGAAGTCGAACGGGGTGCCGTCGATGCCTTCCAGCGGGCCGGCCGGGATGCCGCGATCGCCTATCGGCAGCCAGCTCGCCGCGGGCAGCGTGAGCTCGCACTCGTCGATCAGCCGCGGGCCGGTGGTCAGGTACGGGTGCGATCCGGTCCCGTACGGTGCGGGCCTGGTGCCGGGGTTGCCGGCGGTCACGCTGACCTGCAGGCCCTCGTCTGGGTGCAGCCGGTATTCGGCCTCGATGCGCAGGCAGAACGGGTACCCGGTCCGGCCGTGCAGGACGTGACTGAGGCGCACCTGGTCCTGGGTGTGGACTTCGGGGACCCAGTTGGCCCAGCGGGTCAGGCCGTGGATCGCGTTGCCGTGGGCCGGCTCGCTGAGGTCAAGCTGGAGCGACGCGCCGGCGAATGAGTAACGGCCCCCGTCGACCCGGTTCGGCCACGGGGCGAGCAACTGGCCGGCGGCAGCGGGGGGCAGCTCGTCGGCTTCGTAGCCCGCCAGCACGGGCGTGCCGCGGTGGTGCAGCTCGCGCAGGCCGGCGCCGAGCTCAGTGACGGTCGCGCGGTAGTCGCCCGCGGAGATTTCGAACTGCGCACCGGTGAGCGGTATCGACATGCCCGCCATTCTGTCGGACGCGTCCCGCCGGTCCGAGCCCGGATCAGCATCGCTCCCGCACGCCCCAGTCCCATGGCAGTCGATCCGCGGTTTGCATCCCACCGGAGGGCAGCAAAGCGCGCATTCACCGCCTTCGCTTCCGTGCGCCATGGTTGCGGGGTGGTCGATCCGCGGTTTGCATCCCACCGGAGAGCAGCAAAGCGCGCATTCACCGCCTTCCGCCGAGGGTGCAAACCAGGCGGGCCGGGTGCGGGGGTCAGCGGCCGGCGTGGGTCAGGGCCAGCGCGGCGCGGCAGCCGGCGACGAGGCCCCAGGCCAGGTCGGCGCCGGCCGTCTGGCCGGTGGCTAGCAGCGTCCTGGCGGCCGGCGCGAGGGGTTCCTGGCCGGCGAGCCCGTGCAGGACGGCGGAGACTTCGGCCGCGGCCTGGCCGTGCGCCGCGCAGTGCAGCAGCGTGCCGCCGAGCGCCGTCGTCCTGATGGCCGCGTCGGCGGTCACCGCCGCACCCAGCCAGTCCGCCAGCCAGACCGCCCTCGTCCCGCCGGGGATCGCGCCGCCGAGCAGCCGCAGCGCGAGCAGCAGCCCGCTGATCATGTTGTCTCCGCCCGGCGCCAGCCCGGGGCCCAGGCCCACGATCAGGTCCGATGCCTCCACCGCGCCCGCCAGATCCCCGTCGGCGCAGCAGGCCGCCAGCTCGGCCGGGCCATCGTGGCCGACCAGGCTGGGAGCGAGGCCTGCCGCGGCGCAGGCCCGCTGCAGGGCGGCCGCGCCCTGCTCCAGCCGTACCCGGGACAGCGGGCCGAGCACGGGTGACGGGTCCCACCAGCGCAGCACGCGGACGCTGAGGCCGCCCGCCTGGGCGGTGCCGCGGCCGATCCACGCCTCGCCGGTCATGGCGCCGGGGATGTGGCGGTCAAGCTCTTCGGTGCCCATGACGGCGACCGCGTTGGGCAGCCGGGGTGCGCCGGCCGCGGCGATCACGACGATGCGGGGCTCGGCGGCCGGCGGCGGCAGCTCCAGGTAGAAGGCGGCAGGGTTCGCGGCGATCACCCGCGCCTGACGGCGCGATCCCGACAGCGGCTGCCGGACGGCCAGGCTCGCGGCGCCCGGCACGATCACGGTCGCGGCGCTGGGCGCGGTCGCCGCAGCTGAGGCTTCGGTCGCCGGGCGTGTGCTCGCCGGGCGTGTGCTCGGCGGCCTGGACCCGGCCTGGTTCTCGGGCCCGGACCGCTTCCGCGCGCCGGATGTCCCGCGGCGGGCAGCGGCCGTCATGGAGGTCACCGTACCGGCCCGGGTACTCGCCCGGATACGCCGACGGGGCTGCTTGGGGAGCGGGGGACCGTCAGCCCCGTCGGCTATAGCACCCTAACCGCCCTGAAGGGACAGGTGTGGAAATTTCACTAACCCCTTGCCTAAATCCCAGGTTTCACAGCTACGCGGCGTGGCGTTTGGTGCAGGTCAGGCCCCCCAATAGGTGCAAATGGTTCACATCGGGCACTGGGTGCCGCGCATCGACTGGATCGGCCCGGCGATCCTGATGAGTCGTAAAGCAAGCGGCACCGCAGGCGGCACAGCACTAAGGTGAGGCGCCATGCCGGACCTGCGTTACCCGCCCAAGCCGAGCCCGGGCGACCGAGTGGCGGTGCTGTCGCCCTCAGCCGGGCTGCCCGGCCTGTTCCCGCTGCCGTTCGAGCTCGGGCTGCGCAGGCTGCGCGACGACTTCGGCCTGATCCCGGTGGAGTACCCGGTCACCCGGACGATGGGTTCATCGCCAGCTGAACGCGCCGCCGACATCCACGCCGCGTTCGCCGATCCCGGCATCGCGGCCGTGATCGCGAGCATCGGCGGGGCCGGGAGATCCCGCCCGCGGCGGCCCTCCAGGATGCGGTACTGCTTCTGGAGACCAGCGAGGAGCTGCCGGCCGCCGTCGAGGTGTACCGGATCTTGCGCAGCATAGGCGAGCGCGGGCTGCTCGGCCGCTGCTCAGCGGTGCTGTTCGGCAGGCCGAAGGCCTGGTCGCTGGACCGCCGCACGACCCCGGCCGAGGGCGAGCAGTACATCAGCGACCAGCGTGCAGCCATGCTGCGGGCCATCGGCGAATACGCGCCGCAGGCCATGGTGGTGCTCGACGTCGATTTCGGGCACACCGATCCGCAGGTCGTGATCCCTTACGGCGGCCAGATCCGGGTGGACGGCGTCGGCCGGCGCATCACCGTGCGCTACTGAAGCCGGCCGCTGGCTAGCGGCGCGCGGGTTAGCCGCCTGGTCGGGGTACCAGCCGGCCGTCGCGGACCGCCTCGGCCGCGAGCAGGCCGAACATGTAGAAGTAGGCGGCCTCCTCGTCCTCGAAGACGCGCATCTCATGCCGGGCGCCATCCACCGCGGTGAATACCTCGAAGCCGTGGTCGGTGCTGATCAGGCAGATCGCTCCGTCGATCTCTTCGTTGACCGCATAGGCGGCCGACGGCAGCGCGGCCAGGTTGGCCAGCTCGGAGAAGATCCATCGCGTCTCGGTGCGGGGCTTGCGCGCGCCGGACCGGCCGCGCCGGCTCCGCGCGGGCGCGGCAGGCGCGGGTCCGGGAGCAGCAGGCGCGAGTCCGGAAGCCGCTGGTGCGGGAGGGGCGGGCGCGGGTTCCGCCGGGATCGGCGCGGGGCCTAGGCCGGGAATCCTGGGTGCGGGGCCGACGTCAGGAGTCGGCGGGGCGGGACGGAACTCCCGGGTGATGCGAGTCGCCCTGGAGCCCCATTCCCCGTTCAGGGAGGCCGGGCGGGCATCCTCGGCGGGACGCCGGGCGTAGGGCACATCCGGGGCCGACGCTGACACCCGGGTTGGCAGCGCGGGCGGCGTGCTCGGCGGCACCGGCGGTGCCGGGGACGTCCTCGGCGAGGTGGCCGGCGCCACGTCGGGCCCCGGGGCGCGCGGCGGCGTGGACGACACGGCTGGCGGTGCGGCCGATGGGGGCAGCGGCGTGGCTGACACCGACGGCGGCGTGGCCGGGGCGTGCGGCGCGGACGGCGGCGAGGCTGACACGGACGACGGCGTGGCCGGGGCGTGCGTCGCGGACGGCGGCGTGGCCGGGGCGAGCGGCGATGCTGCCGAAACGGCCGGCGGCGTGACCGACGGGAGCGGCCGTGCAGTTGATGGGAGTGGCGGCGCAGCTGACGGGAGCGGCGATGCGGCCGGTGCGGCCGATGGCGCGGCTGGCGCGGCCGGTAGTGCGGCTGATGCCGACGGTGCCGCGGGCTGCCAGGGGTGCAGGTTGTGCTGCACTCGTTCCTCGGTGAGACCCGTCACGGCCTCGCGCGCCGTCACCACCTCGAATACCGCGGGCTCGACCTGGTGGTACCCCAGCCGGGTCGCCGAGTACGGATCATCCCCCAGGTAGGCGATGTGCAGCCGGTCACCAAGATCGTCGAGGACCAGGCACGGCTCGCCGCAGAAGATGCCCGTCGGGCGGGACTCCCACAGCGCCACCTCGGCCCGGCCGACCAGCTTGCGCCAGTGTCCGGTGGCGGGCTCGAAGTCGAGATCCTCGGGCGGCGGGCAGGCGGCCAACAGCACCACATCGCCGTCGGTGGGACCGAGCCCCGCCTCGTAAGGCACGCCCCGGTAGGTCGCCATCAGCCGGTATCGCATCGGTCAGCCACCCGGCGCCGGCCGCAGCCACGCCTGCCCGTCGTACCTGGCGATGAACTGCTCTCCGGCCGGCGTGATCTGGAACATCTCGGTATTGACCGGGATCGGCGTGGCGCCGAGGTACACCTCGAAGAGCCCGCGGCCCGCCTCGGGCTGGCCGATCGCGGCGGGCGCCCGCTGGCTGGCACCGTAGGCCATCAGCGCCGGCGGCGGGAGTCGGTAGGCCTGCATCTGCAGCGACCGCCAGCGCAGCACCCAGACGTCGGCCAGGTGCAGCAGCGCGGCGTCCTCCGCCTGGTGCGCGAATCCCGCGATCACCGAACGCTGGCCGCTAAGGTACGGCTCCACCAGGTTCTGCGGGATGACCTTCTGCATCAGCGTGCCCGGCTCGATCCGCACGGTGCCATCCCGCACGGGCCCATCCCGCAGGGTGCCATCCCGCATGGGGGCATCGCGCCCGGCCTTCGCCGGTACGCCCTCTGCTGGGTGCGCTGGCTCCGTCTGATCCACGGGCACTGGCTCCTGACCGACCTGCGTCACGCATCTCCCTGAGTCCGATGACGGGCGCCTTCTGGAGACTCTCACATGCGGACATACCCCCTCAACTGGTTCCGGCGGAGTGGGCCGGCCCGGTTGCGTGGGAGGATCGGCAGCATGTTGCGCTGGCTGACCGCCGGGGAATCGCACGGACGTGCTCTCGTCGCGATCATAGAAGGCGTGCCCGCGGGCGTGCAGGTCAGTACGCCGGACATTGCCGCCGCGCTGGCCCGCAGGCGGGCTGGCTACGGCCGCGGCGCCCGGATGAAGTTCGAGGCCGACGAGGTCGAGATCACCGCAGGGGTGCGGCACGGCTGTACGCTCGGTGGCCCGCTGGCCATCAGGATCGCCAACACCGAATGGCCCAAGTGGGAGACGGTGATGGCCGCCGATCCCGTCGATCCCGCGGAGCTCAGCGAGCTGGCCAGGGCGGCCCCGCTGACCAGGCCGCGCCCCGGTCACGCGGATCTGGCGGGCATGCAGAAGTACGGCCACGACGACGCCAGGCCCGTGCTCGAGCGGGCCAGCGCCCGCGAGACCGCGGCCCGCGTCGCGCTCGGCGAGGTGGCGCGCCGCCTGCTGCACCAGGCGCTCGGCGCGCAAATCGTCAGCCACGTGATCGCGCTCGGCCAGGTGGCCGCGGTCGACGGGTTTCCGCCAAAACCCGAGGATTCCGAACGGGTAGATGCTGATCCAGTGCGCTGCGCCGATCCGGTGACCAGCGAGCGGATGGTGGCGGAGATAGACGAGGCGCGCAAGGCCGGCGATACGCTCGGCGGCGTGGTCGAGGTCGCCTGCTACGGGCTGCCGCCCGGGCTGGGCAGCCACGTGCACTGGGACCGCAAGCTGGACGGCAGGCTGGCCGGCGCGCTGATGAGCATCCAGGCGATCAAGGGCGTCGAGATCGGCGACGGGTTCACGATCGCGCGCTCCCGCGGCTCGGTCGCGCACGACGAGATCGAGCCGGGCAATGGCACCCGCATCCGGCGGCGCACCAACCGGTCGGGCGGGATCGAAGGCGGCATCAGCACCGGCGAGCTGCTGCGGGTCCGCGCCGCCATGAAGCCCATCTCGACCGTCCCGCGCGCGCTCGACACCGTGGACGTGCGCACCGGCGAGCCCGCCAAGGCCATCAACCAGCGCAGCGACGTCACCGCGGTGCCCGCGGCCGGCGTGGTCGCCGAGGCGATGGTCGCGCTGGTGCTCGCCGACGCGGCGGCGGAGAAGTTCGGCGGCGACTCGGTGACCGAGACCAGGCGGAACCTCCGCGGCTATCTGGACGCGCTGGTGATCACATGACCGCGGCCGGCCCCCTGGTGATCCTGATCGGCCCGCCCGGCGCGGGCAAGTCCACGGTGGGCGCGCTGCTCGCCGTCCGGCTGAAGGCCGGCTTCCTGGACACCGACGACGAGGTGGCGGCCGTGGCGCGCAAGGAGGTCGGCGACATCTTCATCGAGGACGGAGAGGCCGCGTTCCGCGCGCTCGAGCGGCCGGTGGTCGAGCGGGCGCTCGGCTATCGCGGGGTGGTCGCGCTCGGCAGCGGCGCGGTGCTGGACGAGTCCGCGCGGCGGCTGCTAGCCGGCCAGAACGTCGTCTACCTGGAGACCAGCTTCGCCGAGATGTCCCGCCGGGTGGGCATGAACAAAGCGCGGGTGCCGGTCCCCGGCAATCCGCGCGGCATGCTGCGGGCCATGCTGGAGGAGCGGCTGTCCCTGTACGCAGACCTCGCGCGTGTCACCGTTCAGACTGATGATCGTGAACCAGACGAGGTGGCCGGCCAGATCGCGGCCGCGACCACGGAGGCCGGCCAGTGAGCCCGACCCGGATCACGGTCGGCGGCGAGCGGCCCTACGACGTCGTCATCGGCGCCGGCGTGCTCGGCGAGCTGCCCGCGCTGGTCGGCGCGGGCGCTGCCTCGCGTGAGCGCCAGGCCAAGCGAGAGCGTCAGGTCGCGGTGATCTTCCCGGTCTGCCTGGCCGGGATCGCCGCCGAGGCCTGCCGTGCGCTGGTCTCGGCGGGCTACCGGGTGCAGGCCGAGGAGATTCCCGACGGCGAGGCGGCCAAGGAGATCGCGGTGGCGGCCCGGCTGTGGTCACGGCTGGCCTTCCACCGGATCGGACGCTCCGACTGCATCGTCGGGATCGGCGGCGGGGCGGCCTGCGACCTGGCCGGGTTCGTCGCGGCCACCTGGCTGCGCGGGATCCGAACGGTGCTGGTGCCGACCACGCTGCTCGGCATGGTGGACGCGGCCATCGGCGGCAAGACCGCGATCAACATCCCGGAGGGCAAGAACCTGGTCGGCGCGTTCCACCCGCCGGCCGGCGTGCTGGCCGATCTGGACACGCTGGCTTCGCTGCCCAAGCTGGAGTACGTCAGCGGCCTGGCCGAGGTGATCAAGGCGGGCTTCATCGCTGACCCGGCGATCCTCGAGCTGATCGAGTCCGATCCGGCGGCGGCCGCCGCGCCTGACGCCCCCGGCGGCCCCGGCGGGCCCGTGGTCGAGCTGGTGGAGCGGGCGGTGCGGGTCAAGGCCGCGGTGGTCGCGGCGGATCTGCGCGAGGCCGGGCCCAGGGAGTTCCTCAACTACGGGCACACGCTGGCGCACGCGATCGAGCGGGTGGAGGAGTTCGGCTTCCGGCACGGCGAGGCGGTGGCGATCGGCATGGCCTACGCGGCCGCGCTCGGCCGCCTGTCCGGCCGGCTCGATGAGGCGACGGCCGCGCGGCACTGCGAGGTGCTCACCGCGGTCGGGTTGCCGACCACCTACCGGGACGGCGCCTGGCCCCGGCTGCGGTCGGCGATGGCGGTGGACAAGAAGACGCGCGGATCCCGGCTGCGGTTCGTGGTGCTCGAGGGTCTGGCCCGGCCCGCGATCCTCGCCGACCCGGCCGAGGAACTGCTCGAGCAGGCGTACCGCGAGGTGTGCCCGTCATGACGCCTCCCATGACGAAGGTGCTGGTGCTCAACGGGCCCAACCTGGGCCGGCTGGGCACGCGCGAGCCCGAGGTCTACGGGTCCACCAGCTTCGCCGAGCTGGCCGAGGCGTGTCGCGTCACCGGCCGTTCGCTCGGGCTTGACGTGGAGGTCCGGCAGACCGACGACGAGGCCGAGCTGGTCGGCTGGGTGCACGAGGCGGCCGACGGCCGCATCCCGGTGGTGCTCAACCCGGCCGCGTTCACGCACTACTCCTACGCGCTGCGGGACGCGCTCGCGATGCGCACCGCGGCGCTGGTCGAGGTGCACATCTCCAACCCGGCGGCGCGCGAGCGCTTCCGGCACACGTCGGTGGTAGCCGGGGTGGCGGACGGGACGATCGCCGGCTTCGGCCTGGCGTCCTACCGGCTGGCGCTGCAGGCCATCGCCGGGCTGGCCGTGGCCGCTGGGTCTGCTGGGTCTGCTGGGTCTGCGCCGTGATCGTTCTCGTCGGCTTCATGGGCGCGGGCAAGAGCACCGTGGGGCGACTGCTGGCCAGGAAGCTGGACCTGCGGTTCGCCGACAGCGACACCGAGATCGAGCAGCGGGCTGGCCGCCGGGTCAGGGAAATCTTCGCGGCCGACGGCGAGGCGGCGTTCCGCGCGCAGGAGCAGGCGGTCATCGCGGACCTGATAGGCGGGCCTGACCTGGTGCTCGCGCTGGGCGGGGGAGCGGTGCAGAGCGAGCAGACGCGGCGGCTGCTGCGCCCGGCCAGCGTCGTGTACCTGCAGATTTCCTACGCCGAGATGCTGCGGCGAGTCGGCGGTGACCCCCGGCGGCCGATGCTGCGCAGGCCGGACGTCGAGGACATCTACCGGCGGCGGCTGGCCGGCTACGAATCGGTGGCCACGCTGACCATCGCCACCGACGGCCGCCGGCCCGGCGCGGTGTGCCTGGACGTGATGAACGGGCTGGCCGGGCTGCGCCGCGTCGACCGTGCAGGTTACTCTCACTAGAACGATATTCGGTTGCACGAAGGGCGGCCATCATGCGCATCGGGATGTCCCTGAACTACGCCGGCGGTTTCGCCGAGACCGTGGAAGAGCTGGCCGATTACGAGCAGGCCGGCCTGGACATCGTCTTCGTGCCCGAGGCCTACAGCTACGACGCGGTCAGCCAGCTCGGCTTCATCGCGGCCAGGACCACACGGCTGCAGATCGCCTCGGGCATCCTGCAGCTGTACTCGCGCACGCCCGCCCTCACCGCGATGACCGCGGCCGGGCTCGACTACGTGTCGAACGGCCGGTTCGTGCTCGGCATCGGCGCGTCGGGCCCGCAGGTGATCGAAGGCTGGCACGGCGTCCCCTACGACTTCCCGCTCGGCCGCACCCGCGAGATCGTCGAAATCTGCCGCAAGGTCTGGGCCCGTGAGCGCCTTGAATACCAGGGCAGGCACTACCAGATCCCGCTCCCGGTCGGCCAGGGCACCGGGCTGGGCAAGGCGCTGAAGCTGATCAACCATCCGGTGCGCGACCACATCCCGGTCGTGCTGGCCGCGATCGGGCCGAAGAACGTCGAGCTCGCGGCCGAGCTGGCCGAGGGCTGGGAGCCGATCTTCTACCTGCCGGAGAAGGCCGGCGAGGTATGGGGCGGCGCGCTGGCGGCCGGCCAGGCCAAGCGCGACCCCGCGCTCGGCCCGCTGGAGGTGTTCGCCCAGGCCGCGCTGGCCATCGGCGACGACGTGTCCGGCTACATCGACCTCATCAAGCCGATGCTCGCGCTGTACGTGGGTGGCATGGGCGCGCCGCGGGACAAGGGCCCGAACTTCTACTTCAACCTGGCCACCCGGTACGGCTACGGCTCCGAGGCCGAGAAGATCCAGGACGCGTACCAGGCGGGCCGTAAGGACGAGGCGGCCGGGTACGTGCCGCACGAGCTGGTCGAGCGGATATCGCTGATCGGCACCGAGGACTTCGTGCGCGAGCGGGTGGCCGCGCTCCGCGAGTCCGGCGTAACCACCCTGAACGTCACCCCGCTCGCCGCCACGCACGCCGAGCGAGTAGCCCTGATCGAAAAGATCCGCGCCCTAGCCGCCTAGCCCCGCCCCGTAAGTCGCCGCCCGGTTCTCCGCGCCGTCCGGTTCCCCGCGCCGTCCGGTTCCCCGCCCCCCGTCCGGCTCCCCCGCCCTGCCCGGCCCGCTCAAGCGTGAGCAAAAGACCGTCGCAGCGACGTCATTTCCCCCACGGGTCTCGAGTGCGCGGGGCGGGTCGGCGCGGCCCGTGCGGGTAGCCGGGGTCGTGCGGGTAACCGGGGTCGCGCGGGTAGCCGGGGTCGCGCGGGTAGCGGGGGTCGCGCGGCTGGCTGCGGTCGGCCCGGGCGGGCCGGTAGCCCGGCTGCGGCGGCCAGTTGCGCTCGCCGGGATAGCCGGGCTCAGGTGACTGGCCGCGCTCACCCGGGTAGCCGCGCTCCTGCGGGCGGTTGCGCTCGCCAGGGTAGCCGCGCTCCGATGACTGGCCGTGCTCGCCGGGGTAGCCGTGCTCCCGCGGTCGGTTGCGCTCATCGGGGTAGTCCGGCTGCGGCGGCCAGTTGCGCTCGCCCGGGTAGCCGCGCTCCGGTGACGGGCTGCGCTCATCGGGGTAGCCGGGCTCGCGCCGGCCCGGGCGCGCCCCCCAGTACCAGCGGGCGGCCGTCGTCACGATGGCCAGTACGGTAGCGACGGTCATCGTGATGAATCCGCTGGCGACCCACTGGGTCTCCCCGATGGCGAGCGCCGTGCCCGAGCCGCCGCTCTGGCCGTGGATCATGCCGGCCAGGCTGGCCCCCGCCACATAGGCCAGCGCCGGTACCGGGATGATCAGGTAGGCGGCGCGGGGCCGGACGGCGAGCGCCGCGGTCAGCGCCCCGACGATGACGAATACGCCGAGCAGCGCGCCGGGCTCAGCGCCGGCGATCACGGTGGTCAGCGCACCCAGTGCGGCGCTGCCGATCACGATGCAGACGCCGGTTCGCCCGGGCAGCGTGCCCCACACCCGGCGCGCCGGCCCGGACGGTGGCCGCCGCCCGGAACGCAGGCCGGCGCCGAAGGGTGCGCCGGATCGTGATCCCGGCCCGCGGTC
>DASXZD010000035.1:0-9888 GCA_036502085.1 Streptosporangiaceae bacterium
GGCCGGAAACACGCCCTACGGCCAGGGAGCTTGTCCTTCGGAACATCCCCTTTGTCCCATGGCCGGGTTTCGGACCCGTTTCCCGCTCGTTACGTACGAGGCAACGTGGCTGGCTCCCTGGTGAACTGATGTTTCAGCTAGGTTTCGGGCCGGCCGAATCCAGGTCATCGAGGCGGCGCTGGAGCTTGTTCATCCCGGCCAGCCAGCGGTCGGGATCCGCGGCCCGGCCGGCGTACATCTGGGCCACCTCGGGATGCGGCAGGATCAGGAACCTGCCGTCGGCAATGGCCGCCAGCACCACGCCGGCCACCTCCTCGGGCTCGATGGCCGAGTCGCCGAGCAGCATCTTCCCGGCCGTTCCTGACGATTCGAGCATCGGGGTGCGGACGCCCTGCGGGCAGAGCGCCTGCACGGTCAGGCCGCGATGAGCGTAGGTGAGCTTCAGCCACTCGGCGAAGGCGAGCACGGCGTGCTTGGTCACCGAGTACGGGGCCGTGCCGAGCATGGTGAGCAGGCCGGCGGCCGACACGGTGCAGATCAGGTGACCGCTCCCCCGCTCCAGCCACGGCGGCAGCAGCAGCCGGGCCGCCCGGACGTGTGCCATCACGTTGACCTGCCAGGACAGTTCCCAGTCGGCTTCGGAGGCGTCGGCTCCGCCGACAGTGCCCACGCCGGCGTTGGCGCAGTACAGGTCGATCGCGCCGAGCGCTTCGGTGGCCGCGGCGATCAACGCGGCCACCCCGTCCTCGCTGGCGGCGTCGCCGGGAACGGCCATGCCGCCGCAGGACGCCGCCACCGCGGCGGCCGAGTCTGCGTTGATGTCGTTCACCACGACCCTGGCCCCCTCGGCGGCCAGCCCGCGGGCCAGCGCGGCGCCGATGCCGCTGCCCGCCCCGGTGACGACGGCGCCCGCGCCAGCGACGGACTTCACGCCGTCTCCTCAGGCCCGGGGAGCCCGGGCAGGCCGACGAGCCGGCCGATCGCGGCCCGGTGCCGGTCCGGCGTGCCGAACGCGATCGATCCGCTCTTGGCCCGCTTGAGGTACAGGTGCGCGGGATGCTCCCAGGTGAAGCCGATGCCGCCGTGCAGCTGTACGCACTCTTCGGCGGCCTTGACGGCCACGTCGCCGCAGTAGGCCTTGGCCATCGAGGTGGCCACCGCGGCGTCCGGGTCGCCGGCGGCCAGGCAGGCGGCGGCGTACCTAGCCGCGGCCCGCGCCTGGGCAACCGACACCCACAGGTCGGCCAGCCGGTGCTTGATGGCCTGGAACGACCCGATCTGGCGGGCGAACTGGCGGCGTTCCTTCGCGTAAGCCACGGTCATCGCGACGCACTGCTCGGCCAGGCCGAGCTGCTCGGCGGCGAGCATCGCGGTCCCGGCGGCGAGCGCGGCGAAGACCGCGGCCGTGGCGGCGTCGCCCCCGGCGATCCGCCGGGCCGGGGTCGCGTCAAAGGTCAGGTCGCACAGCTGCCGGGTCGCGTCCAGCGACACCACCGGCGTCCTGGTCACGCCGAACGCGGTGGCGTCCACCGCGTACAGCCCGTACGGCACGCCGTCGGCGGGGACGAGCAGCACGTCAGCGGGCAGCGCGTCGGCCACCCGGGGCGCGGTGCCGGTGAGCCGCGGCGCGCCGGACATGTCGCCGGGCAGCGCGCCGACCACCCTGACCGTGGCGGGCAGCTCGCTGCCGGGCCCGGTCTCGAACGGCACGGCCAGCGCGGCGGTGACGGTGCCCGCGGCCAGCGCGGCGAGCAGCTTGCGGTCCTGCTCGGCGTCGGACGGCGAGGCCGACGCGGACAGCGCCGACAGCAGCGCGGCGGTGGCGACGACGGCGCTGCCCAGGTACGGAACCGGGGCGACCGACCGGCCTGCTTCCTCGGCGACCACCGCCGCCTCGCGGTAGGACGCGCCCGCGCCGCCCAGCGCGTCCGGCACCAGCAGCCCGGCGCAGCCGAGCTCGCCGGCCAGCGCCTGCCAGAGCGCCGCGTCATACGTTTGCGCGGTCTCGGTCCTGGCGATCACATCAGCGGGGTGGCACCGTTCGGAAAAAAGCGACCTTACCGCCTGCCGCAGGTCGTTCTCCGCCTCGCTGTAGAGGAGATCCGGGATCCCGGTCGCCGGCGTCTGCTCGGTCATCGCGGCAGGTCCTTCCACGGCACGTCCTTGTCGACCCGGATTTCCGGCGGCAGGCCGAGCACCCGCTCGGCGACGATGTTGCGCAGGATCTCCGAGGTGCCGCCCTCGATGGAGTTCCCCTTGGCGCGCAGGTAGCGGTAGCCGGGCCCGCGGCCGTAGAAGTTCGCGCCCTCCGGCCTGCGCATGGTCCAGTCGTCGTAGAGCAGCCCCTCGCCGCCGGCCAGCTCGACCTCGAACCCGGAGATCTCCTGGTTGAGGCGGGCGAACACGAGCTTGGCGGCGGAGCCTTCGGGGCCCGGCTGGCCCACCGCGAGCTGCTGGCGCAGCCGGGCGCCGGCCAGCCTGGCGACCTCCGCGTCTACCCAGAGCCGCAGCAGCTTGTCGTGCAATCCCGGGGTGCGCAGCTCGGGCCGCTGCCGCCAGGCCCGGACGGCACCGGCGATCATCCCGCCCTCGCGCGGCATCGTCCTGCCGCCGATCGCGACCCGCTCGTTCATCAGCGTGGCCGTGGCCACGCGCCAGCCCTCGCCGACCTCGCCGAGCCGCTGGGAGTCGGGAATGATCACGTCGGACAGGAACACCTCGTTGAACTCCGCCTCGCCGGTGAGCTGGCGCAGCGGCCTGACCTCGACGCCGGGCGCGGTCATGTCGACGACGAAGTAGCTCAGCCCGGCGTGCTTGGGCACGTCAGGGTCGGTGCGGGCGACCAGGATCGCCCAGCGGGCCTGGTGCGCCTGGGAGGTCCAGACCTTCTGCCCGTTGAGCCGCCAGGACGCGGGCCCGTCGCCGTCCGGCTCGGGCACGGCCCTGGTGGCCAGGCCGGCCAGGTCGGAGCCGGCGCCGGGCTCGCTGAACAGCTGGCACCAGATCTCCTCGCCGGTCCACAGCGGCCGCAGCCAGCGGTCCTTCTGCTCCTCGGTGCCGAAGGCGAGGATCGTCGGGGCGGCCATGCCGAGGCCGATGCCGATCCGGCTCGGGTCGTTGTCCGGGGCGCCGGCCTTGCTGAGCACGGCGTCCGCGACCGCCTGCAGCGACCGGGCCGCGCCGAGGCCGCCGTGGCCGGCCGGGTAGTGCACCCAGGCCAGGCCCGCGTCGAACCTGGCGCGCAGGAAGTCCAGCGGCGGCGTGGTCGCCGGGTTGCGGTCGGCGAGGAGCTGGCGGGCTCGCGCCCGGACGTCGTCGGCCCCGGCCGCCTCTAGCACAGCGGGCCGCCGGCCACGTAGATCACCTGGCCGGAGACGTAGCCGGCTCCCTCGCTGGCGAGGAACGAGATCGCGTGCGCTATGTCCGCGGGCGCGCCGACCCTGCGGACCGGGATCTGGCTGGCCGCGGCCTGCTGGAACGCCTCGAAGTCCATGCCGATGCGGGCCGCGGTGGCCGCGGTCATGTCGGTGGCGATGAAACCGGGCGCGATCGCGTTGGCGGTGATGCCGAACTGGCCGAGCTCGATGGCCAGCGTCTTGGTGAAGCCCTGCAGGCCGGCCTTGGCCGCGGAGTAGTTGACCTGGCCGCGGTTGCCGAGCGCCGAGCTCGACGACAGATTGATGATCCGGCCGTAGCGCTGCTCGACCATGTACTTCTGCGCGGCGCGGCTCATCAGGAACGCGCCGCGCAGGTGCACGCCCAGGACCGTGTCCCAGTCGTCGTCGGTCATCTTGAACAGCAGGTTGTCGCGGATCACGCCGGCGTTGTTCACCAGCACGGCCGGCGGGCCGAGCTCGGCGGCGATCTTCTCCACTGCCGCTTCCACCTGCTCGGTCTGGCTCACGTCGGCGCCGACCGCGAGCGCCCGGCCGCCGCCCGCGGTGATCGCGTCCACGGTGCCCGCGCAGGCGGCCTGGTCCAGGTCGAGCACGGCGACCGCCATCCCGTCGACGGCCAGGCGGCTCGCGGTGGCGGCGCCGATGCCGCGGGCGGACCCGGTGACGATGGCGACGCGCTGATCTTGTGGCATGTGCTCCTCCTGGTTGGGGACGGCTGACAGCTCAGGTGCCGGCGGTCAGGTGACGACGCAGCTCACGGCGGGCCAGCGAGCGCTTGTGCACCTCGTCGGGCCCGTCGGCGAACCGCAGCGTCCGCGCGCTCGCCCACAGCTGGGCGAGCGGGAAATCCTGGCTGATCCCGGCCGCGCCGTGCGCCTGGATCGCCTTGTCGATCACCCATTCGGCCATCTGCGGCGTGCCGATCTTGATGGCCTGGATCTCGGTGTGCGCGCCCTTGTTGCCGACGGTGTCCATCAGCCAGGCGGTCTTGAGCACGAGCAGCCTGGCCGCCTCGATCCGCACCCTGGAGTCGGCGATCCAGCCCTGGATCACGCTCTGGCCGGCCAGCGGGCCGCCGAACGCGGTCCGCGCGCTGACCCGGCGGCACATCAGCTCGAGCGCGCGCTCGGCCGCGCCGATCAGCCGCATGCAGTGGTGGATCCGGCCGGGGCCGAGCCGGGCCTGCGCGATCGCGAACCCGTCGCCCTCGCCGGCGATGAGGTTGTCGGCCGACACGGTGACGTCGCGGAACTCGATCTCGGCGTGGCCGCCGTGCGGCCCGTCGGTGTAGCCGAACACCCGCATGCCGCGGCGCACGAAGATGCCCGGGGTGTCCCTGGGCACCAGGATCATCGACTGCTGCTTGTGCCGCTCGGCCGACTCGTCGGTCCGGCCCATCACGATGAGGATCTCGCAGCGCGGGTCCATCGCCCCCGACGACCACCACTTGGTGCCGTTGATCACGTAGTCGTCGCCGCGTCGCGCGATGCTGGTCGCGATGTTGCTGGCGTCCGACGACGCGACGTCCGGCTCGGTCATGCAGAACGCCGACCGGATCTCAGCCTCGAGCAGCGGGGTGAGCCAGCGGTCGCGCTGGGCGGCGCTGCCGAATTCGGCCAGCAGCTCCATGTTGCCGGTGTCCGGTGCGGCGCAGTTGAGCGCCTCGGGGGCCAGCCACGGGCTGTGGCCGGTGATCTCGGCCAGCGGCGCGTACTGCAGGTTGGTCAGCCCGGGCACGCCGGTCAGGTGCTCGGTGTGCGAGTTCTTGGCCAGGAACAGGTTCCACAGGCCGCGGCGGCGGGCCTCGGCCTTGAGCTCGGCCATCACCGGCGGGCGCTGCCACTGCCGGCCTTCGGCGGCGGCCTGCGCCACCTGCGCGCTGTAGACCGGCTCGGCCGGGTAGACGTGCTCGGTCATGAACGCGAGCAGCTGCTCGCGCAGCTCGTCCGTCCGGGCGTCGTAGGCGAAGTCCATGTCACACCTCCGGGTCCGGTCAAGACTACCTACTGACCAGTACCCTTACCCGGCCCGGCCTCACGCCGAACTGGCTTACCTGAGCAGCAGGTGACCGATCCGCCGGGTGGCGATGGCCAGGCCGGCCAGCCCCAGCAGGGCCAGGTAGAGCGCGCGCAGCAGCATGCCGGGATCGACCACGCCCAGCGTCAGGCCGCGCAGCAGCGCGACCCCCTGGTACAGCGGCGTGCACTCCACCACGATCCGCAGGGCGGGCGGGTACACGCTCAGCGGGTAGAACGAGCCGGAGAACAGGAACATCGGCAGCGTCGTCAGCGTGACGAACTCAAAATGCTGCCAGCTGCGCATGTAGGTCGTGCCGGCCATCCCCATCGCCGCGAACGCGAAGCCGATCAGCAGCGCGACCGGTACCGTCAGGACCGCCCAGGCCGAGTGCACCAGCCCCATCGCGAGCATGATCACCATGAACGCGGCCGCGTACATGCCGCCGCGGATCAGCGCCCAGGTAATCTCGCCGAGCGCGACGTCGACCGAGCGCATCGGCGTGGCCAGCGCCGCGTCGTACAGCTTGGCGTACTTGAGCCGGAAGAACACGTTGAAGGTCGAGTCGTAGATGGCCCCGTTCATCGACGAGCTGGCTAGCAGCGCGGGCGCCACGAACGCGGTGTAGGAGACGGGGGCGCCGCCGGGCCCGGTCACGTGGCCGACCAGCTGGCTCAGGCCGACCCCGAGCGACAGCAGGTAGAACAGCGGCTCGAGCAGCCCGGAGATGAGCATGAGCCAGGCGTGCCGGTACACCCGGGCGTGCCGCTCCACCAGGTGCAGGCTGCCGCCGCGGCCGCCACCGGGACTCGGCGCACCGCCCGGCACCCGGCGCGGGCCCCACCGCCACCACGGCACCGGCAGCACCCGCAGCGCGCCCGCCATCGCCTCAGGCATGCAGCCGCCTCCGGTAGGTCAGCACGCCGACCCCGAGCCCCGCCGCGGTGAGCGCGGCCAGGTACCCGACGTGCACCAGCGCGTCGCCGAGGGTCAGCGTGCCGAGGCTGATCCCGCGGCACAGTGCCACGCCGTGCCACAGCGGGGTCGCGTAGGCGACCGGGCGCAGCCAGGCGGGCAGCTGGGTGACCGGGAAGAACGTCCCGGAGAACAGGAACAGCGGGATCAGCACGAACCGGAACACCACGCTGAACCCGGTGTCCTTGTTCTGGGTGATCGCCCAGGCGTCGATGGGCGTGGCGAAGGCCATCCCGGTCAGCATCGCGGCCGGCACCGCGAGCAGCGTGGCCGGCGAGTGCACCGCGCCGAACACCGCCATCACGGCCAGGAACAGCACGCAGTTCATCAGCATCCGCATGGCCACGAACAGCTGGTGACCGCGGAACACGTCGCCCGGCCGCAGCGGCGAGGCGGTGGCTGCCTGGTAGGTCCGGTTCCACTTGACC
This sequence comes from Streptosporangiaceae bacterium, assembly GCA_036502085.1. Taxonomy (GTDB): domain Bacteria; phylum Actinomycetota; class Actinomycetes; order Streptosporangiales; family Streptosporangiaceae; genus PALSA-505. The sequence continues at coordinate 6,818 of DASXZD010000035.1, forward strand.
GAGCCGAGCACCGGGTACGTGCACTCGCCGATGCCGGTCTGCATGGCCTGCGCGGCCAGCAGCCCGGGCGCCAGGAAGACCAGGTAGCTCACATGGCCCAGGTGCGCGTTGCCGTGCTTGTTCACCAGCGTGCCCAGCCCGAGCCCCATCGCCCCCAGGTACAGCGCTGGGTTGGCCACGCTGGAGTAGATCGAGCCGCGCCAGGTCCTGCGGTAGTCGGTCAGCCAGAACCTGAACTCGCGGACGGACATCGAGCCGGGAACGGCCATCAGTCCTCCAGCCGGCGCCCGGTGAGGCGCAGAAACACGTCTTCGAGCGAGCTGCGCCGCACCAGCGAGGTCACCGGCTCCAAGCCCAGCTCGTGAGCTGCGGCGAGGGCACCGTCACCGTTAGGGATGTAAAGGAGTATCCGGTCCGCGAGCACTTCCATCCGCTCGGCCGGAACGGCGGCAAGTTTCTCCGCTGCCTGCTCGTGCCGGTCCGGGTCGAACCGCAGCTCGAGCACCTCGCGGGTGGAGTAAGTCTCGATCAGCTCGCGCGGCGATCCCTCCGCGGCGATCTTGCCGTGGTCCATCACGACCAGCCGGTCGCACAACTGCTCCGCCTCATCCATGTAGTGCGTGGTGAGGATGAGCGTCACGCCTTGCTGCTTGAGCCGGAACAGCCGGTCCCAGACGACGTGCCTGGCCTGCGGGTCGAGCCCGGTGGTCGGCTCGTCCAGCAGCAGGATGTCCGGCTCGTTGATCAGCGACCTGGCGATGGTCAGCCGCCGCTTCAGGCCGCCGGACAGCGGCTCCACGTGATCCTTCGCACGGTCGCTGAGCTGCACAAAGTCGAGCAGGCGGTCGCTTCGCTCCTTGATCAGCTGACGGGGCAGGCCGAAGTACCGCCCGTAGATGAGCAGGTTCTCCTGCACGGTCAGCTCGACGTCGAGCGTGTCCTCCTGCGGCACCACGCCGAGCCTGGCCCTGATCGCCGGCCCGTCGGTCACCGGGTTCATGCCGAGGATCGACAGCTCGCCGCCGGTCGGCGGGGAGACGCAGCCGAGCATGCGCATGGTGGACGACTTGCCGGCGCCGTTCGGCCCGAGGAAGCCGAACGCCTCCCCCCGGTACAGCTGGAAGTCGATCCCGTCGACGGCCGTGAAGTCCCCGAACCGCTTCGTCAGGCCGCGCGCGATGACCATAATGTCGTCTGCGGGCATGACGCGACGCTACCGTGGGCGTCGGACAATTCCGAACGGGTTTCGTGCTGCTCGATGGGGGCGGGCCTCGGCACGACACTGCGAAGGGACGGACCACCTGGTGGGATTTGCCTGCACGCTGCGCCGGCACCACAGGCTCCATCGGCAGCTGAGCGCAGAAGCGGTCAGGTTCATGACGGTCGGCGCGCTATCGCTGTCGCTGACGATCGGCGGGACCAACGCGCTGCACTCGGGTGCGCGCCTCGGGCCGCTCCTCGCCAACGCCATCGCGAACGTCGTGGCGACGTGCGTGTCGTTCGCGGGGAACAGGAACTGGACGTTCAGGCACCGCCCGAACGGCGGTCAGGGCCGGGAGTTCGGCATCTTTTTTCTCCTTAACGGTGCGGGGCTGCTCTTGCAGCTCACATGTATCTGGTTCACGCGGTACGTCCTGGTGTTCCGCGGGGCCGTCGCGCTGAACGCCGCTCTGATCATCGGGATCGGCCTCGGCACGGTGTTCAGGTTCTGGTCGTACCGCAGATGGGTGTTCCTGGCGCTGGCGCCGCCTTCGCTGGCCCCTCCCCCGCCGGTACGCTCCTAGCCGGCGCAGCCGGGCGAGCGCATGACGGCGGCCCTGGATTCCGCGGACGGAGCCAGGGCCGCCGAAGCGTGCGGACCGGGATCAGCAGTGCAGGCCGATGCTGGTGCCGATCCGGACCTGCTCGGGATTGCGCCGGTCAGACGGGACGGTCCCGCTCGAGTGCGGGTTCATGCAGAAGCTCCAGCCCTGGTGATCAGGGTGCTGGTAGATGAACGTCCGGAATTCGCAGTTGTTGGTGTAGTTGAAGAAGTTCTCCGTGCCGCTGAGGGCGTACTCCTGGCCCGCGTTGCACTGGAACCCGAACGCGCCGTTGTCGAACAGCAGGTTATTGACGCGGGGTGAGATTCCCCTGGCTGCGGCGTGGTGGGCAGCCGTGGCGTGGGTGACCACGGTGGCGCCGGCGGACGGCGCCGCGGCGGTCATGGCGGCGGCGACGGCAACGGCGGCGATCACGATGGCACGGCCCCTGAGGAAACGTCTGCCGGGTCCTCGCATGCTGTCTTCCTTTCATCCGGATGATGGATGCGGATTGCGAGGCTGGACAATACTCACGGTGCAGGGCCGGCACCATTCTCCGGCCCGCCACAGTAGGATCACCCGCTCACTGCATCAACAATGGTGCAGGTCACAGGATCAGCTGAAGCCCTTTATCCGCAGCCGGATGCGGAGCTCGCCGGGGCGGGGCGGCCCTGCCCGGCGGGCAGCAGCTGAATCGACTGGGCCAGGGCCGCGCTCGCCTGGGCCTGGGTGAGCACGCCGGTGGCGGCCAGCCGGCTGAGCACGTGCGACTCGCGGGCCTTCGCCTGCGCCGGGTGCGACAGCGGGTCATAGGCGGACGGCGCCTGCACGGCCCCGGCGAGCAGCGCCGCCTGCGGCCAGGTCAGGCTGGCCGGCGGCACGCCGAAGTACCCGCAGCTCGCCGCGCCGAGGCTGTAGTAGCCCTGGCCGAAGTACGCCACGCTCGCGTACATGGCCAGGATCTGCGGCTTGCTGTAGGTGAAGTTCAGCTTGACCGCCAGCGCTATCTGCTCGGCTTCGGCCGCGAGACTCGACCGCCCGGGGGTGTAGAGCATCTTGGCCAGCTGCTGGGTGATGGTGGCCCCGCCCTGCTGGGCACCGTGCCCCCTCAGGTAGCCGAGCGCCACCCGGCCCACCGCGATCGGGTCAACGCCAGGGTCGGTGTAGAACCGGTGATCTTCGGTGGCCACCAGAGCCGCGGCGAACCTGGCGGGCACCGGCGGCTCCGAGGAGCTGAGGCCGCGGCTGCGCAGCTGGGCCTGGGTGAGC
>DASXZD010000036.1:0-46501 GCA_036502085.1 Streptosporangiaceae bacterium
CATCCATCCCCATGCCGCCCGTCTTCGATGACGTCGCCGAAGAGCGTGCGTACCGCAAGCGCGAACTCGCCTCGGCCTGCCGGGTCTTCGGCCGGTTCGGCTTCTCCGAAGGGGTCGCGGGACACATTACCGCCCGCGACCCCGAGCACACCGACACGTTCTGGGTGAACCCGTTCGGGATGAGCTTCAGCCAGATCAAGGTCAGTGACCTCATCCGGGTCGATGACGAGGGCGCGGTCGTCGAGGGCAGCCGCCCGGTGAACAGGGCCGCGTTCTGCATCCACTCGAAGGTCCACGCGGCCCGGCCCGACGTGATCGCCGCGGCGCACGCGCACTCGATCTACGGCAAGTCGCTCGCCACCCTGCACGTCCCGCTGGACCCGATCACCCAGGACGCCTGTGCGTTCTTCGAGGACCACGGGCTGTACACCAACTACGGCGGCGTCGCCTCGGACGAGGAAGAGGGCGAGCGCATCGCCACCGCGATCGGCTCCTGCAAGGCCGCGATCCTGGCCAACCACGGCCTGATCACCGTCGGCCAGTCGGTGCGCGAGGCGATCTGGTGGTTCGTCACGATGGAACGCTCCTGCCAGGCGCAACTGCTGGCCATGGCGGCCGGCACGCCGCGGCACATCGACCGCGACACCGCCCTGATGGTGCGCGACCAGATCGGCTCGCCGCTGGCCGGCTGGTTCCAGGCCGGTCCCATCTGGGACCAGATCGTGCTCTCCGACGCCGACGCGTTTGCCTGATCAACTGGCCGTCGGAGATCGACTTCGCGGAGGTTACGACAGTACCTTTCCTACGGCCTGACCGGACCGTACCAAGCGGACAGAAACGGCCAAAGACGCAGCTATTGACCGTAAGCAAACTTCTTCCTACGCTGGCGGCAACTTGCGTTTCCTCGGGAAAGGTCAGCCTATGCAGGAAAAAACGATCACTCGGACTGAAACCGCTGTCGCGCCGGTCCTGCTCACCCCCCTGCTGGTCGAGAAGATGCTGGCCCGCCGCGAGGCTGTTCAGGTCATGAAGTTCCGCACGACATGCACGGACTGCGTACCTAACTACTAGGCCGCGAAGCGACGCCGCGGGGGTCGGCAGGCCGACTCGCCCGGCGTCGCTTTGATGTCACGCCGCATTCGCCAGGGGGTGCGATGAATCTCACCGCGGAAATCCTGGTCGAAGCGCTGGCCGCGTGCGCCAGCGGCCCGGCCGACGGGCCCGCCGAGATCGCGGCGCTGGTGCGCGAGACCCAGCCGGCCTTCGCGGCCACGCTCTTCTCCGCCTGGCAGGCGGAGGGCGCCCCGCTCAACCCGGCGCTGCGCTATGAGGTCGAGGCCACCGCGGCGCGGGTCGAGTATTACCGCTCCGTCGCGAGCCGCCTGATGTCGGCGGTCGGCAGCGGGCTGAGCACGATCAAGGGCCTTGAGGTAGCCGCCCTTTACCCTGACGGCTTCGTCAGGTATATGAACGATCTTGACTTTATTGCCCCGGCGCAATCCGACCTGTGGCGAGCCGTGAGCCTGCTGATGCGGGACGGGTGGGATCTGGATACCGCGACGTTCTCTCACATGGACGGCGACCTGCACGTGGTGGTCAGCTTCAGGCGCCAGCCCGACGATCTTTATGAGCTGCCTTATGGCATCGAGATCGCCACCTATTACACGCTCGGTGATCAGGGCGGCATCCCGCCGATCGTGCGGCTTCCCGAACGATGGCGCGTTCCGGCGGTCAAGAACATGCTCATGCTGCTGCACGAGCGCTACGAGCAGCCATTCCGCGCCCGGGACCTGGTCGATGCGTCGCTGCTGCATGAGTCGCTGCGCGGCGCGGAGGCGGACACGCTGCACGCCGCGATCGTCACGCTCGGCCTGACCGTGGAGTACTCCGAGCTGGTCCGGCTGGTGGCCGGCACCGGCCTGGCCCCGCTGGCCGGGCTGCCCGGCGGCCAGTGGACGGCGGCCAGGGAACGGGCGCGCCGCCTGGCCCGCGGCGCCAGCTTCTTCGCCCGGCCGGTGGCGGGCACCGGCCGTCACCTGCAGCGGCGCGTGATGATGGGCAAGACCAGCCGGGCCGAGTCCGTCGCCTGGGCCGGGGTGCAGCGACGGCTGCCCGTGACCGCGGCCGTCCGGGCCGGCCTGCTGGCCTACGGACTGCCGCTGGACGGCCCGAAGCCCGATGTCAGCGCCGCCGTGCTGTGCAGCCGAGGCACGATGACCTGGGCAGATACCCCGGTCGGTCGCTTCTTGCTGACGATCGGCGACGAGGTCTCCGAGGCGGCGGTCGACGAGCTCTCTGCCCCAGCACTCACCACGAGAGGAGGTACCGGATGAAGCGGGGAATCAGGTCCGCACGCAGGCCGCAGATCAAGCGGGTCAAGAAGTAAGCCTCGGCACGAGCTGCTGGGCCAGCGGCGCTGCGCCGCTGGCCTGTGCAGTGCGACCAAGTCGTAAGGAGGGATCATGAACCGTCACCGGATGAGCACGCGCCGTCCCGTCAAGAAGAAGTAACTCAAGACCGCAGCGGCGTATCGGTTGTATGTGTCGGGCGGACATGCTGGCCGGGGTGCGGTGGCCTTCACTGTTCGCATCGTGCCCCGGCCGCGGGGTCGGCTGACGTCGGATCGGGAGGGCAGAGGCGTGGCCGAAGCCGAAGGGGACCGGGCCGTTTTCGCGCTGATCGGCCCCGACGCCCTGGCCCGGCATCTTGGCGTCGAGGTGCTGGACCGGATCGAGTCTGCCGGGTTTGCGCCGGCTGCCTGGCGGGTGCTCTGGCACCGCCCGGACGACCTCGACTCCTTCCACGAGCGCAACATCACCCGGGTCTGGAAGGCCTACCAGTACCGGCTGGTGGATCAGCTGTTCGGCTTCGGCCCGACCGTGGCCCTGCTGCTGGCCGACCAGCATCCCGCCGCCGGGCAGGCCAGCCATCAGCGGCTGCTGCTCGCCAAGGGGCCAAGCGATCCGGCCCGGTCGGGCCCGGGCACCATCCGGGGCGACCTCGGCTCGATCAACGGCATGCTCTCGCTGGTGCACAGCGCCGACTCCGCGGCCGACTCGGCGCGCGAAAGCGCGGTCTTCGCCGGCCCGGCCGGCCTGGCCGGCAGCAGCGACCCGGGCGAGTTGCGTGCCCAGATGGCCCTGCTCCAGCTGAGCGCACCGCGCGAGGACCGCGGCTACCGCGCGGTGCTCGCCGGCCTGCGGGCCAGATCGCTGGCCGCGGCCTGGGATGACCTGCCGCGGCCGGTGCGCAAGACGGCCCGGGTGATGCTCGACGCCGGTCCCGCCGAGTTCTCCGCGCCCGGCGTCGGCGAGCGGCTGGCCTGCCTGCTGCCGGACGGCCACCCGATCGCCGGGCTGCTCCGGGCCGACTTCACCCCAGGGTCACCCGGCCCTGACCTGCAGCGCGTCAAGCTCGCGCTTGCGACTCTCGGTACCGGCATCGACGAATGGGAGAGCCTGGTGCTAGCCACCTCACGACGATTCTGGCCACGCGGAGTAAAGCACAGCTGAGCGCCGAACCCATACCCGATACTGCCCGGACAACGACTAGCAAGGATCACCGTGGCTTCAGTATTCTTCCGCACCAAGCTGGGCACGACCGAGGAGCTGACGGCGGCTCCGGGCCAGCCGCTGACCGATGTGCTACTGCGGCACGGCATCCCCGTCAACGCGGTTCTGACCTGGCGTAACGGCTCGATCGTCGCCGAGGACACCACGGTGGTCGAAGCCGGTGACGTGATCGAGGTCCGCCAGGTGCGCCATTACGACCTCGACGTGCTGCGCAAGCCGAAGCGGCAGGTGTACGGCGTGCCCGACCCGGTGTATTCCAAGACCGTGCTGTTCGACACGATGGGCTCGCTGGAGCGAAGGACCGAGCAGCTCGATGCGGCGGGATTTGTCAAGTACGTCGAGGAAACATTCGTGCAGAGCGTGCTCTCGCACGGGGTGATGCGCGCGGGCGACAAGGTCGTCGTCGGCCTTTCCGGCGGCCGGGACAGCGTCGCGTACCTGACCCTGCTCGAACGCACCAGGGACCGGCTGCCCGCCCTGGACATGACGGCGGTCACCATCACCGGGCTGCCCGACTGGGAGGAGCCCGCGACGTTCGCCGCCGCCAGGGAATCGGGCGAGCGTCTCGGCCTGCAGCAGGTCATCGTCACGTCGGCTGACGTCGAACGAGTCTTCAAGCTCCGCGGGCCGTTCGTGGACGCGATGAACGAGATCGTCGCCGGGGAGGGCAATCACCTGACGATGGTGATCGGGCACCAGGTGCTGCGCCGGATGCTCGAGGAGGAAGCCAAGGCCCAGGGCGCCGGCGTGGTCGCGTTCGGCTTCAACGCCGACGACCTGGTCGCCAGCATGGTGACCTGGTTCACCAGCGGGTTCAGGATGGGCGGCATCCCGGTCAGGGAGATCGGCGACCTGCGCTACGTGTTCCCGCTGTACCGGATCACGAAGAAGGAGCTGACCCTCTACCTGGAGCTGGTCGCGCCCGAGCTCAACCGGCAGGGCACCCCCGGCCGCTTCACCACCGGGCCGGACGAGCGGTCCATGTCGTACGCGATGACCGACCACCTCTTCGACCTGTGGCCGGGCATCGACTACTACCTGTTCGCCGCGTTCGGGAACATGCAGCGGTACATGTTCCCGCTGCTCGAGGCGACCTGCCGCGGCTGCAGCGGCCTGTACCTGCTGCAAGAGGGCGTCTCCAACGCGCCCGACCTGTGCGATGTCTGCGACTTCTTCGCGCGGCGCGAGCTGAGCACGGTGAGCTGACGCACGTGCCGTGGTACGACGACTACTTCACCGCTGACTACTGGGCCTACGCCGACGCCGAGTACACGCCGGAGCGGACCGCTGCCGAGGTGGACTACCTGGCCGGCGTGCTGGACCGGCACGCGCCGGGCCGGCGGGTGCTGGATCTCGGCTGCGGCACCGGCCGGCACGCGATCGCGCTGGCCCGCCTCGGCTTCGAGGTGACCGGCGTGGACGCGTCGGCCGACACGCTGCGCCGGGCCGCGCAGGCCGCGGCCGACGCGGGCGTGCCGCTGCGGCTGCGGCGCGCCGACCTGCTCGGCCCGGCCGACTGGGGCGTCCCGCCCGCCGACGCGGCGATCTGCGTGCAGGCCTTCGGCTGGGGCTCGGACGCGGACCAGCTCCGGCTGCTGCGCACCGTCCGGCGGCTGCTGGCGCCGGACGGGCTGCTGGTGCTCGACCATTCGAGCATCCTGGCGATCACGCGGATGTACCAGTCGCGGGCGCAGGCCCGGATCGGCGCCGCCACCTTCACGTTCACCCGCGAGTACAACCCGGTCAGCGGCCGCAGCGGCGGTCACGTCCTGGTGCAGCGCGCCGACGGCAGCCAGGCGGTGCTGCCGGACGACGTCCGGCTGTACACGCCGGCCGAGGTCGGCACCCTGCTGGCCCGGGCCGGCTTCGATGTGGCCAGGGTGGACGCTGACTTCCGGGCCGACGCCCCGGTCACGATCGGCACCAGGTACGTGCAGTTCCTCGGCGTCCCGGCCCGCGGCGTGGAGTCCGCGCTGGCCGGCCACCGCGGCCAGCCGCCGGCCGGCACGATCGACCTGCGCTGGGCGCCGGACGAAGCGGAGTTCAGCCGCGCGGCGGTCGCGGCGGCGTGGGCACGGCTGACCGCGGACCCGCTCGCCCTGCCCGACCTCGCCCGCCGGTACGACCTGGCCGATCCGTACGGCGGCGCGCGCACGGCGCCGGTGCTGGCCGCGCACCTCGGCTGGCCCGCGGGCTCCGCGCCCGGCCAGGACCGGGTCAGCGTCGGGGCCGGCGTCACCGGCCTGCTGCACGGGCTGTCCCGGCTCGCCGACGGCGGTACCGTGCTCATCGCCCCGGACGGCCACCCGCAGCTCGCAGAGGCGGCGGCCGCAGCCGGCGTTACTGTTGCGGTCGCCCCGCTGACCGATCCGGCGACCGCGGCCGCCGCCGCCGCCGACGTCAGGCCGGCGGTCACCGTCATCGACCGGCCGGCCATGACCGGCCGCCACTGGTCGCTGCCGATGATCAGCGAGCTGGCGGCGAGCACCGCGCAGGCCGGCGGGATACTCGTGGTCGACGAGACGTGCGCCTGCTACCTGCCGCCCGGCGACAGCGCCGCCCCGCTGACCGACACCGTGCCCGGCCTGATCGTGCTGCGCGGCGTGTCCAAGGGATACTGCTGCGGCGGCCTGCGCATCGGGCTCGCCGTGACCTCGCCGGGCCTGGCCGCCCAGGTCAGGGCGGTGCTCGCCCCGCTGGCCGGCGCGGCGCTTTCCTTCGACGTGGCGCTTGAACTCCTGCGCCAGCCCGATCCGCTCGCCCCGCTGCGGGCCAGGATCGAGGCGGTCAAGCCCGGGATCGAGGCGGCGCTGCGGCGCGCCGGCATCCCGGTCATCGAGACCGATGAGCACGTCCCCTGGATCGCCCTGCCCGCCGACCAGGCCACCAGAACTGCCCTCGCCCGCTGCGCCCTAACCGTCAAAGAAGTCCCCGTCCTGCATTCCGGCCTGTTGGCTGGGCGGGCGCGCTCGGGTGGCACGGATCCCGGGTCCGGTGCGGCGGATGGGTCCGGTCGCTTCGGATCGGGACTGCTCAGGATGTCGGTGCCGCTGTCCTCCGAGCGCCTGGATGCCGTCGTCGCCGCGCTGGCTCGCGCCCCTGGCCTGGTTGCGCCCTGATGCGGCTCGCCGAACTGGTGGTCGTGGTGTACGACGCGTTCGACCCGGATCTGGCGATGGCGGATCTTGCCGCCGTCTGCGCGCACGACAGGTACCAGGCGTCGGCCGGGATCGCCGCGGCGGCGGATTACGTGGCCGACCGGGCGCGGGCCGCCGGGCTGGCCGACGTGACCGTGCTGTCCTTCCCCGCCGACGGCGCCCAGCGGTGGTGGACCTACCGCGCCCCGCTGTCGTGGACACCGGTGAACGCCAGGCTCGCGGTGAACGGTGTCACGCTGGTCAAGTACCCCGAGCAGCCCTACACGCTGGCCGCCTACTCGGCGCCGACGCCTGCGGGCGGCCGGTCGCTGCCGCTGGTCCGCTGGTCCGCCACGCGGCTCGGCGCCGATCCCGGTGGCGCGCTGGTCGTCCTCGATCAGCCGGCCGCGCTGGCCGAGATCGCCGGACCGCTCGCGACGGCCGGCGCGGTGGCGGTGGCGGCCGACCCGCTGGCCGGCCGACCCGGCCGCGGGGCCGAACAGGTAGGCAGGCTGGAGCTGGCGGCCGGCGGCCCGCTGGCCGCCTTCAGCGTCACCGCGGCCCAGCTGGCCCGGCTGATCGCCGCCGCCGACTCCGGCGCGACCGCGGCGATCGAGGTCGAGATCGACGACGGTGCCCGCGCCATGCCGGTGGTGACCGGGTGGCTGCCGGGGACCAGCGACGACGAAGTGCTGCTGAGCGCGCACCTGTGCCACCCGCGGCCGGGCGCGAACGACAACGCATCGGGGGTCGCCGCGCTGCTCGGCGCGGCCAGGGTGCTGGCCGGCCAGGTCGCGCCCGGGGGCGCCGTCGGCAGGCCGGGCCGGCCGGGCGTGCGGTTCCTGTGGGGTCCGGAGTTCACCGGGGTCGCCGCGTACCTGCACGACCACGTGCTGGCCGGCCGCGCCGCGCCGCCGATGCTGGCCATCAACGTCGACATGGCCGGCCAGGACGTGCGCAGGTGCGGCGGCCCGCTGGTGATCGAACGCGGCCCCGATGACGTCCCCTCGTTCCTGCCCGCGCTCGCCGGGCGATGCGCGGACCTGCTGCCGCCCGCGTCGCGCTCCTACAGCGGCGCCGTTCCGTGCGACCCGTGGACCTGGCGCGCGACGCCGTTCGCCGGCGGCTCCGATCACGCGCTGCCCGCCGACCTGCCGACCGGATGTCAGGCGATCACGCTCGGCCATTGGCCCGACCGCGCCAATCACAGCTCGGCCGACACGCCCGACTTGGTCGACCCGGCCGAGCTCAGGCGCACCGCGGTGATCGCCTGTGCGGCCGCGGCCGCCGCGGCCGGCCGGGCCGACCCCGGGCTGGCCGCCGACATCGCGGACGCCACCATCAGCTGGGCCGCCGATCACATCCTCGCGACCCTGCCAGGCCGGCATCCGCCCCCCGCCCCGCCCCGCCTGTCCGGCCAGCAGGCCGCAGGGCCGCCGGGCGCAGCTGGCCGGGTGCTCGACGCGCACGACCCGGCGAGCGCGCGCCGGTGGCTGCGGCATCGGGCCGGCGTCGCCAGGGGTGCGGTCCGGGCGCTGTCGGTGATCAGCATCGATGACGAGTGGCTGCGGTCGGCCGTGGCGTGGGTCGACTCGATCGCCGCGGTGACCGCGGCGCGGCTGGCGGCACCGGACCCGGAACGCCGTTCGAACCGGAGCCCCGGGGCCGCCCTTGACCGGGGCTGGGCCGGCCCGGCCAACCTTCGCGCGCTCGCCGAGGCGGCCTGTCCCGCGGACCGGGACTGGCTGGCCGGCCGGCTCGCGGCGGACCGGGGCGGCAACTACGCCCGCGCGCTCGCCCTGATGCGCGGGGTCAACGGCGACCGGAGCCGCGACGAGGTGACCTGGTGGGCGACGCTGAGCAGCGAGCTGCCGATGCCGGTCACGTTCGCCGACCGGTTCCTCGACCTGCTGAGCCGGACGGGATGGACGCGCGCTGGCACGCACGGAGGCCAAACGTGAGGACGCGGGTGCTGGCCGACCGCAACATGCGGGTGCTGTTCGCCGGACAGACGATGAACATGTTCGGCAACACGGCCATGATCATTGTGCTCGGCATCTGGGTGAAGGACCTGACCGGTTCGAGCGGCGCGGCCGGTCTGATCTTCCTGCTGCAGGCGGCGACCGCGTTCCTCGCGCCGCTGACCGGGATGCTGGTGGACCGGCTGCCGCGCCGCCCGGTGCTGCTGGCGGGCGACCTGCTGACCGGCCTGGTGGTCGCGTTGCTGCTGCTGGTGCACAGCCGCCACGACGTCTGGCTGGTGTACGTGGTGGCCGGCGTCTATGGCGTGTCCGGCCTGATCTACCGCGCCGCGCGCGGCGGGCTGCTGCACTCGATGGTGCCCGATGAGCTGCTCGGCGAGGCCAACGGCTTGTTCAGCAGCCTCAGCCAGGGCATGCGGATCATCGGCCCGGTCGCGGGCGCCGGGATCTACGCCGCCTGGGGTGGCGGCGCCGTCGCGCTGGCGGACATCGGCACGTTCGTGTTCTCGGCCTCCTCTTACCTGGCGCTGCGGCGGGTACCGGACCTGGTCCGGCGGGTTCGGGGCGAAGCCGAACGTGAGCCGGGCGGATTCAGCCGCGAGCTGATGGCCGGCATCAGGCACGTGGTGGCGAACCCGGTCATCCGCCGCATGGTCACGGCCAGCGCGATCGCCTTCGCCGGGGCCGGGATGATCGACGTCGCGATGTTCTCCCTGGTGGACCAGGGCCTGCACCGGAGCACCGCGCTGATTGGCGTGCTCGGCAGCATCCAGGGGGCAGGCAGCGTCGCCGCCGGGCTGGCCGTCGGCCCGATGATGCGCCGGATGGGCGAGTACAGCGTCGCCTGCATCGGTTTCCTGCTCAACGGGGTGGGCCTGGCGGCGGCCAGCACCGCCACGCTGACCGGTGCCGCCGGAGGCTCCGCGGTGATCGGCATCGGCCTGCCGATGATCCTCGTGGCCGAGCTGACCGTGCTGCAGCGGCGCACCCCGGCCGAGCTCCAGGGCCGGGCGATCTCGGCGTCCGACGCGATCATCAACACCCCGTTCGCGATCGCGATCGCGGTCGGGGCCGGCCTGATCGGGACCGTCGGCTTCCGGCCGATCTACGTTGGCGTGGCGGCCGGATTCACCGCAGTCGGGCTGTGGCTGCTGCCGTACATCAAGGTCACCGGGCCCGACCGGACTGCGGCCGAGCCCGCCGCGGTGCCGGAGGAGGCGGTCCCGGCCCCGGTCCAGCCGCCAGTCCAGCCACCGGGATGACGTGCGGGAAGATCCTCAGATGACGGTAAGCGAGGCCATCGAGCCGTGGCTGGCCCGCGACGAGGGCAAGCGCGCGTACTACCGTGACGACGCCTATTTCGCGGAGGGCTGGGCGTCCTTCCTGGCCGCCTGCCCGGACCGGTCCGCCGCCGAGGCGGTGCTGCGGCACCTGACCTTCCTGCTGGTCAAGCCCGAGGCGATCGCCGGCCGGCGGGTCGCCCCGATTCTGGACTTCCTGCACGAGCATGACTACCGGATCATCGGGACCTGGCCGGTGCGGATGGGCCGTCATGAGGCGCGGGGCCTGTGGCGCTATCAGCTCAACGTCGTGCCGATCGCGCACACCCGGGCGCTCGAGATGCTGGTGGGCGCGGGCGAGCTCTTCCTGCTCGGCATTGATCACCGGCCGGCCGACGGCCAGGCCAGCGCGGCGGCGCTGCTCAGCCGGAGCAAGGGCTCGTCGGCCGCCCCGGGCGCCGGCACCCTGCGCGACCGCCTGAGATGCCCGACCCTCATGCTCAATTTCGCGCACGCCCCGGACGAGCCGGCCGATGTCTTGCGCGAACTCGCCGTACTGTGCGACGCGCACCGGCAACAGGAGATCTTCGCCGCCATGCTCGCTGCCGAGCGCTGGCCCCCGGCGCGGTTCGCGGCCGCCGCACGAGCGGCGGCCGCGACCATGACGTCGAGATACGCAGGGTTGGGCGATAACGCTCTCGACGTCGCCGCCACCCTACAGCGGATGCGGGCCAGCTTGAGCGACCACTCCGCCGCCGGGCTCCCGCCGGCCGCCCGCGCAGCCATCGAACTTGGCCGCACCTCGCCCGAGCAGGCCCTGGAGGTCGTGACCGCCCTGGAAGCCGCCACCGTCCTGCCCGCATGGGACCGCATCGTGACCGCCGCCTACCTCGTGGACGGGCTGCGCACCGGCCGTCCGCCGCTGATCGGCTAAGCCGAAGGCCCCTAGGTGGGTGTTGCTGGGGAGGGTGGTGTAGCGGCGCCCAGCGGGAGTGCGTCCAGTGCGCTGATCACCTGCCGCAGGTCGCCGGGGGTCATAGGGGAGTATCCGCTGTCATCGTTGCCGCCGGGCTGTTCCCCGTCGGGGAGCAGCATGATCGCGCCCGCGCAGTCCCGGCCGAATGCCCGGAGGATGCCATAGGTGTCCACCGGGCGGACCCCGGCCAGGGCCGCCATCCGCGCGAGAGCCGGTCCCTCGGGCAGCATGTTCTCGAAGAAGTCCAGGCCACGCGTGTCCCGGGGGCCGATCGGGGTGCCGATAGGTAGTCCGACGGACAGGACAGGGCTGCCGAGCCCCCACCGCTCGATGCCCTCGGCCCGCCACTCCAGGTGGATACGGAACTCCGGCCCGCGCGTCAGCGTCGCCACGGGCGTGTCATGGAGCCACGCGACGAGCTGGTCAGGCACGGGGTTCCCTCGGCCTGACGATGACCTCGCAGCCGGTGAAGCGCAGCAGCCGCAGCGCGTGGGTCAGCGAGCTGCCGAACTTGCCCCCCTCCAGCGACGACAGGTACGGCTGGCCGATCCCCGTGGCCTCAGCGGCGTCCACCTGCGTCACGCCGGCCGCAGTCCGGAAGTGCTTGAGGGCCGCGCCTAGGTCCCGCGCCGTGGTCACCAGGTACTCGCCGTCCTGTATCACCATAGGCCAATAACAACACGCTATCTGTCTATGGCGATATCGCTTATAGGCGATGGAATCGCTACCGGTGCTCAGCCAGCGGTCCGCGCGCGGCGCCCGCGTTCGGTCAGGGGTGCCCGACGAAGGCGAACAGCGGGACCGGGTCCAGGCGGAATCGCAGCTTGGCCGCCGCATTGCCGCGCCCGGCCTCGAGCACGGGACGGCCCAGGGAGATCGTTTCCGCTACGGCTGGCCACAGCATCAGCGGGAACGCGCTGTGGATCTCCGTCGTGATCTCGTAGTCAATTCCGCCCGCCCACAGGTGAAAGCGGGTGCGGTCGACCAGGCTGATCGCGGCCGATGCCAGCCGGTCCCGCAGCCGTACTTCGGTTACCGTCACTAGATCCCCTGCCAGCTTCACGAACTCATGGAACCGTTCGGGATAATAATCGGCCGTACCATGGCGGGCCGTTGTGCGGCGGCACAACTCCACCGCATCGGCGGCGCCGCCGGCAGGATCCGCGGCAGTAATCTGCATTCCCCCGCGGAAGGCCTGGTGACGGCTGCTGCGCAGCGCGCGCCTGGCTTTCTTGCTCGGCAGGTCCGCCACGAATGCTTCGGCGGTCGCGTAGCCGGCCAGGTCCCGGCGGAACCGGGTAGTCATCGGGATTTTCGTCAGCCCGGCGGCCGTCAGGGTCCCGGCCAGCGGTCCTGAGCCGTCGACGTTAAGGAAGGCAAACCACTTCACCCCGGCCTGGCGCGCGAGATCGGCGAGCGCCGCGCACGCGCGTTCGGCCAGGTGCGGCGTGAGCAGGTGCGGCCGGGCGGGGAGGACCGTGTCGTAGCAGTGCGCGACGTGCGTCAGCAGGATCCGGTCGCCGGGTGACCGGCCGGGGAGCCCGAGGCCGGAAATCATCCCGATCGCGTCGTCGGTGTCCTGGATGCAGGCCGGAAGCACGGCCGTCGCCGGCCGGCCGAACGCCAGGTAGAAGAATGCCTCGGTCTCCTGCAGCGGCACTCGCTCGTACGCCCGCAGGAACGGGTAGTGATAAAAGGCCGGCGCGTCGGCAGCATCGACCACTGCGGACCATTCCTCGCGGTCGATCTCGTCGATGCTGGCGTAAACGCGAAGTCGCGTTGCCTGATCGGTCACCGGGTCTCCCGCGGAACGTAGCCAGCTGCCGGAATGCGCCGCCCGCTGGCATGCTAACGAAACGGAAGCCCGCTGGCCGGTGGCGCGGGCGGTCCAGGTGGCTCAGGCGGGACGGGTCGTGCGCAGTCGGATCGTGACGTCCATCGCGCGGAGGCTGCTGAGCATGCGGCCGGCGTATTCGGTGCCGATGTCGGTGAGCACGTAGCCGAGCTGGTCTCGCGTGCCGAGCAGCTGGCTCTCGATGTTCGCGCCGAACTCGGCCAGCAGCTGGTTGATGGCGGCGAGCACGCCGGGAACATTGCTGTGCAGATGGGCCAGCCGGTACGTGCCCGGCGTGCGCGCCAGCGCAACGCCCGGCAGGTTGACGCTCAGCGAGGTCGTGCCGGACGTCACGTAGTCGTGCAGCTTCCCGGCGACGAACCGGCCGATATCCTGCTGCGCCTCCTCGGTCGAGCCGCCGACGTGCGGGGTCAGGATGACGTTCGGCAGGCCGCGCAGCTCGGAGACGAACTCCGCGCCCCGTTCCCGCGGCTCCGCCGAGAACACGTCGACGGCCGCGCCGCCCAGATGCCCGGACTCGATGTGCCGCCGCAGCGCGCCGTGATCGACGACGAAGCCCCGGGAGAGGTTGAGGAACAGGCTGCCCGGCCGCATCGCCGCGAATTCGGCCTCGCCGAACAGGCCGCTGTTGCCCGGCCGCCCGTCCACGTGCAGGGTGACCACGTCGGAGCTCTCCAGCAGCTCGGCCAGCGATCCGCACCGCCTGGCGTTGCCCAGCGCCAGCTTGTCGGCAATGTCATAGAAGAGCACGGTCATGCCGAGGCTCTCGGCCAGCACGGACAGCTGCCCGCCGATGTTGCCGAAGCCGACGATCCCCAGCCGCCGCCCGCGCACCTCATGGCTGCCTGCCGCCGACTTGTCCCACACGCCCAGGTGCATCTGCGCGTTCTTGTCGGTGAGCCGCCGGGTCAGCGCGATGACCTCGGCGAGGGCGAGCTCGACCACGCTGCGGGTGTTCGAGAACGGGGCATTGAACACCGCGATGCCCCGCCGGGACGCGGCCGCGAGGTCGATCTGGTTGACGCCGATGCAGAACGCGCCCACCGCCAGCAGGTCGGGAGCGGCATCGAGCACGCGCTCGGTAACGTGCGTGCCGGACCTGATGCCCAGCACCTGAACGCCGTCGAGCGCGGCCATCAGGTTATCCTCGTCAAGCGCCCGCGCGGCCGTCTCCACCTGGTAGCCGTCCTTGGCCAGGCGCGTGACCGCGTCTGGGTGGATGTTCTCCAGCAGGAGGACGCGAACCTGCCCGTCGGAGCGGTCCGGCCTCAGCATTACCCCAATCTATCCATCGGCCGTGATCTTGCGGCGTCAGGAGCCGGGCTCCGGCCGTACAGGCGGTGGGTGAGGCCGGTGTGGCGGCGGCCGGCGCCCTGGGTACGCACGGCGGCGGCCAGCGCGCGGCGGGAGCCGACGAGGACGACCAGCCGCTTGGCCCGGGTGATCGCGGTGTAGAGCAGGTTGCGCCGCAGCATCATCCACGAGCTTGTGGTCAGCGGGATGACGACGGCCGGGTACTCGCTGCCCTGCGAGCGGTGGATGGTGGCGGCATACGCGTGCGCGAGCTCGTCGAGTTCGTCGAAGGCGTAGTCCACGCTCTCGTCCTCGTCGGTGCACATGGTGAGCGTGCTGTCTTCCAGTGACATCCCGGTAACCACGCCCACGGTGCCGTTGAAGATCCCGGCGGCGCCCTTGTCGTAGTTGTTCCTCAGCTGCGTCACCTTGTCGCCGACCCGGAACACGCGACCGCCGTGACGGCGCTCGGGCTGCCCTTCCGCCTGCGGTGTCAGCTTCTCCTGCAGCAGCGTGTTGAGGTTTCCCGCCCCGGCCGGCCCGCGGTGCATCGGCGTCAGCACCTGCACATCGCGGCGCGGATCCATGCCAAAGCGGCGCGGGATGCGGCGGGCGACAATGTCCACCGTGAGCGCGGCGGCCTCCTCGGTGTCCTCGCAGCCGAACCAGAAGAAATCGGGGAAGCCGTCCAGCCTGGGCGGCGTGCCTTCGTTGACCCGGTGCGCGTTGACCACGATCCCCGACTGCCGGGCCTGCCGGAAGATCTCCGTCAGGCGGGTCCGCGGGATCACGTCATCGGCGGCCAGCAGATCCCGCAGCACCTCGCCGGCGCCGACCGACGGGAGCTGGTCCACGTCGCCGACCAGCAGCAGGTGAGCGCCTCGGGGGACGGCCTTGACCAGCTTGTTGGCCAGGATCAGGTCGACCATGGACGACTCGTCAAGCACGACGAGGTCGGCGTCAATGGGATTGTCCCTGTCGTACTTCGGCTCCCCGCCCGGCTGGAGTTGCAGCAGCCGGTGCACGGTGCTGGCCGGGTGGCCGGTGAGTTCGGCCAGCCGCTTGGCGGCCCGCCCGGTCGGCGCGAGCAGCACGACCTTCGCCTTCTTAGCCGCGGCCAGTTCCACGATCGAGCGGACGGTGAAGCTCTTGCCGCAGCCAGGTCCGCCGGTCAGCACGGCGACCCGCTCGGTCAGGGCCAGCCGCACCGCCTGCTCCTGCCCGGCCGCCAGGTCGGCACCGGTCCTGCCGCGCAGCCAGCTCAGCGCCTGTTCCCAGTCCACCTGCTGGAACTTCGCCATCCGGTCACCCTCGGCGGTCAGCAGGTCAAGCAGCCCGGTGGCGAGGGAACGTTCGGCACGGTGAAACGGCACCAGGTACACCGCCGGCACGGTGTGTTCTCCAGCCAGGTGGCCGCCGGCCGGGACGTCCTCCCGGATGACCCCTTCGTCGGCGGCGAGCTCGTCCAGGCAGGGCGCGATCATCTCCCGGTCGAGGTCGAGGATCTTCGCGGCGTCGGTGATCAGGTTCGGAGCCGGCTGGAAGCAGTGCCCGTCGTCGGCCGCCTCGGACAGCGTGTACTGCAGGCCGGCCTTGATCCTCTCCGGGCTGTCCCGGCGGATCCCGACCGTCTGGGCGATCGTGTCGGCGGTCTTGAAGCCGATCCCCCAGACGTCAGCGGCCAGCCGGTACGGCTCGCTGCGCACCACGTCGACGGCGCTGTCACGGTACTTCTTGTAGATCCGTACCGCCAGCGAGGTCGACACCCCCACCCCCTGAAGAAAGACCATCACTTCCTTGATCGCCTTCTGTTCCTCCCAGGCGTCGGCCACCCGCTGGGTGCGCTTGGGACCGACGCCGGGCACCTCGAGGAGGCGGCCGGGCTCCTCCTCGATGACCCGCAGCACCTCGGTGCCAAAGTGCGCGACCATGCGCTCGGCCATGACCGGCCCGATGCCCTTGATCAGCCCGGAGCCGAGATAACGCTGGATTCCCTGGATGGTCGCGGGCAGCACGGTCGCATAGGACCGCACCTCGAACTGCCGGCCGTACTTGGGGTGCGAGGTCCACCGGCCGGTCAGCCGAAGGCTCTCGCCGACCTGGGCGCCGAGCAGGGGGCCCACCACGGTCATCAGGTCGGGTCCGCTGCGCTCGGCCGCCACCCGGGCGATCGTGTACCCCGTTTCCTCATTCGCGTACGTCACGCGCTCCAAGACCGCCTCGAGCACCGATTCCGCCGGGGCTCCTGGCTTGGCAGGGCGTGCGGATGTCACATCGGACATTCTGCCTTGCCGTGGCCCGGCCCAGCGGCCAGTCCGGTGCGCCGGTCCGCGGCAGGCTGCCCGGAATCCGTCTCGCATGGTGAGACAGACCCGCCACTTAGCACGCGCTGTGACCATGGAACCGGGACAAACCACCCCCGGTTTTGGTCATACCGCATGCAAAGACAAGATGATCAGGCCGCTGGTCTAGCGACGGCTGGCGTCCAGCATGTCGATCAGCATCTGCCGCAGCCGGGCCTGGTCCGCGCGGGCCAGCGGGCGCAGGATGTCCCGCTGGATTTCGGCGCCGATGGAGGCCAGGTCGCCGGCGGTCCTGCGCCCGGTCGCGGTGAGGTCCAGCAGCCGGCGGCGGCGGTCCGCGGGGTCGACCTCGCGGCCGATCAGGGCGCGCTCGGCCAGCGACTCGACCACGGGGACGGCGTTGCGCGGGTCGACGCCGATCAGGTCGGCCAGCCGCTGCTGGCAGATCGGCCCCGATTCGCGCAGCGTCATCAGCACCTTGTACTGGGTGGGGCTCACGTCAAAGTCGGCGATCATCGCCGCCCAGCGCTGGTGCGCCAGCGACCCGGCCCTGGCCAGCAGGTACCAGGTGCTGTCGAGGAACGACGGGCCGCCCGGTACCGGCGGGCGGGTGCCGGGGCCCTGGCCGGGCGCGGCGATCACCCTGCGAGCCTAAGGTAGACATCGGTCATGATAGACATACAGCATGTATAGTAGCGCAGATGACTTCTACTGCGGTCGGCGGACGCCGCGAGAAGCGTGCATCTGACGGGCTCATCCTCGCGCTCGCGTGCGTCGCGCAATTCATGGTGGTGCTCGACGTATCGATCGTCAACGTGGCGCTGCCTTCGATCGGCCGGGACCTGCACTACAGCCCGGCCGGCCTGCAGTGGGTCGTCAATGCCTACGTGCTCACGTTCGCGGGCTTCCTGCTGCTCGGCGGGCGCGCCGCCGACCTGTTCGGCCGCCGGCGGGTCTTCGTCGCGGGGCTCGGCCTGTTCACGCTGGCCAGCCTGGCCGGCGGCGTGGCCCAGACCGCGGGCTGGCTGACCGCGGCGCGGGCGGTCCAGGGCGTCGGCGGCGCGCTGCTGTCGCCGGCCACGCTCACCATCATCGTGACGACGTTCTCCGGCGACCGGCGGGCCCGCGCGCTCGGCATCTGGAGCGCCGTCGCCGGCGCGGGCGGTGCGGCAGGGTCGATCCTGGGCGGCGTGCTGACCTCGGCGCTGTCCTGGCGCTGGGTGCTGTTCGTCAACATCCCGATCGGGCTGCTCGCGACCGTGGCAGCCATCGCCTGGCTCACCGAGGCCAGGCGCTCGGACGCTGGCCCGGCCGCCGGGGACGCCAGCCCGGCAGCGGGGGTAGCCGGCCCGGCGCCCCGGCGGCTGGACATCAGCGGCGCGGTCACGGTCACGGCCGGGCTGGGCGCGCTGGTCTATGCCATCGTCGGCACCGAGTCGCAGCCGTGGGGCTCGGCACGGACCATCACGCTGCTGCTCGTGGCGGCCGCCCTGCTGGCGGTCTTCGTCGTCATCGAGATGCGCCTGGCCGGCGCGCCGCTGGTGCCGCTGGAGATATTCCGGTCCCGTTCGGTGTCCGGCGCCAACGCCGTGATGTTCCTGATCGGGGCCGCGTTCTTCTCGATGTGGTACTTCCTGTCGCTCTACCTGCAGAACGTGCTCGGCTACAGCGCGCTGCGCGCCGGGATGGCCTTCGTGCCGATGGCCGTCACGATCATCATCGGCGCGCAGGCGAGCTCGCGGCTGCTGCGGCGGTCCGGCGTCCGGCCGCTGCTGATGGGCGGAACGCTGCTGGCTGCGGCCGGATTCGCCTGGATCTCGCGGATCGAGCCGCACGGCTCGTACTGGGGCCGGGTGTTCGGGCCGGGCTGCGTCATCGCGCTCGCGCTGGGCCTGCTGTTTACGCCGCTGGCCGCGGCGGCGACCTCGGGGGTCCCGGTCAGCCAGGCGGGCCTGGCGTCGGGCGTGCTGAACACGGCGCGCCAGGTGGGCGGCTCGCTGGGCCTCGCGATCTTGGCCACTATCGCCATCGACCGCACCGCCGCGATGCTCGGCGCCGGCCGGGCGGCGGCCCTCACGGCCGGGTACGCCCGCGCCTTCGAGCTCGCCGCGGCCGCCTGCCTGCTGGCGTTCGCGGCATCGCTGGCGGTGCCGGGCCTGGTGCGGCGAAGGAGCTGAACTCGCCGGGGCGGGCTGGCTACGGCTTCCTGGCGATGCCGCAGTAGCAGCTCAGGCCGGAGCCGGCGATGGTGTCCGGGCTGGATCCCCACAGCTGGGCGAGCGGGACCAGGCCCGCGCTGGTCATCTCCATGCCATCGAAGAACCGGGTCACGGTCGCCCGGTCCCTGGGCGTGATCGTCAGCGATGAGGTGGCGTTGTAGCTGCGGGCCATCGCCGCGGCGGTACCGGCCTCGATGTCGCTGGCGGCATGGGCGATGGCCAGGTAGCTGCCGGGGGCAAAGTCGGCCATCATCCGGGAGATCAGCCGGTGCGGGTCTTCGGAGTCGAGGATGAAATGCAGCACCGCGATCAGCAAGACGGCGACTGGGCGGCTGAAGTCCAGGATCCGCTGTGCGCCGGCCGAGATCGCTTCCCAGTCCCGCAGGTCGGCCTGAATATAGTCGGTCTTTCCCGCCGGGCTGCTGGTGAGCAGGGCCTGGGCATGGCGGATCACCACCGGGTCATGATCCACGTAGACGATGCGTGACTCGGGCGCGACCCGCTGCGCCACATCATGCGTGTTGTCGGCGGTGGGCAGCCCGGTCCCGATGTCCAGGAACTGGCGGACGCCCGCGGCCGTCAGCTCGTCCACCGTGGTGATCAGGAAGCGCCGCAGCATCTTGGCGACCAGCGGCAGCGCGGGCATCGCCTCCAGCACCTGGTCCCCGGCCTCACGGTCGGCGCGGAAGTTGTCCTTGCCGCCGATCCAGTAGTTCCACATGCGGGCCGCGTTCGCGACGGTGGTGTCAAGACCCGACAGCTTGTCGCTCGCGCTGCCCTTGGTGGCCCACGGTGAGTCCTGCGTCACGGCACGCTCCTTCAGCGCTGCACCACGGGCGCTGGGGGGTTCCGGATGCATCCAGATTAGCTTAGCTTGCCCCCCTGGTGGTCACGATCGCGAGCGCAGCGTTACCGGGACGCTGGTCTGCGCCGCGAAGGAGGGGACGTTGCCGAAGTTGTCGAGCACGATGGCGCCGGACGCGTCACCCGGCTGCGAACCGTGGCTAAGCCTCGGTTCTCCATGTGATGGCCAGAGCATCCAACCCGGGGATGCGCTCGAAATGCTTAACGTTGGCTGTTCCTACGCGCCAGCCAGCGGTAATCGCTGTGGCCGCGACGAGCCGGTCGTGCGCGCTCACGTCTATCCCTGACGAGACCAGTCCTGCCCACAGGCGCGCATGCGTGCGCGCTGCCAGCAGGTCGAAGGGGAATGGCGGGAACGCGACCAGTACTCCCTCAACAAACGCTTCCCGGCGGGCACGGTGCTCTGGCGTTGCCCGGTGCACGCCGTGTAGCAGTTCCGACGCGGTAATGGCGGCGATGCCCACCTCTTCAGCAGACCCGAGCTGCTCTTCCAGAGCCCTGCTGACCTCGTTCATTGCGCTTGGGGCGGGCAGACGGCGAACGGCGCGCTCAAGCTCGATGAAGACGGTCGTGTCTAGGAGGGTGCCCACGGATCTTCCGGAGTGTGACCGACTTCGCCGAGGATGGCCTCCATATCCTCTGCGAATCCAGGGTCGGGCGGCGCTGCGTTGGCCAGCAGGCTCAGTGCCTCTCGCAGCGGCCTTCCGCGGCCGGTGAGGCGAGAGGTCACAGCCCGGTCGTCGGGGTGAACGATGACATAGGCCGGCCGCTCACGGTTGATTACAACTACTTGCTCATGGCGGGCAACGGCTTCCCGGGCGCGGCGGGGGATCCGGACTTCCTCTGCCCTGATCGTGGTCATGGTATGAGTTTACCATTCATGCTGTCCGGAACAGTACGGAAGTGTACGGGAACTAGCTGCCCGTGGTGAACAGGGCGGCGTAGCGGGCCAGGTACAGCGGCCATCCGGCCTCGTCGTCGACGCCGTCGCGGATGCTCTCCCAGCCGGGGCCGTGGCGGTCGATGTTGCGGTGCTCCAGTTCCACCCGGGTGCGCTGCGGGGTATCGGCGACAAACCGGACCTCGACCTCGCTGGTGTTGCCTGGCTCCGTCTCGATCTGCCACTGCGGGCTGATGTCCCAGCTGAACACCACGCGATCCGGCGGCTCGTAGGCAAGCACCCGCGCCCAGCGGCACTCGGTGCCATCGACGCCGCGATCGTAGATGTGACCGCCGACCCGCGGCTCGAATACGGTCTGCTCGATCGGTGCGCCGAGCAGGTTATGCTCCGGCGGCTTGAAGTCACCGAATCGCTCAGTGAACACGGTGAAGGCCCGCTCGATCGGCGCATCGACGACGATCTGCCGGCGAACTACCGCGGCCGCTACCTGGGTCATGACTGCTCCTTTGTCGCTTGTTCGATGACGTCCTGGTAGCCGGCCAGCGCGCGGTTCCAGAACGTATCCAGCTGATCGCGCAGCGCCCCGACGGCGACCGGATCGAGCTGGTAGATCCGGCGGGTGCCTGCCGCCCGCTCGGTGACCAGGCCCGCGTCCTTCAGGACCTTCAGGTGCTGGGATACCGCCGGCCGGCTGACCGGCAGCTCGCCGGCGAGTTCACCGACCGCGCGGGGCCGCTCGGCCAGGCATTCGACAATGGCGCGCCTGGTGGGATCGCTCAGCAGGGCCCACTCGTCGGCTGCTTGGTAAGCTCCCACGAACGGTAAGCGTGGCATAACCGAGTCCTCAGGTCAAGGGCGCCTCACGAGACGGCATCCGTGGTCACGCGAGCCCGTCACCTCGCACACCTGCGCTTCGGGGCGCTCTCGGGCGCTCTCAGGGTCCTCTCGGGGCTCACGGGCGCTCCCGGATGGGGCATTTAATCGGACGAACTATTACATTTCCCGCCGTCGCGAGTTGTTCGCACAGCGACCATTTCGTTTAGCTGGGATTTCATCCAACATGGGGGCGTAAGTTGCTATTGATGCATCAGCATGGTCCAAATGGATCGGGCAGAGAACCTCGGCGTGCCCAGCGCGGTCGAACTCGTTCCGCGCGCCAGGGAACCGGCTCGCGGTGCGGTTCATCGCGCCGGGCGGGGCGGGGCCGCGGCGTCGCCCGGCGTCGCTGACCTGGCCGACGCTATCCGCCGGGCCCGCGACGGCGACGAAGAGGCCTTCCGCATCCTCTACCGTGACCTCCAGCCCAGGTTCCTGCGATACCTGCGGGCGATCGTCGGCGACGACGCGGAAGACGTCGCGTCGGAGACCTGGCTGCACATCGCCCGCGGGCTGACGGCCTTCCAGGGCGACTCCGACGGGTTCCGCGGCTGGACGGCGACGATCGCCAGGAACCGGGCCACCGATCATCTCCGGCAGCGCGGGCGCAGGCTGCAGACGATCGCCGTACCCGTCGAGGAACTCACCCACGTGCCAGGCACCGACGACACAGCGGGCAGCGCGCTGGACGCGATGTCCACCGCGGCGGCGGTCGCCCTGATCGCGAGGCTGCCCCCCGACCAAGGCGAGGCGGTCCTGCTCAGGACCGTCATGGGGCTGGACGCGGCGGGCGCGGGCCGGGTGCTGGGCAAGCGGCCAGGGGCGGTGCGCACCGCGGCGTACCGCGGTCTGCGCAAACTAGCGGATTTTCTGGAGCAGTGACGCATATGACCTTCTCGACGCTGAACGACATGAGATGAAGATGATTCGCCGCGACCGGATCGGCCGACGCGCCGCCGAGCACATGCTCGACGACGCGGCGGCCGGCGGGCGCGCGGGAGCCGGCCCCCTGGCCAGCGTGCTGGCCAGGGCGGCGGCACCGCCCCGCGACACCGAGTACGCCGGCGAGGACGCCGCCGTCACCGCGTTCCTGGCGGAGCATCTCGTTCCTGTCGATCAGTCACGGAGAGAACAGATGATCAAGTCCCCGCTTGCCAAACTCCTCACGGTCAAGGCCGGCGCGCTCGCGCTGACCCTTGGCGCCGGCGGTGCCGCGCTCGCCGCAAGCAGCGGCGCCTTCAGCGCCACGGCGCATACGCATGTGCAGGGCACCGGCCCGGCTGCCAGCGGCCAGGAAAGCGTCGGCTCGCAGGCCGCGGTCCGGGCCTCCGCAGCCGGCACCTCGGCCGGCGTCTCCGCCGGACAGCAGGCTGCGGCCAGGCCGCACGCCCTGTCGACCGCCGGGGCGGCGCAGATCTGCCGCAGCCTGGCCAACCAGGCGTACGCCACCGTCAAGCACGTCAACGTGGCCGCCGTCGGGGTCCTGACCGAGGCCGGCCTGCAGAATGCCCTGGCCAGCTCGGCGCTGGGCCAGATCATTGACGGCCCTGCGTTCAGCTCGCTGGTGGCGGCCGCCGAGGGCGGCAGCAATACGCCGGACTTCTGCGGGATCGTCCTGCACTTGGCCAAGCTGCCCGAGGGGGGCAGCTTGCCCAAGCTGCCGGCCTCGGTGCTGACCGGCCTGCCGGCCTCGGTCGTATCCCAGCTGCCCGCCTCGGCCCTGTCCGGCCTGCCCGCCAGCGACCTGTCCGGGCTGCCGCTCGCGTTCGTGTCCCGGCTGTCCGCGCCGGCGCTGGCCGGCCTGCCCGCCGGCACGCTGGCCAAGCTGCCGGCCGGCGTGCTGACCGCAGCGGCGATCAAGCTGCCTGGCGCGTCGCTGTCCGGGCTGCTGCCGAAGCTGTCCGCCCCGGCGCTGGCTGCCGTGCTGCCGAAGATCCCGGCGACGTCCCTGACCGGGATTCCAACGGGAACGCTGGCGGGGGTCCTGGCCAAGCTGCCGGCTAAGACGCTGGCCGGGATCCTGGCCAAGCTGCCGGCCAGCGTGCTGAGCCAGCTGCTGCCGCAGCTTCCGTCGTCGGTGCTGAGCGGCCTGACCGGCTCGATCCGGTCCGCGCTGCCTGCTTCGGTCGCCTCGCTGCTGCCCTGAAAGACTCAGGCCGCGGCCGGGAACGTTTCCCCCGGATGTCCTTTCGTTCCCGGTCGCGCGCCTGATCCCATTCACGCTTGCTGGCCTATCGCCCCGCTGCCCGGCCAGGGCAGCGGGGCATCTGGTATCTGCTGTCCGGATGTCATCCGCTGGCCCGCCTAAGAAGATCGCCGGGCCGGTTTGCGTGCGGGTCTAGCGTTCAGGCCAGGGCGGCCTCGTCGTAGCTAGCGGGCGGCCCGGCCGACTCGGGGAAGATCTCGTGCTCCTCGGTCCAATGCTGGGTCGCGGCAAAGACATCCCGGGTGTAGGGGAGAAAGACGATCCGTTCACCAGTACCGAAAGCATGAACGTCCACCTGCTCCCGGTACTTTTCCGGTACGGCGTGCTGGTGGTGGTGCTTGTAGCGTTCCGGGTGAAGGTCGATCTCCATCTGGGCCCGCCGCAAGGCGCGAAGGTACTTCTCGACGTCGGATTTGCTGACGTCCTCCCCGGTCACCAGGAACCCGATCACGAAGGTGGCGTCTACGACCTTGCGGAACCCGAATGCCTCGGTGATGTAAAGCGGCACCCCCCACATGGTGGCCGCGGGCACCTGCCGGTCCAGGATCGCGTCCAGTCGCTCATTGGGCGGGCCCTGGAAGGCCAGCTTGATCTGGTCCGGCGAGAGCACCGCCTCCAGCGCTTGCAGGGTGGTGAAATGGCTCCCGGAATGGTAGCCAACCCCGATCGCCACGCCAGCGAGATCCTCCGCCCGGCGGACCGGCGACTCGGGCGGCACGACGATCGCGCACGGCGCGACCGAGTACGCCGCCGTCACGAGCTGGCCGGCCCGCTCGCCCGCAGCCGCACTGACGGCCCAGTGGCAGGCACAGCTAACGTCGGCACCGCTGCGCCCCGCCCCGAAGGTCTCGAAGGCGCCCGTCTTGATCTGCCCGGCGTCATCTCGTTCCCCGGGCTTGATGCCGTAATCCCCGCCGGGCACGAAGCTGTACTCGAGCCCCTCGGCGGTGAAGTAACCGTTGTCCTCGGCCACCCACTCCTGCAACCGCCCGTGCGGCATGATCTTGAGCGCCATCGGCCACCTCCAGAGCACAGTCCCGCCATCCGTCCTATCAGCCGTTGCAGCACGGTGCAACGCCCGGGCCCCTGGCGCTGTGGATCCGCTCCGGATCGTCGTAAAGTCCAGGAGGGGGCCGCCGCGCCCGGGACCGGGACCAGGCTCCGCTGGATCGGCCGCGAACCGGTGCACAGGAAGGACATGGCCGCATGCCCGAGTCCACGCAGACGCAGTCACTTTCCAGCCGGGTGCCTCCGGAGGAACTGCCCGCATCCCTGCGGGAGGCGGGCCTGGCGAACTGGATCCGGGAACCACTCGACGACGCCGTGGACCGGCGGCGCCGTATCCTGTTTCCCCCGGTCGCGGCGATCAAGGGCACGCCGCTGGACGAGTGCCAGGGTGCCCTGCTGGCCCAGGCGCGCCGCCCCGACACCGTCTTCATGATGGGCGATAACCCCGCGCTGCCCAAGATGCCCGACCGTCCCGCCCTGAAGGACTTCTTCCGGCTGCGCTTCAGCAAGATCGGCGCCACCCACCTGCTGCAAAGCGCCAAGGTAGCGGCGGAGCGCGGACTCGACGAAAAGGTGATCATGGCGTGCCTGCTGCACGACATCGCCATCGCCGGGCTGCTGGCGGCCAA
The DNA here is from genome assembly GCA_036502085.1 of Streptosporangiaceae bacterium. Classification (GTDB taxonomy): domain Bacteria; phylum Actinomycetota; class Actinomycetes; order Streptosporangiales; family Streptosporangiaceae; genus PALSA-505. The sequence goes on from DASXZD010000036.1 coordinate 25,102, forward strand.
TCACGGCTACTGGGGCGCGCAGATGGTCGCCCCCTACGTCGATGAGGAGGTCGCGTGGGCCATCGAAAAGCACGAGGCGCTGCGCTACTTCCCTGACGAATCGGCGGGGTATACGTACCCGCAGGCTTACATCGACTACTTCGGCCCCGACTACGCCCCGCCTGACTACATCCGCCGCGAGCACGAGGCGGCCCGCACGCACCGCTGGTACATGACCTCGCGCCTGGTAACCATCAACGACATCTATGCGTTCGACCCTGACGCGGTCGTGGACTACGACGAGTTCGAGGACGTGGTCGGCCGGAACTTCCGGCAGTCCGCCGAAGGGCTCGGGTTCGACGGCTCCCCGGTCGCCCATATGTGGCGGACCATGATCTGGCCCAACAACTTCCTCTGACCGCGCGCGGTTTCACCTGTTGTTCAGGCGGCGTGTGCCCCCTGTCACGACCGACGCCGGGGGCCCGGGGGCTGCGGGTCATCACGATTAGTCGATCTGTTCGACGACCTCGCACAGCTTAGTTCCGGAGCGCAGGTCGGCGAGTCGGGCTCGCAGTTCGGCGGTGCGGGCTTCGGCGTGCTCGACCAGGACGGTTGCCACGCGGGCCCAGTCGTCGGGACCGGGGCTGGGGGGCAGGCCGGCGAACACGCCGGCGATTTCTCGCACTGTCAGCCCGACGCGCTGGGCGAGCTTGGCGACCTTGATCCGGCAAGCGGCGGAGTCGTTGAAGCGTCGCTGGTTGCTGGGCGTGCGTACGGCGGTGATCACGCCATGCTTCTCGTAGAAGCGCACGGCCGACGCGGCGACGCCGCTCTCGCCAGCCACTTCGCTCACGGTCCGGGTGGCGGAAACGGTGGCGATCTCGGCTGTCGTAGTCATGGATCCACCGTGGCACGCCGCCTCGCTTGACTTCAACATATGTTCAACGGCGAGCCTGGGGTTCATGCCAACGAAGACATCACACAGGCGCTCCGGCATCAGAACAAAAGGATTGCAGCCATGACCACCCAGGTCTTCGACGCGGCCCACGCGCGCTACCTCGGTGAGCAGCGGCATGGGGTACTGGCCACGATCGCCGCCAGCGGCTTCCCGCAGGCCAAGCCGGTCGGCTTCCGCTACGACCCGCAGCGGGGGACGATCGAGGTCTCCGGCTACGACCTGGAGCACTCGGCCAAGTTCCGCAACGTCGCCGCGAACCCGCAGGTCGCATTCACCGTCTCAGACGTGCGCGATCCGGACGCCGGGTCCGCGGGTGTCCGCTTCATGGAGGTTCGGGGTATCGCCGAGCAGGCCCGGCTCGATGAGCCGGCGACCGCTGGGATGAGTCCCTGGATCATCCGCATTCACCCGCGGCGGTTGATCAGCTACAACGTCGCCGGATCCGGCGGGCACGCCACCGACCTGGCGGGCGAGGCCGCTGCCCCGCGACGGCCTGGCGTCGGACTGACGGGCGCCGCCGCGGACCGGGCGCGCGAGGCGGTCGCGTCCCAGGTCACCGAGCTACAGGCCGGCCTCGCCGACGGCGATGCGGAGACCTACAACCGCCATTTCGCCGACGACGTGATGTGGGGCAGTCCGTACGGGGCGACCGTCGACGGCTACGACGCGCTCCACGCGATCCACCGACGCATGCATTCCTCCGGCGGCCACGGCCGGTCGCGGTACGAAATCGTGCGCGTGCTCACGCCTACGCCGGACGTGGCGCTGGCCCAGGTCCGGCGCATCGCGCTGGACGAGGAAGGTGAGCCGATCCCGTCGCACGCCGGCGAATCGCAGTTCTCCGAGATGGCGCTCTACGTGCTGGTGCGCCGCGGGGGCAAGTGGTGGCTGGCCGCGGGCCAGAACACCGTGATCGACATCGACCACGGCGCGGTGGCGCAGTGAGACTACGGTCGTAGATTGGCGCTTCTAGCGCCATGATGACCTTGCTCACCGGCGACCGCAGGCTGGCACGAGCCATTGGCCCGCGCTGCCATATCGAAATACTGCGCTCATCACCCTGAGCCGTCGGTAGCCGCTGGCCGCGATGGCATTGGCAAGACGCCGAGTTGCTGCAAAAGGCCCAGGTTGTCCCGGTCGGACCATTTCTCGGCAATCTTGCCGTTCTCGATGCGGTGAATCACTGTCCCGGTCATCTTGAGCTGGCTGCCAGTGGCGGGGATCCCGGGAAGGTCTCGTTCGTGTACGCCGTAAGCGGTGAGCCGGGTGACGACCTTGTCGCCTTCGGCGATTTGGTCCTCAATCTCATGCCGACCGGGCGTGGCCTCCCAGGACATGCGAAACGACTGCTTGAGGCCTTCCCGGCCGGAGCCGATCCCAGGAAAGGGGGGAGGTGAGTGGTCGAGATAGTCCTCGGCTACCAGCTCGTCCATGGCGTCCAGGTTGCCTTCGTCGATCTCGTGGTAGAACCGGCGGATGAGCGCCTTGTTGTCTTCGCACGGCATGGCTATCTCCTTCTGCTTCCCGCGTCAGCGAGGCTATCGCCCGTTAGGTCGCGCTGTTGTACAGGGCTCGGCTGGACCGGGAGAGCACCGGACATAGGCGGGCGGCGAATGCGTTGGGCCTTCGGGGCTGCCAGACTTGAGCCATGACAAGAGCCGGCCGCGGGGTGGGCATCGACAGCGGTGTCCCGCTGGCCATCGAACTGAAGGACGTCAGAAAGCACTTCGGCGACGTGCAGGCGGTCAAAGGTGTCGACGTAAGCATCGAGTCGGGGGAAATCGTGGGGATGCTCGGGCCTAACGGTGCGGGCAAGACGTCCACCATCGACATCATCCTCGGCCTGTCCCGGCAGACTTCCGGGCAGGCGTCGGTTTTCGGCATGCACCCGCGGCAGGCGATCACGCGCGGCCTGGTCTCGGCGGTGATGCAGACGGGCGGGCTGCTGAAGGACCTGACCGTCATGGAGACCGTGCAATATACCGCCAGCCTGTTCGCGCAGCGCAAGTCGGCGGCCGGGGTACTGGACCGGGCGGGCATCACCCACATCGCGGACCGCCGGGTGGCAAAGTGCTCGGGCGGCGAGCAGCAGCGGCTCAGGTTCGCCATGGCGCTCGTGTCCGACCCCGAGCTGCTTGTCCTGGACGAGCCGACCACCGGGATGGACGTCGAGGGGAGGCACAGTTTCTGGGCGTCGATCCGCAAGGACGCCGAGCAGGGCAGGACGGTGCTGTTCGCCACGCATTACCTGGAGGAGGCCGACGCTTACGCCGACCGGATCATCCTGCTGCGGCACGGGCAGAAGGTCGCCGACGGCACCGCGTCCGAGATCAAGGCCATGGCGGCGGGCCGCACCGTACGGGCCACCATAACCGGGCCCAGCGAGGCTGAGCTCCGCGACATTCCCGGTGCGGACACCGTAGAGATCCGCGGCGACACCGTCCTGATCCATTCCAGCGACAGCGACGCAGTGGCCAGGTACCTGCTGACGCGCACCTCAGCCAGGGACCTTGAAGTCACCGCTCGCGGCATCGAAGACGCGTTCCTCGCGCTGACCGGCGACGAGACCGAGCCAGGCACTGTGAGCACAGGAGCCACCGGATGAGCACATCAGCTCCGGACCTGAGCGGCCGACGGGCCCCCGGCCTCGGCGGCTTCAACCTGACCGCGCTGAATCTGGAGATCCGCCGCCTGCGGCGGAACCCTCGCGCCGTCATCATCACGATCATCGTCCCGGTCATCTTCTTCTTCGCCTTCGGGCTGAATAAAGCTGACACGACAGGCAACTACGGCCACGGGAACTACGCGGCGTGGGTCCTGGTCAGCCTGGCAGGGGTTTGCCAAAGTCGGTGTGACGGTGAGTGACTAATGAGGATGCTGGTTGTTCTGCCGACGGGCCGAGTAGCGAGGCCGCACGCGATACAAGTGATCGCCAAATGGTCTCCTGAGTACGGGCTCAACCAGCTGGTGCACGCACCGCTGCTCGGCGGCAGCGTCCAGTGGACCTGGGTCGTCAACGTCATTGCGTGGCTGGTGATCTTCGCCGGGGGCGCAGCCTGGCGATTCGGCAAGGACACCGCGCGAGTCTGACGGTGCGCGACCGCGAACGCCGCGATCCTAGATGCCGGTGGCTATTGCTCACGCTCCACGCTAGCCGCAGAATCGAAGCGGTAACGCACTCGTAGCTGGCGCGGGGGGAACAGATGAACACGTTCGAGCAGTTATTCGCGAACCAGCGCCTGTACAGCTGCAACGCATCCCCCGGCGACTTTCTGATGGTCTTGCCGAATCCCGGACCTCTAAAGATCAGCGGCTCGGACGCGTGGACCAATCCGGCCTACAGCGGCCGGCTCGTCTACGCGGCTACCGGCGCCGGCGTCACCCAGGCCAACGCCGAGGCCTACGTCAACCGGGTCCTCCAGATCACTGGCACTAACCGGGTGATGATGTGGCAGGAGGGTGACCAGTTCCGGTACTGGGTCATGGACCCCTACGGCCAGAAGATCCTGTCCGGCCTGACCGTCGAGGTCGCCCCGCAGCTGTCGTACGTCGTACCGGGCAGCATCGGGCTCTACTACACCGATACCGCGGTTCAGCTGTACACGACCGCTGCCGGGTACACCGGTAGCCGCGCGCCCGCACTGGCTAGCCTCCCGACCCAGCCCCGGCTCATGGTCGACGGCCCGGACATCGGCACGCTTGTGTTCAACGCCACGTACCTCCAGCAGTCGCTCAACGACAACTCGTCCTGGGGGATGCAGTTCGTGGACTCCGCGGGCCCCCACTGGTTCTCGTTAGCGGCGCCGGGCACCTCGCCGCTGGGCTTCAGCGTCCGGTTCGACCCGAGTCTGCCGCGCAACCAGCCGGACGGCCTGATCCGATCCCGGTTCGACTTCGATACCGCGCAGGGCCCCTCGCTGGCCTCATACTTCCGGACCAGTCAGGGACGGACGGTCCAGCTGAACGCCCTGAGCGGCAGTGCCCTGGTCGTCCACACCGGACCGGCCACCCGGCCGGTGATCCTCGGCCCGCTCGGCGAGTTCGAGATCAAGGTCAGCGGACGCCAGGCCAGCGAGAGCTTACTGTGCGGCCTGCAGGGCACCGAGACCATTCCGATCCAGATCGGTGACCGCATCCGGTTCACGCCGTACCAGCCGGCCTTTGCGGGCGGCTACCCCTTCCCGGTGGACTCGCCGGTCGCCCCCCCGGTCGATCCGGCCGCGCCGCTGCTGACGTCGGCGTATACGACGTCGTGGGCGGCGGTAGTGACCAGCGGCAAGACGCCGTACACCGCGCAGCCGCAGGGCTGCGCCCAGTACGGCGTGATCCCGAGCTCGATGTACGCCGCGGCCGGCGTGTACGGCTGGTCGGCGCAGCCGATCGCGGTCCAGCCGGGTAAGACCTACCCGATGGCACCGTTCGGCGCACCGGGCGCCGGCGCCGCGGCAGCGTTCGAACGGCAGGTGATCGCGCCGGCCCGGCGGCAGCATATCGGCACCGAGTTGCCCTATACCTCCGGCACGACCACGGTGACGACGCCGTCCGGGCAGCTCATATCGGTCACCAACGGCGTGTGGACGGACATCCTGCTCGGGCAGACCGCCGCCGCGGGCAGGCTCGCGTTCAAGAGCCCTGGCACCGAGCTGCGCCAGGCCTACCAGACGGCCGGCCTGTTCCTGGTCGTGGCCAACAGCGCGTACCTGGGCACGTTCGCGAACGAAGTGGAGATCGGCGGCTGGCGCCTGCGAGCCAACGTCGGCACCGGCAACGCCTACGCCGATTACCGCAACATCATGATCATCAAGGGCCGGACGGGCAAGCTGTACGACCCGGCCGACCCGGCCGGGAGCCTGGTGTCCAACTCGGCCCAGTGGACCCAGCCAGACTTCGCGATCCCGGCCCCGAAGGGCGAGCAGGGGTTCACGAACGCGCAGCGCCGCGAGCTGACGATCGTGTCCCAGTGGCTGCAGGACTACTTCGCCGCCGCCCGCGACGGCGGCCCGGATTATGACCGGTTCAACGCGATCGCCACCGACCCAAACTGGGCCGGGACGCTATTCCTGCGGCTGGACATTGCCTCGGTTCCTGACGACCTGATCGGCATCATGGCCGGGATCAACGATCCGGCCGCCTTCGCCGCGCACCATTTGGCCGTCGAGCTCAACCCGGTCGCCGGCACCGGGTCCACGCCGCCGAGCGCGCCCGGTGACAGCTCCATGTTCGGGGTCATCGACTACCGCGACCCGGCGTTCACCCGGCCGAGCCCCGGCGAGGCGGCCCAGCCGATCCGGCCGGCCGCCGGCACCGCGTTCGACTTCACCCTGCTGTCGCTGCAGGTGGTGTTCGCCAATACCGCCGTCCGCCGGTTCGCCAGCCTGGCCCAGCTGGTCACCGCGAGCTACTTCGACTCGGCGGTGATGCGGATGGGCGAGGGCGGCAACCGGTACAGGGCCATGATGCTGCCCGGCACGCTGCAGACCAACGACGGCCGGCCGGTCTACCACATGTCCGGCAGCGGCGACACGGTGTTCTACCTGGACAACGCCGTGCTGCGCAAGGTGGAGGTAACCGCGGTCACGATGACCACCCGCGACACCGGCAGCGGCGAGGACCCGAACGGCTCGTCGTGGTTCGGCCTCACCGGGTACCTGGACTTCGCTGCCGTTGACGGCAGCGACGGCGTGTTCGACGTGTTCTCGTTCGGCTCACCGGCCGGCGAGGACCTGCCACGGACCGGCCTGGCCTGCAGCGACCTCGGCATCCTCATGACGTTCCCGCTGGATGACCCGGCCGGGCGCCGGTTCTCGTTCGACGCGACCGCCACGCGGTTCGACCTGGGTGGCAGCACCGCCCGCACCGGCAGCCTGTTCCTGCAGTTCGGGATGGACGTGCGCGGCTTCGCCAGCGGTGACGCGAGTACCCCGCCCACGCAGAGCGGGTACCTGCCGGTGGTCGCCGACGCCATGCTGACCGGCGTTGACGGCGTGCCGTGGTGGGGCGTCCAGTACCAGCTGGCAATGGGCAGCGCCGGGCACCTCGCCGCTGCGGCCGGGCTCACCTCGCAATTGCTCACGGCGTGGTCGCCGCGGCCGGCCGACGCGCCGGCCGGCTACCCGGCCGCGATCGGGCTGCAACTGCCCGGCACCGGCGGTGGCGCGAAACTGATCAGCGTCCAGTCGGTGCTCAAGCTCAGCCTCGGCCAGATCTGGCTGCGCTGTGACCGCGGCAGGGAGGACAGCTTCCTGCTGCTGTTCAGCGAGATCGCGATCGACGTGCTCGGGCTGCTTAAACTGCCACCCGGGTCGACCCTGTTCTACCTGTACGGAAATCCCGAAGGCGGCGCCTTGCCGTCGGGTCTCGGCTGGTACGCCGCGTACCGGCGGGAGGGGATCGGCTGATGGGCGACTTCACGACGCTGGCGGACACGCTGGAGGCGACGTTCGCACGGTACTGGCCCGACGCGCAGGCCCAGACATTACAGCAGCTGCGCGCCTATTTACAGAACACGACCGCCAACCCGGTAGTGCGGATCTGGGTGGACCGGGGAGCCGACCCGGCAATCCAGTCGACATCCATCGCGATCCTGCGGCAGCTGGCCGGACCAGAGGCGGACAAGGGATTCGGGTACACCGGGCAGATCGAGGTCGTCTACGACCCGGGCCCGGCCGATGATCCGACGCTGCCGAAGGTGCAGAGCCTCCTGATGGAGCTGCGCGGCGGCACCACCGGCACCGTCAGTGGCGCCACGGTCACCCTCGTGCGATGGACAGGGCAGGCGTTCAGCCAGGTCAATCTCGGTTTCACCGGGGCCGGGCCGGCCGGGACCGACTACGCGAAGCGGCTCAACGCGTGGTTCCTGCTCCAGCTCGCGCCGTACCTGAGCGACATGCCGAACCTGGTCCAGCGGCCCGATGAGCCGCTTGCCCTGGACCTCACCGACCCGCGGCTGCCCGGCACCGCGACGCTGGCCCAGCGCGCGTACTTCCAGGCCACCCCGATCCCCAAGCCCAGCCCGGCAGACATCGCGGCTAGCCCCGACAAAGGTGCCTGCCAGATGCTCGAAACTATCGTCGGGCTGCAACTCCAGGCGTGGAGCGTCGGCCTGATCGACCAGAACGTCGAGTCCGGCGCGACAAAGGCGCCGAACTCGATGGCCGACCGCCTGTTCTGCGTGATCACGGCCGCTCTGGAGACACAGCGCGACCTGAACGGGAACCTGCGCCCGGGCGCGGAAAACGTGATGCTGGCCTGCCCCGGGTTCTTCACCTCGGCCGAGGACCAGGAGGCTATCCGCAGCCTGATCAACGGGGGCATGACGCCGCAGGAGCAGAACTTCAAGGTCGCGCTGGACCAGGCCGATTCGCTTACCGACGCCGAGCGGGCCAGCTACACCGCGGGCCTGGCCGGCTGGCTCGCCCGCACGGAACTGCTGGCCGCGATCGATGCGCCGAACCGGGTGGAGTTCGTCCTCGACGCCACCTCGCTCGACGCCGCCGTCCAGCGGGGCCAGGGCCATCAGGACCGGGTTGTGCTGGTCTGCTTCGGCGCCGTACCGGACCAGATGGTCCAGTGGGCCATGGATCAGCCGAACGGCGTACCGCTTGAGTTCCCGATGACGGTCAGCCGGACCGATCACGTCAGCACGATGATCAACACGGGGCTCCCGTACCTGGAGATCGCCGACGTGGGCAGCCGCGGTGCACAGTACCCGGCCGAGCTCGTGACTCCGCCGGTGCCGCAGGGCGAGACCATGTGGCCCCTGATGGACATGCTGCGCGGCCTGACCAGCCAGAGCCTGACCACGGTCACCGATCTGCTGTCGCTGCCGCTGTGGCAGTGGAACCCGGTACCGGCGCACGATCCTGCTGCCCAGGTGAGCGACCTCGTCCTGGAGTACAAGACGGAGCGATCCGACGGGGCGCTGCACACGTACTTCAGGAACGTCACGGACCTGTACCGCGAGGGCCTGGACGACAAGCTGCGGCTGGGCCTGGCCGCGCTGTGGTACCTGAAGACCGGGGCTGAGAGCGGTCAGCCGGTGCTGCAGCAGCTCTACGAACAGATCAAGGCGCACGTCGACGGGACCGGCACCCTGCCCCTGGTGCCGGCGATCTACGGCCCGGACACCGGCATCGGCGCGTTCTACCTAGCGTTCGACGGCGGCCTGACCCTGTTCGGCAACGTCACCTACCAGGCCAACAACCCGCTCACCCGGATCGAGGTCAACGGCAGCACCGAACTCGGCGGCGTGCCGATGACCGCGACGATCGTGTTCACCGCGCCGCATAACATCGTCATCGCCGACGCCACCTACACCGCCAGCCAGCCGTGGAGCGTGAACGAGGTCAAGTGGATCGTCTTCGGCCAGCCGCAGATCATCCTCACCACGCCCAACGCGGCTCTGCCGCCGGCCGCCGGAATCGGCGGCCCGACCGTGCCGCCGTCGCCAGCCCCGGGCACCGCCACCGCCGCGCCCGAGGAGGGCAAGGCCGCCATCGCCGTCCGGCTGCCCGCGATCGTCGGCAAGCAACTCCTGTCGTACACCTTCGGCATCCCCCAGCTTGACCTGGACGACTTCTTCACGCTGATCGGCGGCGTCGATGCGATCCGGGCGCTGCCCGCGCCGTTCAACGGCCTGGGCGGGTTCGGCGTGCGCGGCGTGCAATTGTCCGTCGACACCTCGACGCTGAGCGTCGACTGCGCCGGCATCCTGCTCGGCACCGACGCGAACGTGTCGATCCTAGGCGGCGCGGTCGTGCTGTCGAAGATCGTGGCCGGGGTCACGCTGCAGCGGCCGGCCGACCTGGCCAAGCGCACGACCGACTGGGTGGTGCGCGCGACGTTCAACATCGGCGGCGGGACCGTGCTGGTCACAGCGAACGGGCCCGGCCTGGTGCTGCGCGGCGCACTGACCGGCGGGGTGATCGCGTTCGCGGATCTGGTGAACATGTTCGCCCCCGGATACGGCCAGGGTCTGCCCGGCATGCCGACGGTGACCGCGTTCGCGGCGAACCTGACCCCGGCCTCGGGCGACTACGAGGTCAGCTGCGACCTGAACCTGGGCTGGCAGTTCTCCATCGCTGGCACGGTCCTGTTCACCATCGACGCGCTGACGTTCGCCGCGACCAGCGTCTCCGGGCTCGTCAGCGGCCAGCTCGGCGGTACGGTCGCGATAGCGGGCACGATTCCGCTGCAACTGTCGGCCCGCTACGACCCGGTCGCCCAGTGGCGGTTCGAGGCGGCCCAGCCGGCTGATGCCGCGTACCCGCTGACCGCACTGATCCGCCAGTTCACCGGCTGGGACATCGACACCGAGGACGACTACGCGATCGGCGGCGTCCGGCTGTCCGTCGCCGCCAACCAGGGCGACTGGGCCGCGTCCGGGCACACCGTGGGCGAAACCTGGGTGGTGCCGTTCCTCGGCGCCACCGTCACGGGTAACTTCCGGGCCGGCCGCAGCACCGCGGCCGGGGCCTACGGGCGCCTTGAGGCCACGTTCAACTGGCAGAACGTCAGTATCGTCGCGTACTACGACTACAACCAGTCGGCCAACGTGTTCGGCGTACGGTGGGGCGGTCTTGAAGGTGTCATCACCGGGCCGGCCGACGGTCTCTACACGGCCACACTGCGACTGTCCAGCACGACGACGCTGGGCAGTCTCGTGGAGACCATGGTCGGCTGGGCCACCGGATCCCCGTTCGCGCTCGAGGCGCCGTGGAGCCTGCTGAACTCGGTCCAGCTGCCGGCCGTGAACCTCGTCTACACGTTCGTGCCGGGCACCGGGACGGGCGCCAACGCCGCCGGGTCAGTGTCGGTCAGCGTCGACATCGGCCCGATTGACCTCGGGTTCGCCCGCATCGACTCGGCCGGCCTCATCTACAACCCGGACGCTGCGCAGAAGGTCGCCATCACGCTCACCGGCCTGTTCCCGTGGAACGCCGACGGCAGCTCGGGTGACACCGGCACGCTCGGGCCGTGGGACACCAGCAAGCCGGGCACCACACCGGCCCCGCCCGGCCTTGGCAACAAGTATGTCGACGTGCGCCTGCTCACGCTCGGCCAGCACGTCACCATCGCGGGCCTGAGCCAGACCACCAGCGTGCCGGACGCGATCAGCCTGATGTCCCAGATGGTTCCGCCGGAAGCCGAGACCATTCCGACCGTCGACTTCGACCCGGCCATCGGCTGGATCATCGGTGCCGATCTCGGCTTTGTGCGGTTCGGCGAAGAAGGCGCCGCCGACAGCGGCTATCTGGTGACCGCGCAGGCCATCTTCAACGACCCGCTGCTGTACGCCCTGCGGATCGCACTGGCCGGCGAGAAGGCCAAGGTGTTCGCCGGTCTCGACTTCCAGATCATGTACCGGCAGGTCAGCGACACTGCCGGCGTGTACCAGGCCGAGCTCGCGCTGCCGGACGCGATGCGGCACCTGACCATCGGCGGATATTCGGTCACGCTGCCGGTCGTCGCCGTCGCCGTCTACACCAACGGGGACTTCCAGGTCGACGTCGGCTTCCCGTGGGGCGGCGACTTCGGCCGGTCGTTCACGATCGAGGCGGTGATCGCACCGGGCGTGCCCGTGGTCGGCTCGGCCGGCTTCTACTTCGGCCGGCTGTCCAGCGCCACCACCGACCGGGTGCCGCAGGCGCTCAACGGCACATTCAACCCGGTTCTCGTGTTCGGCTTCGGCATGCAGCTCGGCCTGGGCAAGCAGGTCGAGTACGGCCCGCTGAAGGCCGGCTTCAGCCTCACCGCGGCCGGCATCATCGAGGGCATCCTGGCCACCTGGAACCCGTACCAGCCGGCGATCGGCTCCGGCAGCGCCGTGCAGGTCCAGGACGACTATTACTTCTGGCTGCGCGGCACGTTCGGCCTGGCCGGCCGCCTGTACGGAAGCGTCGACTTCTCCGTCATCAAGGCCGAAGTCGACCTCAGCTTCACGCTGATGGTGCAGATCACCTACGAGGCGTACACGTCAATGTCGGTGACCGTGATCGTCGCGGTCGACGTGTCGGTGACCGTGCGCATCGACGTCGGGCTGTTTTCCATCCGGCTGTCGTTCAGCTTCTCCATGCGCATCCGGGAGACCCTGACCATCGACAACGGCGGCAACCCACCCTGGCGACTCGACAGCGGTGCGCAACTGCTCCGCGTGCGCGCCGCCCTCCGGCACGGCCGGCTGCGCTCGCCGGGGCTGACCGCAGGAGATCCGGTCGACCGGTGGTATCACCTGACCGCGCCGGACGGCCCGCACGACCTGTTCGGCTGGGTGGTACCGGCGACCACTGCCGCCCGCGACGAGAACAATCCCGGCCAGCAGGACGTCTGCCAGATATTCCTGGCGTTCCTCGACAACGTGCCGGACGGCGCCGACCCGAACCTGGACGACACATCGTTCGAACGGCTGGCCAAGATGCTGCTGCGCTGGGTGGTCAGCGCCCTGCAAGACGCGGACGTGTCGCCGGCCGACGTCGACGAGATGACGGTGACCGAGGCCGATCTGACCGGGGCGCTGCAGGAACTGCTGCGCAGCACGTCGCAGAACCCGACACCGATCGACGCGGCCGCGATCGACGCGTTCCTCAGCCTCCACTACCGGTATCACATCAAGCCGCCGCCCGACAGCGAGCAGGTCGTCGACGCGGCCCTGTTCCCCATGCCACCAGGGCTGATACTGAATATCCCGGCTTACGGCAGCGGCGGCCGCACCAGCTATCCGCTCAGCGGCTACAACTCGATCGGCCAGGAAGGGCTGGCCTACCTGCGGGCCTACTTCGACGAGCTGGCCGTGCAGGTCTCTGCCGAAACGCCGGCCGGCCAGCAGGCCGCCGACGCGACCGCGATGTCGATGGCGCAGTGGGTGCAGGCTGACTACTTCCTGCTGGTCGCCCGCCAGATGTCCCAGCTCGCGCTGGACGCCCTGCGTACCTACCGGTACCGGCTGGTCAACGGTGAGACTGTCAGCCAGATCCTGGCGAACATCAACGACGCGGCCGGCCTGGACGGAGCGGACGCGGTCACGGCCACGGATCTGTTCAGCGCGAACGCCGTCCACCCGCTGACGACCGGTACCTCGCTCGTGATCGCGCCGAGTGTCAAGGTGACGGCGGACGCCTCGTTCGACTCGATCAGTGCCGGCCTGACCGTCTCCGCGACGGCGCTCGCGGTGACGAACGCGGCCACTGAGGACATCCTGGCCAGCGATGTGACCATCGTCTACCCGGGTACCGGGAAGCAGTACACGACGAGCAGCAGCTCGACGCTCGTGCAGGCCGCGCGCGGGCTGGGTGTCGCGTACGGCGAGTTCCTCGGCAAGGCCACAGTCGGCGGCTTCGGGCTGCTGGCCACGACCGGGCTGCTCCGGCTGGGCGCCGACCTGCCGGTGCCATATGCCACCTATACCGCGGCCACCTACACCGACGTGACCGACGGCGGGGCGACGCCGAAGCCGCCGAGCTTCGAGAACGTCGCGAAGCTGCCCGCCTACAGCTCCAGCGGCATCCCGTTCACCGCAGAGAAGCTGGCCATGCGCAACGCGGGCGCGGCGATCCTGCGGGCCGGCGAGATCATCACATACAGCGACACGAAGTACACCGTCCGGCCGGGTGACACGCTCGCTGACATCGCCATGTACGTCGGGGCGCCCGACCTGCCCACGCTCTACGCCCGCAGCGGCCTGCTCAGCCAGATCCGCCTGATCGCCGAGGTCGCGGTGCTGACGCTGCCGCAGCTCACCTTCGTGACGCGGACCGACGACACGCTGGCCGGAATCAGCACCACGATGGCGATCAGCGTCGAGGCGACGGCGATCACGCCGGTGAACCTCGACACAAAGAACCTGTTCGCCATCGGCAAGGACGATCTAGCCTGGCTGGACATCCCGCACCTGCCACAGTTCTCGGTCGGCGGCCTGCTCGACGTCATCAAGGACACCGGCGGCCTGCACCAGCTCTCCCACCTGGTCTCCCGGTACGGACTGCACGGCACGCGGCTGCCCACGAAGGACATCAACCCGAACCACCCGGGCATCTGGGTCACCAGCGCCGCCGCCGGCCTGCACTTGCCGGACATGGCCGGGCTGTACGCGCTGACCGGCCAGCAGTTCATCGTCCCCGCGCAAACGGAGGCCGACTTCAGCGTCCAGGTGGTGGAAGACACGACCGCCAGCAACTGGTTCGTCATCGACACTAGCGACCACACGCTGACGTTCACGATGAACAAGGGCACGCGGGACGGCCAGCGGATCACCGCGATCTACACCACGCTGAACAAGGGCGCGTTCAACATCCCGGTCCGCACGCTCGGCGCCGGCCTGATGAGCAGCGCCCAGCCGGCCAGCTATCCGCTGACCACGCTGACCGAGTGGCTCTCGCCGACTCCGGTCCGGCTGCCCTACGGCAAGCCGCCGACCGGCAATCAGGTGCCGGCCCTGCGCATCTGGACCCTGCCCAGCGGCATGTCCGCGCTGCCCCAGCCGGGCAAGGTCGCGCCCCGGTTCGCCATCAATCTCGCCAGCTACGACGAGGCCAGCGGCGCGACCGTGACCACCCCGGTCTCGGGCCACGGCTGGGCTAGCGTGGTCTCGTTCACCGTGCGGCGGGTTCCGGTCCAGCTCCTGAGCCTGGCTACCGCCACCACTTATGAGATCGTCGGAGCGGGCGGTGCCGACGCTGTGGTCCTGGAGCGGATGGTCGCCCAGGTCACCGCCGACAGCACGTACGACAAGCTGATCATCGGGTTCGATGCCGCCAGCGGTACCGGCGTGCAGACCGCCGACCCGGATATGGTCACGCTCGGCATTGCCCAGGTCAACCTGTCCACTGTCACCAACCCTGACAGCCTGGCCGTCGACGCTGCGGTGCCGGGGCTGCTCAACACCGCGACCGAGTTCGTGCGGCTGCTGTGGGAGGCTGGCATCACCCGCTCCGGCGGCTTCTACCTTTATTACTTTGACACCGCGAGCCTAGCCGGGCTGCCCGACCGGATCTTCGACGACAAGGGCCTGGCTACCATCCGGCTCATCGCGCTGTACCGGAACCCGGGCGATCCGGCCGCAGGCGACCGGCTCACCAACTACATGACCGCCGCCGTGACGTCCGACCCGTTCGAGACCGCGTCGGCCGTCGTCACCGCGGACGCCGCGCCAGACGAGGCACCGGTGCAGGCGACCGGCACGCTCACGCTGGCCGACCTGGCCGCGCGGACCTACTCCGACCTGGGCCAGCTCGCCGACGCGAACCGCGCGCTCAGCCTTACCCCAGCCTGCGGGATCAGCGTCAGGCACGGGCTGTATCAGATCCCGCCCGGCCAGACGATGACCTTCGAGCAGATTGCCGGCCAGTTCCCGATGACGACCGCGCAGGCGATCGCCGGCGCCAACCCGGCCTGGCCGCCGGCGACGGTGCTGCGCTACCCGCAGGCCATCTACCTGCCACCGCTGACCGTCGTGGCCGACAGCTCGCCGAGTTCGGGCACGCTGGAGGCAATCGCCTGGTACTACGGCACCAACCTGACCGCTCTCGCCGCCGACAACGCCGGCGTCGCGGGCCTGTTCAAGACGGGCAGCCAGGTGAAAGTCACCGGCGGCCCGATCGTGCGCACCGCCACCGTCCCGCCAGGCGTCGCGCTCGCCGAGGCGACCCGGACCCCGGCGAAGGAGCCGCCGCCGGACCCGGCCGCCCCGGAGTACGGCGCACGCGTCCTGGAACAGAACTTCAGCATGCTGACCTACCAGGTCGCCGAGAACCCCTACTTCAACGAGAGCATCCTCGGCCTGCCCGCCGGACCGGACGGTGCGGACGAGTGGCGGTACCGCCAGTCGGTGCCGTACCCTCGCTTCTCCCGCGCCGCGTCCGCCCAGCCTGCGGCGCCCGTCCCGATGCCCGACCCGCAGGCCAGCCCGTACCGCGGGATCGGCACCATGCTCCAGATCAACTTCGCCTGGCAGGACGCGTACGGCAACCAGCTGCACACGACGCTCGACGACGGCACCGGCAATGCCCGCAACCAGCCGCCTCTGCTGGCCGGCTACACCGACGCGGTCCTCGGCCTCGGGCAGTGGCCGTCGGTGAGCTCGTCCTGGACCGCCCAGTCCGGCCCGGCACTCGCGGTGACGCTCGGCTTCGACCCGAGCCGTTACCTCGGTCCGGTGGCCGCTCAGCGGACCTCGGCAACCGTCATCGGGTTGCAGTTCCTCGACCTGCTCGACTCCGGCAGTGCCAGCGTCCCTGGCAACTACACGGTCAGCGGCCGGACCGTGGTGTCCGTTTCGGTCAGCTACGAGTCGGTCAAGCTGAGCCTCGACACCGCGCTCACCGACGGCGAATACTCGATCACCGTGAACGGCGTCCGCAGCACCGCCGGCTACGCCGAGAACGGATCGGTTCTGCTCACCGTCGCGGGCAGCGGATCATCCAGCGGCCCGGCGACCGGCGTTGAAGCGGCCCTCCGCGACCTGGAGGTGTACACCAGCCTGTACTACCAGCTGACCGATCCGCTTGGCGTAACGGTCACCTTGACGTCGCCGTTCACCGACACCGAGCTGCCATCCGGCAGGCTGCAGACCTGGCTGTTCACCGCCGAGGACAGCGTGTACGCATTCCTGCACCACCGGGCGAGGGCCGCCGCCGCAGCGGTACCGGCGGCCCTGACGCTGACCGCCGCAGTCACCACGATCCCGGCCGACCAGATCTTCGAGCTGCCGGTCGAGGTGACCGTGCGGCGGACGGGCGGGGTGGACAACGGCGAGCTGTCCGCCACGCCTGCCATCCGGGCCGCCACGTTCCGGGTACCGGCCGCGGCCATTTCCGGGCGGGACGGCACCCGCGGCCTGGACGCGTTCGCGGAGGCGTTCGAGGGTGCCTTCGCCGCCGCCGGCCTGAAGGTGGCGGCCGGCGTCAACCGGGCCGAGGCAACAGCGGCCGCACCATCGGCCACGATCTGGGCCGTCCGGCTCAACCAGCAGGGGAAGGCCATCTCGTACAACATCTACACCAACCCGTACCTGTACGCGCCGCGGCCGGTCGCCAACCAGCTGCAGAGCATGCAAGGCGTGCCCGTCCAGAACTACACGACCGAAGGTGGCCTGGCGCCGCCCACTCGCAAGCTGGACTTCATCGACGTGGACGTCGACGGGTGGACCCGCACGCTGTTCGCGGCGATCGACGACATCCTCAGCCCCGCGTACACCGCCGGGCTGCAACTGATCGCCCGCCACTTCGGCACGACGTCCCAGCTGACCACGATCCTCGGGCAGAAGCAGGCGTTCGCCGATGCCGCCGCGACGTTGATGATCCCCGTGTACCAGGGCGAGAGCGGGCCGGTCGCCAACGTGCAGGAGGCGTTCCGGCAGCAATTGCTGACCCGGCTGTCCGATGCCTATGACGTCAAGGCCGCGCTCCAGTACGCCGCCAAGGTGTGGGGCGACCAGTACCCGACGGCCAGCTCGCCGCGACTGCTCGGTGCCGTCCGCGACGACCTGGCCGTCGGCGATCAGCGCAGCGAAATCTCGCTGTCCTCGCCGAAACTGGCGCTGGCCATTTCGTCCGAGGCGCCGCTGCCGATCCTCCTCACCGCCCCGGACGCCGTGCACGTCGACGGCGCCGTGGCCGCGGCGGTCGACCTGCATCTCGGCTGGCGGCCCTCGGCGATCGAGCATCAAATTGGCGCTGTCCCAGGGGTCGCGAACTACCAGGCGTCTAGCTGGCTGAGCTTCGTCCGCCCGCAGCAGAGCCTGCTCGACCGCGACCTCGGTACGGTAACGGTGCCGCTGGTGCTGCGCGCGTTCCCCACCGCACCGGCCCTTGCCGAACAGGACGGCCGGCCCACCAACCCCCAGGCCGCCGACCTGTCGGCGATCACCGAATGGACCTACGAGATCACCTGGTCGCTGCCATTCCACTATCCGCAGGACCGGGTCCACGGCGAGATCGCGTTCAACCTCCCGGCCCTGGCCACGGCCGTACCGGACACGGCGTTCGCCGCGCTCGCCGACTTCATCACCGTCTACCCGGCCGTCCGCATCGACCTCGACCGGTACCTCGCCAAGATCACCGCGACCACCACCGACCCCTACGTGTACAAGTACGCCGGCAGCGCGGTGACCGCGTTCGTCACGCTGGTCAACGCCGTGCTGGCCGCCGGCCTGATCGCCGAGCCCCGGGTCCGTGCCGCGACGGACACCACGTCGTACCGGTTCGAGGTCGCCGAAGGCGTGACCGCCGACGGCGCCCTGAAGATCACGCTGACCAGCTTGACGCCGCCCGGGGGCGCGCCGGCGATCGTGAACATCCCCGGCTACACCACCGTCAATCACGGCAGCGGCGTCTTCACCTACACCGGGCCGGACGGCCCGCTGACCATGGCCGAGGCGCAGACGATACCGCCGCGATCGATCGTGCTGGCGAGCCTGGACGTGCTGGAGCGCCAGGATGCGCGGCCGGCGCTTCGCATTGCCCGTAATGAAAAACTCACCGACAACGGCAAGAACCTCGCCGCACCGTTCGTCTACCAGACGCCCGAGGTGCGCTTCAGCCAGCCGTACGCGCCGACCATCACCGCCGCGGCGCCAGTCGACATCGCCGCGCTCGGAACCGGCAGCCGGCAGCGGACCCTGTCCAACCAGCTGTGGACGCTGTTCACGGCGCTGCTGGCCGGGGTGCCGGACTCGGTGACCAGGCTGCAGATTCAGGCCGAGGTCGTCTACGAGTACTCGCTGGCCACCGGGGCCGACCCGATCGTGCTGCCGGTGTTCTTCCAGCCGCCGATCACGCTCGTTCAGGATCCGAATGACACCGATCTGTCCAAGCTCATCAGCAGCTGGACCAACGTCATCAGCGGGTGGCGTGGGGCTAACACACCGTCCACAGCCGCAGCCCGGCTGCGCTTCGACCTGACGTTCTTGTCTACGCTGACCGTGAGCGCGGCACCACTGCTGCGGCTGCGCAACGCCGAGCTAGCGATCGCCGACATCATCTAGCCGGCATCTAGATGGCCGAGGCCGTGACACATCCTTCCGGCTCCACTCACCAGGTCCAGCTTCAGGCGATACCGCAGTCACCAGCGGGACGGCAGCGTCGCGCTTTGACAGTTGCCCGTTCTGCTCCGACGGGCCATCGCAGAGCCTTGCGATACGGAAGCTGCGGTATGACAATCTTTGAGGCGATAACGACGTGTCAACTGACCAGTACGCACAGTCCGGGCGTGATGCCGACAACCTCGCACCCGTGATGGTAAGAGGAGACACCAAGATGAAGTCAGGTCACGCGCCCACCGCGCGCCGGGCAACGAGGAGCCGAACGAGGCACGGCTTGTTCGGATTCGCGGCCATGGCTGCCGCTGCCGTCCTGGCGCTCAATGCCTGCGGATCGTCGGGCTCTCACGGTAGTTCGCATGGTGCGGCGGTCAAGGGCGGCACGGCGACGGTGGGGCAAATCAGCGGGGAAGGTCCCACCTGGATCTGGCCATTCCTCTCCATCGCCGACGAGAGCGTTGTCAACGGCCAGGACTTTGAGCAGTTGATGTACCGGCCGTTGTACCTGTTCGGCAACAACGGCACGTCGGTCCAGGTCAATTACCCGCTGTCTCCGGCCAGCGCGCCCGTCTACAGCGACGGCGGCAAGACGGTGACGATCCAGCTCAAGGGCTGGAAGTGGTCCGACGGGGAAACCGTCGACGCGCAGGACGTGGCGTTCTGGCTCAACATGATGAAGGCGGAGAAGAGCAACTACGGCGGCTACGGGCCCGGGCTCCTGCCGGACAACCTCGCGTCGTACTCGATCCCCGGCCCGGACACGATCGTCCTGCACCTGACCCAGACCTATGCGTCGACCTGGTTCACCTACCAGCAGCTGGCAGAGATCACGCCGATGCCGCTGGCGTGGGACGTGACCCACACGGGCGCCACGCCGGGAAGCGGCGGATGTCACACGAGCGCGGCCGGCTGCGCGGCGGTGTTCAGCTTCCTCAACGCTCAGGCCAAGGCCAGCTCCACGTACGCGACCAGCGCGATCTGGTCTGTGGTGGACGGCCCCTGGAAGCTGTCGGTTTTCAGTTCCGGCGGCAACGACACCTTCGTGCCCAACAAGGCCTACTCGGGTTCACCGAAGCCGCGGCTGACGGCGCTCAAGTACGTCACCTACACCAGTGACGCGGCTGAGTACACGGCGCTGAGGACGGGAGCGCTCGACGTCGGGGAAGCCCCGCCGGCCGACCTCCCGCAGAAGACGGTGAACGAGGCGGTGCCGTCGACCAATCCGCTCGGGTCCGGCTACACGCTCGATCCGTTCTACAACTACGCGATCGCCTACTACTTGCTCAACTTCAACAACTCCACCGACGGGCCTGTCTTCAAGCAGCTGTACTTCCGTCAGGCGCTGGCGGACGTCTACGACCAGGTCGGCATCTCGAAGGGCGTCTACCGCGGCTACGCGTATCCGACGACCGGGCCGGTTCCGTCGGAGCCGGCCAACTCCTTCGAGCCGGCGGTGGAAACGGCCAACGGCGGGGTAGGCCCCTACCCCTTTGACGTCTCCAAGGCGAAGAGCCTGCTGGAAAGCCACGGCTGGAAGATGGTCGGCGGGGTCATGACCTGTGAGACTCCCGCTCAGTGCGGCAGCGGGATCCGGGCGGGCACGCAGGCGAAGTTCACCATGGCCTACACCTCCGGCGTCGACGCGTTCGCGTCTCAGCAGCAGGTCTACAAGTCAGACGCCGCACAGGCTGGCATCTCCATCTCGCTGGAGGCTGAGTCGTTCAGCACGCTGCTCGGGCTGGCCGTCCCGACGAACAAGAGCTGGGCCATGGCCGACATCAGCGGCTGGGCGTACGACGGCCCTGGCTTCCTGCCGACCGGCGAGCCGCTGTTCCTGACCGGCGCGGGGTCCAACTCGGGGAGCTATTCCGACCCGACGACGGACAACCTGATCCACTCGATCCAGGACAACAGCAGCCTGTCGCTATTCCATCAGTACGCGACGTTCACTGCCGAACAGCTACCGGTTGAATGGACACCCCAGACGTACAAGATCGAGGAGGTCAAGAGCAACCTGCAGGGCGTCACCTGGAACCCGCTGTACACGTTCACGCCGGAATACTGGTACTTCACGAAGTAGGTTCCCGCTGGCTGGGCCCGGCGGGCGGGTAACTTCCGCTCAGCCGGGCCAGCTTGAAGCCGACGTGCGGGATGGCGGTTGTTGCCGTCGCGAAGCCTTTACCGAACGCTAGAAGACCGCGTTAGCTGACGCGGCGATAGCGGATGTGGGTGGTCGGCGGTGAGTGAAGCACCTCGGCGGGTTCGAAGCCGAAGGATTCAACCCCGTCGAAACGGTCGGCATGCTGGTGCAGCGCAGAACCAGATGGCCTGCGTGCGCCAGGGATTGCGTATGACGCTCGGCCATGCCGACGTGAGAAGGTTGCGAATTGGCGCTTCTGGCGCCATAATGGCGCTATGCCTAGTGTGCAGAT
>DASXZD010000037.1:0-32438 GCA_036502085.1 Streptosporangiaceae bacterium
TGGGAAGCAAACCGCACATCGACACCCACGATCGACACCCACGGAGGGGAAGCAAACCGCACATCGACACCCACGGGTGGGCAGTGAAGGCGCCATCGACCGCCTTGGGGCTCCGTCGGCGAGCACGATCGCGGCGGGAACTTGCGTGGGGCGTTCCCGCGGAGACGTGCGCGAAGCGTTCCCGCGGAAACGCCTCGCGCAATTGCGTGGGGCGTTCCCGCGGAAGCGTTTCGAGTGACGTCAGGGAGTGAGCCAGATCAGGCCCGCGAACCGGCCGGTGCGCCCGTCCCGGCGGTAGGAGTAGAGGTCAGGGGTCTCGGCCGTGCAGCGTTCGTCGGTCCGCACCTGCCGCACGCCGGCCGCGGCGAGCTGCGCGGCGATCCCCGCGCGCAGGTCAAGGCCGGGCGTCCCGGCGCGGGTGACGCAGCCTGAGCCCGGTGCCTGCGCGGCGACGCTGTCCCGCATCGCGGCGGGCACCTCGTAGCAACCGCCGCAGATAGCCGGGCCGATCACGGCGTGCATCCGGCCCGGCACCGCGCCCGCGCCGACCATGGCACGGATGAGCGCGGGCACCACTCCGGCGGCGGTCCCTAGCCGCCCCGAATGCGCGACCCCGACAACTCTGGCCTCCGGATCCCCGACCAGCACGGTCGGGCAGTCCGCCGCCAGCGCGCCCAGCGCGAGCCCCGGCACCGCCGTGACATTGCCGTCCCTGACCGGCACGGCGGTGTCGGCAGCCAGGACGCCGCCGCCCGGCTGCCCGGCGGAAAAGTGTCCGCGGGCCGACGGTCCCTTGGCTAGCTGCCCGGCGGCCGACTGCCCGCAGGCCGACTCACTGGCAGCCGGCTGCCCGCCGGCAGGGTGCCCGGCGGCCGACTGTTCGCAGGCCGACTCACTGGCGGCCGGCTGCCCGGCGGCAGGGTGCCCGGCGACCGACTGCCCGCAGGCCGACTCGCTGGCGGCCGGCTGCCCACTGCCTGACTGCCCGCGAGACGACTCGCTGGTGGCCGGCTGCCTGGTGGCTGGCTGTCCGGTGGCCGCGGAGTGCCCCGGGCTCGCGGCCGACGCGGGCCCCGCGGCCACCGCCGGTCCGGGATGCGGCGCGTGGGGAGCAGTCACGTAGCCGATGTCGGTGCCGTGGACCTGGTGCATCCAGATCAGGTGGCTGGGGGGCAGGCCGCAGGCGGCCGCGACGAGTTCGCGGTTGCGGGCCACGGCGGCCGGGCTGTCGCCGCCTGCGGCGCTCAGGTTCAGGCCGTCGAAAGGCGGCTGGCTCAGGCCGCCGCTACGGCCGGTGAACGCGGCGCGTATCCCGGGCGCCAGCCAGAACACCTGGACGGCCAGGTCCACAGGCAGAACCTGCCCCTCTCCCCCGGCGTCGCCCGCAAGTGCGTCGGCGGGTGCGCCGGCGCTCCTGGCGTCCTGGCTGCTGGCAGGCCGGTCCGTCACTTAAGGAAATCGGGCACGTCGAGCTCGTCGTCCTCTTCGAACACCACCGGCCGGCGGCGCGTGCTCGGGGTGTCGAATACCCGGGCCGGGTCGAGCCGGGCCGGGTGCCCGACCGGCTGCGGGGTGAAGTCGGAGGTCAGGTCGCCGGCCGACTCGCTTCCGTCGGAGGCCGCCCCGGAAGCTCCCGTGGCGGGCGCCCCGGCCTCGGACGGGTCGGCCCGGGCGGTCATGGGCTCGGCCGGGTAGTCGTCGTCCGGCGCGGATCCCTCTGGCAGGACCGCCGCCGCGGCGTGACCGTTCTGCTCGGCGAGAGCGGCATCGGGCCAGGCCTGCGACGGGTCAGACTCAGCGGTTGCGGCCTGGTCCTGCGGGCCGCCCTGCGCTCCTGCGGCGGGCCCGTGACCGGGGGCGCCGGCGGCGGCAGTCCCGGCGCTCGCCCCGGCCGGGCGGGTGAGGTTCACCGAAGCATGGCCGTTGGACTCCTGGCGCCCGGTGAGGACGCGCGCCTCGGGCCTGGCGGCCTGGGCCCTCGGGTCGCCGAGGCCGGCCGCGATCACGGTGACCCGCACCTCGTCGCCGAGCGCGTCATCGATCACCGCGCCGAAGATGAAGTTCGCGTCCGGCGCGGCGGAGTTCGATACGAGCTGGGCGGCCTCGTTGATCTCGAACAGGCCGAGGTCGGAGCCGCCCTGGATGGACAGCAGCACGCCGTGCGCGCCGTCGATGCTCGCCTCAAGCAGCGGGCTGGAGATCGCCATCTCGGCCGCCGCGACCGAGCGGTCGTCGCCGCGGGCCGAGCCGATGCCCATCAGGGCCGAGCCGGCCCCGGACATGACCGACTTCACGTCGGCGAAGTCGAGGTTGATCAGGCCGGGCGTGGTGATCAGGTCGGTGATCCCCTGGACACCGGACAGCAGCACCTGGTCGGCGGCCTTGAACGCGTCGAGGACGCTGACCTGGCGGTTGGAGATCGACAGGAGCCGGTCGTTGGGGATCACGATCAGCGTGTCCACCTCCTCGCGGAGGCGCTCGATCCCGGCCTCGGCCTGCGCGCCCCTGCGCTTGCCCTCGAAGCCGAACGGCCTGGTGACCACGCCGATGGTGAGCGCGCCGAGCGACCGCGCCACGCTGGCCACGACCGGGGCGCCGCCAGTGCCCGTGCCGCCGCCTTCACCGGCGGTGACGAAGACCATGTCGGCGCCCTTGAGCACCTCCTCGATCTCCTCCCGGTGATCCTCGGCCGCCTTGCAGCCGACGTCGGGGTTCGCGCCCGCGCCCAGCCCCCGGGTGAGCTCGCGGCCGACGTCCAGCTTGACGTCGGCATCGCTCATGAGCAGCGCCTGGGCGTCGGTGTTAATCGCGATGAACTCAACGCCCTTAAGTCCCTCTTCGATCATTCGGTTAACGGCGTTGACGCCGCCGCCACCGATTCCGGCGACCTTGATGACCGCCAGATAATTCTGCGGTGCTGCCACGAGGAAGGACCCTTCCGCTCGTATGCCCCTGTCGCATTTCCTGCCGCACGGTTTCATGCGCTGCGCGGGCTTCCATGCTGCTCACCGCGGGTAACCCGGTTCGCGGGCGGCTGCTTCGAATGCGCTCGCCAGGCCGCCGACCGCCTGCGTTCCGTGTTTCCCTGGGATGAACTCTCACCCTCAAGTTGAGATTTAGACTTATGTCAACCTGGCGATTGGTTAGGACAGTAGGGTCGGCCGGCAGCCGGGTCAACTAACCGGCCATGAACGGCCCCGGCGTGTCGCAACCTGGTGTGATGAGTTTCACTCCTGAGTTAGCCGGTGACGGCGGATCCTGGCGCGCTGACGTCGTAGTAGCGCGCGTGCGTGTGCAGCAGGATGGCAAGCTCGTGCGCCTTCTGGGCCGACTGGCTGCTGTTGCCCCAGTCCACCGTGGTGCCGCGCGCCAGGTGCAGGGTCACCGCCTCGGCGCTCGGCGCGGTCACCGACCTGACGCTGCGGGCGATCGCGGCAGGCAGGTCGGCGAGGACGGCCACCGTGGCCCGCACGCCCGGATTGCCGAGTACGGCACCGGCCGGGGTGAACAGCGGCATCCCGGCGGGCTTCCTGGTCACCTGCCGCACCACGACGCCGGAGGCGTCGACGAGGTCGAATCCGGTGCCGGCACGGATGGCCAGGGCCGGGGTGCGCTCCAGCACGGTGATCACGATCCGGTCCGGCCAGTCCCTGGTCACCCGCGCGGACTGCACCTGGGTGATGCTCTCGACCCGGCGCGCGACGGCGGAGGTGCTGACCCGCACCAGCGGCAGCCCCATCGGGATCTGGGCCTCGGCGAGCACTTCGGACTTCGGCACCAGGTGGTTGCCGGTGACCTGGATCGACCGCACGACGAGGAACCGCGAGCCAAGCAGCGCCCACACGACCGCCGCCACCATGCCGACGGCCGTGAGCGCGAAGAACGCCACCTTCCAGCGGCTGGGCCGGCGCCGCGGAGGCCGGCCGGGACCGCCTCCGGCCGCCTTGCCGCCCGAGGGCCGGCCGGCGGGCCGGGCCGCGGCAGCCCGGTCCGCGACGCCGACGGCCGACCCGCCCGCCGGGCCGGCCGCGAGTCCAGAGGATGCGCTGGCCCCGGGCCCGGCGATGGGCGCTGCGGCGTCGGGGTCAACCGGGCTCAGGGCTGGGTCGCCGGGAGGACTGGCAGCGGGATCGCCGGAGGGACGGGCCGGGCCGGGGAGGTCTTCGGACGGGGTGGTCATGGCCTGCCCCCGGCGACGGCGGCGAGGGCGGCCAGGATCGGGTCGCCGAGCTGGGTCACGTCGCCGGCGCCCATCGTGAGGACGACGTCGCCGGGCTTGGCCGTTTCGGCCACGGCGGGCGGGATGTCCTGTGCGCGGGACACGAAGCGTGCCTTGCCCAGCGGGACGGCGTCGGCGACGAGCTGGCCGGTTACGCCGGGCTCGGGGTCTTCCCTGGCCGCGTAGACGTCGAGCACGAGCACCTGATCGGCCAGGTCGAGCGCCGCGCCAAACTCCGCGGTGAAGATCCGGGTGCGGCTGTACAGGTGCGGCTGGAAGACCGCGATGACCTGGCCGCCATCGACGATGTCCCGGGCCGCGCGCAGGTCGGCGGCCAGCTCGGTGGGGTGGTGCGCGTAGCTGTCGAGCACGAGTACGCCAGCCTGCTCGCCCTTCGGCTCCATGCGGCGGCGCGCGCCCTGATAGGCGGCGAGGCCCTCGGCGACGCGGGCCGGGGCGAAGCCGAGTTCCACCGCGGCGGCGTAGGCGGCGGCGGCGTTCAGCGCGTTGTGCCGGCCGGGGACGGCCAGCTGCAGCGGCTGGCCGGCCGCCAGGGGCCTGGCTAGGTCGGCGGCCCGGCGCTGCGCGGTCACGGTCAGCCTGGTGCCCATCCCGCGCGGCTGGATGCCGGTGACCAGGTAGTCCGCGTCCGGGGACACGCCGTAGCTGCGGACCCTGACCGGCAGGCCTGCGGCCGCGGCGGCCAGCGTCCTGGCGCCGGGGTCGTCGGCGCAGGCCAGCAGCAGGCCGCCGGGCGTGATCCGGCGGGCGAACGCGGTGAAGGTGTCCGCGATGTCGTCCAGGCCGGCGTAGTTGTCGAGGTGGTCGGCCTCGATGTTGGTGACGATCGCGGCTTCGGGCGACAGCCGCAGGAACGACCGGTCGCTCTCGTCGGCCTCGGCGACGAACACGTCGCCGTCACCCCAGGCGGCGCCGAGCCCGCTCTCGGTCAGCACGCCGCCGATGGCGTACCCGGGATCGGCCCCGCAGCGCAGCAGGATCGTGGCGAGCATCGAGGTCGTGGTCGTCTTGCCGTGCGTGCCCGCGACCGCGACGCCGCGCTTGCCGAGCATCACCGAGGCGAGCGCGTCGGCCCGGTGCAGCACGCGGAGCCCGCGGTCGCGGGCCGCGGTCAGCTCCGGGTTGTCGGCGCGGATCGCGGTGGACACGACCAGCGTGTCCGCGTCGCCGAGGCGGTCCGCGCCGTGCCCGGCGTGCACGTCCGCGCCACGGGCCGCGAGCGCGTCCAGCACGGGCGACGGCGCGCGGTCGCTGCCGGACACCGGGACTCCCCTGGCCAGCATGATGTGCGCGATCCCCGACATGCCGGCCCCGCCGATGCCGGTGAAATGCACCCGCCCCAGCTGTTCCAAGGGCGGCACGACAGTTACAGGGGCGGACGGCTCGCTCACTGGCCGCTCCTGATGATGCCGAGCACCTCGGCGGCCAGCCGGGCGTCGGCGTCCCGCATGCCCAGCTGGCCGGCGGCGTGCGACATCGCGGCCAGCTGGCCGGAGTCGAGCAGGATGGGCAGCAGGGTGCCTCTGATCCAGTCCGGGGTCAGCTTGTCGTCGTCGATCATCAGGCCGCCGTCGGCCCGGACCATCGGCGCCGCGTTCAGCCGCTGCTCGCCGTTGCCGTGCGGGAGCGGCACGAACGCGGCGGGCAGGCCGACCGCGGCAAGCTCCGCGCAGGTCATCGCGCCGGCCCGGCAGAGCACCAGGTCGGCGGCGGCGTAGGCCAGGTCCATCCGGTCCATGTAGGGCACGATCACCTGGGCCGGGCCCGCCCCGGCGGGCGGGGCGTCCACGGCGGACCGCGGGCCGACGATGTGCAGCAGCTGGACGCCGGCCTCCCTGATCCAGCCGGCCGCGCCGAGCACGGCCTGGTTCAGCGACCGGGCGCCCTGCGATCCGCCGGTCACCAGCAGGACGGGCAGGTCGGTCCGGAAGCCGAAGTGCGCGCGCGCCTTGTCCGCGAGGCTGAGCCGGTCCAGCTCGGCGATCTCGCGGCGCAGCGGGATGCCGATGTACCTGGCATGCCGGAGCTTCGTGTCGGGATAGCCGGTGAACACGTGCGCGGTCAGCCGGGCGCCGATCCGGTTGGCCAGGCCGGGGTGCGGGTTGGCCTCGTGCACCACGATCGGCACGCGGCGGCGCCTGGCGGCCAGGTAGCCGGGCGTGGCCACGTACCCGCCGAATCCCACCAGCACGTCGGCCCGGGTCTGGTCGAGCACCCTGGCGGTGGCGTTCACCGCGGCCAGCATCCGGGACGGCACGGTCAGCAACTGCGGGGTCGGCTTGCGGGGCAGCGGCACCGGCGGGATGTTCACCAGCTCGTATCCGCGCTGGGGTATCAGCCGGTTCTCCAGGCCGCGCTCGGTGCCCAGGCAGGTGATCCCGATGCCGGGCTCGGCCCGCCGCAGCGCGTCGGCGAGGGCCAGCGCAGGCTCGATGTGGCCGCCCGTCCCGCCGCCCGCCAGGACAACCCTCATCGCTTTCGCCCTCCTCAGGCCCGTCTCGCTGACAGGCCCAGCCAGCTTAGGACCCGGCGGGCCCCGCTTTCTCCCCGAGCGGCCAAAGCTTCCCTGGCGCCTGGCTCCCGCTTGGCGAAGGCCATCAGCATGCCGAGCGCCGCCATCGTGGCCAGCAGCGACGACACGCCCTCGGAGACGAGCGGGAGCGGCACCCCGGTGATCGGGAACACGCCGATGACCGCGCCGATGTTCACTATGGCCTGCATCACGATCCAGGCGGTGGCGCCGGCCGCGGCCAGTCGCATGAACGTGTCGTCGACCCGGCGGGCGATCCGCAGCCCGGCGTAGGCCAGGCCGCCGTAGAGCGCGGACACGCACAGCGTGCCGACCAGGCCGAGCTCCTCGCCGATGATCGCGAAGATGTAGTCGGTCGTGGCGTTCGGCACCCAGCCCCACTTCTGCCTGCTGGCGCCGAGCCCGACGCCGAACCAGCTGCCGGAGCCGACCGCGTACTTGCCCTGGATGTTCTGCATGTTCGTGCCGACCGGGCTGGCCTGCGGGTTGATGAAGCTGGTCAGCCGCTCCAGCCGGTACGGCGCCACGATGATCAGCATGAGCATGACCAGGGCCATCAGGCCGAGTATGCCGGCGAACACCCGGCCCGGCGTGCCGATCACCCACAGCAGCATCAGGAAGATGGTCAGCAGCACGAACGTGGTGCCGAGGTCGTCGCCGAGCATGACCAGCATGCAGATCACGCCCGCGCCCGGCAGCAACGGCAGCAGCAGGTGCCGCCAGTCGGTCAGCTGGCCGAGCTTTTCCTTGCGCGCCAGCAGGTCGGCGCCCCACAGCACGAAGGCGAGCTTGGCCAGCTCGGACGGCTGCAGCTGGAACGGGCCGAGCTGGATCCAGCGGGAGGCGCCGCCGGACACCACGCCGACGCCGGGCAGCAGGGTGAGCATCAGGCCGAGCACGGACACGGCCAGCAGGGGGTAGGCGGCGGCGCGAAACAGCCGCGGCGACGACCGGGCGGCGAACCACATCAGCGGCAGGCCGAGCGCCACGCCGAGCAGCTGCTTCTGGAACTCGCGGTACGGGGGCTCGCCGCTGATCAGCGAGGAGGCCGACGACGTGGACAGCACCATCACGAGCCCGAGCGCGAGCAGCAGCACCACGATCCCGATGATCAGGTAGTAGGACAGCAGCGGGCGGTCCAGCAGCGCGGACACCGAGGCCAGCCGGTCCCGCGGCGCCAGCCCGGCACCGGGCGCGGCCGCGGTCTCACCGTGACCCGGCGCGTCCCCGGCAGCGCGGGCCCGGCGGCGGACCGGCTCGCCGCCGCCTCCCAGCACCGCGCTCATGCTGGCCCGGCCATGGCCCGGACGGCCGCGGCGAACGCATCACCCCGCGCGCCGTAGTGCGCGAACATGTCGAGCGAGGCGGCTGCGGGCGCGAGCAGGACGGTATCCCCCGGCGAGGCCAGCGCGGCTGCCTCGGTCACAACCCGTTCCATGATCCCAGTGTCGGTGCCGTCCACCTCAACCACCGGGACATCCGGCGCGTGTCGCGCGAGCGCCTGCAGGAATACGTCCCGGTCGCGGCCGAGCAGCACGACCGCGCGCAGCCGGCCCGCCACCCCGCGGACCAGCTCGAAGATGTCGGCGGCCTCGCCGCGCAGCATCCCGCCCGCCACCCAGACCACCGGGCCGCGGGCGGCCAGCGACGCGGCGGCCGCGTGCGGGTTCGTCGCCTTGGAGTCGTCCACGTAGGCCACGCCGCCGACCTCGGCCACCAGCGCGATCCGGTGCGGCTCGGGCTCGAAGGCGCGCAGCCCGGCCCCGACGGCGGCGGCCTGCACACCGTAGGCGCGGGCCAGCGCCGCGGCGGCCAGCGCGTTCGCCACGTTGTGCGGGGCGGCCGGCCGCACGTCGCTGACCGGCGCGAGCACCACCTTGCTGCCGAACGCCCGGTCGACCAGCGCGCCGCCCGCCACGCCGAACTCGCCGGGCCCCGGCGCGCCGAGCCGGAACGGGATCACCCGGGACAGCGCGCGCGCCCCGGCGACCAGGCGGCGCGACCACGCGTCGTCGGCGTTGCAGACGGCGATCGTCCCCGGCGCGAAGATCCGCGCCTTGTCGCGCGCGTAGGACTCCATGTCGCCGTGCCAGTCGATGTGATCAGCGGCCAGGTTGAGCACCGTGGCGGCCAGCGGCCTGACCGTAGAACTCCAGTGCAGCTGGAAGCTGGACAGCTCGACGGCCAGCACCTGGTACGGCCCGGCCTCGGTGACCGCCTCCACCGCGGAGGTGCCGACGTTCCCGGCAGCGGCCGACCGCAGCCCGGCCGCGTCCAGCATCGCGGCGAGCATCTTCACCGTGGTCGTCTTGCCGTTCGTCCCGGTGACGGCCAGCCACGGCTGCGCAGTGCCGTCGGGAAACACCGGCCGCAGCCGCCAGGCCAGCTCGACATCGCCGATGACCGGAATCCCGGTGCGGGCCGCGGCGGCCAGCAGGGGCGCGTCCGGCCGCCAGCCGGGCGAGGTGACCACCAGCTCGGTGCCGCGCGGCGCGCTCGCGCCGTCCGCCGCGTGACCGAGCACGACCTTGATGCCGAGCCAGCCGAGCTCGGCGGCCCGGCGCCGGCGCACCTCGTCGTCGGTGGCGTCCAGCACGGTGACCTGAGCGCCGCGGGCGGCCAGCGCCCGGGCGGCCGGCGGCCCGGAGACGCCGAGGCCGGCCACGCAGACCTGCCGCCCGTCCCAGCCGGCCGGATTGTCCGCAGACGGCAGGACAGGCCCGGCGGTCATCCTGGACTCGCCCACTGGATGTAGAAGATCACCAGGCCGAGGCCGATGAACAGGCCCGAGATCAGCCAGAACCTGATGACGATCGTGGTCTCGGCCCAGCCGGCCAGCTCGAAGTGATTGTGCAGCGGGCTCATCTTGAACACTCGTATGCCCTGCCCCGTTCTGAGCCTGGTCAGCTTGAACACGCTGACCTGGATGACCACGGAAAGCGTCGTGATCACGAACAGGGCGCCCAGGAGGGCGAGCAGCAGCTGGGTCTTGGTGATGACGGCGAGCCCGGCCAGCACGCCGCCTAGCGCGAGCGATCCGGAGTCGCCCATGAATATCTTGGCGGTCGGCGCGTTCCACCATAGGAAGCCGGCGCAGGCGCCGAGCACCGACGCGGCCACGATCGCGGCGTCCAGCGGATCCCTGACGTCGTAGCACTGCCCGACCAGGAAGCTGGTGCAGTCGTTGCGGTCCTGCCAGATCCCGATGATCACGTAGGCGGCGAGCACCTGGATGACGGCGCCGGTGGCCAGGCCGTCCAGGCCGTCAGTCAGGTTCACTCCGTTGGACGCGCCGGCGATCAGGACGACAATCCAGATCACGAACGGCAGCGTGGCGATCGCCGGGCCGAAGTCGCTCAGGAAGGAGAAGTGCGGGTCGGCCGGGGTGAGGTCGTAGCCGTTGGGGAAGCGCAGCACCAGCAGCGCGAAGACGGCGCCGACCACCACCTGGCCGGTCAGCTTGGCCCCGCTGCGCAGGCCGAGGCTGCGCTGCTTGTAGATCTTGATGAAGTCGTCCAGCAGGCCGACCCCGCCCAGGCCGGTCATCAGCAGCAGCACCAGCAGCCCGGACGCCTCCAGCGGCTCGTGCGTGGTGAAGTGCCCGACGAAGTAGCCGACCAGCGACGCGATGATGATCACCGTGCCGCCCATCGTCGGCGTGCCGCGCTTGGTGACGTGCGTCGCGGGTCCTTCTTCGCGGATCTCCTGCCCGTAGCCGCGCGCACGGAACAGGCGGATGGCCAGCGGCGTGCCGAGCAGCGCGAGCAGGGTGGATACCGTGGCGGCGACCAGGACCGTCCTCATGAGGCGGCCTGCCAGAGCAGCTCGTCGGCCACGCTCCACAAGCCGACCGAGCGGGACGCCTTGACCAGCACGGTGTCGCCCGGGCCGATCCGCTGGCGCAGCGCCGCGGCCGCGGCGCGCCCGTCGGGAACAGCCAGCAGCTCGCCCGGCCAGCCGGGCTGCGACTTCGCCCCGGCCAGCATCGGGGTGGCCTCGTCGCCGACGACGATGAGCGCGCTGACGCCCAGGCGGGCGGCGAACGCGCCGATCTCCTCGTGCCAGGCCGCGGAGTTGCCGCCCAGCTCGGCCATCGTGCCGAGCACGGCGAACCCGCGGCCGCCGCCGGAGATCGAGGCCAGCGCGGTGAGCGCGGCGCGCATCGAGTCGGGGTTCGCGTTGTAGGCGTCGTTGATCACGGTCACCCCGTCAGGCCGCCGCGTCACCTCCATCCGCCGCCCGCTGCGGGCGACCGCGGCCGACAGCCCGTCGGCGACCTGGCCGGGCGTCATGCCGAGCGGGCCGGCCAGCGCCGCCGCGGCCAGCGCGTTGGACACGTTGTGCTCGCCGCGCAGGTTCAGCCGGACCGGCGCGCGGCCGGCCGGGGTGACCAGCGTGAAGGAAGGCCGGCCCGCGTCGTCCATGGTGACGCCCTCGGCCCGCACGTCGGCGTGCCGGGCGAGACCGAACTTGATCACGTGCGCCGCCGTTCGGGATGCCATCTTTATGACCTCGGGGTCGTCCGCGTTCAGTGCGGCGAAGCCGTGGGCCGGCAGCGCCTCGACCAGTTCGCCCTTGGCGTCGGCGACCTCGCGCTGGTCGACGAAGTAGCCGCCGACGTGCGCCCGGCCGACGTTGAGCACGGCGCCGAGCCGCGGCGGGGCGATCGCGCACAGGCGGGCGATGTGACCGCGGCCGCGGGCGCCGAGCTCCAGCACCAGGTACCTGGTCTGCTCGTCGGCGCGCAGCACGGTGAGCGGGTGGCCGAGCTCGTTGTTGAACGAGCCCGGCGGGGCCACCGTGGGCCCGAGCCGCTCGGCGAGCTGGGCGAGCAGATCCTTGGTCGTGGTCTTGCCGGACGAGCCGGTGATCCCGGCGATCGTGAGCTGGGGCAGCCGGGCCGCGACCGCGCGGGCCAGCGGCGCGAGCGCAGCCTCGGCGTCGGGGACGATCAGCGCGGGCACGCCGACCGGCCGGCTGGCCAGCACGGCGACCGCTCCCGCGGCGACCGCCGCGGCGGCGAAGTCGTGCCCGTCGGCCCGCTCACCGGGCAGCGCGACGAACAGCCCGCCCGGCGCGACCTGGCGGGAGTCGATGACGACCGGGCCGCGGACTTCGGCTTGCGGGTCGGGTACCAGGTCGAGGACGCCGTGCGTGATCGCGGCCAGCTCCGCGAGGGAGAGCGGGATCATGCGCCCGCCGCCGCTTCGGCTGCCGCCGCCGCGGCCACCTCACGGTCGTCGAACGGGATCACGCTTCCGCCGATGTACTGGCCGCGTTCATGTCCCTTGCCGGCCACCAGCACGACGTCTCCCTTGCCTGCCGCAGCTACCGCGAGCTCGATCGCGGCCGCCCGGTCCGGCTCCATGATCACGTGCGCGCGCTGCCGGCGATCCACGCTGACCGCGCCGGCCAGCATCTGCGCCAGGATGGCCAGCGGGTCTTCGGACCGCGGGTTGTCGCTGGTCAGGATGGCCACGTCGGCCAGGCTGGCCGCCGCCGCGCCCATCAGCGGGCGCTTGGCCCGGTCGCGGTCGCCGCCGCAGCCGAGCACGATCACCAGCCGGCCCTGGGTGACCGGGCGCAGCGCGCGCAGCGCCGCCTCCACCGCGGCCGGCTTGTGCGAGTAGTCCACCAGGATCGTGAAGTCCTGGCCGGGGGTATCGACGCGCTCGAGCCGGCCGGGCACGCCCGGGCAGGCGGCCACGCCCGCGACCGCGCGCTGCAGGTCGATGCCCGCCTCGACCAGGGCGACCACCGCGCCGAGCGCGTTGGCGACGTTGAACGGGCCGGCCAGCGCGACCGTCGCGTCCGCCTCCACCCCGCCGGGGCCGATCACCCGGAACGCGCTGCCGTCCGCGCCGCTCCGGACGTCGACCGCGCGCCAGTCCGCCGCCTCGTGCCCGGCCGCGGAGAAGGTGGCCACCGGTATCTCGGCCCGGTTCACCAGCTGGCGGCCGCGGGCGTCGTCGATGTTCACCACGCCGATCCTGGCGTAGCGCGGGGTGAACAGCCTGGCCTTGGCGGCGAAGTAGTCGTCGAGGTCAGCGTGGAAGTCCAGGTGATCTTGCGACAGGTTGGTGAAGATCGCGACGTCGTAGACGGTGCCGCCGACCCGGCCGAGGGCCAGCGCGTGGCTGGACACCTCCATCGCGGCGGCGGAGACGCCTCGCTCGACCATCAGCGCCAGCAGCGCCTGCAGGTCGGCCGCTTCCGGGGTGGTGAGCTCGCTGGCCGCCATCAGCGGCCCGATCCTGGTCTCGACGCCGCCGATCAGGCCGGTCAGGTGCCCGGCCGCCCGCAGCCCCGACTCCAGCAGGTAGCTGGTGGTGGTCTTGCCGCTGGTCCCGGTGACGCCGAGCATCAGCAGCTGCCTGGCGGGCTGGCCGTAGACCCAGGCGGCGACCTCGCCGAGCCGGTCGCGCACGTCGCTGATCACGAACACCGGCAGCGCGCTGCCGGTGGCCACGTCCCTGCCGTCCGGATCGGTCAGCACCGCCACCGCGCCGGCCTCGGCCGCCTCACGGCAGAACAGCGCCCCGTGCTGGCGCAGCCCGGGCAGCGCGGCGTACAGGTCGCCGGGCCGCACCCGGCGCGAGTCGTGCGTCACGCCGGTGATCGCGGCGAGCCCGTCCGGCCCGGCGAACGGGTCACGCTCGGCCGGGCTGGTCATCTTGACGTCGAGCAGCCGGGCCAGCCCGGTCAGCGGGCGGGGCACGGTACGGGCTGGCCGCGCGGGGAAAGCCGGGCCGGCCGGGCGTCCGGCCGGTGGTTCGCTGGCGGGAGGCATGGCGGGTGGCACGCGCAGAGGTTACCTCCGATCACGGCGCCGTGAGCCTGACGTCGGGACGCTGGAGGTAATTCGGCGGAATTTTCAGTGTTTGGAGCGCGGACCTCATCACCTGGTAGAAGACCGGGCCGGCCACTTCGTCGCCGAAATAGGCCGATCCTCTCGGGTCCTGGACGTTGATCGCGACCACGACCTGCGGGTTGTTCGCCGGGGCCATGCCGATGTAGCTGGAGCCGTAGTTGCACAGGCAGCCGGCCGCGTTCGGCTCCTGCGCGGTGCCCGTCTTGGCCGCGATCGGGTAGCCCGCGATGTCGCCCCACGGCACGCCGCCGCGCGAATCGACCAGCGGGACCTGCTGGAGAATGCTGATCAGCTCGCGGGCGGTCTTCTTCTGGATCACCCGGCGCTTGGGGGGCGCCGCCGCCGGGGAGAACTTCCCCGACGCGCTGGTGGTGCCGGCCACGATCGACGGCTGGACCCTGACGCCGCCGTTGGCGATGGCCTGGTACACGCTGGCCATCTGGACGGCGTTCGCCGCGACACCCTGACCGAACGCGAGCGTGTACCTGGTGTCCCCCCACCAGTGGGAGGGCGCGGGCAGTATGCCGTCCGAGGCCCCCGGCAGGTTGAGTCCGGTAGATTGCCCGAGGCCGAACGCACGCAGATATCTGTACTGCGTTTGCGGACTCACATGCTGCACGACCTGCACCATGCCCACGTTGCTCGAATTGGCCAGGATGCCGGCGACCGTGAGGCGTTCGGTGGGGTGCGCTTCGGCGTCGTGGAACGGGAACCCGTGCACGACGATCTGGTACGGCACCCGGTACGGGCTCATGATCGTCTGGCCGCCGTGCTCCAGCGCCGCGGCGACCGTGATCACCTTCGCCGTGCTGCCCGGCTGGAACGTGTTGCCCAGCAGGTCGTCGGTGGTGGACGCCTCGCTGACCGGGTTCGCCGGGCTGAACGTCGGGTACTGGGCGAAGGCGAGAATCTGGCCGGTGTGCGGCTGCATGACCACCGCCGTGCAGTAGGCGGCGTGGGTGAGGATGACCCGCTGCTTGCAGGCCTGCTCCGCCGAATACTGGATCCCGGACAAGATGGTCAGCTTGATGCTGCGGCCCGGCACGGTGGGCGTGAGCGTGTCCGGGGTGAGCGGGATCGGCTGGCCGTTCGAGGTCGCCTGCACCTC
This sequence comes from Streptosporangiaceae bacterium, assembly GCA_036502085.1. GTDB lineage: Bacteria > Actinomycetota > Actinomycetes > Streptosporangiales > Streptosporangiaceae > PALSA-505. The sequence goes on from DASXZD010000037.1 coordinate 14,750, forward strand.
TTCGGAGCCGTTCTTGCCGGCCAGCAGGGAGTTGTACTCCTGCTCGATCCCGGCCTCGCCGGTCAGGTCGCCGTTCTTGGTGTCGGTGAAGCCGAGCAGGCTGGCCGCGAGGTCGCCGTTCGGGTACACCCGGCTGTAGGACTGGTGCAGCCCGATGCCGGGCAGCGGGCCGTGCTTGCCGCCGGGCAGCGCGAGGCTGTCGATCTCGTCCGCCGTGGCGGCCGGGACGGCTTGCTTGAGCACCACGTACTGCGGCGAGCTGGGATGCTGGATCAGGCTGAGGATCGTGGCCTGCGGCATGCCGAGCGGCACGGCCAGGTCGGCGGCGATCTGCGGCTGCTGCGAGGCGGTCATCAGCTTGGGGTCGGCGAACACCGTGTCGGTCTGCAGCGTGGTGGCCAGCATGGTGCCGTCGCCGGAGGTGATGCTGCCCCTGACGGCGTGCAGCGGGACGGTCTGCAGCCGCTGGCGCTCGGCCAGCACGCGGTACTTCGTGCCCTCCATGCCCTGCAGCTGGATCAGTCGGCCGGCGAACAGGGAAAACGCGATGCCCATGCAGAGCAGGGTGATGCGCAGCCGACGAGCGGGGTCGGCGCAGCGCAGCGCGGCCCGGCGCAGGCGGCGGGCGCGGCCCGGCCAGGGGGATGACGGAGCAGGGTTGCGGGGGTGGGCGGGGTTACGCGGCCGGGCGGAGTCACGGGAGCGCGCGGAGCCACGGGGCCGCGCGGAGTCACGGGGCCGGGCCGGGGGCGGACGCTGCGGGGTGCGGTCGCGGGGGGGCTGGCCGTGCGGGGTTCGGTTCCGGAGAACGGTGCCAGGCGGGGTGGCCGGAACGCTGGCCGACGTGCCGGTTCGCGCGCTGGCGCGGCCAGGCGCGGCCTGGCGGGGCGGGGTGCCGGAGCGGCTGGGCGGGCCGGCGTCCTCGCGGGCGCCGGGGCGGGCGGGCGGCTGGCCGCGGGCGCCGGGCGGGCGCGGGCGCCGGGGCTGGGTTCCGCGGGGCTGGGTTCCGCGGGGCTGGCGGGCGCCGCGGTCGGGACCGCCGCGGGCCGCGGGCGTGCCGCCGGGGCGGGCGGTCCCCTGCGGGCGGCGCGTGCTGCGCTGGCCCCTCGACCGGTCTGGGCCTTCGCCGTCGGCACCGCTCACGGCGTGTACCCCGGCACGATGGGGACGCCGGGCTCGGTGGCCGGCTGGTTGTAGATGCGCCCGTTCTTCAGGTCGATGAACCTGAGTCTGCCCACCGGGCGCATGCCCAGCTGCCGGGCCCGGGCCGCGATCGACGCGGGTGCCTGTTCGGCCGCGGTCTGCTGCTGCAATTGCTGCTCCTGCTGGCTGAGGGCGGCGTTCTTCTGCTGGATCGCGGTGATCTGGAAGGAGCCCTGGGCCAGGACGGTGTTGATCAGCAGCAGGCAGACGAGCCCGCCGCCGAGCAGCCCGACCAGAAGCAGGACGAACGGGGTGCGCGAGCGGGCCCGCGGGGTGGCTCGGAAGGCCCGGAGGGCCGGGACGGTCCTGACCTCGGGAGCCGCCTGAGCCCCCTGACCCGAATGCGCATGCCCGGGCTGGCCGGGCTGGCTGGGTCCAGGCCGCTGGGGCCTGACCTGACCCGGTGACCGGGGCCGGTCCCGTCCTGGCTTGACCGGTCCTGGCGATGCGGGCTTGACTGGTCCGGACTTGGCCGGTCCTGGCCTGATCGGTACCGGTGACCCGGGCCTGAGGCGTGCCGGCGCGGTCAACGTGCCGCGGCGCGGCTCGCCTGGCCTTGCCTGCCCGGCCGCCGTCGGGCCTAGCCGGGGCCGGCCGGCCACGCCGGGCCGCTGACGCTGGGGCGCGGCCGGGCGGCCGCGGTCAGCCGGAAGCGGGCGGCCACGCTCAGCTGCGGCCGGGCGGCCGGCTGCGGGAGGCTTGCCGTGCGCCGGCGCGCCCGCGCTCGGGCGCCCTGGCGCGGCCCGTCGGCCGCGGTCGGGTTCGGCGGGTCTGCCACGACGCGGTCCCGGCTGGCTGTCTGCTGCGGCGGAGTCGCCGCCGGGACGCGGGCCGCGTCCCGGCGGGTCCGCCCGCTCGCCGATCAGTCCGGTTGCCATGCCTCACCCCTCACTGCCCGGCCCCTACTGATTGGGCCCCTACTGATTGGGCCCCTACTGATTGGGCACTGTCCTGCCGATGGCCGCGTCGCGCGGCACGCCCGCGTCATGCGGCCTCACTGATCCGTTCGGTTGCCCGCAGCCGCGCCGAGGACGCGCGCGGGTTTGATGCGACCTCTTCGTCGGTTGGCCGCAGCGCGCCCCGGACGACGGGGCGGAACCGCGGGCGGTGGGACGGTAGTGACTGGGGCAGCCCGCGGGGGGTGGTGTCGGATGCCCGCTGTGCGAAGGCATGCTTGACGATCCGGTCCTCAAGCGAGTGATACGCGAGGACCACGATCCGGCCGCCCGGCGTCAGCGCGTCCAGGGCCATCGGCAGCGCCAGGCTGAGCGCCTCGAGCTCCCCGTTCACCTCGATGCGGAGCGCCTGGAAGGTGCGCTTGGCCGGGTTGCCGCCGGTCCGCCTGGCCGCGGCGGGAATCGAGGCGGTGATGATCTCGCTCAGCCGCCCGGTGGACGTGAGCGGGGCCTGAGCGCGCTCGCGGACTAGTGCCCGGGCGATCCTGACCGCGAAGCGCTCCTCGCCGAACTCGCGCAGCACGGCCGCCAGTCGCTCGGCCGGGTAGGTGTTGACCACCTCGGCCGCGGTCAGCTCCCTGGTGCGGTCCATCCGCATGTCGAGCGGCGCGTCATAGGAGTAGGCGAAGCCGCGCTGCCGCTCGTCCAGCTGGGGCGAGGAGACGCCCAGGTCGAACAGGACGCCGTGCACGCGCGGGTGTCCCGCCAGCGCCAGGATCCCGGCGATCTCGTCGTACCTGGCGTGCACCAGGGTGACCCGCGCGGCATACGGGCGCAGCAGCTGCCGGGATTCCTCGATCGCGCTGCTGTCCATGTCGATGCCGATCAGCGCCAGGTCCGGATGAGCGTCCAGCAGCATCCGCGCGTGCCCGGCGCGGCCGAGGGTCGCGTCGAGCAGGACCGCGCCGCCGCGCTCCAGCGCCGGGGCGAGGAGGGCGGACACCTGGTCCGCCATGACCGGAACGTGACCGGCTGATGTCGATGTCATCGGACCCCCTCCCGCGTCCGCCGCCTCTTGCCTCTCGTCACGCGGTTCTGTCGCGTTGCCGGCTCTGTCGCGTTGCCGGCTCTGTCGCGCGGGCGGCATGTGCCGCCGGGGCGCAGGCCAGGTCTCCGTCCGCATCGCGCCTGTCGCCGCTGCCGCCTGGCGCCGGGGAAGGGACGCCAGCCGGGCTGGACGCGGGCAGAGACCAAGCCTGCGCACATGAAAACTTTTTCAAAACTTTTCTCTGAGCTGCGATAACTATCTGGATGATAGGAGTTTTGAAAAAGTTCTTCAGAGAATCCCCGGCAGCACCTCCTCGGAGGCGGCCGAGAACACGTCCTCCTGCTGGGCCAGGTAGCTCTCCCAGGCGGCCGCGTCCCAGATCTCGAGACGGGTGTTCGCGCCGACCACGGCGCAGTCCCGCTGGAGCCCGGCGTACTCGCGCAGCGCGGGCGGAATCGTGACCCTTCCCTGCTTGTCCGGCAGCTCGTCGGACGCGCTGGCGAAGAAGACCCTGCTGTAGTCGCGTACCGCCTTGGCCGTCACCGGCGCGGTGCGCAGCGACTCGGTGATCCGGCCGAACTCTTCGAGCGGGAACACGTACAGGCAGCGCTCCTGGCCTTTCGTGATCACCAGACCCCCTGCGAGCTCTTCGCGGTACTTGGCGGGCAGGAACAGCCGGCCCTTGTCGTCGAGGCGCGGCGTGTGAGTGCCGAGGAACATCCGGCCCCCACCTCCTCCCCGGACGACGAGCGGGAGACTGACTCACCTCGCGGCCTTACGGCGGCCCCATGACCCCCCACTGTACTCCACTTTCCCCCACGGTCAACGGCCAGCCACCCCCGATTGCCGTCATCTTGCGCGAGAACCCCCAGCTAGAGAGGGGTGGAGTGAAGTGGAGCGACGTGACCGCCGTGACGGGCACCGCACCGTAAGGAAGAAGACGGCTCAGAGTGCAGCGGCCCGGCCTGGCCGGAATCTGCCCGTCAGCGCGGCGGCATCACGCGGAAGTGGAGCAAAGTGGAGGGCACCGGAGGCCCGCACGGACCGGCGGCACACGGGGGCGGCAAACCGCGACCGCAAGCGGCCGCAAGCGGCGGCAAGAGGTCAAGCCGCGGACCGATGTGGTCACAGAAACACCACCTGCGACGCAGGGCGGAAACGATTTGGTCACGGGATGCCCTGGAGCGCGCATCGTTTGATTTAGTGACGCATAACGGGACAAAATTTACGGCCACTCCGGGCCACCGTCCCCCAGACCAGCACCTGCGGGAACCGATGACCTGGCTGACGTCGCGCTCATACCGCCTCAAGACGTACTGTCATATCGCACGGCAATGCGCGGCGATGACGCGACGAACCTGGTACGCGGCGAACCGGGCACTATGTACCCGGTGACGCGCGAGAACGCGAGGAGAGGCGAAGTGGCGGTCGACACGGGGCAGGGTTCCCAGCGCACGCTCGCGGAACAGGCGGAGATCGCGCACCGGGCCGGAAAGGCCATCGAGTCGGTGATCGACGGCAAGGCCGAGGCGATCCGTCTCGCCCTGACCGTGCTGCTGGCCGAGGGGCACCTGCTGATCGAGGACGTGCCCGGGGTGGGCAAGACGATGCTGGCCAAGGCCCTGGCCCGGTCCATCGACTGCTCGGTCCGGCGGGTCCAGTTCACGCCCGACCTGCTGCCGAGCGACATCACCGGAGTGAGCGCCTACAACCAGGAGATCAGGGAATTCGAGTTCAAGCCCGGCCCGGTATTCGCCAATGTGCTCGTCGGCGACGAAATCAACCGGGCGTCGCCGAAGACTCAGTCCGCGCTGCTTGAGTGCATGGAGGAACGGCAGGTCACGGTGGATGGCACCACCTACCCGCTGGAGTCCCCGTTCATGGTCATAGCCACCCAGAACCCGGTGGAGATGGAAGGCACCTATCCCCTTCCCGAGGCACAGCTCGACCGGTTCACCGCGCGCATTCCGATCGGTTATCCGTCACCCGAGGCCGAGCTCGAGATGCTGGACACGCACGGGCTGTTCTCGCCGCTCGAGCAGCTCCAGCCCGCCGCGTCGGCCGGCGACGTGCGGGAGCTCATCGCCACGGTCCGCGGGGTGCACGTGGCCGACTCGATCAGGCATTACGTCATCGCGCTGGTCAACGCGACCAGGACGAGCCCGGAGCTGCGGCTCGGCGCATCGCCGCGGGCCACGCTGCACCTGCTGCGCACCAGCCGGGCATACGCGGCCCTGGAGGGCCGCGATTTTGTCATTCCGGACGACGTTCAGGCGCTGGCCGTGCCCGTGCTCGCGCACCGGCTGCTGCCGACCGCCGACGCGATCATCGAGCGGAAGCTACCCGAACGGGTGCTGACCAGGCTCGTGGAACGGGTCCCGTTGCCGCAGCGGACCTGAGCCGGGCCGCCGGAAGGAAGTGCGGCCATGCGGTCGTTGCTCACCGGATTCACCACCCGCGGCAGATCCTTCCTCGCGGCGGGACTGGCCGCCGCGGTCTGCGGGCTTACCCTCGGCGAACGCGAGCTGGTGCGGGTGGGCGCGCTGATCTTCCTGCTGCCGCTGCTGTCCGCGCTCGCGGCCGGCCGCACCCGCTACCGGCTGGGCTGCGCACGGCAGATCGTCCCCGGGCGGGTGCCCGCGGGCCAGCCCGTCCGGATCAGCATGAAGATCGAGAACGTATCCAAGCTGCCCACCGGGCTGCTGCTGGCCGAGGACACGGTGCCTTACTCGCTCGGCAGCCGCCCCCGCTTCATCCTGGAGCGGATCGAGCGCGGCGGCAGCCGGACCGTGGACTACCAGCTCCGTTCGGACGTGCGGGGGAAGTACACGGTAGGGCCGCTCAGGCTCCGGGTCGCGGACGCGTTCGGGCTGGTGGAGCTGGGCCGCTCGTTCAGCACGACCAGCACCCTGGTGGTCTCGCCGAAGGTGCTGCCGCTGCCGGGCACCGTGATACCGGGAAGCTGGCTGGGCGACGGCGAGGGCCGGGCCCGCGCCGCGGCGGCGGCCGGCGAGGACGACATCGCCCCCCGGGCCTACCGGCAGGGTGACGAGCTGCGCCGGGTGCACTGGCGGTCTACCGCGCGCTACGGCGAGCTGATGGTGCGGCGCGAGGAGCAGCAGTGGCGCAACCACGCCGTCGTGCTGCTCGACACCCGTCGCGGCGCGCACGCCGGCACCGGGACCGCGTCCTCGTTCGAGTTCGCGGTCAGCGCCGCGGCATCGATCGGCGTGCACCTGGGGATGCACGGGTTCGACGGCCAGCTGGTCACCGATACCGGCGCCATGACCGGCGCCGGGACGTTCGAGGACGTCCTGCTCGACACGCTGGCCATGGTCAAGCCGTCCGGCCAGAAGAGCCTGACCCGCGGCATCGCGGCGATCCAGCCGGCGTCGAGCGGGCTGCTCGTGGTGATCGCCGGACAGCTCTCGGCCGACCAGGCGCGCGCCCTCGCCGCGAGCCACCACGGGACGGCCCCCGCGCTCGCACTGCTGCTCGACGTCACGACCTGGGCCACATCCGGTGAGCCCGCCGCCGGCCAGAGCACGGCGGCCGCGGCCGCCGTGCTGACCGCGGCCGGCTGGCGGGTGGTAAGCGTGACGGCCGACACGCCGCTGGCCGGGGCCTGGCAGCGCCTGTACCAGGTGCCGGTGGCCGCGCTGACCGGCGATAGCCTGCGCTACGCCAGGGGGGCATCGCGATGAATCACCGGCTCACGCTGACCGCGGCGGCCGCGGCGGTCCTGGCGTCGACGTCGCTGTTCGTCTTGATCATGGGCGGGAAGTGGTTCTGGGGCGGGATGGGAGCGGTCATCATGGTGGCCGGCGTCGGCACCGTGACCAGGCTCCGCGCCCTGCGCGGCGTGCCCCCCATCGTGTGCTTCGTCGCCGCCCTGGCCGTCCTGCTGCTGTACCTGAACCTGGTCTACGCCTCCTCGGTCTCGTTCGGCGGGGTGCTGCCGACCGCCGCCTCGCTCACGCACCTGTGGAGCCTGGTCCACAGTGCGATGCGCGACATGCAGCAGGACTCCCCGCCAGTGCCCGATCATCCCGGGATCGTCCTGCTGGCGACGGCCGGCATCGGGGCGGTCGCCGCCCTGACCGACCTGATCGCCGTGCGGCTGCGCCGCAGCGCGCTGGCCGGCCTGCCGCTGCTGGCGCTGTTCAGCGTGCCGGTCGCGTCGGGCGCGGACAAGAACTCGGTGGAGACGGCAGCCCTGTTCTGCCTCGGCATGGTCGGCTACCTGGCCCTGCTCAGCGCCGACGGACGGGAGCGCCTGCGGCTGTGGGGCCGGCTGGTCACGCCCTGGCAGCCGGCCGCCGACGAGGCCGATGACGGGCAGGGCGCGCCGAACACCCGCGCGCTGGCGGCATCGGGACGCCGCATCGGCCTCGCCGCCGTGGCGCTCGCCCTGTTCGTCCCGCTGATCATCCCCGGCCTGAGCTCGCACAAGCTAGCGCCAGGGAACCCCGACGGCAACGGACGGGGGACGGTCGGCAGAGGCCCGGGGCAACTGCCGGATCCGCTGGTGCAGATGACCTCGGACCTGCAAGAAGGCAAGCCCAAGGAGGTGCTCAGCTACCACACCACGCTGTCGGCTACCGAGCACCCGCCGAACCTGCAGATCTACGTGCTCAACAACCTGACGGAGGACACCGGCACGCTGGCGCTGACCGGCCAGGGAGCGCAGCTGGGGCGCAGCGGCACGATGCCGTCGGCCCCTGGGCTGAAGCACCCGTCCCGCTGGGGCACGATAACCACGCAGATCACCGTCGGCGCCGGCACGACCGGCGGTCCGTCGACGCAGGCCAGTTTCCTGCCGATGCCGTATCCAGCGCGGGCCTTCGTCCCCGCCGACGGCTGGAAGGCTGACCCGGACACGCTGATGGCGTACTCCAACCAGTCCCTGTCCGGGCTGACTTACACGGTGACCAGCTCGGACGTCGACCCGAGCCAGCAGTTGCTCGCATCCTCCGGCACGGCGCCCGCGCCGAAGAGCGACACGACCGTCCCCCGGGCTCTCGATTCCCTGCTGGGGTACGCCAGGCAGGTCACCAGGGGCGCGACGTCCGCCTACGCCAAGGCCGAAGCCCTGCAGAGCTGGTTCAGCTCCCGTGGGCACTTCAAGTACAGCTTGAACGTGCCCAGGGCCAGCGACGCGGACGCGCTGAAGAGCTTCCTGCACGACAAGACCGGCTACTGCCAGCAGTTCGCGTTCGCGATGGCCATCTTGGCCCGGCTGCTGCACATCCCGTCCCGTGTCGCGGTCGGGTTCACCGCAGGCAGCAGCATCGGCCACGGAGACTGGCTGGTCAGGACCAGCGACGCGCACGCCTGGACCGAGCTGTACTTCGCCGGCCTGGGCTGGCTGTCGTGGGAGCCCACGCCGCCCGGCACCCAGATAGGCCAGGGCACGGCGTACGCCCCGTCCTACACCGTCCCGGCCGGAACGACCGGCCCGGGCGGCGGCGGCAGCGGCACGACTCCCGGCCTGGGGAGCACGGGTACCGGCTCCCGCGCGACCGGTCACCTGGCGCTGGGCTTGAAGCGCCAGATTCCGCCCGACGTCGGGGCCGGGCTGGGCGGATTTCACCCGGCAGTGCCCGTCCGGCACAGCGGAACGCCGCCGGTGCTGCTGATCCTGATCGCGGTGCTGCTGGCCGTGGCGCTGGTCGGGCCGCGAGTGACCCGGTCCTTCACCAGCCGGCGGCGGTGGATCACGGCCAGGGACGACGCCACCCGCGCGCACGCGGCCTGGCTTGAGCTGCTCGATGACCTGGCTGACTACGGCATCGGCCACGGGCCGGGCGAGACGCCGCGCGCCGTGGCCAGGCGGGTCACGGCGGGTCAGAAGCTGGGCCGCCCGGCCAGCGACGCCGTCCAGCGCATCGCTCAGGCCGAGGAACGGGCGAGCTACGCCCGGGCGCCGGGATCCTCCGAGGGCCTGCCCGCCGACGTGAGCACCGTACGCCGCGCGGTATCGGACTCGGTGCGACCGGCCGCACGCTGGCAGGCGCGGCTGTGGCCTGCCTCCGCGATCGAACGATCCCGCAAGGTGCTGTCGCACGCGTTCGATCTCTTCGGCTGGGCTGAGGTCGCCACGGCCCGGATCCGCACCCGGCTGACACGCTCGCAGGTCATCGACCAGGCCTGAGCCCCGCACCTCCCCGCCCCGGCGGAGCGGGCATCCCGTTAGCCGGAAGGATTTTGGTCGCTGGAGCGACCAAAATCCTTCCCCATCATGACGGCGCGCGACCGAAGTGCGCGCCCTGGCGGCCTACGTCGAGGCGCTGGGCGGCCGACTGGAGATCGTCGCAGACTTCGGCAGCGAGCGCGTCCGGCTGTGGGGCGGCTAGCCGCCGCGTTCCTGACGACGGCGCCAGCGTTCCTCCAGGCGCTCCATGAACCCCTGGTCAGCGGCCCTGGCGCGGCGCTGCTTGCGCGGCGCGGCCGCCGGCGGGCGGCGCGGTCCAGTCCCGTGCATATGCCGCCAGCTGGTCAGCGCCCACATCGCGCAGGTCAGCATGACGAGGAATCCGGCTACCCCCATCGGGACCCACTTGGTGATCACGCCGGCCAGCAGCAGGCCGACACCGAGCAGGAAACCGATGGCAGCCTGGATCATCCGGCGCCTGTAGTGCACCCGGGGATCGCGCGCGCGCACGCTCTGCGCGAACTTCGGGTCCTCGGCGTAGAGAGCCTGCTCAATCTGATCGAGCACGCGCTTCTCGTGATCAGAAAGCGGCACGGCGCCTCCCAAGGCGCGACTCGACCAGGCTGGCTCGAACTACTGTCACCTTCACCTCACAGTCGGGGTACCTATGCCCAGGATACGAGGATGCGCGGGCTGCTGGAAGGGCGCGGGTGGGTGTGACCGAGGGCATACGGGCGCGTCTGTCGCCTGGAGTCACTCCCTTAACTTCCGTAACACAAACACTCATCCGCTTAGCAGTCATCAGCACTCTCCCTGACCTGACCCCGCGACGGCGGGTCCGGCGAAGGTGACGGATCCGGCGAAGGCGGCGGGTCCGGACGCTCGCCGGGCACCAGGGCGGCGGGCCGCACCGCGTCGGTGCCGAACTTGCGGGCGATCTTGTCCAGGGCACGCTCGGCGTCACGCCAGGCGGACGGCCGTTCGCCGAGGGCCAGCTGGGTGGTCGCGGCCGAGGCCGGGACCAGGCCGGTCGCCCGCACGCCGACCAGCCTGAGCCGCGCCCGATCCAGGCCGGCTGCCTCGTACAGCTCGCAGGCGGTCGCGTGAATCTGCCGGGCCACGTCGGTCGGCTCCGGCAGCGTACGGGACCGGGTCATCGTGGTGAAATTGGCCAGCCGCAGCTTGACCACCACCGTCCTGGCCGCGCAGCCGGCCGACCGCAGCCCGCGGGCCGTGCGCTCGGACAGCCTGAGCAGCTCCCGGCGGATCAGCTCGGGGTCATCGACATCGCTGGCGAACGTCTCCTCCGCGCCGATGCTCTTCTCCGGGACGCGGGTTTCCACGGCGCGTTCGTCGCGGCCCCAGGCCAGCGCGTGCAGGTGCGTGCCGTGCGCGACGCCGACCTCGCGCTGCAGCGAGCCGAGCGGCACGGCGGCGATGTCACCGATGGTGCGCAAGCCCAGCCGGGCCAGCGTCTGCCCGGTCCGCTCCCCCACACCCCACAAGGCCGACACCGGCAGCGGATGCAGGAAGTCGAGGATGCAGTCGGCCGGCACGACCTTCATCCCGTCCGGCTTGCACTGGACGGAGGCGATCTTGGCGATGAACTTGCAGGTCGCGACGCCCACCGAGCAGGTGATGCCCTGACGCTCGGCCACCTCCGCCCTGATCATCTGGCCGATCGCGGCGGGCTGGCCCAGCCGCCGGACCGCCCCGGACACATCAAGGAACGCCTCGTCGAGCGCGAGCGGCTCCACCTGCGGGGTGAACGACCGGAACACCGCCATGACCTCTTTCGAGACCTCGGCGTAGGCGGCGTGCCGCGGCGGGATGAACACGGCCTGCGGGCAGAGCCTGCGCGCCCGGGTTACCGGCATGGCCGAGCGCACCCCGAACTTCCTGGCCGGATAGTTGGCGGACAGCACGACCCCGCGGCCGCCTATCGCGCCGACGATCACCGGTACAGGCGCCAGCTCGGGCCGGTCGCGAATCTCGACGCTCGCGTAGAAGGCATCCATATCGACGTGCAGGACATGGCAGCCGGTGTCATCCGCGATGTCGGCGGACATGGCTCAGCGGAATCCGAGCACGTGGAACTGGGTGGCCATGCCGCGGAACGCCGGGTGCACGGACGCCGCCTCCTCCAGCGCGAGCAGCGCCTCGGCGGCACCGGGGTCGGTGTTCACCAGCATGCTCGGCACCAGGTCGGTGAACACCCTGACACCGTGCCCCGGCCCGGGCCGCAGCCCGGCGCCCTCGATCAGCCCGGTCACCTCGGACGGGGTGAACCGGCGCGGCACCGTGCCGGCCTGCGACTGCTCCGGTTCCAGCGCCGCGATCAGCCTCCTAGCCTCGTCGAACCGGCCGGCCAGCACCCGGTGGATCACGGCCGCGACAGCGCTGGCCGCGAGCACGCTGACCACGCCGCCGGGCCGCAGCAGGCCGGCGATCGCGGTCATCGCGGCGGCCGGGACGTCGACGTACTCGAGCACGCTGTGGCACAGCACCAGGTCGGCCTCGACCCCGCCGATGGCCGCGGCCAGGTCGGACACGTCTCCCTGCACCGCGCGCAGCGGCACGCCCGCCTCCGCCGCGCGGCGCTGGGCCGCGGCGAGCGAGTTGGGACTCGTATCGACCACGGTGACGCTATGGCCGAGGCTGGCCAGCGGCACGGCGAGCCCGCCGGTGCCGCCGCCGACATCCACGATGTCCAGCACCGGCCGCCCGGTCTGGCTGACCCGGGCCGACACCACCTCACGCAGCGTCTCGGTGAGGACACCGCTGCCCGCGGCCTGCTGGCGGAGCCCGTCGGCCGCAGCCGCCCTCCTGATCACCGCCACGGGTCCAATCTAGTGCCGCCGGCCGACAGTCTGGCCAGCTCCGGCCACCTCGAGACCGAAACCGATGTGACGCCGGCGGCGCCGTCGGGCACCATAGGCGCATGCCAGTCCGGTTCGATCCCCCGTCGGGGACACGTGATTTCCTTGCTGCCGAGCTCGAGGCCCGCGAAGCGGCGTTCGGAAAAATTAAAGGAGTCTTCGCGCGCTACGGGTTCGAGCCGTTGCAGACTCCGGCCTTCGAACGTCTCGAGGTGCTGTCGGGCAAGTACGGAGACGAGGGCGACAAGCTCATCTTCAAGATCCTGCGGCGCGGCGAGCACGAGGCTTCCGGCGAGGCGGACATGGCGCTGCGGTACGACATGACCGTGCCGCTGGCCCGGGTGGCCGCGGCCTACGGCAGCCAGCTGCCGGCCCCGTACAAGCGGTACACGATCGGGCCGGTGTGGCGCGCGGACCGGCCGGGCAAGGGCCGGTTCCGCGAGTTCACCCAGTGCGACCTCGACACGCTCGGTTCCTCGTCGCCGCTGGCCGACGCCGAGGTGCTGTGCGCGATCAACGAGACGCTGACCGAGCTCGGCATCGATTCGTTCACCATGCTGCTGAACTCGCGGCTCGCGCTGTCCGGGCTGCTGGCGGCGTTCGGTGTGCCGGCCGAGATCGGGCCCGCGGTGCTGATCACCCTGGACAAGCTGGACAAGCTGCGTCCCGCCGAAGTGATCAAGGAACTTTCCGAACGGGGACTTGCCGAGGTTACCGCGGACGCGCTAGTCGAGGCGCTCACTGCTCCGGACGCCACCGAGCGGGTGCGCACCGCGCTCAAGTCCAACGACGAGGGGGCCTCGGGCCTGGAGCAGATCGACCAGCTGCTCGCGCTGGTGCGCAGCCAGGTCCCGGCGGACCGGATCGTGTTCACCCCGCGGCTGGTGCGCGGGCTGTCGTACTACACCGGTGCCATCTGGGAGGTGGCCGCGGAAGGCGGGGGCGGGTCGCTCGGCGGCGGCGGGCGCTACGACCACCTGATCGAGGCGCTCGGCGGCCCGGACGTTCCCGCTACCGGCGGATCGCTCGGGGTGGAGCGGATCCTGTCGCTGCTCGCCGACGACGCGGCCGGCCCGCGGGCGCGGCTGGACGTGGCGGTGGCCGTGCTGGGCGACGAGTTCGCCGAGGCGAGCTTTGGCTTCGCCACGGCGGCGCGGGCGGCGGGCGCGCGGGCGAGTGCCTACCTGGGAGCTTCGGGGAAGCTCGGCCGGCAGCTAAAGTGGGCCAGCGACGCGGGGGCCAGGTTCTGCCTGATCTACGGCAGGTCCGAGCAGGCCGAGGGGACAGTCACCGTCCGCGACATGATCACCGGCGAGCAAGTCGCTGTGCCGTCCGGCGAGCTCACCGAGTACCTGTCGGCCCGGCTGGCCCATGCGTAGATTAGGGCAGGCTGAGGGCACCCAGTGCGGAGGTCGGCATGCCCGGTATGAAGATCACTCTTAGCTCGGCCATGCGCGCCAGGGACATTTCAAGACCCCGCCCCGAGCACGACGCCGAAGCAGAGGTCAGCGCCGGGGAGCCCGCACGCCGTTCGCGCAGCCGGCCTGACGCCGACGCCAGGTCCGCCGGGGGATCCGCGCGCCGTTCACGCGGGCAGGCTGAGGCTGATGCAGGGCAGGTGCCGCGGGAGCAGGCCGGCGGGGCATCTGGAGTGCCGGGGGCAGGGGCTCGTGGAGCCGCCGCCGGCGGAGCCGACAGCCAGCAGAGTCGGCGAAGCCGTCAGCCGACGAAGCGAGCGCCTGATCCCGGCGCAACCCAGGACCAGCCGAAGACCGGGTCGAGCGAGTCATCGGGGACAAGGCGGAGGAGGGTGCGGACTCGGAAGGGGCAGGGGCGGTGAGCGTGGCGAGCTATATCACGCCGAAGGCTGCCAAGGGCGAGCCCAGCGCGATAGCCGGCCGGGGCCTGATGGCCGCTGCGCCGCATGTCGCTTGCGGCTGAGGGCTGACCCGCCGCGGGTCAGGTTGCTGCGGGGACCGGTCCTTCCACCAGGTAGCGGGCCATCTGGATAAGGAACTCGGTGAGCTCGGCATGCTCTTCCGGGTTCCAGCCGACGACCAGATCGGCCAGGGCGTCGTGCCGGGCGGTGACCAGGCGGGCCGCGGCGGCCTGGCCCTGGCTGGTGAGCTGAAGCGCTCCCGCCGCCGGCGCGGCGGCGAGGCCGCGCTGGACCAGGGTGCTGATCACGGGTTCAAGCGGGGCGGGGGGACGGCCCAGGCGATTAGCCAGGGCGGTCAGGTCGTCGCCGGCGTGATCGTACAGACGCAGCAGCATCCAGCAACTGCGCGGGTCGAGGTCGAGGCCGGCCCGGGTGGCGAGCCGCTCGTACGTACGCTGGCGGCCCTGCCCGCTGGTCAGCACGCTGAGGGCCCGGCTGATCTCGTCGAGCGAGGTGCGGGCGGCGGGCACCGCGGTCGGGGCGAGGGTGTCGCTGGGGTTGGTCGCGGCGGTGGTCTGGCGGAGCGGCACCTCCTTGAGCAGCCAGGTCAGGGCGAACGCCACCGCGGCGATGGGCACGGCGACGAGGAACACGGTGTGCAGCGAGGCCGCGTAGGCACCGATGAAGCCGGCGTGCACCGCCGGGGGGAGCTTGGCCAGGACGGCGGGGCTGGCTCCGGCTGACGCGTTGAAGCCGGGCGGGATCGGGATGCCGGCCAGGTAATGGGCCAGGTTGCCGGTGAGCTGGCTGGCGAAGATCGCGCCGAAGACCGCGGTACCGAACGAGCCACCGATCGAGCGGAAGAAGGTGGTGCCGGACGTGGCCGCGCCGAGGTCGCGGTAGGGAACGACGTTCTGCACGGCGATGACCAGGACCTGGATCACCCCGCCGATCCCGACGCCGAGCACGAACATGTACAGCGAGCTTTCCAGGGTCGAGGTGGCCACGCCCAGGTG
Source organism: Streptosporangiaceae bacterium (assembly GCA_036502085.1). GTDB lineage: Bacteria > Actinomycetota > Actinomycetes > Streptosporangiales > Streptosporangiaceae > PALSA-505. The sequence goes on from DASXZD010000037.1 coordinate 29,825, forward strand.
CGACAGCAGGTACATGCCCAGCGTCATGGCCGCGGTGCCGAGGATAGGGAAGATCTTGTACCGGCCCCAGCGGCTGATCAGGATGCCGGACAGCGTCGAGGTGAGCAGCAGCCCGGCCATCAGCGGCAGCAGCTTCAGCCCCGAGCCGGTGGGGCTGTCCCCCTTGACGACCTGCATGTACTGCGGCAGGTAGGTGATCGCGCCGAACATCGCGAAGCCGACCACGAAGCCGACGGCGCCGCTGACCGAGAACACCCGGCTGGCGAACAGCCGCAGCGGCAGCACCGGCTCGGCCGCCCGGCGCTCGGCCAGCACGAACGCGACCAGCAGGACGACCCCGGCCACGGCCATAATGATGATCGGCGCGGAAGCCCAGCGGTAGGTGTTGCCGCCCAGCGTGGTCAGCAGCACCAGGCTGGTCGCGGCGCCGGCCAGCAGGATCGTGCCCAGGTAGTCGATCGCGTGATGGACCCGGGTGGCCGTGGCGGGCAGCACGACCGCGGTCACCACGAGGGCGACCGCGCCGATCGGCAGGTTGATGTAGAACACCCACCGCCAGGACAGGTGCTGGACGAAGAAGCCGCCGACCAGCGGGCCGACCACGCTGGTCACGCCGAAGACAGAGCCGAAGATGCCCTGGTAGCGGCCCCGTTCCCGGGGCGAGACGACATCCCCGACGATGGCCTGGGCACCGATGATCAGCCCGCCGCCGCCGATCCCCTGCACCGCGCGGAAGACGATCAGCTCCAGCATTGAGGCGCTCAGCCCGGCCAGGATCGAGCCGGCCAGGAAGATGACGATCGAGGCCTGGAAGAAGATCTTGCGGCCGTACTGGTCGCCGAGCTTGCCCCACAGCGGAGTCGAGGCGGTGGAGGCGAGGATATAGGCGGTGACCACCCAGGACAGGTGCGACAGGCCGTGCAGGTCGCCGGCGATGGTGGGCAGCGCGGTGGCCACGATCGTCTGGTCCAGCGCGGCCAGCAGCATACCGAGCAGCAGCGCGCCGATGATGATCAGGAGACGGCGCTGGCCGAGGGCCGGCGGCTCCGCGACGGGCGGCGCGCTGGCTGCCTCCGGCGGGCTCATGGCGGGCTCACAGTTCCAGGTCGAGTATGACCGGCGCGTGGTCGCTCGGTCCTTTGCCCTTGCGGGCCTCACGGTCGACCCAGGCGTCTGACACCGAGCCGGTCAGGGCCTCGTTGCCGTACACCAGGTCGATCCGCATGCCCATGCCCTTGTGGAACGACCCCGCCCGGTAGTCCCAGTAGGTGTAGGGGTGCGGCCCCTTGGCGATGCGCGGGATGACGTCGGTGAGCCCGGTTTCCCGCAGGGCGGCCAGCGCCGCCCGCTCGGCCGGCGTGACGTGCGTGGCGCCGGCGAACGCGGCCGGATCCCAGACGTCGGCATCCTCGGGTGCGACATTGAAGTCGCCCATGACCGCGAACGGCCGGGCTCCCGAGGCGTCGGCGACGACCGCGTCCCGCAGCGCGGTGAGCCAGCGCAGCTTGTAGGCGTAGTGCGGGTCGTCGGGGGTGCGCCCGTTGGGCACGTACACCGACCGGAGCCTGACCGGCCCGCAGGTGGCCGCCAGAGTGCGGGCCTCCAGCGTGCCGACGTCGGGAAAGCCGGGGTCGGCGGGCAGGCCGCGCTCGACATCATCCAGCCCGACCCTGGACAGCACGGCGACGCCGTTCCAGCGGCCCTCGCCGTGGTGGGCCACCGCGTAGCCGAGCGGCGCGACGGCCTCGACGGGGAAGGCGTCCGCGCCGACCTTCGTCTCCTGCAGGCACACCACGTCGGGCGCGGCCTGCTCCAGCCATTCCGTCAGCCGGGGCAGCCGCGCGATTACCGAGTTCACGTTCCAGGTCGCGATCCGCACGCCGCCATCTAACCAGCCCAGGCCCCCCGAGTCCCGCAAGCCGACGGCCCGCAGGGCGTGGCCGGGGCCTGGAATCGGTCAGGCTGGCATGAGGGCAACGCTGTATTCGCTGAATCGCTTATCTCGCGTCACGATCGTCAGCCCCTCCGCGAGCGCCTGAGCTATGAGCATGCGGTCGAACGGGTCGTCATGATGGCGGGCGAGCTGTCCCGCTGCCACCCCGTGGGCAATCGTTACCGGCAGCGGCGTGAAGCCTCCCGCCTGGACCTGATGCTCAAGGTCATCCGGCGCCGCGAGCTTCCCCAGCGCCTTCTTAACGGAGATCTCCCACGCACTCACGGCCGAGACGACGACAAGGTTCTCCGGATCGGCAATCGCATCCTGTGCTTGAGCCGCCAGGCCTTCGCCGGCGAGCCACCACAGCAGCGCGCTGGTGTCCAGCAGAAGCCTCACGGACGCTCCCCCCCGAAGGCGGCCTCCATCTCCGCGGGCAGCTCGTCGAAGTCCGGGGCAATGCTGACCTTCCCGTGCCACCCGCCCGGGGTGCGCCGGACCGGGGCCGGCTCCGCCAGGGCCACCAGGCGCGCAACCGGCCGGCCGGCCCGGGCGATAACGATCTCCTCTCCGGCCGCGGCGCGATCCAGGAGCTGTGACAGGTGAGTCTTGGCTTCGTAGACGTTAACGCTCTCGCTCATATTTCGAAGCTCACCACACCTAGTCTAGTCTAGTCAAGCC
>DASXZD010000038.1:0-26017 GCA_036502085.1 Streptosporangiaceae bacterium
TGCCAGGTCTGCCACTCGTGCAGGACCCTGAACCCCAGCTCGGTGTTGATGGCGATCATGTGCGCGTTGAGATCGGCATTGCCGGTGTGGATGCGGCGCAGGCCAGGCTCGGCATCGGCCAGCATGTCGAGCATGTCCACCTTGACCCACAGGCCGAGCCGGTGGCCCCGGTGCGCCCTGGCGACCGCGGTGAAGAACTGGTATCCCCATTGCGGGCTCGCCGACTCCACGCCGAGCTGAGTCATGCCGGCCAGCTCACCGGTCCTGTCGCACCTGGCCGCCACCGAATAGCGGCGCACGCCCTGCTCCCGGTCGCGGCTCTCGCCGCTCCTGACCCGCTCGGCGTCGTTCTGGTGCGGTTCATGGCCGGGGCTGTGCGGCGCGTCGGCCATGGCGGACAGCACCGTCGCCACCTGGTCCAGGTACTCGTCGGGGGTCGGGCCCTGCCAGCGGATCAGCGAGTAGCCGCCGGCCGCCTTCTCCGCCGCGCGCCGCAGCTCGGCCCGCCGGGCGGCCGGAATGTCGGCCAGCTCGAGCACCCGCCTGACCTCGACCAGCTCGGCGCGCGCGCCCGCCGCCGAGGCGAAGGCCCAGCCGTCCGAGCCGATCCGCGTCTCGCTGGTCAGCAGGGTGCGGCCGTGGCCGGCCGCCCGGCCGGTGGCGTACCGCAGCAGCGCGCTGCCGTAGCCGTGGCGCCGCTGGTCAGGCCGGACGCACATGGCCAGATAGCCGAGGTGCTTGTTCTCCCGGTCGGGCAGCTCCAGCAGGTAGCAGCCCACGCAGGCGCCGTCGTCGCCGATCGCCATCCCCGCCTCGCGCGGGGAGCCGTCCCAGCCCCGGCTGAACCAGCCGGCGAAGACCGGGGCGGTCATGATCGGGCCGCCAGGCTCGTCCACCGGGTGACACGCGGTGTATATCTCGTAGCAGGCCTGGACCTTCGCGGCGTCCGCCGCCGGATCGAACCGCTCAATGTGCATCCGTCCAGCAAAGCCCGGCCCGGCCTCCCGCGCCACCCATTATCTGGCCGCCCGGGCCGCCGACCGCGCTCTTTCCGATCGACGGCATGATGTATAGGGTCAACAGGCCCCTGACTAACGGGCCCATGACTAGTAAGTCCCAGACCAACAAGGCAATAGGGCACTGCGAGGTTGCGCCGATGAAGGTCGCTGTCGTCAAGGAAGTCGCTCCGGGCGAACGCCGGGTGGCGCTGGCCCCCGACGCGGTCGGCAGGCTCGCCCCGGCCGGCGTCGAGGTGCTGGTGCAGTCGGGTGCGGGCGACGGCGCCTGGTTTCCTGACAGCGCCTACGCCGAAGCCGGGGCGACGATCGTGTCCAGGGACGAGCTGCCCGCCGCCGCCGACGCGATCGTGACGGTCGGCAAGCCCGACCCAGGACTGCTGCCGCAGCTGCGGGCCGGCCAGGCGGTGTTCGGCATGCTGGCCCCGCTGACCGACCCAGGGCTGGCCGACCAGCTGGCCCGCCAGGGGGTGACCGCGGTCAGCCTGGACGGCCTGCCGCGCACCCTGTCCCGCGCCCAGCAGATGGACGCGCTCACCTCGCAGTCGAACGTCGCGGGGTATAAGGCCGTGCTCGTCGCGGCCGCCGCGTTCGGCCGGTTCTTCCCGCTGCTGATCACCGCGGCGGGCACCGCGCGCCCGGCCCGGCTGCTCGTGCTCGGCACCGGGGTGGCCGGCCTGCAGGCGATCGGCACCGCGCGCCGGCTCGGCGCGGTGGTCACCGGGTACGACATCAGGCCCACCTCCAAGTCCGAGGTCGAGTCGCTCGGGGCGACGTTCCTCGAGCTCAAGGCGGTCGCCTCGGCCGCCGGCGAGGGCGGCTACGCCCGCGAGCTCACCGACGAGGAGCGGCGCGCCCAGCAGGCCGAGCTGAGCAGCCACATCGCCGTCCAGGACGTGGTGATCACCACCGCCCAGGTGCCGGGCCGCCGTCCTCCGCTGCTGGTGACCGAGGACACCGTGAAGGCCATGCTGGCCGGCTCGGTGATCGTGGACATGGCCGCCAGCGCGCTGGGCGGCAACGTGGCCGGCTCGGCGGCCGGCCAGCAGGTCGTGACCGAGAACGGGGTCACGGTGATCGGCGCGGACAACCTGCCCGCCACCGTGCCCACCGCGGCGTCCGCGGCCTACTCGCGGAACATGACGGCCCTGCTGCTGCACATGACCAGCGAGGGCAGCCTCGCGATCGACCCGGGGGACGAGATCCAGGCCGGCGTGGTCGTCACGCACGGCGGCCGGGTGATCCACCCGGCGACCGCCGCCCTCACCGGGGAAACACCCGCCGGAACCGCGGACGACAACGCTGGAGGAGGCGACGATGCCGACCGGACTGCTGACTGACCTGACCATCTTCGTGCTGAGCCTGCTGGTCGGCATCGAAGTGATCAGCAAGGTCCCGGCCACCCTGCACACGCCGCTGATGTCGGCGGCCAACTCGATCCACGGCATCGTGCTGGCCGGCGCCATGCTGATCGCCGTCACCGCGAACAACCCGGTGGGCTACATCCTGGCCTTCGTGGCGGCGTTCTTCGCGGCGATGAACGTGGTCGGCGGGTACGTCGTGACCGGGCGGATGCTGCGGATGTTCCGCCGACGCAGCGTGCCCGCCCCGCAGCAGGCCCCGAGCCTGAGCGACGGCTCGCGGCCGGGCGGAGGACCGGCATGACCCCGTTCGGAACAATTATTCAGCTTATATACCTAGCCTCGGCCGCCTCGTTCGTCCTGGGCCTGCACCTGATGAATACCCCGGCGACGGCGCGGCAGGGCAACGCGGTCTCCGGCGGCGGGATGGCCGCCGCGGTGGCGGCCACGTTCGCGCTGATCATCCACGATGGCACGGTCAGCGCGACCGGCTGGATCGTGCTGTTCGCGGGCGCCCTGATGGGCGCCGCCGCCGGGCTGTACTCGGCGCGGACCGTGCAGATGACCGCGATGCCGCAGCTGGTCAGCATCTTCAACGCCGTCGGCGGCGGGGCCGCGGCGCTGGTCGGGATCCACGACTACACCGGCCTGGTCAACGCGGTGCACGGCGTGCCCGAGTCCACCACGGTCACCACGCTGCTCGACGTGATCATCGGCGCGGTGACGTTCTCCGGGTCGATCATCGCGGCCGGCAAGCTGCAGGGCACGATTCCCGGCCAGCCGATCTCGTTCCCCGGCTCCCGGCTGGTCAACGTCGCGATCGCGCTGGTGGCGGTCGGCATGTCGGCGTTCATGATCTCCACCCCGAGCACGGCCGGGCTGATCGTGGTGATCATCGCGGCGCTGGCGTTCGGGGTGACGATGGTGCTGCCGATCGGCGGCGCGGACATGCCAGTGGTGATCTCGCTGCTGAACGCGTTCACCGGCACGGCGGTCGCGATGGCCGGCTTCGTGATCGGCAACGATGCGCTGATCATCGCGGGCGCCCTGGTCGGCGCGTCCGGCGGCATCCTGACCAAGCTGATGGCCGACGCGATGAACCGGTCGCTGGCCAACATCATCGTGGGCGGATTCGGCACCGGAGACAGCGCAGTGGCCGCCGTCGGCTCCAGCGGCGCCGAGGTGCGCTCGATCAGCGGGGACGACGCGGCCATCCAGCTCGCCTACGCCGCGCGGGTCATCATCGTCCCCGGCTACGGGCTCGCCGCCGCGCAGGCCCAGCACGAGGTGGCCGAGCTGGCCGGCCTGCTGGAGGACCGCGGCGTGGACGTCAGCTACGCCATCCACCCGGTGGCCGGCCGGATGCCCGGGCACATGAACGTGCTGCTCGCCGAGGCGAACGTGCCTTACCCGCAGCTCAAGGAGATGGAGGAGATCAACCCGGAGTTCGCCCGGGCCGACGTGGCCCTGGTGGTCGGGGCCAACGACGTGACTAACCCCGCGGCCCGGCGGCCGGGCACGGCCATCTCCGGCATGCCGATCCTCGACGTCGATCAGGCCAAGAGCATCATCGTGATCAAGCGGTCGATGGGCAGCGGCTACGCCGGCATCGACAACGAGCTGTACACCGACCCCAAGACCAGCATGTACTTCGCCGACGCCAAGGCCGCGCTCGCCGACCTGACCGCCGCGGTCAAGGTCTACGTCGGCTGAGCCGCGTAGTCGGCCGGATCCTGCACGCCGCGCGGCGGGTCGCCGCGCAGGAACGCGGCGACGTTGCGGGCCGCGGTGGCCAGCGATTCGACGCCGATGCCCGGCACGTCGCCGGAATTGTGCGGCGAGCCGAGCACGTTCGGCAAGCTGAGGAACGGCAGCCGCGGCCGGAACGGCTCGCCGTGCCTGGGCTCGTCCCACCAGGTGTCGATCCCGGCGCAGAACTCCGGGTGCGCCTGCAGGTGCGCGAACAGCGCGTCCTCATCAACGATCGCACCCCTGGCCACGTTGACCAGGATCGCCTGCGGCTTCATCAGGCCGAGCTCGGCCGCGCCGATCAGGCCGCGGGTGGCCCGGGTCAGCGGCAGCGCCAGCACGAGCACGTCGGCCTGCGCGAGCACGCCGGGCAGGTCGGCCAGCGTGCCGGCCCGGTCCGCGTGCTCGTCGGCCCGGCCGCTGGTGTTGACCGCGTAGATGGTCATGCCGAGCGCGCGCAGCAGCCGCGCGGACGCGCGGCCGATGCCGCCGTAGCCGACGATCCCGGCCGTCCCGCCGCGCAGCCGCAGCGTGTCCAGCTCATCGAAGGAGCCGGCCGCCAGCATGGCGTGCCCGCGGGCCAGCCGCTTGGCCAGCGCCAGCGTCATCCCCAGCACGTGCTCGGCGATCGGGTCGGCGAACGCGCCCACGTTGCCGGCCACCACCGCGCCCGGCGGCAGCGCCGCGAAATCGACGTGATCGACGCCCGCGCTGACCAGCTGGATCAGCCCGACCCGGCCGAGCGACTCGCGGTCGGCCGCGGTGAGCTCACGGCCGGGATGCCCGACGATCAGCGCCTCGGCGGGCCGCAGCATGGCCGCCCGTGCCCCCGGATCTTCTCCCGCGTCAGCGAGAAAGGCGATTTTCCCGAACGGTTCCAAGATGTCCGCGATCGCCCGGCGTTGCTCGGATGGCGCGGAGAAGGTAAGCACGGTCCGCGGGCTCATCGGCCTCCCTTCAGGATCACGGGCCGAACCGCTCGACCTGTGGGGCATCTTATTGGTCACGTCGAGCGCGCCTCCCAGTGTGACGATCACCGGAAGCCCCCTGTCCGGCCCTCGCCCCCGCCCCCGCCCGCTAAGCGTCTCCCTTCATCAGCAGGAAGGATTCTGGTCGCTGGAGCGACCAGAATCCTTCCCCTTAGGGTGCGGCCGGGCCGCTGGATCGACGTCCACCCCAACTACACGACCCGCTCCGAGCCTGCCGAAATCCTGGCGGCGGTTACCGCGGCGGCCGGCTGACTCCCCCGGACTTGGTAGCGTGTGTCCCCGTCGCAGCGGACGTACGGAGGCACGAGCATGAACATCGACAAGCCCGAGGTTGACTTTCCCGGCGGCGAGCCGCCGGCCAGCCTGGAGATCACCGACATCTGGGAGGGTGACGGCGCCGTCGCGCAGGCCGGGGACACGGTCGAGGTTCACTACGTCGGGGTCGCGTTCTCCAACGGCGAGGAGTTCGACGCCAGCTGGAACCGGGGCGAGCCGCTGTCGTTCCAGCTCGGCGCCGGCCGGGTCATCGCCGGCTGGGACCAGGGCATCCAGGGGATGAAGGTCGGCGGCCGCCGCCAGCTGATCATTCCGGCCCACCTGGCCTACGGCGACCGCGGTGCCGGCCGCGCCATCGCACCGGGCGAGACCCTCATCTTCGTCTGCGACCTGGTCTCGGCCTGACGCTGCGGTGTGAGGCCGGGCCGGTGATAGAGGATCTTGTCCTGCGCCGGGCGGGCGAGGCGGACGTAGACGAGGTCCGCTACGCCATCGAACTCCCCCGCTGACGCGCGTCTCCGCGGGAACGTCTCACGCAATTGCGCGCGCACACACACGAAACCCCCTGGGAGGCCGAATGCCCATCAGCGACGAGAAGATCGGTGACTTCCTCGATCGGCTCGCGGATCGCGTTCCGGCACCGGCCGCAGGGGCCACCGCGGCCCTGCATGCCGCGCAGGGCGCGGCGTTGCTCGGCCAGGTCGCCCGGTACACCACCGGCCCGAAGTACGCCGAGCATCAGGTGATGATCAGCCGGGTCATCACCGAGGTCGATGCGCTGCGCGGCATCGCGCTGCGCCTGGCCGAGGCGGATGAGGACGCGTTCCTCGCGCTGGCGAACGCGTTCAGGCTTCCCGAGGCGACCGACGAGGAGAAGTCGGCCCGGTCCTCGGCCATCGGCCAGGCGCTGGTCAACAGCGCCTGGCCGCAGGCCAGGGTGATCAGCGTCGCCTCGATGGTGGTGGATCTGGCCGAGGCGCTGGCCACGATCGGGAATCGCAACGTGATCGCTGACGTGGCCGCCGCGGCCGAGGCGGCCCGGGCCGCGGTGGCGACCGCCCGGCTGAACGTCGAGATCAGCCTGTCGAGCATCGCCGACGAGCAGACCAGCCTGGACATGATCTCCGAGACTGGCAAGGCGGACGACATTATCAGGCGCGCCGAGCAGGTCACCGCCGCCGTGCGCGAGCAGATCCGGGCGAGCTAGCCCGGTTCGACGCACCTCGGCCGGAGTCAACCGCCTTCGGTAATTCCGTTGTGCGGGCGGGTGGCCTCTCCTAGCGTCGGCGTCATGACCTACCGGTACTGGCCGCTGTTCGACCTGCGCCTGGCCGTGGCCGGCCTGACCCTGCGCCCGATGACCGAGGCCGACCTGGCCCCGCTCGCCGACCTGCTGCCCGATGACGTGGAACAGGATCCGGCGGCCGCCTGGGAGGCTGGCGACCAGCGTGTCAGCCGCGGGACCGTCTCCCACCAGAGCTACTGGAAGGCCTACGGCACCTGGCGCCCGCTGGCCTGGCGGCTCAACTTCGTGGTCCGCGCGGCCGACCGGATCCTGGGCGTCCAGGAGCTTGAGGGCGAAGACTTTCTCACCCTGCGCACGGTCGAGACCTCGTCGTTCCTGGTCCCCGAGGCGCGCGGCCGCGGGTACGGCCAGCAGATGCGCAGCGCGGTGCTCGCGCTGGCCTTCGGGCCGCTGGAGGCCCAGGCGGCGATCACCTCGGCCTGGCACGACAACCATGCCTCGCTGGGCGTCTCCCGCGCCCTGGGGTACCGGCCCAACGGCGAGTCGCTGCACGCTCACGGAGGCCGCGTCGACGTCATGCAGTTCATGCGGCTGCTGCGCGCCGACTGGCTGGCCGGCGGCCTCGGGGACCAGGTGCTGATCGACGGTTTCGAGGCGTGCCGCCCGCTGTTCGGCCTGCCCGCCGCCTGAGGGTCAGGCACGGCAGAAGCACTACAGTGGCTGAATGACCGGCGACCAGACGGCGCGGGTGGACAGCTGGATCTGGTCGGTGCGGCTGGCCAAGACCCGGTCGGCCGCGGCGGTCGCCTGCCGGGCCGGGCACGTCCGGATCAACGGGACGCGGGTCAAGCCCGCGCACATCATCCGGGCCGGCGACGAGGTGCGGCTGCGCCAGGAGGGACGCGAGCGCATCGTGGTCGTGACGCGGGTCATCACCAAGCGCGTCGGGGCCCCGGTGGCCGCCGAGTGCTACATCGACAACAGCCCGCCTCCGCCGCCCCGCGAGGAGGCGGCCGCGGTGGCGGTCCGCGATCGCGGCGCCGGCCGGCCAACCAAGCGCGACCGCCGCAGCCTGCAGAAGCTGCTCGGCCGGCCGACCCGCTGAGCCTGGCGCCCGGTACCAAAGACCCGCAGGCTCATCGCTGTACAGTCGCCTCGGCGGCGAGATCGACGATCGCGCTGGCGACGGCGGCGGGCTCGACGATCATGTGCAGGTGCTCTCCGGACAGTTCCCTGACCGGCCAGCCGCGGTCGCGCGCCTCCCGGGCCGGGCCGAGGTAGCCCTCGGAGAACCTGAGGTAGGCGCACCGGCGTGACGGCCATCCCTCGGGGAGCGGCGGCAACTGCTCTGCGAAGAACGCCAGCGGCAGTGGCGTGGCCTCGCCGGCCACCTGCCGCTGAGCCTGCTCGTCGGGGAACAGCGCGGACACGACGTCGGCCGGCCACCATTGCGGCCAGGGCGGGACCATGCCCTCGTTGGCCAGGTCGCGCAGGGCCGGCAGGAACGCGGTGTCGGTCACCGTCGCGGGCCCTGACTGCGGCGGCAGGCCGGCATCGGCGAACACCACGGTCATGCCGCGAGCGGGGATGGCGTCGGCCAGGTAGGGGGCGAGCTCTCCGGCGCCGGAGTGGACGACCAGCACGACCTGGTCATCGGCGCAGTCGGGCAGTTGCGCGCAGGCCCGCCGCACGAGCCGCGGCGCGTACGGAGGCCCCCCGTCGGCGAAACCGGACAGCGAGGGGACGATGACCTGGTGACCCGCAGCCGCCAGCGCCGCCGCGGCCGGTACCCAGCTGGCCGGCCCCAGCACCGGCGAATGCACCAGCACGAAACACTCACCCATGCTTCCAGGGTGCCAGTCGCGTCCGGGCCAGCGCGGTCGATTCGATTCGCGTTCGGCGAAACACCGAAGCGTGCGGCATGCTGAAGAGATGATCAGGCTGCGCGGTGCCCGGCCGCAGGACGCGCAGGCGTGCGTGGACGCGCTGGCCGGCGAGCCGTACGTGGCCACGAGGGCGTTCTGGGAGCGCCGCGGGTTCCGGCAGATCGACTGCATCGACCCGCTGCCGGGCTGGCAGCCGGGGAACCCGGCCGCCGTCTACGTCGCCGCCATCACCGCCACGATCGCCTGACCCCAAAGAGAGATCGCGATGGTGTCCGCCAGCTACGCCGATCCCCGGCTGGCCGCGGTCTACGACGCGCTGAACCCGCCGGGCCCGGACACCGGCTTCTACCTCGGCCTGGCCGGCCAGCCGGGCGAGCCGGCCCGAATCCTCGACCTGGGGTGCGGCACGGGCGCGCTGGCCTGCGAGCTTGCCGCCCGCGGACACCAGGTGACGGGCGCGGATCCGGCGGCCGCGATGCTGGCCGTGGCCCGCGTCCGGCCCGGCGGCGGCCGGGTGCGCTGGATCGAGGCCGACAGCGCGGGCCTGCCCGCCGGGGACCGGTTCGACCTCATCGTGATGACCGGCCACGTCTTCCAGATCTTCACCGGCGATCGCGAGGTCCGCGCGCTCCTGACTGACCTGCGCCAGCACCTGGCCCCCGGCGGCCGCCTCGCCTTCGAGACCAGGAATCCCGACGTGCGCGAGTGGGCGCACTGGAGCCCGCAGGAAACCCGGCGGCAGGTCAGGACCGGGGAGGTGACCGCCGACGTGCACTACGACATCAGGTCGGTGCTCGGCGAACTGGTGACCTACGAGACCTGCTTTCGCTTCGCCGGCCAAGACGGCTCAGGCGACCAAGACGGCCAAGACGGCCAGGACGTGATCGTCATCCCCGAGACCCTGCGCTTCATGAGCCAGGAGCAGGTGGCTGACTTCCTGGCTGAGGCCGGCTACGGCCCAGTCACCTGGTACGGCGACTGGGACCGGTCACCGGTTAGCCCGCAGAGCCCCGAGATCATCGCGGTAGCTAACAACCTGTAGCTAGCACCGGGCAACGATGATCATCCGCCGGTGCTCTGCCGTGAGCGCGGCCCCGTCCTCGCCGTAGCCGCTGACCTCGGTGAACCCCGACGCGAGCAGCCAGCCGTGCAGCTCGGGGAAGGTGAACAGCCGCACGAAGTACGGGAACTGGCGGATCCGGCCGCCGCGGATGACGGTCCGGATGATGTTGCTGCGGCTGGTCAGCGGGTCCAGGTACTGCTGATCTACGACCAGGTCGCCGTTGCGCTTCTTCACGACGGCGGGCGTGTAGTACCGGGTCAGCCAGATGAGGTTGTTCAGCTCCATCGCCAGCCGGCCGCCCGGCCGCAGCGCGGCCGCGGCCTGCTCGAGTACCTGCCGGTTACCCGCGTCGTCGAAGTAGCCGAACGCCGTGTACCAGTTGACGATCCGGTCGAACCTCCGGCGCCACGGCAGCTCCCGCATGTCGCCCTGGACGTAATCCACCGTGACCCCGCGAGCTTGCGCGTCCTGCCGGGCCCGCCGCAGGAACACGGCGTTGGCATCCAGCCCGGTCACGCGGCAGCCGCGCGCGGCGAGCCGGTTGGCGATGCGCCCGTGGCCGCAGGCCAGGTCCAGGACCTCCATGCCGGCCTCGAGCCCGGCCAGGCTCCAGATCAGGTCGGTCTCGGCGTCGCTGCGCTCTTCCAGCCGCTCGGCGAAGAAGTACAGGTAGTCCGCGTCGAAAAGCCCCTCGGCGTCAAACCCCGGTTCGGTCACGCCATCATCATTCCCCGACCCGCCCCCTCTCCCTTTCGCGCGAGCACCGTGAGTCTGCTGGAACCGTTCGGGAAAATGCCTTCAATATTTGCGCGGAGGTACGATCGTGCGTGTGACCAGCAGATCCGCCTCGGCGCAGCGGCTGAGCGACCTCGCGCGGCTGCGCCGCGTCAAGGACAGGATCGACCGGGAGTACGCGCAGCCGCTGGACGTCGAGGCACTCGCCCGCGGCGCGCACATGTCGGCCGGGCACCTCAGCCGCGAGTTCAAGCTCGCCTACGGCGAGTCGCCGTACAGCTACCTGATGACGCGACGGATCGAGCGGGCGATGGCGCTGCTGCGCCGGGGAGACCTCAGCGTCACTGAGGTCTGCTTCGCGGTCGGCTGCTCGTCGCTGGGCACCTTCAGCACCCGCTTCGCCGAGCTGGCCGGCATGCCGCCCAGCACCTACCGCAGCCAGGCCGCCCGCGCGACGGCGGGGATGCCGCCGTGCGTGGCAAAGCAGGTGACCAGACCGGTCAGGAATCGAGAAGCGCAGGTCATCGAGGCGCAGCTAACCTGACCGGCATGGACATCACCATTCACGCGAGCTTTCTCCCGCACGACGACCCGGACGCCTCCCTGGCCTTCTATCGTGACGTCCTCGGCTTCGAGGTCCGCAACGATGTCGGTCAGGGCAAGATGCGCTGGATCACGGTCGGCCCGGTCGGCCAGCCCGGCACGTCCATCCTGCTGGCGCCGCCGGCCGCTGACCCCGGCGTCACCGACGACGAGCGCCGTATGATCGCCGAGATGATGGCCAAGGGCACCTACGGCTGGATCCTGCTGGCCAGCAAGGATCTCGACGAGACCTTCGAGCGGCTGCAGGCCAGCGACGCCGAGGTCGTCCAGGAGCCGGTCGAGCAGCCGTACGGCATTCGGGACTGCGCCTTCCGCGACCCCGCGGGCAACCTGGTCCGCGTCCAGGAACTGCGCTGAGCCGTCCGGCGACCGCAGCCATGTGCACAGTCGCGTACCGTGAGGCGCTAACCCGACAGGCCGCCGGAAAGGACGATCGGATGCGAGCGCTGCAGTTCACGGAGTACGGCGGGCCCGAGGTCCTCAGCTGGGCCGATGCTCCCGATCCGCACGCGGGCCCGGGGCAGGTCCGGATCGCCGTGCGGGGGGCCAGCGTGAACCCGATCGACTGGAAGATATTCAGCGGGGCCATGTCGGGGGGCATGTCCGGCGGCCAGCCGCTGTCCGGCCCGGGCTACCTCGGATACGACGCGGCAGGCGTGGTGGACGAGGTCGGCGAGGGGGCCGCTGGGGTAGCCGTGGGCGATGAGGTGTTCGGCTGCGGCCGGGACACGCAGGCGGAGTACGCCGTGCTCGACTCGTGGGCGGCCAGGCCAGCGTCCGTCGATTGGCCGGTGGCGGCCGCGGCCGGCGTGTCCGGTGAGACGGCCGAGCGCGGCCTGCGGCTGCTCGGCGTCACGGCCGGCGACACGATCTTCGCCGACGGCGGCGCGGGCGGCGTGGGGGCGATGGCCGTGCAGATGGCGGTGGCCAGGGGGGCGCGGGTGATCGCCTCGGCGAGCGAGGCCAACCATGACTACCTGCGGGAGATCGGGGCGACCCCCGTGCTGTACGGCACGGGGGTGGCCGGCCGCGTGCTGGCCGCGGCCGGCGGCCAGGTCGACGCGGTCTTCGACATCGCCGGCAAGACCCCGATCGGGGACCTGATCAGCCTGGTCTCCGAGCCGTCCCAGGTGCTGACCATCGCCAACTTCACGGCCGGCGCAGCGGGCGCCAGGGTGACCAGCGGCGGCGCGGACAGCAGGACCACCGAGGCCCTCGCGGAGGTGGCCGGGCTGCTGGCCCGGGGCAAGCTGGCGATCACGGTGCAGACGTTCGGGTTCGACCGCGCCGCCGAGGTCTACCGCATCAGCCAGGCCGGCCACGTCCGCGGGAAGCTCGTCTTCATCCGCTGAGGGGGGCCGGAAAGAACGTCAACTTCGAGCGCTCCAGCGGGCCGGAGCGTCGTCACGAGGGATTTGGAGTTGCCCGGTGCTGTGAGCCTGCGATTGGGTTGGGTCATGAGCAACATGTGGATCACCCCCGAGGATGACCCCAGGACGTACGGGAATCCCGACGGCGAAAAGGAGACCTACCGGGAGTACCTCGGCAACTACCGGCTGACCCTCGAGATGAAGTGCGAGGGACTGGACGCCGACCAGCTCGCCCGGCGCTCGGTGCCGCCTAGCTCCCTGAGTCTGCTCGGCCTGGTCCGTCACCTGGCACAGGTAGAGAACCACTGGTTCCAGCGCGTGCTGCAAGGACGGACTGACGCGCCGCGGCTGTACAAGCGCGAGGACGACCTGGACTGGGATTTCAGCGGCGCCATCGCGGATCCCGACGTCGTCAAGGACGCCTTCACCACCTGGAAGGCCGAGATCGCCGGGGCGGACGAATGGTTCGACACCTTCCCCGAAGACGACCTCGGCCGCCAGGTACCGATCGATGACGGCAGCGTCTCCGTCAGGGACGTGATCGTCCACGTGATCGAGGAATACGCCCGGCACGCCGGTCACGCCGACCTGCTGCGCGAGTGCATCGACGGCCGCACCGGCCAGTAGCCAGCCGGGGTGCCGCGAGGATTATGCGGCTCCTGCGAGACTAGGGCTGACGTGCTCGCCCGAAGCGGCCGCGGATTTCCGCGCTGCGCCGCGGACTGACCGGGAGGCTGCCCGATGGGACCGACCGCGACGCTGTCCGCTGCGCGGACGCCGACGCCGACGCCCGGGCACGAGCCGCCGGAGCTGCGGGCACGCCGCCTGGCCGCCGCGCGGCGGCGGGCTACCGCGCTGCTCGCCGGGGTCACGGTCCTGTTCGTGGCCGTGACCGCGGCCGGTGCGCGCGGGACATTCCCCGGCTACCTGCAGGCCGCCGCGGAGGCGGCCATGGTCGGCGGCGTGGCCGACTGGTTCGCCGTGACGGCCCTGTTCCGCCGCCCGCTGGGCCTGCCGATCCCGCACACCGCGCTGCTCGCCGAGCGGAAGGATCAGTTCGCCGCCACCCTCGGTCAGTTCGTCCAGGAAAATTTTCTGACCGCCGATGTCCTGGCCGAGCGGATCCGTGCCACCCGGCTCGCCCCCCGGCTGGCCGCGTGGCTGGCCGACCCGGCCAGTGCCGCAGGCTTTGCCGGCCACGCCGCGGATCTGGTGGTCGCGCTGGCCGAGACGCTGCGCGATGAGGATGTCCAGCGCGTGCTCACCGCCGAGCTGACCCGGGCGGCCGACACCGTCGAGGTGGCGCCGCTGGCCGGTCGGGCCCTGCGGGTCATCCTCGCGGGAGGTCACCACACCGGGCTGTTCAACACGATCGTGTCCGGTGCCGATCACTATCTCACCGATCATTACGGGGAGCTTCGCGAGCAGTTCGAGATCGAAGCACCCCGCTGGATGCCCGAGGCAGCGTACCGGCGGGTCTTCGAGCGCCTGTTCACCCGGCTGCGCCGCCGGCTGGCGGCCATGGCCGCCAATCCCGACGACCAGGCCCGGCATCAGTTCGAGAAGTGGATCGCCGGGCTCCCTGACCGCCTGGAGACATCCCCGGAGCTGCGCGAGCGCGGGGAGCGCTTCAAGCACGACGTGCTGGGCAGCGCCGGGCTGCGGAACTGGTCCTCGTCGCTGTGGAAGAGCGCCAAGGAGACGCTGCGGACCCAGGCCGCCGACCCGGACTCTGAGCTGCGCCGCCGACTCGCCGAGGCGCTGACGGCGGCGGGCCGGCGCCTGGAGTCAGACCGCCTGCTCCAGGAGAGCCTCGAGCGGGTGGTCGAGTCGGGTGCCAGGGCGCTCGCCGACCAGTTCCACGACGAACTCGCCGGTCTGGTCACCGCGACCATCCAGCGGTGGGACGCCGCGGAGACCTCTAGCCAGCTGGAGCTGCTGCTCGGCCGCGATCTGCAGTTCATCCGCATCAACGGCACGGTCGTCGGGGCCGGCGTGGGCCTGGCCCTGCACGCCATCGCTCTAGCCCTGACGTGACGGCGCCTTTGCCGGCCCGGCCTGGCGGACGGGCCGGCAAAGGCTCGAACGTTACCTGCCGCGCGTGCCGTCCGCGAGTTCCCTGAGGATGTCGATGTGGCCGTTATGCCGGGCCGTCTCTTCGACCAGGTGAAGCAGGATCCAGCGCAGCGTGACCGGCTCGGCCCGCCAGCCCAGGTCGCCCCGGGACGGTGTGTCCAGGTCAAGGGAGGCCACGAGGTCACGATGCCGTGCGCAGGCCGCCCGGTACTCGGCCAGCAACTGGGTGAGCGGCACCGTGACGGCGATGCGGAACTCGCGATCGGGATCGTCATCGGTCCACGGTGCGTCGATCTTGCCGCCCAGGAGCGTTTTCTCGATCCACGAGCTCTCGACCCAGCGCAGGTGGCTGACCAGCCCGGAAATCGTCATCAACGGGGAGCCGGGCAGCGGCGCGCGGCGGGCACCGGAGTCCGACAAGTCCGCGCACTTGGCGTGCACGGTGTCACGGGCGTAGTCCAGGAGCGTGGTCAGGGTCGTGCGCTCGTCCCAGCTCGCCGGGACGTCATCTGTCCGGCCGGCCGAGATCGACTGTGAAGCTGACTGCGAGGTCATGTCATTCCTCTGCTGAGCAGAGGCGCGACCGGGACTGCTATCGGCCAGTCTCCGGAGGCGCCTGATGATGAGCGGACATCGCGCCTCCCTTCCGGTCTGCTGCGCCGCGCGGTGCGGCGACCTGCCGAGGCTAACCCGTCTGGCCCTGGCCAGACAACGCAATTAGTCCATGAGAGGTACGCCCAGGATCGCGGCAGGTCCACCAGGAGGACGCAGGCTGGGGCGGCCGGTGGGCGCTGGGAGCGGATACTTTCTGGCACTGTGGATGAGTGTGTCGTAGGTGTCATGGGTGCGGGTGACGGTGATGCCGAGTGAGCCAGCTTGCCGTGCGACTCGGGCCGGAACCCGTCCAGCGAGATGTTGGCGTGCACCCCGCCGATACGAGCCAACTCGCTGATCTGCTCGTCGGTGAGCGTGGTGGCGTTGGTGCAGAATCCCACCTGCAGGCCCGCGTTGCGCAGGGCCCGCACGATGTTGGTGAAGCGGGGGTGGATGGTGGGCTCGCCGCCGTTTCCGCGCTTTGCTGCCGTGTCTCTTTAACTGTTCAGGCCTTGTGAGCAGGGCGATTTCCGAGTTGGGACTGTGGGAGCACCCCGCCGGGACCACCGGGTTCGCCCCGGTCCCAGCGTCGCTGTGTCGTCCCGGTCGCGACTTTGCCCGCCAGGCTGGGTCGGCATCGTGGTCATTGGCGACGCTGCCCTTGCCACCGCTCCCGATCGCGAAACCGCCCGCCTCGTCGGGCAGGCCCTCAGCGGCCTGTCCGCCGCATCGCTCACCGGCACCAGGGAACTCGCCAGCCGACTCGCCATCGCCGAGAGCCGCGGCCCAGCCACCCTGGCCTACCTGGACCCGGCGGACTTTCGCCCCCGGCCCGCCTGGCTCCCAGGTCGATGACCTGGCTGGTAGTGGTGATGACGCTGACTGGGCGGTGACGGGCGTACGCGGCCAGCGCGAGCGTGAGCCTGGGTTCGGTACCGATCGGTGCACGGTAGCCGCGGGCGAAGGCGACGAACTCGGCGGACAGCCGGGCGCGGCCCTCCAGCAGCCGCAGCTGCCTGGTGCCGTACCGCCGTTCCAGTCCGGTGGCGGCGGCGAGGCAAGGTTTCTCGATCAGCTCACGCACGAGGAACTCGCCATGGTGGCGGACCACAGCGATCACGCCATAGCTTGCCGCCAGTTCCCGCTGGTAGGCACGGCCGAGGACGGCAGGATTGCCATCTGGGGCATGGCGCAGGGCGGTCAGCGGGCTGCTGCCGGGGTAGAGGTTGTCAGCGAACGCGACGTACAGGTCACCAGCGGCGGCGAGGTGATCGGCGCCGTTCAGCACCGATGTGAGGTCGGCGTATTGGCCGTGCTGGGTGATGAAGCTGACCGTGAGTCCGCCTGCCGGGCTGGGGCCGGGCCGCAGCAGCGCCGCGCGGGCGTACCGGTCCTGGCCGTCCTGGCTGAGCGCTGAACGTGCCCAGGTGGTGAACGTGTCGTAGTACGGGTGGCAGACGATCGCCACTTCGGCCAGGCCGGACCGGGCGATCTCGTCGAGCAGGTGCGTGATGCCTGGGCGTCCGCCGACCGGGTAGAACTCTTTGGGGATATACCGGGACCAGCCGGCGATCCGGGTGCCCAGCCCGCCCGCGCACACCACGACCTGGATGGCGCCGTCACCGGTCATGATGACCGCCGGTGCGGTAGGTTAACGCGGTGCACGTGCGAGTGACCGGCGTCGTCATCGAGGACGACCGCATCCTGCTGCTGAACCAGGACACCGATACCGGCCGTGGCTGGAGCCTGCCCGGCGGCAAGGTCGAGGAAGGCGAGACGATCCGCGATGCGCTGGTGCGGGAGATGCGTGAGGAAACCGGTCTGGACGTCGAGCCCGGGCGGTTGCTGTATGTGTGCGATCACCTGCCTGGCGGCGGGACCCATGTGGTTCACCTGACCTTCGAGGCGCGCCGCACTGGCGGGATCGCCGGGCAGGTCACGCCAGGGCTGGATACCCGGCCGATCCGCGGAGTGGAGTTCGCCAGGATCGCCGACCTGCCCTCGCTCGGGTTCGGCGAGCGGTTCGCGCGGCTAGCCATGGACGGGTTCCCTGGCGCTGGCAGCTACATGGGCGCCAAGGCCAGCATCGGCCTGTGATCCGTCCAGTAGCCGGATCACCTGCTGGTCGATCTCGGTCAACGACCGCGACCGGTCATCGATTGCGGTGAGCCACTGGCCCAGCCGCCTGACCAGCTCAGCGGCGCTGACCGGCTGCTGGCCGTCGCGGACCAGGCGGATGCCGACCCCGCGTGAGCAGCCGAGCAGGTGACGGCTGCGCGGCTGCTCCGCTGCCTCCCGGGTCGCGGGGGTGTTCCAGGCGATGCCATACAGCCATCTGGTGACCGGCCCGCCCGAGCTGGCGTCGCTGTCCGGGCCGTCGCCGCACCACAGCTGCAGGTTGCCGAGCAGGTGATGGATCCCGGACGGGCCGGTACCGGGTTCGGTAACCGGGCTGGCATCTCCGTCGCGGTAGCCGGCGTGCCCGCTGGCCTGCACGCCGACGGTGAGCGGGGCCAGTTCAGCGCGGGTGGGCAGCCGCGCGCCGGTCCAGGCGGCGAACACGGCGGCGCCGATCCATGTGACCCAGTACGCCGGGTAGTCCTCATAGCCGGGGCTGACCGTCCACCGCCCGGTGCTGTCGTGGCGGAGCCGGCCGCCCCGCTCGTGCGGCATCTGGCACGCCAGCAGCCAGGTCCCGCCGTGGCTGTTCGGCATCCCGGCCACGCCTAGCGCGTTCAGGAACCTGGCGTATTCATTGTTGCTCACCAGCAGGTTCCGCATCTCCAGAGCGCCGCGCCGCACGAAATACGGGTGCGTGCCAGCCGTTGCCGCCGGCACCGGCCTCTGCATGGGGCGGGCCGCCGGCTGCGGCTCCAGGCGGTACAGGTGGTCACCGGACAGCCAGGACCTGGCGGCGGCAATCACCGGTTCAGGCAGCAGTGCACTAGCGACCGCGAGGCCCGCTGTCTTGGCGGCACTGATAACCGCCGCGTCCGCCGGTGACACGGCCGTAGTGAGTACTGTCTTCGCGTTCGTAGTCGCGAACGTGTCATCGATGCCGCCTGACGGCGGTGCCTGCTCGCGGGCGAGGTTCAGGCTATGAGCACATGCGAGATCGGGCAGCGCGGACATCAGCGTGGCCAGGGCGCTGGCCGGCCTGGTGACGGCCGTCTCGTAAGCGACGTGCGCGGGCTGCTGCCCGGCGAGCGCGCCGGCGATCAGCACGGTGTTCAGCACCTGCAGGCGGACCAGGGCGACCAGGTCCGGCGGGTCATCGTCGGGGACGAGCGGGGCCAGGCGGCGCACCCAGTCCGCCCCGGACCGGGTCATCGCGAGCATCTGCTGATACCGCGACCGGTATCCCCAGCGGCGGAACAGGTCACCGCGGACAAAGGAGGACGCGACCCCGAGCGGGCAGCGGGACAGGACCAGGACCGGTGCCCCCGGCAGCAGCGACAGCAGTGTCGGCAAGGCGAAGAACAGGTTCGTCTCCTTCACGACCTGCCGGTGCGGGCCGTACTTGGCGGTCGCGAAGCTCACCAGCCACTGTCTGCCCAGCCCGCCGGCGCCGGCTGGCGGATCAGCCAGCCGCGGGTTGAGGGCCGACCACGGATGATCGGCCCCGAGCTGCTGCCGGAACGGCTCGTTGTGCTGGTCCATGACCGGGCGCAGCGTGTCGGACAGCCAGGTGGAGCCGACCCGCTCGTTCGTGCCGAGCATCAGCAGCGGCGCCAGCACATAAGCCCCGCTGTCGCGGGCCCGCTCCCGCATCACGTCCACACGGGCACGGATCTCCGCCAGGATGTCCTGCATGCCAGTCACCTCATCTCATCCACTCCCCGTACAGCGGGGCCTGCTACCAGCAGATCGCGCGACGAACGCCGGCAGCAGGCACGCGCCGTTGCGCAGGAACCGGCGAGCGTTGCGTGGTTGCGCGGGGTTGCGTGCCGCCGCCGGCCACGATGCAACGGCCGGCGGCGGACTTACAGTGGGCACAGGCGGGCCGCTTGAGCAGGGCCCAGGTTTGAGCGCGAGCGAGGAACGTGCGCGGACGGCCGGTCACCAACCATGAGCTGGCGGCGCTGATCGAGGCCGCCGGGCGCTCGCACGCGGCGCTGGCCAGAAAAGTGAACGCCGCCGCCGCGAATCTGGGGCTGGACCTGCGCTATGACCAGGCGAGCGTGTACTGGTGGCTGCGCGGCCGGGTGCCCGATGACCCGGCGCCCGCGCTGCTCGCCGGTATCCTCAGAGACTGGCTTGGCCGCCCGGTGGAGCCAGCGGGACTCGGGTTCACCGACCCTGGCGGGCATCTGGGCCTGACACTGGCGGCGACGCCAGATCGGGCAGCCGTGCTGGCATCGGAACTGTGGAGGCATGTAGTGCAGCGGCGGGTGTTCCTCGGCTCGGGGTTCGTCGTCGCCGCGACCACCACCGCCGGGTTCGACTGGCATTTCAGCCCTGCCCCCGGCCCGGCCGCGATCGCGCGCCACGACGGCACAAGGGCGGTCGGCATGGCCGATGTCGAGCGGATCCGGCAGGCCAGCACGGAGTTCGAGGCCCTGGACCGGGTCCACGGCGGTGGCCACGCGTTCACCTGGCTCGCCGACTATCTTGACCGTGAGGTCGCTCCCATGCTAACCGGCCGGTATAGCGCCGCAACCGGCCGGGAACTGTTCGCCGCAGCAGCCTCCGCGACCGGGCTGGCCGGCTGGATGGCGTTCGATCAGGGCAGAAGCCACGGCCTGGCCCAGAGGTTCTTCATCCAGGCGCTCGGCCTGGCCCGCCAGTCCGGTGACCGCTTTTACAGCGCCCACGTCGTCTCCAACCTCGCCACCCAGGCGCTGTTCCTCGGCCACGGCCCGGAAGCGGCCCGCCTGGCCCGCGCTGCGCGGTCCGGTGCCGGCCGGTCTGCGCCGGCGATGCTGACCGCCCGGCTGGGAACCGTCGAGGCGCGCGGCTGGGCGCTGGCTGGCGACCAGCACGAGACGCGGGCCGCGATCCGCCGCGCGGACGCGGCTCTGGACCGCTCCGATCCCTCTGCCGACCCCGCATGGCTTGCCGCCTATACGCCCGCGCACCACGCCGGCTCGGTAATGCACGCCCTGCGTGACGCCGGCCAGTACCGCGATGCCGCCACGCGTTCTGCCATGGCCCTGGACCTGCCGGAATCCAATGTGCGGGCACGGGCGCTGCACCAGACACTGCTGGCCACTGTCCAGGCAGGGAACGGCGATCTCGCCGCCGCGTGCGACACGGCGGGCGTCGCGCTGCGCACAGCCGTCACCCTCAGCTCGGCGCGGCTGGGCGAGCGGCTCCGCGAATTCGGCCGCCAGATCGGTCACCACCATGATCAGCCTGCCGTGCGCGACTTCACCGAACAGGCCGCGCTGATTCTCCCGCGGGCATGACCGGCCAGCCCCGCCCAGGCCATCCTGGCTGGACCGAACCGGAAAAGTGGTACGCCCAGCTCGCAACCCAGTACGCGGCAACTGGCGCGCTCCTCACCGACCCTGACGGCCAGGTCCTGCTCGTCAAACCGAACTACCGCGAGCACTGGACGCTGCCCGGCGGGATGGTCGATCACGGCGAAGCGCCCGAGCAGGCCCTCCGCCGCGAACTGAAAGAAGAACTGGGACTCGACCTGGCTGTCGGCCGGCTACTGGTGATCGACTGGGCACCTGCTTACGCCCAGCGCCCCAGGCCGATCGCTTACTTCCTTTTCGACGCGGGCGTACTTGATCCCGGCATGGTTATCCGGCTCCAGGAAGCCGAGCTGGATGAATACACTTACGTTTCCCCCGGACAGGTCCCCGCACGGGCGGCTTCGTATACGGCCGCGCGAGTTCCGGCCGCCCTGTCTGCACGGGAAGCCGGCACCACGATCTATCTGCCGCAGCAAGCCAGGCCTGGCATCTAGCCCTGGTCTTCCGCGGGCAGCGCCGACATCGCACTGGCGTCCCTGGCACCAAGCTGCCAGCGCATCTGCTGGTTCTCAGGGTAGAGACTCTCGCGGTGACGGCGAGCGCGCAGCAGTAAGTAGTCGGCTTCGTTGCAAACCACCCCCTCAACCTTCTCTGGAACGCCTTCGAGGCGCATGCGCGCGGCGATGCGCGCTGAAGGCCAGGTAGCCTCGGGTGCGCAGGAGAATACAGTCGGACAAGAGAGCGACCTGTCAATGGCGGCCGTGCGGTGATACTCCGCAGCATCGCGGCGAAGACGGCGTATGGCGTGTGCTGCATGGCGGCGGCGGCAACGCTGACGGTCAGTTACTACGCTCGTACTTTCGTGAACGATGTGGGCAGCATCGGCTCATCGCATGCGATCAAGAGCGGGCCGTCGATCGGCGCGCAGAACATCCTGGTCATGGGCCTGGAGAGCCGCACCGACTATGACGGCAATATCCTGCCCGCCGACCTGCTGGCCGCGCTGCACGCCGGCAGCGTCCAGCAGGTCGAGAACGGCACCGGCGGGCAGGACACGAACACGCTGATCCTCATCCACATTTTCGCCGGCGGAAAGAGGGCGGTTGGGTTCTCGATCCCCCGCGATGACTGGGTTACCTTCCCGCAGGCTTACGAAGGCCAGCCGCAGGGCAAGATCGACCAGGCGTACGGCCTGGCCTGGGCCCAGAGCCTCAACGACGCCAGCTCCAAGCTGAGTAAGCACCAGCGCTACTTCCAGGCCAACGAGGCGGGACAGGCCGCCGCGGTGGCCTCGGTAGAGGCGCTGACGGGTGTCCATATTGATCACTTCGCCGAGGTAAACCTGGCCGGGTACTACGAGCTGGCCAGGGCCTTCGACGGCATTGAGGTGTGCGTGAAGTCGTGGAACCACGGTCAGAACCTGCGCGACACCAACTCCGGCTTCCGTGTGCGGCACGCGGGTTACCTGCACCTGGGACCGGGGCAGGCGCTGGCGTTCGTGCGCGAGCGGGACAACCTGCCGAACGGCGACATCGACCGCACCTACCGCCAGCAGGCCGTCATCGATTACGTGGTATGGAAGCTCAAGAACGAAAACATGCTGGCGGACCTGTCGCGGCTCCAGTCGCTGCTATCGGTCGCTAAGCAGTACGTGATCACTGACTCCGGCTGGAACCTGGTGGACTTTGCCTCCGAGCTGCAGGGGCTGACCGGAAAGAACCTGACGTTGCGGACAGCGCCGATCCAGGGCTACCAGGTCTACTACCCGGGCGGGCAGGCCGAGGACGCGAACGCGATCGACCCTGCGGCGATCAAGAAGCTCGTGCTGACGACGTTCTACCCGCCGCCGAAGGCGAAGAAGGCGGCCAGCCCCAGGAAAGCCGTGCCCGCTTCGCCGTCGGCCACGACCGTGGACGTGCTGAACGGCGGATACACCACCGGCCTGGCCGGCCAGGTATCGCACGCGCTGGCCGCGGCCGGCTACCAGGGCGGCCAGGTAGGCGACACGGCCTCGCAATCCGCGACCGAGGTGCGCTACGGGACCGGACCGGCGAACGCGGCCAACGCGGCCAAGATCGCCGCCGCCTTCGGCGTGACCGCGACCGCCAGCTCTTCGGTCGCGCCGGGACACGTGGAGATCGTGCTCGGCACCGACGCCACCGCCGTGCCCGGCTTCACCGCGTCCTCCGCACCGGCCGCGTCCGCTAGCTCGCCGCCCGCCTCGACCTCGGGAACCGACATCGGCACCTCCGGCGGCATCGGGTCGGTCAGCAGCAACGCCCCCTACGGCATCCCCTGCGAGTACTAGCCGCCGGTCCCGCCGGTCCCGCAGATTCCCCCGGCCGGGCTTGTGGCCTGCGATGCAAGGCAGGCATCAAGGCGAGCGCAAGATGCGCGGCCAGGCTGGCTGTAACGCGATTGTGCCGCAGTGCGGGACAGCGGGGATCCGAAGGGACGAGGCGATGAAGGTGCTCAACTTCACCGCGAGGGGACGCTCGCGGGGCGACAGGGGACGCGATAGCCTGCCGCGGCTTAGAGTCCGGGGCGAGCTCATCCTGCAGGAGCAGTACGGCACCGGGGAACGGGCCCGCCGGTTCTACGGCAAGCAGTTCAGCCGCCAGCTGACTCCAGAGATGAAGGAATTCATCGGCCGAATGGAAATGGCGTTCATCGCCACGAGCGACGCGGGCGGTGAATGCGACTGCAGCTTCCGGACCGGGGAGGCCGGTTTCCTGCGGGTGCTCGACGACAACACCATCGCCTACCCCGAGCTCAGGGGGAACGGCGTGATGGCGAGCCTGGGCAACATCCTGGAGAACCAGCACATCGGCATATTCATGGCCGACTTCACCCGTGATCTCATCGGGCTGCACGTCAACGGCGATGCCGAGATCGTCACGCCGGCGCACATGCGCGAGCTCGACAGCGGCCTGCCCGAGGAGGTCACGAACGCCGGCAAGCGGCCGGTCCAGTGGGTACTCGTTAACGTCACGGAGGCGTACATCCACTGCTCGAAGCACATTCCCAAGCTGATGCCCCAGTCCCGGGTCCGGCACTGGGGCACCGATAACCCGCGGCACAAGGGCGGCGACTACTTCGGCGTCGCCGCCCGGCTTCCGGCCGGATCGGAAGCCGGCCCGGGGCCAGCCGCGACCGTGGCGGCCAGAAGCCTGGACGAAGCCGCCGGCTAGACGGGCCTGACCGCCGCCTTGACACGGCTGGTTGACGCGGCGATTTGACGCCTAGTTATGCTAGGCATAGAGTCCCTCGGTATGAACAGGGAACGGCTCAAGGGAAATCTCGACCTGCTGCTGCTGTCGGTGCTCGCCGCCGGGCCCGGGCACGGGTACGCGATCATCTCGGCGCTGCGTGACCGCAGCGACGGCACGTTCGACCTGCCGGAGGGCACCGTGTACCCGGCGCTGCACCGGCTCGAGGACGCGGGGCTGCTGGCCAGCTCGTGGGCTGACGGGAACGGGCGGCGGCGCCGCGTGTACGGGCTCACCGACTCCGGAGCGGCGGCACTGGCCGCCGAGCAGACCGAGTGGCGCAGGTTCGCCGTCGGCGTTCAGGCCGTGGTGGGGGTGCAGGCGTGAGCAAGCCGCGCGACCTGATCGAGGAATACCTCAGCGACCTGCGGGCCAGCCTGGAACTCGCTCCGCAGGAGGCCGGGCTCGTCGTGGCCGAGGCCGAGGACCACCTGCGCGAGACCGCTGCCTGCGGGCTGGCGACGGGGATGACCGAGCACGAGGCGCAGCTGGCGGCAGTCTCGGCCTTCGGATCGATTAATGCGGTGGTGCGCGCGCACGCGTCCCGGCCTGACGGCTTCATCCGGGGCAGGACGCCGGCCGCCATCGGCGGCGACCTGATCCTGGCGGGCTGGAAGCTGGGCGGCATCGGGCTGGTCGCGGTCGGCATCAGCGGGCTGGTCGTGCTGCTGATGAACCTCGCGTTCGGCCGCGCGTTCACCGGCCAGGCCCCGGCCGGCGTGTCGTTCCAGAAGGCCGACTGTGCTCACTGGATGAGCTTGTGGCCGGCCGCGCACACCTGTGCCGCGGCCCACCTGCTGGAGGCCAGCAGCGACGCGGTCGTGCTGCGCGCCGGCGCTGGGGTGATGGGGGCGGCTCTGCTCGCGGCCTATGGCGTCGTCCGCTACGCCACGCGGCGGCGCGGGCGGGGTCCGGTCGTGGTGCTGGCCGGCTACTTCCCGCTGCTGGCCGCCGCGGTCTTCGGCGCCGGCGCTCTCGGGCTGGTCCTGGCCCAGCTCACCGGCTTCGGAATCACGCAGGGACTCGGCACCTACCTGAGCGGTGCCATCGTCGCGGCGGCCGCGGCGGCCTGGTACGCCAGCAAGGCCCGGCCGGCGATCCGGCACCTGAAGCGCGGGTGGGCGCGCTACGTCGCCCGATAACCCCGGGCTGACTCGATCCACTCCGCACGTCGGGAAAGGGTGTCGCCGTGCCTGTCCTGCTGCGAATGACGGGCGTCTACGCGCTCTACGCCCGCCGGCTGCGTCGCCAGGTCGTCGCCGGCCGGCTCCCCGAGCACGTCGGGCTGATCATGGACGGCAACCGCCGCTGGGCTCGCCAGGCGGGCATGGCGAACCCGAGCCTGGGCCACCGCGCCGGCGCTGAGCACGCCGAGCAGGTCTTGTCCTGGTGCGAGACCGTCGGCATCAAGAACATCACCGTGTTCATCTGCTCCACCGAGAACCTGCGGCACCGCGACGACGCCGAGGTGGCATACCTGATGCAGGTGATCGAGGACGTGGTGACCGCACGGCTCGCGCGGCGCGAGGCGCGGTGGCAGGTGCATGTCGCGGGCATGCTCGACGCGCTCCCCGACTCCACGGCACGAGCCCTCAAGGACGCCGTGGAGGCGACGCGTGACTGCACCGCGGGGGCGCACGTTACGCTGGCCATCGGCTACGGCGGGCGGCAGGAGATCATTGACGCGGTGCGTGACCTGCTGGCCGAGGCCGACGCGGCCGGCGTGCCGATGGCCGACGTGGCCGCCAACCTGACCGCCGACGACATCGCCGCTCACCTGTACACGGTCGGCCGCCCCGAGCCCGATCTCGTGATCCGCACCAGCGGAGAGCAGCGCCTGTCCAACTTCCTGCTCTGGCAAAGCGCCTACTCGGAGCTGTACTTCTGCGAGGCGTACTGGCCCGCGTTCCGCGAGATCGATTTCCTGCGCGCCCTCCGCAGCTACGCGGCACGAAAACGCAGATACGGGGCCTGACGCCGTCGTGCCGCCTGGGGCTGACCGAATATTCTGAATGACATGGACAGCCGGGCGAGCGACAAAATCCCCGGAGCCAGGGTGCGCGTCAAGCGACACGTTCCGGACCCGCCCTCATCGGGCGCCAAGCCACGGGAGTGGCTGGCGCTAGCGGACGGAGCTGTCCAGGAAGCCAAGACCGAGGGATCTGCTCTTGCCCTCGTCGGCCAGCCGCTGCCGTACCAGCCGGGTCGCGCCGAGCGGCGCAGCGGCGTGCCCGCCAAGGTCATAACGTCCGACCGCGTACCCAATTCTTGTACATGCTCGTGGGCGTATTCCCAGGGAAATCTGACCCTGAAGCACTACAACGCGGCGTGCCCGGTGCACCTGGAAATCCTCAGTAGCTA
>DASXZD010000039.1:0-25286 GCA_036502085.1 Streptosporangiaceae bacterium
GTGGCGGCGGGGCTGCGCCGGCCGCACGCCTCAGGGACCGGGGCATCGTACGGGAAAAGCCAGATCCGCGACGACGAGGCCCACGACCAGGTGGCGGAGGTCGTGCAGGCGATGACCCGTCGGCTGGACCTGGTCATCGCGGCGACCCGGATCCTGCTGGAGAACGTCACCTACAGCGAGCAGGTAGCGCTGCAGCAGTACGCCCGGCTGCTGTCCAGGGAACTTGGCGCCTGGGTCATCATCGACGTGGAGCGGGGTAAGCGGCTGCGGCGGCAGACGGTCACCGGGCCGGGTACCCCGCAGGCCGAAGAGCTGGCCAGGAGCGCGGGCGCCATCGACCCGCCGCCGGGCTCGGCGCCGGCCCAGGTGCATGAGTCCGGCAGTGCGCTGCTGGTGGCGCACGCCGAGGATTCCAGCGCACTCGGCGATCTCCGTGACGGCGTCCCGCTGCTGATGGCGCTGGGCGCGACGTCGCTGATCTGCGTTCCGCTGTCGGACGGGGAGCGCGGCTACGGAGTGCTCACCCTGGCCCGGCAGACGGACCACGGGCATTTCGCCATGGCCGACGTGGGCCTGGTCGAGGAGCTGGGCGAGCAGCTGGCCCTGGCGATCAGGATCGACCGCTTGTTCCGCCGCCGGGCCGAGGTCGCCGACGCGCTGCAGGCCAGCCTGCTGCCGCGGCAGATCCGGCAGATCCCCGGCACCCAGATCGCCGCCGTGCATATCGCCGGCACGGTCGACGTGGACGAGGTAGGCGGGGACTTCTACGACGTCTACCCGGCCGGTGACGGCTGGGGCATCGCGATCGGGGATGTGTGCGGCAAGGGTCAGGACGCCGCGGCGGTGACCGCGGCGGCCCGGCACTCGCTGCGGGTGTTCGCGCATGTGGACGCCGCTCCGGCGGCCGTGCTGGCCGGCACGAACGAGATCATGCTGGCCGAGGAGTTCGGCGGCCGGTTCGTCACCGCGCTGGTCGGCCAGCTGCAATGGCAGGACGGCGTGCTGCAGGTCGCGCTCGGCAGCGCCGGGCATCCGGCGGCCTTCTTGGTCCGGCCGGACGGCCGGGTGCAGGCGCTGGCCGGCGGCGGGCTCCCGCTCGGCATCTTCCCCGACACCGAGCCCGCCGTTCAGCAGCTCGCGCTCGAGCCCGGGGACGTGCTGTTCTTCTACACCGACGGGCTGACCAGCGCGTGCGGCCCGGACATGGTCTACTTCGAAGACCGGCTCTCGGACGCGCTGGCCGCGCTGGCGGGCGAGCCTGCCGAGGTCATGGTGGCGCGGGTGCGGGATGTGGTCATGAACTTCTGCGGCAACGACCTCCGCGATGACCTGACCATGCTGGCCCTGCGCGCCTGACGGCCTGAGGGCAGCCCGCAGGGCCGCGATGGCTTACGGGCAGGACGGGCTGACCGGGACGACGAGGACCGGGCACGGCGCCTTGCGCAGCACGTACTGGCTGGCCGTGCCCAGCAGCATGGATGTGCTCCCGCGGCTGGTCAGCACGATGAGCTGGGCGTTGACCTTGTGCGCGGTCTCCACGATCTTGCGGCCGGCCAGGCCGAGCACGGCGCGTACCTCCACGCTGTCCGCCAGTTCGCCGAGCGCGTCCCGGACCGTGTCACGCAATCTCGACTCCGCATAGGCCCGTTCGTCTTCGGCAGTGTGCTCGGCGGATCCCGACCGCATCGCGGGCGGCTCGGTCACCTGCTCGCCGTTGTAGGCCTGCACGGCGATGAGCGGAGCGCCCCGGTAGCGTGCCTCCCGTGCCGCTATGGCGATCGCTGTGCGGGAGCCGGAGCCGTCCACGCCCACCAAGACGGCCATCGTCTGGCGCGTCTGGCGTGTCTGCGGTTCAGCCGCCGGCACGCGCTCGACTCCCGTGCTCGCCACTCCCGTGCTCGCCACTCCCGTGCTCGCCCGGGCGTCGAGTTCAGCTGGCTTTGCCATGGCTCCTCTCCCTCTTGGCCGGCCAGAGCCCGCCGGTGGAGCTAGCCTGCCGCTCGCTCTGGACTGCCCGGACGAGCCGCGTCCAAACTCCGCGCCGGAAACCGGATCGGCCGGCCCTGGCCTTAGGCTGCGAAAAGGAGTCACGCCGCGTGTTCCGAAGCTGGCAGTGCGGGTAGAGGAGCGTCCACCGGGGGACGGAACGAAGTAGCAGAGCCCCGGCAGGCGAGGGAGGGGAGTGGACGCAATGACATCACCACGCGATGGCGAGGTACCGGCGCCGCCGGCCGCCAGTCAGATCACGACGGCCGCGACGCCGACGGCACCGGCGCCGCCGCCGGGCAGGCACCACGCGGTGCACCGCACCAGGATGAGCGGCCTGTGGGTCGGCCTGGCGCTGTCGGCCGTCGTGCTGCTGCTCCTGCTCGTGTTCATCCTGGAGAACGAGCAGAAGGCCAACATCGGCTACTTCGGCGCGCACGGCCACCTGCCGCTCGGCGTCGCGCTGCTGCTCTCGGCGGTCGCCGGGGCGCTGCTGGTGATCATCCCGGGCACCGGGCGGATCCTGCAGCTGCGGAGGGTGGCGCGCCGTCACCGCGTGGCCAATGCCTCCAGGCAAGCGGCACCCGCCGCGGCCGAGCCATCCCCTGAGGTCGCGGCGCCCCCGAGCCCGCCGGCCGACGGCCCGCCTGCGTAGCCAGGCGCCGCGAGGGCCGCGGCGAGAGCTGCGGCGGGCTGCCTGCCGGACCGGCTGCTTTACCTGCGGGACCGGGACCGGGTGAAGCGGGACGGCGCGCTGATCAGCGCGACCAGCACGGCCGCGATGACCAGCGAGATGACGAACGAGATACCCCCGTGCCCGGGGCCTTCCAGCGCGCGGGTGGCGGCACCGCCCGCGACGGCGCCCGCGATCCCGATCAGGACCGTCAGGATGAGGCCGATCCGCTGTGGTCCGGGGACGATGAGCCGGCCCAGGCCGCCGACGACGAGGCCGATGAGTATCCACCCGAGGATCACGATGAACATAACGGACTCCCCTCAGTACGAGATCTCATCGTACGTGCGGACATTCCGTGCCCTGGCACCGCACGCACCGGCACCGCGCCCGCGAGCCACCTCGAGCCACCTCGAGCCACCTCGAGCCGGGCCTGCCGGCCCGTGCCCTAGCTCCAGGGTCACTCGTCAGCTCCGGGTCACTCGTCGCGAAGCTGCTCGACAACCTCAGAATCCTCGCCGCCCGGCGTCATGACCGTCCGGACGGTCGCGTCGGGCTGCAAGGTCGGCACGGACGGCAGGCCCGCGTCATCGACCGCGGTCTCCGCGTTCTGCACGACGTAAGGCGGCAGGCTCGTCTCCTGCGTCTCGACGACCGTGCCGTCCGGCCAGGAGCGGGTGCGCCGCTGCACCAGCCGCTTGCTGATCGCGGAGTAACGCTTGCGCGGGATGAACAGGCCGGCCAGGCCGGCCAGCATGATCACGAACCCCGCGATGTGCAGGTTGAAGACCGACGTGTTCGTGGTGACGGCGAAGGCGAGGATGGCGCCGATCGCCACTACGGTCAGTCCGGTCGCGGTTCTCATTGTCGCCGCCCTTTCGCCGTAACGTCCGAGGCGCAGGCCGGTAAGGCCGTCGCGCCTTGCTCTTCCCGCAGTTCTTCCCGCCCAGTCCCTCCGGCCCGCCCGGCCAGTCGCGCCCGCAAATGGCCGAGCGCCCGGGCCAGCAGCCGCGAGACGTGCATCTGAGATATGCCGAGCCGCTCGCCGATCTCGGCCTGCGTCAGGTTGCCGTAGAAGCGCAGCAGCAGGATGCGCTGCTCGCGGGCCGGCAGTTCCTCCCAGTGCGCGGTCACGGCCTCCATGTCGACCGCGTGCTGCACGCCGGGATCTTCGGTGCCGAGCACGTCGGCCAGCTCGTTGCTGTCCTGCCGGTCAGACAGCGGCGCGTCCAGCGAGTAGACGTGGAACATCACGTTCGCGTGGCGCGCCTCGGCCAGTTCGCTCTCGGTGACGTCCAGATGCTCGGCGAGCTCGGGATCGGTCGGCTCCCGGCCGAGCCGGTGGGTGAGCATCTCGCTGGCTGCCCGCATTTCGAGCAGCAGTTCCTGGGCGGCGCGGCGGACGTGAATCTGCCAGCGCTTGTCCCTGAAGTGCCGCTTGATCTCACCGCTGATGCAGGGCGCGGCGTACGCGGACAGGCTGTTGCCGAAGTCCGGGTTGAAGTTGTTGATCGCCTTCAGCAGGCCGACGTAGCCGACCTGCATGAGATCCTCGACCGGCTCCGGACTGTCGGAGTACCGGCGGACGCAGGAGCGGACCAGCCGCTGGTACCGGCTGACCAGGATGCCGCAGGCCTCCGCGTGCCGCTCGCTGTCGCGCGGCAGCGACCGCATCACCCGGAGCAACCCGAGATCGTCGAGGCTCTCAAGATCCTCGGCGGACCGCAGGCCCAGCTGCGGAATGGCTGTCATCACCGTCATCGTCATCTCCTGGGACTGCGGGTGAACTGTCCCGGGAGTGGTGCCCGCTCAGCCGGAAATAAACATGCCCGTCTTCCCGGCTTTCGGCGGCTCGGCTTGAGCGGGGCAGTTGGGCGCCGCCCAGTACCCGCGGATCGCGATCGCGTAGTCCTGCTCGATATGGCTGCGAACCGCCGCCGGCGGGCAGCTCACCGGGGCATGGCCGGCCGTGCTGACCAGCGCGAAGGCGGACAGCCCGGCGAAGGCCACGACGGCCACCAGCACCGCGCCGAGGCGCCAGCGGGCGAGACGGCTGCGAGCACGCAGCGCCTGGCGGCGACGCTGCAGCCCTCGCGGGACGACCATCACGATGCCCCGCCCGATCCGGCTGCGCACCCGCTCGAACGGGGGGATGGCCTCATCGCTGGTGAGCCGGCTGAAGATCGTGAACCTGGCCACCAGGCGGGGATCTGACCGGTGCAGCGCATGCTGCATCTCCGCGAGCACCCGCTGCAGCCGCCGGGTCCTGACGATCATGAATTCGTTACCTCTCGTTCACCAGGGCCGATCCGGGCGCGCGCCACCGCCCCCCCAAGCACGGTGCCCGGACCAGGACTGCTACCCGGCTACCCGGCCGCAATGGTTTCATCCCGCCGATAGCGGGGAGGTGAGAGCTTCCCGATCCGTTCGCGGATCCAGGACTGCGGGAGGAGCTGCGGAAATGACCACGTCAGCCGCCGACTACGCGGATCCGCGCGGCTGGGCCGCGCGCGGAGCGTGCCGTGACAGCGACCCGGAATTGTTCTTCCCCGTCACGGCGCGCGGTCCCGGCCGCGGGCAGATCGAGAAGGCCAAGGCCATCTGCGCCCGTTGCGCGGTCCAGGCTCAGTGCCTGGAGTTCGCCGTGGAGACCGGCCAGACTTTCGGCGTCTGGGGCGGCATGGCCGAAGACGAGCGGATCACGCTGCGCCGCAACAGGCTGCGCCGTCGCCGCCGCCTGCTGGCGACGGGTAGCTGACGGGAGGAAGCCTCAGTGCTTTCATTCATTTTTTGCCGAACGGAGGATGGCTGGCCTGACCCTCAGCGCCCGCCAACCGCGACCGAGCCCATGTACCAGCAGCCGAGGAGGCCAGCAAATGCACGGACGTCACCGGCGCGGGGACGGCCAGCACGCCGCCGCCGCGGAGCACGGAGCGCGGGTCAATCAGCGCAAGCACGAGCCGCTTCCGGCTAACCACGACGCTGACTCCGCGGAGCCCGAGCCGGCCGGGCACGCGGAGCACGCCCCCGAACAGGACGAGCCGGGCCAGGCCGTGCGGGATCTGATGGGCGGCCCGCAGCCGCAGGGCGATGTGCCCGACGCCCCGGCCACCCAGATCGCCGCCGGGGAGGGCGAAGAAGACCAGGTCGCGCGGATCAGGTACGTTGCCAATGCCGTACCGGGCAAGCCCGACGGGGAGGTCGACACCCGATCCTGACCCGCGGGAACGCGGGAAGGAGGCCAGATGGTCAGGGTGAGGGGCAGGCGGCATCCGGCGCCAGACGCACCGCGGGTCGTGGTCGTCGGTGCCGGGTTCGGCGGGCTGTCCACGCTGCGCACGCTGGCCGGCGCCGGGCTGCGGATCATGCTGGTCGACCAGAACATCTACAGCACGTTCCAGCCGCTGCTGTACCAGGTGGCCACCGGCGGCCTCAACCCCGGCGACGTGGCCTACCCGGTACGCAGCTTCGCCCGCAAGTACGGCGTCAGGTTCCGCCGCGGCAGCCTGGCCGGCATCGACACGGCCGCGCGGCGGGTGACGCTCGCGGACGGCGGCCGGCTTGACTACGACTACCTGATCATCGGTACCGGGGTGTCGGCCGCGTTCTTCGGCGTCGAGGGGGCGGCCAAGTACAGCCGCGCGCTCTACACCCGCCGCGATGCCATCACGCTGCGCGATCACCTGATGGCCGGCCTGGAGCAGCTGAGCATCGCCGACCTGCAGGACGACCGGGTCCTCACCGTCGTGGGCGGCGGTGCCACCGGCGTCGAGGTCGCGGGCACGCTGGCCGAGCTGCGCAACATCGCGCTGTCGGCTGCCTTTCCCGAGGTCGACCCGGCCAAGCTGCGCATCAGGCTGGTCGAGCTGGGCCCGGACCTGATCCCGCCGTTCAGCCCCTCGCTGCGCGACTACGCCAGGAAGCAGCTGGCCGGCCGCGGGGTCGACGTCCGGCTGGACACCACGATCCGCGAGGTGACCCCCGACTCGGTGATCCTGGCCGACGGCGAGTCGCTGCCCAGCGACATCACCGTGTGGGCCGCCGGGGTGGCCGCGCCGGCCGCGGTGGCCGGCTGGGGGCTGCCGCAGGGCAAGAGCGGCCGGATCGTCACCGACCGCGACCTGCGGGTGAAAGGCCAGCCGCGCATCTTCGCGATCGGCGACATCGCCCTAGTCGAGGACGCGCCGCTGCCGCAGCTCGCCCAGCCCGCCATCCAGGCGGGCAAGCACGCCGCCACCCAGGTCAGGCGGCTGCTGGCCGGGCAGGACACGACGGCGTTCAGCTATCACGACAAGGGCATCATGGCCACGATCGGGCGGCGCAGCGCGGTCGTGCAGCTGCCCCGCGGCATCAAGGTGACCGGGACGCTGGCGTGGCTCGCCTGGCTGGGCCTGCACGTGGTCACGCTGCTCGGCAACAGGAACCGCATCTCGGCCCTGCTCAACCTGTCCTGGCGCTACCTCACCTGGGGCCGCGGCGGCGGCCTCATCGTCGGTGACGAGCCCCCCGACACCGGCCCGGCCTAGAGCGGGTCGCCTGCGCCCCTGCTCCTTGCGGGCTCTTCGTCGAGTTTGCCGGGGCGCTGAATGGCCCAGGGCCGGAGCTTGGCGATCTTGTGAGTTCAAAGATGTCCCGTTGGGTGGTCGGGGGGAGACGGCATACCCCGCCGTCAGGATAAGGAGCCTGCGGGCACTCCCCCACCGCTGGCATACGCCAGCGGAAACACCCTGTCGGCGTACTAGCCTCAGATGCTGATTGCTGTCACCGTAGGTAGTCTGCGACCACTGGAGCGGCACGGTAAGGCGCGATACGCGCAGCGAACTCGCTGAGGCGTTCATCTAGGCGCGTTGACTGGATCGCGGTCGCTGCGGTGCGGGCCTCCCCGGCTGTCTCAGTGGCTCCATCAAGATCGCCTCTGGCGGCGAGCACGGAGGCGAGCAGGACTGTATGCAGCGTGCGTGTGCGCACGTTCTCGGCCGGCAGGTCGAGCGCGTCGGCGGCATAGCCGGCGGCTTCCCCGTAGCGGCCCAGATCGCGCAGGGCGTGCATGGCCGACCCCGCGAAATGCCCCCTGGTGCAGGCGGACACCCATTCAGGATCGCGGCCCGGGTCGGCCCGGTCCATCGCCTGTTCGCCTGCGCGAAGGGTCCGCATCGTCTCGTGAGCATCGCCGAGCAGCGCATGGGCGCGAGCCTCGGTGACGGCAATCCGGGCGCTGAGGACAGCGGGCATGGCGTGCCCGCCGCCGTCGCGGGCGGTGCGGGCGAGCCGCACGGCGGTGCGGGTGTGACCGAGGAACAGGGCCTGGGTGGCGAGGTGCTCAGTGACCAGAGCGCCATAGGCGGTGTCCCCGGCGTGGCGGGCCAGCCCGGCCGCCTGGGTGTAGCAGCGCTGGGCGAATCCCTGGCATCCGGCGTCCATGGCCATCCAGGCGGTGGTCGCGGCGAGCATGGCCGTGGCCTGGAACAGGTCACGGCCGACCCTGCCGGAATACCGGCCTTCCAGCAGCGGCGACACTTCGGCATGCAGGTAATGCCTGATGGCCGTCAGCGCGCGCCCGCCGCCGTGAACATGATCCAGTCCCTGGAACCGTCGGCGAGCTGCGTGCAGCCGCTCCACGTCGGCACTGGTGACCTGTACCGTCCCGTTGCCGCGCAGGGCCTGCGGTTCCGGGGCGAACCGCCAGTCGACGGCGGCCTCCAGGGCAAGCGCCGCGACGAAGGCGGCGCTCCCGTGCAGCAGGGCGCGGCGGTCCATGGCGTCCTTCCAGAGTCCGGTCACGGTTGCCACCGTACTGTCCGGGGTTGCGGGCAGCGCCAGGCTCTGCCGGGCCTGTTCAGCCCGGGCGAAGCCGAGGTGATGCGGTTCGACGGCCCGACCCGCCGCATGAGCCAGCGTAGCGGCTATGAGCTCGGGCGCGGGCGGGTCAGGGATAGCGCCGCGCAGCCACCGCCCGACCGAGCGGTAGTCGTAGGCAAGCCGCAGCCCATGGCGCACGCCGCCGAGGTGATTGACGTTGCGTGCCAGGGCGGCGTGGGACAGGTTCGCCTCGGTGATCAGCGCGTCCAGTTCGTGATTAAGAACCCGGCCGGTCACAGTCCACGTCACCCCCAGCACGGCGGGTCGCTCTCACAGGGTCCAGCAATAGTTACGCTAGGCCGGCCCGGCGGGGACGTCGAGCTGCCAGGGCACCGCACACGGGGGTTGCACCCCTGATCCCGTTGACCAGCGCCGGGCCGGAGGAGAAGAGTCCGGGGACCCGAGGGGACTACACAGGGCAAACACCCGACACAGGAGAGTGACATGCGGCTAGATTTCGTGGGCGTCGATCCCGACAACCCGGACGACCAGTGCCCCGCCGTGTTCGTCAATGCCGAGACCGGTGACTTCTACATGCAGGGCGAGACGGTCACCGACCCGGATGTACTGGGGTGGATCAACTCCGACAGCCGGATACTGGACACCGAGTCAGTCGTCATGCTCCCGGCGCGCATGGCACCGATCATCCTGGAGGCAGCCGATGGCGGTTATGAACGCGGCAGGCGGCGCTTCACCGCTGGGCGGCATCCCCGGCCTGACGAGGACCTGCGCACAAGGCGAGAAGGAGCCGCCGTTCGCTGAGCTGCTGGCCGGCTGCACCTCCACGGCGGTGCACCTGGAACTGCACGACGCGCACCGGACCTCTGACGCCGCCTACCAGGCATGGCTCGCCGGGCAGGCTGACGCGCGGGAGTCTGCGCAGCAGTACCGGGCCTACACCGACGTCATCGAATCGGCCGTCCGCCGGGGAGTGGCCGTGCGGCGGGCGCGGATCGTCTCCGAGCCGGTATCGGACTACGTACGGTGGGAGCACTGGCTGACCGAGCCCGTCAACATCACGGCCGGCGAGCAGGTCCGGTGGCTGCCCCGGCGGCTCGCCTCCACCCTGGCGCTTCCCGGGAACCCCTACTGGGTCTTCGATGACCGCCTGGTCCGCTTCACCCTGTTCGGCGGCGACGGCGAGTTCCAGGGCAGTCAGTACAGCGAGCACGCCGGGGTGATCGAGGCGTGCTCGCTCGCGTTCGAGGACGTGTGGCGGCTCGCGATACCGCACCGGGAATACCCGGTCTAGCTCCGCCGCCCGCCAACCGTGCCGTCCCCGTCCTCCTCCAGCGCCCAGCAGGCGCGGCAGGGCCTCGCCGACCAGCTCCGCGACATCCGGCTGGCGGCCGGGCTGACCGGCCGTGCCCTGGCGGCCAGGGCAGGATGGCACGGGGTGTCGAAGGTCAGCAAGATCGAGCACGGCGTCAGGCCACCGTCTCCTGACGACATACGGGCATGGTGCCGGGTATGCGGCACACCGCCCGAGCGCGTCGAGGAACTGCTCGCCGGGCAGCGAGCCGCAGCTGGCATGTGGACGTCCTATCAGCGGCTGAACCGCGCCGGGCTTCGCCAGGCACAAGAGTCCGTCCGCCCGCGCTACGAACGCGCGGCCCTGATCCGCGGATATCAGCCGAAGATCGTTCCCGGCTTGCTGCAGACCGCCGCATACACCACCGCTCTGCTGGAGGGCGCCCGC
This sequence comes from Streptosporangiaceae bacterium, assembly GCA_036502085.1. GTDB lineage: Bacteria > Actinomycetota > Actinomycetes > Streptosporangiales > Streptosporangiaceae > PALSA-505. The sequence continues at coordinate 10,218 of DASXZD010000039.1, forward strand.
GACCGGCAGGGGGTCCACCGAGACGACGTGACCGAAGCCGTCGCCGAACGGACAAGCCGGCAAAGAGTACTCAAGCAGGCCGGACACCGGTTCATCTTCGTGATCGAGGAACCGGCGCTGCGGTACCGGTTCTGCGACCCGAAGATCCTGCACGACCAGCTGCTGCATCTGCGCGAAACCACCCGGCTGCCCACCGTCTGGCTAGGCGTCATCCCGCTGGGAGCTGACCGCCGCAAGACCCTTCCCCAGGAGGGGTTCGTGATGTTCGACCAGGAACTCGTCAGCGTGGAACTTATCTCCGGCGTGCTCTCCGTAACCCAGCCCCGCGAGATCAGCATGTACGCCCGTGACTTCAACGACCTAGCCCGCATCGCCGTGCACGGCAAGGCCGCCCGGGACCTGATCACAGCAGCGCTGAACGACCTCGCCTGACCCCCGGGGGCAAACCCGGGCAACCTCTTTGACCTCCCTTCCGCCCCTTCCCTAGCGTCGGGGGCCCGGGCGGAACTACGCAGAGGCAACCGTTGTGCCCGTCCAGTCACCACCTCGGCAGAACTCCCAACCTCCGCAATGATGGAGCGAAACGCAGATGACCTCCCACTGCACGAGCGAACGTCCCGCCAGCACGAAACGCCCACGCCTCCGAACGATGGCAGCCGCCAACATACGGACCCTGCACTACCGCCGCCGCACCCAGCCCAGCCTCGCCGCCCAGATCCGCCAGGCCGACGATCAGGACGGCGACCCGCCCATCACCATCTTCGGCGCACCCGCCCCCGGCACCGAGTAACCGGCCACGACCCCCGGCGCAGGACCGGACGAGACGGAGACCAGCGGTGCGCCACGGCAACGACAACCAGCACCTCGCCACCGCCGAGGACATCCAGCTGCGCCGCCCCCACTGGATGGTCCTGTGGGGCGTCCTGACCCGCCTGTACTGGGCCTTTCCCCAGTTCGACACCACCACCCGGATCTGCCTGTGCTCCCCGGATCCCGCCGATCTGATCCACCAGATGGACGCCGCCGAACGCCAGTATCGCACCCCGCCGCCGCAGCGCAGATACCGCCCGGAAAGGACCAGCCCGTGACCAGCCAGCAAGACCAGGACACCCCCGGCCCCCCGCCAGGCCGCCGGCGCGCTGCGCGCCACCGTGGAAACCCTGCTCGCCGGAACCGGCCTGCACATCCGCGAACAGCCCCGCGACCTGCTCATCACCAACCCCAGCGACCCCGACAAAGGCACCGTCTACATCGGCACCCGCGACGGGCACGCCGCCTGGGAGCACACCGTCTGGGACCACTGGGGCTCCCTCACCGACCCCGACCCCGACCCCGTAGACCTTGCCCGCAAGATCATCACCGCGCTCAGCGGAACCGCCCCCAGCAGGATGTGACACCTCTCGCCGCAGCGCGGCCGGACGCGCCCGCCTCTTCCAGGTCCCCGAGCGGTTCCCGCCACCTCGGCGTCGGTCAGGTCGGGGGAGTAGGCCAGGCCCAGCACCGTGAACGCGTCCGCGCCCCGCGAGAACTCCTCCAGGGCCAGCAGCCCGGCCCGCTTCCCGCTGCCCCGCCAGCTCGCGGCATCAGTGACCAGCGCCACCAGCGCCTGGGCCTCCCCCTCGGCCACCGGCACCGACGCAGTGCCCTCCACGATGCATCTTTGGTGTCCGGCCGCGGTCGGAGGGCCCGCTGCGACCTAGGAAGCGCCCTAGCGCCGCTCGCGGTCGGGCGACCGGAGCGCGGCTCCGTCGGGTCCGAACCGGGGCGGGTCGAGGGCGGTCAGCACCAGCTGCGCGTCCGTCAGGGTCGGCCGGTCGGTGAGCCGGGCGACGACCGTGGCCGGACCGACCCGGAGGTCGACCTCCCAGCCCGCCCCGGCCGACCGGCAGGCGGTCATCGGGCCGGCCAGCACGACGCCGCGGCCAGGATGCGCGCCCGGGATCACCCGGTCAGGGTGCACCGCGATCACGCCCTCAGCGGCCTGCACGGGCACGAAGCCGAGGTAGCCGACCAGTTCGGCGACCCGCCGCGAGGCCGGGCGCAGCACCACCTCGTGCGGGGTACCGGTCTGCAGCAGGACGCCGCGGTCGATGATCGCCAGCCTGCCGGCGAAGGCCTGGGCGTCGGGCAGTTCGTGCGCCACCATGATCGTCGGCAGGCCGCGGTCCTCGACCAGCCGGAGCACCAGGGCGGTGAGCGTGCGCCGCAGCGCGGCGTCCAGCCCGCTGTACGGCTCGTCGAGCAGCAGCGCGTCGCAGTCGGCCATCAGCAGCCGGCCCAGGGCCACCCGGTGCGCCTGCCCGCCGGACAGCCGCGCGGGCATGGCCGGCAGCAGGTCGCCGATCTCCAGCAGGTCGGCCAGCCCGGCCAGGGCAGAGCTGTCGGCGGTGGGTGCGTAGCCGAGGTTGCCGCGCACCGACAGGTGCGGGAACAGCCCGGGATCCTGGCGCAGCAGGCCGACCCGGCGCTGCCACGGCGGGACGGCCAGGCCGGGCCGGGGCCGCCGTCCGGGGGCGGCAGCGGACCCTACGGCGGCCCCTTCCGCTGGTCGGCGGGCGGGCGCCGCCACCTGAGTCAGCACCCGGTCGTTCAGCACGATCAGGCCGCGGCGCGGTGGCACCAGGCCGGCGATCGCCTCCAGGATCGTGGTCTTGCCGGCGCCCGAGGGGCCGAACAGGGCCAGCCGCTCGCCCGGGGCGACCGACACCGCGGCGCGCACGGTGAACTGGCTGCGGTCAACCTCGAAGTCGGCGTCCAGCACGGGCGCTCCAGATGTAGGCGGCCAGCGGCAGCGGCAGGGCCACCACCAGCAGCACCAGGGCGAACGGCAGCGCGGACGGCAGGCCGGTCTCCTGCAGCGTGGTCCAGATCTGCAGCGGTATCCCGTACGGATGGTAGGCGATGATGATGACCGCGCCGAAGGCTCCCATCGCCCGGGCCCAGGCGACCGACAGCGACATGACCAGGCCGGGCATGGCCAGCGGCAGGGTCACCCGGCGCAGTACCCGCCCGGGCCGGTCGCCGAGCAGCCCGGCTTGCTGCTCCAGCCGCGGGTCCACGCTGGCGAAGGCGGCCTGCGCGCCGAGCACGTAGTACGGGGCTGACTCATAAACCTCGGCGATGACCAGGGCCGCGAACGTGTTGGTCGTCGACTGGTGCAGGTGGGCGAGCAGTTCGCCGACCGGCGTGTACGGGCCGACCAGGAAGATCAGCAGCAGGCCGATCACCAGCGGCGGGAGCAGCATGCTGGCCAGCACCCCCGCCTCCCAGACCCGCGGGAACGGCAGCGTGCCGCGGGCCAGCATCCGGGCCAGCGGAGTGCAGAACAGGATCAGGACCGCGAGCGTGACCGCGCCCGACTCGACCGAGACGATCAGCGGCTGAAACGCGCCCGGCGCCGTCAGCGAGCTCATGATGGAGTGGCCCGACAGGTGCGTGAGCAGCGCTATCACCGGGCCGAGCAGGGCGATCCAGATCACCAGCGCCCCGGCTACGGACACCAAGCCCGACACCGAGCGGATCTTCCAGGGCGCTGCCGCCACCCGGCCGCGCGCCGGCGGATCCGGCCGTCCGGGAGGTTCGCCCCCTCGGACGGCGCCGCCGGAAGCTGCCGCCGGGCTAGCCGCCCAGCTCATTCTTTATCGCACTCGGGGCCGCGCTGGCGTCGCCCACGACCGCGGGCGTGATCAGCGAGAACCCGCCCGCCTTGTACTGGGCCAGGCCCGCCGCGGACAGCGTGTACCTGATGAACGAGATCGCGGCCGGAGTCGGCGTTCCGATCGCCGTGATGTCGAGCACCTGCGGCGACCCGTGCTTGGTCACGTTGCCGGTCAGCGTCACGCCCGCCTTGGCGTACGTCGTGGCCAGCGCGGCGCTGCCGAGGTTGATCGCGACCGGCAGCGGCACGTAGTCCAGGTGCAACTCGACCGCCTGGGTGACGAATGCGCTGGACGCGTCGAGCTGGCCGGACTCCAGCGTGGAGTCCAGCGAGGACTCGGCGTAGATCTGCGACGAGCTGGGCGAGCCGAAGTTCGAAGTGCCGAGGATCTTGGCGACGGTGTCCGACGGCAGGTGATAGTACGACTGGGCGAGTTCCAGCATGTAGATGAAGTCCCGGCCCTGCGGGTCGATGTTGGGGTCGGTCCGGCCGAGCTTGAGGCCGGGCGCCTCCAGCAGGGTGAACAGGTCAGCCAGCGGCTTCGAGCCGTCCGCGATGGCCTTGAACTGGCTGGCGTACTTGCTCGTCGGGCTGTAGGCCACCGCCATCGAGGTGCCCGCGTACGGGACGTACCACTTGGTGTATTTGGGCTCCAGCGGCGTGATGTTGTCGCCGCCGACGCTCTCGAACACATCCGGGAGCAGTTCGCCGGCCGCGATGTCGCTCTCCAGCGCGCCGGAGGCGTTCCCGGTACCGGAGAACTTGTACCCCTCAGCCTTGGTAAAGGCGGCGGAGGCGACCTTCTCGTTCAAGAACGTAAGCGAGGAGGCATAAGCGACATTGACCGTGCCTGCCGGCTTCTTGGCGTCCGGCGACTTCGCAGTACTGCCGCAGGCAGCGGTGAGCGCGACGCAGGTGACGGCGAGCAAGGCACCGGCGCGAGCACCGCTCTTCGCGAGGAGGGATGCCATTGTCAGAGCGTAGCTATCGCTACTTGCGTGGCGCAAGAAGACTTGACCATGCTGACCGGTGGCCGGGGTTGTGCTCTAGGGCCGCGCCGGGCCGTCTAGCCTGGGCAGATCATGGACAGCCTGGATGCGGTCGTCGTCGGAGCGGGGCCGAACGGGCTGACCGCGGCCATCACGCTGGCCAGCCAAGGGCTCGGCGTGCGGGTTTACGAGGCGGCGGCGACCGTCGGCGGCGGGGCCAGGACCGAGGCGCTGACGCTGCCGGGCTTCCGGCACGACCCGTGCTCGGCCGTGCACCCGCTCGGCATCGGATCGCCGGTGCTGACCAGGCTCCCGCTGCGCCGGCACGGGCTGCGCTGGCTGCACCCGCCGGTGCCGCTGGCGCACCCGTTCCCCGACGGGTCGGCCGCCGTGCTCGACCGCTCGGTGCGCGAGACCGTGGCCAGCCTCGGCGAGGACGCGCGGGCCTACCGGCGGCTGGTCGCGCCGTTCCACGGCCGCTGGGACCAGCTGGCCGGCGACCTGCTCCGCCCGCAGCTCGGCGGGCGGCCGGCGCACCCGCTGCGGCTGGCCCTCTTCGGGCTGCGCTCGGCGCTGCCGGCCGCGGCGCTGGCCAGCACGGTCTTTCGGGGGGAGCGGGCCAGGGCGCTGCTGGCCGGGCTGGCCGGGCACGGGATGGCCCCGCTGACCTCGCCCGCGTCGGCGGCGTTCGGGCTGCTGCTGGCGATCGCCGGCCACGAGGTCGGCTGGCCGGTGGCGGCGGGTGGCTCGCAGGCGATCTCGAACGCGCTGGCCGCGCACCTGACCGAGCTCGGCGGCGAGATCGTGACGGGCTATCAGGTCCGCTCTTGGCAGGATCTTCCGAACGCACGCGCCGTGCTCTTCGACACTGCGCCGCAGGCACTGGCCCGGATCGCCGGCCGCGAGCTGCCGTCCGGGTACGCCCGGCGGCTGGCCCGCCGCAGGCGCGGCCCGGGCGTCTTCAAGATCGACTACGCGCTGGCCGGGCCGATGCCGTGGACCGCCCGGGCCGCGCGCCGGGCCGGCACGGTACATCTCGGGCCGGCCTACGGCGACATCGCCGCGGCGCTGCGCGCCGTCGCGCACGGGGCGGCGCCCGACCCGCCGTTCCTGATCGCCGCGCAGCCGTGCGTGGCCGACCCGTCGCGGGCCCCGGCCGGGCGTCATGTGCTCTGGGTCTACGGCCACGTGCCCAACGGCTGGACCGGCGATGCGACGGCGGCCACCGAGCGCCACCTCGACCGGTTCGCGCCGGGCTTCCGCGATCTCGTACTGGCCCGCGCCGTGGCCGGGCCGGCGCAGGTCGAGGCGCGCAACGCCAACTACGCGGGCGGCGACATCGGCTGCGGCAGCTTCGGCGGCTTGCACGGGGTGGCCCGGCTGCGGCAGGTCCCGTACGCGACGCCTAATCCGGCGATCTACCTCTGCTCGGCCGCCACGCCGCCGGGTCCCGGGGTCCACGGGGCGTGCGGGTATCACGCAGCGCGGAGCGTGCTGGAGCGTGCGTTCGGAAGAAAATTTGTGCCTTTTACATCTTGATGGCCCCGCCCATGGCGGACCGGATGAAATAGCGCTGGGTGGCGACGAACAGCGCCAGGATAGGCAGGCTGGCGATGACGATGCCCGCCGCGAGCAGCGTCCAGTCGCTCTCGTTCGCGCCGAAGAAGGAGAACAGCCCGCGGCTGACCGGGAACAGCGACGGGTTCACCAGGAACACGACCGGCCCGATGATGTCGTTCCACACGCCGAGCATCGAGTACAGGAACGTGATCAGCAGGCCGGACCAGGTCAGCGGGGCGATGACCCGCAGCAGGTAGCGCAGGTAGCCGCAGCCCTCGCTCAGCGCGGCCTCGTCGAGCTCGCGCGGCACGGCCGCGATGAACCCGGCCAGCAGCACCACGCCGAGCGGCAGCCCCGGCTCGACGTGCAGCACGATGTAGCCGATCCGGCTGTCGTACAGGTGCAGATCCCGCGCCTCGATGAACAGCGGGATGATCGACAGCGGCAGGAACAGGCCCACCACGATCAGCGCGTACAGCGCGTTCGACCCGGCGACCAGGCGGCGGGCAATGGGGAACGCGATCAGCAGGCTAAGCACAGTGGTCAGGGCGGCCGCGGCGACCGAGTACAGCACGGTGTTGAGCAGCTCGGGGCCGAGATCGCCCTGGTTCCACACCTGGGAGAAGTTGCTAGCGGCCGGGTGCGCCGACGGGGTGAGCGGGTCGCTGAGGAAGTGGCTGGCCGGCTCCAGCGAGACCATGATGATGTACAGCACGGGCAGGAAGAACAGCAGCACGATCAGCACGCCGGTGAGGATCCGCGAGGCCAGCGCATACCGGCCCGCGCGGCGGGCGGCCGGGACTGCGGCCTGCGCGCTCACGAGGTGATCCGCCATTCGCGCATCCGCAGGTAGCGCTGCAGCGGCAGCGCCACGACCAGCGTGAGCACGAACAGCGCCACGCTCACCGCGGCACCGTAGCCGAGGTTCGCCGACAGCCCGAACGCGTTGTTGAACGCGAGCATGCCGAGCGTGTTCGTCGAGTACTGCCCGTCGGTCAGGATGTAGATCAGGTTGTAGGTGGTGAACGAGCCGATCACGGCCAGCAGCACGTTGACCGTCATGGCCGGGGCGAGCAGCGGCAGCGTGATCCGGCGCAGCCGGGTCCAGCGGCCCACGCCGTCCAGGCTGGCCGCCTCGTAGACGTCGGCCCCGATCGACTTGAGGCCGCCGATGAACACCAGCGTGGTGAAGCCCAGGTTCTGCCAGATCTGCACGCCGATGACCAGCGGCAGCGCCACGCCCGACTGGCCGAAGAACGCGGAGTTGGTGCCGAACGCGCTCAGCAGCGAGCTGGCCGGGCCCTGCGCCGGGTCGAAGATCAGGATCCAGATCAGCCCGACCACGGTCACGCCGAGCACGATCGGCAGGAAGACCAGCACGCGCAGCACGCTGTCGGTCCGCCTGCTGCCCTGCAGCCGGTGCGCCAGCATCAGCCCCAAGGCGTTCTGCAGCACGGTGACCCCGGCCACGAAGAAGACCGTGATCCACAGGGCCGAGACGAACCCGGGGCGTTCGGTGGTCAGCATGGCCCGGTAGTTGGCCAGGCCGGAGAACGAGGTCGTCGAGCCGGCCAGCCCGGAGTAGTTGGTCAGCGAGACCAGCACGTTGGCCAGGGCGGGCACGAGCCCGAACAGCGCGTACACGGCCAGCCCGAGCAGCAGCCCGAGCCGCATCGTCCAGGCCGATCCCCTCGACAGCAGGCGGGCGCTGGAGCCCGGCCGAGATGGCCGGGCTCGCGGGCGCCGGCGCCCGGGGCGATCGTCTGCGCTGGTCGCGCGGCCGGGCGCGAGGCGCAGTGAGGTCACCCGGTCTGCCAGCCGCTCTGGTACTTGGCCTCGGCCTGCTGCGGGGTCATCTTGCCCTGGATGACGTCGAGTTGCGGGGTCGACCAGTTGGTGACCTCGTCCCAGTACGCGCCGCTGGTCGGCAGCGCGGGATAGGCCACGTCCTGGTTCACGCCCTTGCCGAACCACGGGCCGAGCACGCTCGCGGCGAAGTTGGAGTACGTGCCGGTCTTCTCCGACGGCGAGATCCCGGTGATGTCGACGTACTGGTCATAGATCTTGGGGGTGGCGAAGAAGGCCAGCCACTTCATCGCCGCCGCCTTGTTGGGCGCGTGCTTGAGCACCGCGAACGCCAGGTCGCCCTTGAGGAACGGCTGGTTGTTGCTGGCCGTGTTGCTGCCCGGCAGCGGGAAGAAGCCGACCTTGAGGCCGGGGTTGGCCTGGTGCACCGACGCCAGGTCCCAGGAGCCGTCGAGCAGCATGGCCGCCGCGCCGTGCGCGAACTGGCCGGGCATGCCCTCCCACGGGACGCCGGTGTAGTTGGGCTCGAGGTAGGCCCCGATCGCCTTCTCTTCCTGCATGACCGTGGTGAAATGCGGGTCGGTCCACTTCACCGAGCCGTTCTCCAGGTCCAGCGCCAGGTTGTGATTCGGGACGTACGGGTACCACAGGTCGGCTATCAGCGGCCAGTACAGGAACTGCAGGTAGATAGGCCCGACGTCGCCGAGCCCATCGTAGAGCGGGGTGACGCGGTGCGCCTTGAGCGTGGCGCACAGGGCGAGGAACTGGCTGTAGGTCGTCGGCGGGCTCAGGTGATACTTCGCGAAGATCGCCTGGTTGTAGAAGACGCCCTCCTGGTATGAGCCGGACTCGAGTGCATCGGTCTGTCCCTTGTAGGTCTCCACCGAGATCGCGCTCGGCGAGAGATCCTTGAGGAACGGCTGGCCGTTCAGCGGCTCGAACACGCCGTTGCTGCTCCAGTACTGGAAGTTGCTCTCCTTGCTGCGGGTCGGGCTGAGCGGCATCGGCTGCACCGGGAGGACGTTCGTGATGATGTCGGCCGTGCCGGCGTCGACGCTCGTCTCCTCCAGCTGGGCGTAGGGGCCGTTGACGTTCGCGGCGGTCTGCAGCTGGACCTTGATATTCGGGTACTTCTGGTGGAACTCCGCATCGATCTTCGTGATCGCGGTCACGGCCGGCGGGTTCACCCAGGTGATGATCTTTAGCGTGCCGGCGCCGCTGCTGTTCGAGCCGGACGATCCGCAGGCGGCCAGCCCGGCGGCCGCCAAGACGGCGGCGGCGAGGGCGGCGGTGTTACGCCGCAGGATCGTTGCCGGCCTCGTTCCTCTATGCATGTCACGACCGCTTTCTGTGTCAGGGGAGCCCGCCCAGCCCAGCCGATGAGGGCCGCGCCGTGGGTCCGGCCGAGCACAAAGGCCGTGCTGGTGGCGTTAAGATATCACGCAGCCATTCAGGTATATATACATACTTAACCGCCCATGTTCGGGCATTTGGGTCGGATCGCGCCGTGCAGCCTCCTCCTGAACTGCTATCACTCAGCCGCGCTCGACCCGGCCGGGGATCTGGGCGCCCGGGGGGATTGACTTGCTACTGACGCGCGTGTCAAATTTCGGGGCGCGCGTACTTGACGAGGCGGCCCGGCTTTGATAAACCATGGCACATGCCATTGGCGTTGTATCATCGCTGATGCGCATGGAACATGCATGTCCATTCACTTCAGGCTGCAACCCCCGTGTCAACCGAGCGTGCACGGCTGAGTTCGGAGAGGAGGGGGCGCTGTGGCGGGTGCTAGTCCGACGCTCCGCCAGCGAGAGCTTGGCACACGTCTGCGGAACCTGCGCAACGCACTTGGCCTGACCGTCGAGGACGTGGGGGAGAAACTGCTGTGTTCTCCTACGAAAATCAGCCGGATGGAGACGGGGGCCCGCCGGCCGAGCTTGCGGGACGTCCGGGATCTGTGCAATCTCTACGGCGTTGGAGAGGTAGCCACCGTCGAGTTCATGAATCTAGCCCGAGAGGCCCGGGAACAGGGCTGGTGGATGCAATATGATGACCTAAACCTCACGCCGTACATCGGGCTGGAGGAGGTCGCTGCATCAATCAGCAGTTTCTCGATGTTCCATGTTCCCGCGCTCCTGCAGACGGAGGAGTACGCGCGGGCGATAATCACTGGCATAGCGCCCAAGATGGACGCGGCTATACATAAGCAGCGGGTCGAAGCCAGGCTCAAGCGCCAGCAGATACTACAGCGGCCCAGCCCACCTAGGTATCGCGTTCTGATAGACGAGGCAGTGCTGCATCGCCCGGTGGGCGGCTCGGCGGTGATGGGCGCTCAACTCGACAAGATTCTCGGGTATGAGCGGGCCGGTTTGGTGACGGTGCAGGTCATCCCCTTTGATGTCGGCGCGCACGCTGCTCAGGATAGTAACTTCGTGCTCCTCGAATTCGATGCGTCACTCGCGCCGGTTGTGTTCGTGGAGGGACTGATCAAGCAGCAGTATCACGAGCGCAAGGTTGACGTGGACCGTTACCAAGAGGCGATTGAGTACCTGCGTGACGCTGCGCTGCGCCCGAGGGAATCTGTTCGGCGCATTGCTGATATGCAGCAGCATTACGCGGCTGGGTAGTAAGCTTCTCCGGTAGTCTCCAATCGGTCCAATGAAAGGTAAGGCGATGTCAATATTTCCATCGGCCCCGGGGGACTCCCCGTGGCACGTATCCAGCGCGTGCGAAAGTGGCGCATGCGTCATGGTAGCGCGCCGGGGTGATGCTGTGGTATTTGGGAATACGAGCCGTCCTGATGGGCCGGTTGCCAAGTACACATGGGCTGAATGGGACGAGTTTCTCGCGGGTGTCAAGCGAGGCGACTTCGACGATCTGTTTTAGTTCTTCTGTAGCAAAGGGGGGCCGACGAATCGTCGGCCCTCTTTGTTATGCGGATTTGGTGCACTTTGGTTGCTCTTCTCGTGTGACTAGCGTCTTCAGCGCCGCAAAGTTTGACAAGCAGGGAAGCGGCATGCTTCGATCGGAGCATCGAACTGGCGTTCTTGTGGCTTTTGGGGGCGTAGTGGGTGGTGTACCGGGTGGGTATGTGTGGCATCAAGGCATAAAGTGCGATGGGGGATCGTGTGTCGAGGTCGCACGCATCGACGAGTCGGTGATCATGCGCAGCACGGTGAATCCCGATGTCACTCTCACCGTAAACCGTGATGAGTGGCGCGAGTTCCTGGCCGGAGCCAAGGTCGGCTGCTTCGACGAACTCTGACGCAGATACCTGCGCTCGCCGGTCGGGAACGCCGGTCGCCCGCGCCTGGCGGGCGCCTCTCAAGATCACTATTACGAAGGCTTGAATTTTGCCCGTATATGAGGGGATTAGAGGGTGGCCTCGACGATCTCCGGTCACGCTAAATTACTAAAGATCCGTTAAAGGCGCCGGACCTGATCATTAGGCGCGGCCTGCTGTCGGCTTGCCTATCATCGGCCAACACTGAGTTCGCTTTGTTCACTGTCGACGGGGTCGAGGTCATCGAAGCGCCTGATGACATCCACGGTGACCATGTGCGAACGTCGTTCGTCGCGGGTGACCTGTACGTCGGCCGCGCGGCACGCGGCACGCAGCACGTCGCGCGCGGCTTCGAAATCCTCAGCGCAGGTGCCGGGCGGGCACCGCAGGCGGACACGCTCACCGAACCCTTCGCGCGTGACACGCACGATGGCCGGATGGCGGCCTGTCCTGCTCTGGATCCACGCTTCGCGCAGGCCGGCGCGAAGAAGATGCGGAGTGATTAACTGCCATCCGAAGGCCCTGAGCCGCTCGGACCAGGGGGGCGAGAGCGCGCCGATCATGACGGACAGTCCGACGACGGCGCAGGCGATCCCGAACGCGTACAGGATGGCCATGAAGAGGACCGCCGCAGCTGTGAGGAGCGCGAGTTCCTTTCGCCATCTCCAGATGAGCACCGGGAGACAAGCACGGCGCTGCGGAGTTGCCAGTTTGTCCAGGGTGTTCCTGAGTTGCGCCTCACGGCGCCGGGTCGGCCGCTGCCAGTTCATCTCGGCCGGCCCTCCTCGGCCGAGGGGGTCAGGGACAGCCGCCCGGTGCCATGACATAGCTCGCACGGCTCACGGTCGTGATCCTGGCGGTCACCGCATCGCGGGCATGCCTGCAGAGAATCGAACCGCGGATCGCGGTAGCTCCGGCCGAGGCCGGCCCGGCGGGAAGTGACCTGCCAGCCATGCTGGAATGCGGCCCGGTCGTCGGCGGCGAACCACCGCTCGCCGACCGCTGCCGCGAGTCTGGCCCGCCTGTCGGCAGTCGGACCTCGAACCTTGTTTTCGCTGGTAGGGGTGGTAGTGTTCGACACGGCACTCTACCTTTCGCTCGCTTCAGAGCCATGTATGGTGCTTCCAGCTGGGCCGATGTGACCGCATCGGCCCATGCTTTTTGGCGGTGAGCGAAGGTATGTTCAGCTGCCTCTCTGCCGCCCGTGCTGGTTGCCTAGGTTCATCACGTCTTCCTTGTTCCATGGTGCCTCCGGCAAACGCGCATGGCAACAGCGTCGAGCATGAACAAATGGCAAATGCCATAGACATCATCCCAATGTGCCTCAGCGAGGTTCGGCCGCAGGTGTCCTGACGCGTACGGGCGAAGTGGGCCAGTGAGTCTAGGGGCTTGCCTTGCCGTCATCGCCGATGAGCCTCTCGCTGGCCGTGCAGGTCCGTCTGTACGAGGTCGGCCTGGTTGCGAACTGACACGTGACGGCATGAAAACCCTGGACTAGCCATGTCATCCGACGGAGGCTAATCCAGGGTCTTGGTCCGCGGTGCTACTCCCAGCGGAAGAAGCGCTTGGCCGCGAAGCCGAACACCACGGCGTACGCCACCAGGACCAGCAGCGGCACGGCCGGGGGGAACTGCCCTTGCATCGAGTCCTGGATGGCCTCGACCGCCGCGCCCAGCGGGGTGGCTTCGCTGACGACCTGCATCGCGCCCGGCATGAGCTCTCTGGGCCACCACAAGCCGGCAAAGAAGATCAGCGGGAAGAACGCCAGCCGGCCGATGACGCCCGCGCCGTTCGTGGTCTTGGACACCGAGGCGATCAGCAGCCCGAGGGGGAACAGCCCGGCGATGGACAGCACGAGCGAGAGCACCAGGCCGGCCGGGTTCTTCGGGGCGGGTGCGCCGAAGGCGTAGACGCCCGCGATCAGGATGACGAGGAACGCGCTCACCGCGACGCCCAGCTGGATGACGCCCTGCGCGGCGAGCAGCCATGACGGGGGGACCGGGGTGGTCGACAGGCGGCGCAGCACGCCGAGCTCGCGGTAGGTGACCAGCGGAATCGGCAGCACCATCAGGGCGATCATGGCCAGGCTGAACACGATGAGGATCGGCACGTACACGCCGAACGCGGTCAGCCCGCCCAGGTCGGCGGACGCGTGGTGGAACGTAGGAATCAGGTTGAAGATGACCAGCAGCACGATGGGCAGGCCAAGGCCGCCGACCAGGCCGACCGGCTGCCGCCAGGCCAGCCTGGCCTCGTTAAGCACGATCTGGCCGAACGCGGCACGCGGGGCCGTCCCCCGAAGCGGTAGCGAGAGCGCGCTCATGTCGTCGGTCCTTCCTGGTCTGCGTTTCCCTTGCCTAGGTGCCTTCCGGTGAGCCACACGAAGGCGTCCTCGAGATTTGACAAGTCGAGCTGCACGTCACGGGCGGTCACGCCGGCCGCGTGCAGGGTGAGGATCACCGCGTTGACGAGCTCCCCGGTCCCGGTAACGATGACGTGCTGGCTTTGCCTGTCGACCCGTATCACCTCGGGAAGCCCGGTCAGCAGCCGGTCATCGAACGGGGCCGAGGGCGCGAACCGCACGGTCTTCCCGCCTCGGGCCGCCTCGGCCAGGCGGGCCGGGGCGTCCAGCGCGACGATGCGCCCGTTGTCGACGAAGGCGACCCGGTCGCACAGCCGCTCGGCTTCCTCCATGAAGTGCGTCACCAGGACGATCGTCACGCCGCGGTCGCGGATGCCCTCGATAAGCGTCCAGGCGTCCCGGCGGGCCTGCGGGTCCAGTCCCGTCGTCATCTCGTCCAGGACCGCGACCCTCGGCCTGCCAATGAGGGCCAGCGCGACCGACAGCCGCTGCCGCTGGCCGCCGGACAGCGACCGGTAGTAGTCCGTTCGCTTCCCAGCCAGCCCGAGCACCTCGAGCAACTCGCTGACATCAGCAGGCTCGCGGTAGAACGACCGGTACATGTTCAGGATCTCGCCGACCCTGAGCTTGCCGGGCAGCGCGCTCGTCTGGAGCTGCACCCCGACAATCTCGTGCACCTCGTCCCGGTCGGCACGCGGATCCAGGCCCAGCAGCCGGGTCGTCCCCGAGTCCGGCGTCCGGAGGCCGATGGCGCACTCAACGGTGGTGGTCTTCCCCGCGCCGTTCGGCCCGAGGATGCCGAAAATTTCGCCTTCGGCCACCGAAAGCGACACGTCATCGACCGCGACCAGCGTCCCGTACGCCTTGCGCAGGTGCTCGATCTGCACCGCGGGCCTGCTCGCGGCCTGCCCGGTGCCGGCTGCACTCGTTTCCATGCTGGTTTTCATACTCGCCTCCGCCGTCCCGACACGCTCACGGGTCCCTGCTTCATTTAAAGTGATATCACAAAGATAGCTGGTACGGTACTCGGCAGGTCAACAGGGTTGTTCGCCGAGGTCCCAGAACAGTCCGGCCATGAGCTGAAGTGCCTGGCGGGCTAGCGGGGCGAGCAGGTGCTCGTCGGGGGCGTGCTGGGCGCAGGCCGGGTAGGAGTGCGGGATCCAGATGGTGGGCAGGGCGAGTCGAAATACGCAGCCGCACCAGCAACAGCCGCCGACCGGGTCACTAGCCAAGCTGACCACGCCAGGCCAGCCATCGGCAACAACCAGTCCCAGCCGCACTTCGCTAGCCATTCGCTGCTGCGTCCGGCCGGTCAAGGTATGACATAAGTGATTATTAGACGACGTTGTGTTACGTATCGGCTGCGGTTTGCCGCATTGACTGGACAAATTCCTTCATCTGACGCTGACTG
>DASXZD010000040.1:0-1941 GCA_036502085.1 Streptosporangiaceae bacterium
GCTCTGCTATAGCTCATGAGCCCGGTCGCGCAGGACGTTCTTCTGGATTTTGCCGGTAGAGGTCTTGGGCAGCTCACAGAACTCGAAGCGCTTGGGGACCTTGTACCGGGCCAGCCGCTCCCGTGCGTACTCGGTCAGCGCGTCCGCGTCGACGTCGTCCTTCCTGAGCATGACGAAGGCGACCGGCACCTCCCCCCAGCGCTCGTGCGGCAGGCCGACGACGGCGCTCTCCACGACCGAGGGATGGCTGTCGAGCACCTGCTCGACCTCCACCGAGGCGATGTTCTCTCCCCCGGAGATGATGATGTCCTTGCTCCGGTCCCGGATCTCGACGTAGCCGTCGGGGTGCATCACGGCCAGGTCCCCGGTCAGGAAGCAGCCGCCGCGGGTGACCTCCCGCGTCGCCTCGTCGTCGCGGTAGTAGCCGAGCATGACGTCGTTGCCGCTGACCGCGATCTCGCCGATCGTCTCGCCGTCGGCCGGCACGTCCCGGCCCTGGTCGTCGACCACCCGCAGCGGGCGGGCGATGATGTTGGGCGCTCCCTGCCGGGCCCGCAGCGCGGCCTGCCGGTCTGGTTCGAAGTCATTCCATTCCGGCTGCCATTCGTTGATGGCCAGCGGGCCGTAGGTCTCGGTGAGCCCGTACAGGTGGGTGACGGCGAGGCGCAGCTTGTCCAGCCGCGCCAGCAGGGTGGCGGACGGCGGCGCGCCGCCGGTGTCCACGTGCACCTCGTGATCCAGCGGCCCGGCCGCGTCGTCTTCGGCGATCATGGTGAGCACGGTCGGCGCGGCGCTGAAATGGGTGATTCCCTCGGTGCGCAGCAGCCGCCAGATCTCGGCCGCGTCCACGGCACGTAGGCAGACATGGGTACCGCCAGCCGCGGTGACGGCCCAGGTGAAGCACCAGCCGTTGCAGTGGAACATCGGCAGCGTCCACAGGTACCTGGCGCCCGGCCCCAGGCGGGCGTGGTACGCCATCGCCGTGGCCTGCAGGTACGCGCCCCGGTGGTGGTACATCACGCCCTTGGGCCGCCCGGTCGTCCCGCTGGTGTAGTTGATGGCCAGGAGCTGGCGCTCGTCGATCTGCCCGGCCATCGCCCCGGCCGGATCGGCGTCCGCGAGCCACGCCTCGTAGCCGTCACCGGACCCGCCCGCGATGACCAGCGGCAGGTCCAGCTCTGCGGCCAGGCGGGCGCCGAGATCGGCGAACTCGCGGGTCGCCACCAGCAGCGACGCACCTGAGTGCCGGATGATCTCCGCCATCTCCGCAGGTGACAGCCGGATGTTGACCGAGACCAGCGCGGCTCCGCGCATCGGCACGGCGTGGTGCAGCTCCAGCATCACGTGGCTGTTGGTGCACAGCGCCGCGACCCGGTCCTCGTGCCCCACGCCCATCGCGGCCAGCGCGCCGGTGAGGCGGCGGCACCGGTCGGACATCTCCCGGTAGGTGAAGGTGCGCTCCCCGTCGACGACGGCGATCCGGTCGGCGAAGACCGCGGCCGAGCGGTCGAGGAAGGACGCGGGGGTCAGCGGGGCGAACGTGAACTCTGCCATCCAACCGGCCTTTCCCGCACCCGGCCAGTTATGCGCGGCCAGCGCTAGCATGAGCCAGCCAGCTCGGCCAGTATGGGCCGCGGGTCTCGGCAGACCGACTGGTCTATCTAGGTGTGCAGTCAGGCGTCGACCGGCTCGGGCTGCTCCTGCTTGCGGTGGCGGCCGCCGCCCGCGCCGGGGGATGCCGCCGAGTGGAGCAGGGCCGCGTCGAGCAAGGCCTCGGCGGCCGAGCGGGAGGCCGCGGTGACGCCGACGTTGCCATCCAGGCTCGCGGCCAGGTTCGCGCCGTCGTAGAGCAGGTGGATCTGGCTGGCCAGCTGGTCCGGCTCGGCCACCCCGGCCGCGGCGGCCAGGTCCCGCAGGAAGTCGTGCAGCCAGCGGCGGTAG
>DASXZD010000041.1:0-103593 GCA_036502085.1 Streptosporangiaceae bacterium
GCGGCCCGGCTGCTGAGCGCCAGCCCGTCCGGCGTGGGCTACCTGCTCAAAGACCGGGTCTCCGACGTGGACGAGTTCACCGACGCCGTGACCCGGGTCGCGGCCGGCGGCACCGCGCTCGACCCGCAGGTGGTCCGTCACCTGCTCGCCGCCAGCCGGCGCGCCGGCGGGCTGGACCCGCTCACCGCCCGCGAGCGCGACGTGCTCGCCCTGATGGGCGAGGGCCGCTCCAATGCCGGCATCGCGACCGCCCTCGTCCTTACCCTCGGGACGGTGGAAAAGCATGTCGCCAGCGTCTTCGCCAAGCTGGGCCTGCCGGCCTCCGAAACCGACAACCGGCGGGTGCTCGCGGTCCTGCGCTACCTGCGGTCCTGATAGTCAGCCGGGATGCCGCGGAGCCAGTTTCGACAGCTGCACGGACGTCATGGGCGCGGTGTCGGAATCACCAGCGACTGCAACAGCGCATACGCCGCGACCCCGGCCGACAAGACGGCGAACGTCACCTGGTAGCGCCCGCGCCGTGCACCCACAGCTCGTCACCCTTCCACGAAGCGGACTCTAGTCAGCGGGCCGGGGCGGCTCGAGGTGGCAGCGGCGGGCGGGTCTTGCGCGGGCCGGTCCGCGGGTCGGGCGGGCTGGTGGCGGGCTGCTTCTCCAGTGCCTCGAGGGCGAGGCGGACCGCGGTTTCCAGCTGAGGATCGCGACCCTGCGCCCAGTCGGCGGGCGTGATGTCCACCTCGACGTCCGGGTCGACTCCGTGGTTCTCCACGCCCCAGCCGAGCTGGTCGAACGAGAACGCCAGCTGCGGGATCGTGATCTGGGTGCCGTCCACGAGCTCGCGCATCTCGTCGAAGCCGATCACGCCACCCCAGGTACGGGTGCCGACCACCGGGCCGAGACCGAGCAGGCGGATGGCCGCGGTGATGATGTCGCCGTCGGAGGCCGAGTTCTGGTCGGCCAGCGCCACCAGCGGGCCGCGCCTGGCGTCCAGCGGGTAGGAGTCGGCCTGGTGCCACCGGATCACATCCCAGCCGATCACCCGGTGCGCCAGTTTCTCCAGCACCAGCTGCGAGGTGTGGCCGCCGCCGTTGCTGCGGACGTCGACGATCAGGCCCTCGCAACGCATCTCGGTGCGCAGGTCCCGGCTGAAGTGCGCCCACCCGGCGCCCATCATGTCCGGGATGTGCAGGTAGCCGAGGCGGCCGTTGCTGAGCTCGCGAACGTGCCGCCGGCGGCCGGCCACCCAGTCCTGGTACCGCAGCCGGCGGTCGCTATGCAGCGGCACCACGGCGACGCGGCGGACCGCGGTTCCGGAGCGCACCGTCAGCTCGACCGGCTTTCCCGCCGCATCGGCCAGCAGCGGCGCCGGGCCATGCACCGAGTCCACCGGCTGCCCGTCCACCGCCACCAGCACGTCGCCGGGCCGCACCCCAGCACCGGGGGCGGCCAGCGGTGAGCGGGCCAGCGGGTCCGACGATTCGCCGGGGAGCACCTGGTCCACTCGCCAGGCACCGTCGGCGTCCTGGCTCAGGTTGGCACCGAGCTTGCCCAGTTCTGCGCCGGGATCCTGTCCCGAGGCGGTCCCCGCGGGGATCGCATAGGCGTGCGAGGTGCCCAGCTCGCCGAACACCTCCCAAAGCAGGTCGGTGAACTCCCCGTCGGTGCGGATCCGGTCTAGCAGCGGCCGGTACTCGCGCAGTACGCCGTCCCAGTCCACCTCCGACATATCCGGCACCCAGTAGTCCCGGCGCATGATCCGGCCGACCTCGTCGTAGGCGCACTGCCACAGCTGCGCCGGGTCCTCGCGGAACCGGGCCCGGGTGAGATCCACGCTGAGGTTCTCTTTGCCGTCGTCGCCGGCCTTGCGGTCGGCCGGGATCACCCGGACGTCACCGTCGTCCCGGACGACGGCCCACTTGCCGTTGCCGCTGACCCCGAAGCCGTCGATCTCGGCGCACAGCTCGGTGCACTCGCGCTTGGCGAGGTCGAACCGTTCCAGGGTCGCGCGCCGCGGCGGCGCGTCCGGGCTGGTGCCGCCCTCACCCAGGACGCCGCTGAGCGGCTCGTGCAGCCAGGCGAGCCCGTCGGCCACGGCACGCAGCTGGGAGTACCGGGCCTCGGGCACCGGAACCGGCACGATGCGCGCCGCGATGCCGTCCGGGTCGACGTTCACCGCGGCGTCCTGCTGCTTGCCAGGGGCATCCTCCGCACCGGAGGAGGCCGGCTCGTCGGAGCCGCCGTGCCCGACGCCGGGGCCGGCTTTCATCGGCCGGCCGGCCGGCAGCGGGCCGAACGGCGACGGGGTGGCTGCCGCCAGCGGGACCAGGAACGGCCGGCTGCCGTACGGGAACGACAGGTCGAACGACTGGGTGTCATAGACCGGATCGAAACTGCGCTGGGACAGGAAGGCCAGGTGCTGGCCGTCGAGCGTGAACACCGGGTCGGTGTCGGTGAACCGGCCGTCGGTGACGTCGATGACCCCGGCCGCGGCGGTGCCCGGCTGGCCGCCCGCGGACGGAGCGAAGCGGGCCAGGCGGATCCGGCGCAAGAGCCGTGGGCCGGGCTGGGACCAGGCCAGCCAGGCCGAGTCCGGGGACCAGGAGAGCCCGTTGCAGGGGCCGTTGTCGCTGGCCGCCACCTCGGTGACCATGCCGGACGCCACGTCCACCACCCGGACGCGCCCGTCGTGCGCGGCCACCGCGACCCGGGCGCCGTCCGGTGACGCGGCCATCACGGTAGCGCTGCCGATCTGCCCCGCCGCGAGCGGGCGCGGGGAGCCCTCCGGGCCGGCGACCTGCAGCGTGTCGCTAGGGCCGTCGGCGCTGGTGACATAGACCACGCTGCCGGAGCGGCCGAGCACGCGCGGCAGGCGCGCCCGGGAGGTCAGGTCAAAATGAACGGCCCGGGCCGGGCCGTCCTTGTGCGTGAGCCAGTGAATGGTACCGTGCACCTCGACCACGCTGGCCTGCCCCGTCCGGTCGCAATCGGACTCGCCCAGGTGGTCCGCCGCGGACACCACCCGCGGGGCGCGGTGCGGGGACGGGGAGCCGAGCGACACCTCGATCCGCTGCGGCGCGGGAGCGTCCAGGCTGTCCAGCAGCCAGATGTCGCCGGTCACGTGGTACACGATGCGCTGGCCGTCAGTGCTGGCGTTTCGCGCATACGGGCCGTCGTGGTCGGTGTGGCGGCGCAGATCGGTGCCGTCCAGCGCGCAGGAATAGATGTTTCCGGTGCCTTCGTGGTCGCCGATGAACGCCAGGCGCTCGCCGATCAGCATCGGGCTGGCGAATTGGCCGGGCACATCCGCCAGGATGCGGGCGAACGGCCGGCCCTGCGCCGCAGCCACCCAGATCCGGCCCGCCATGCCGCCCCGGTAGCGTTTCCACGAAGCGGGCTCGCGGTCGAACCGGCCGGTCACCAGCGCGGTGGCCGCCCCTTCCTGAGCCAGGTCGTTGACCGGGCCGAACGGCAGCCGCCGCGGCGCCTCGCCCGGCCGGATCGCGTACGCCCACGCGACGTAGGTCGGCCGGCCAGCGGCGCTCACTGCCAGCACCTCACCGGCCGGCGTCCAGCCGCTGACCGTGGCCTCGCGGTCGCCCCAGTAGGTGAGGCGGGCGGGATTACTGCCATCGGTGTCGGCCAGGTAGACCTCGGGGCCGCCATCGCGGCAGCTGGTCCAGGCGATCTTCGTGCCATCCGGGGAGAACCTCGGGTAGCTGACCGGGGAGTCGTCGGCGGACAGCGGCCAGGCCCGGCCGCCGCTGACCGGGGCGAGCCAGACATCGTCGCCCGCAACGAACGCGAGAAGGTCGCCGTGGATGTGGGGGTAGCGCAGATAACCAGCAGACGTCACACCCGTCATCGTAGGCACCCGCGCAAGAAAGTCCGCCTGAATATGTCCGACCGTGGCGTTAGCTTGAGCGCATGCCCGAGGACGAGTACTACGACGAAGCTGCGCCGTGGGCATCCCACCGTCAGGCGTTCCTGACGGAGCTGGTCGAGCGGCAAGCCTGGACCTGCCCGTGGTGTGGCGACTCGCTGCCCGACTCCCCGCCTGGCACCGCCGTTGATCACATCATCCCGAGGATTTACGGCGGTCCCGACCGGCGCTGGAATCTCCAGCTCCTGCACGGGCCGTGCAACTCGGCCAAGGGCAGCACGATCACGGTCCAGGCTCTGGAGCTGGGTGACGCTCATGGGGTCACGATCAGCATGGATGTCGAGAAGTACCGGGCCGGTGTCCGCCGGCGGGCGGCCAGGTACGCCGTGCGGGAGACTCGCCAGCTCGGCGCCGAGGCCCGCGATCGGGCTATGGCGGCCGCGAGGAATCTCATGGTGTTCTTCCCTGAAGCCAGCGTCAAAGCCCTCATCAGGGCGGCAGCGGAAGGGAGCCAGAGACCACACGGGTAGCGCGCCCTGGCCGGCCGAACCGCCCCGTTTACGGAAGATCAACGCGGGTAACTGGCGGCCAGCCCAGCCGATCCTGGGTTGCGGAGGAGCCGAGGAGGCCGGCTGACCATGACAGAGACCCGGGCGGCGCGGCCCTCAGGACGCAATCTGCTGGATGAGCTGGATTCGCGGATACCCACGACCTTCTACTGGTACCTGGCGGTGCTCGCCTGCGTCGGCGGTTTCCTCTTCGGATATGACACATCCAACATCGGCTCGGCGCTGCCCTTCATCCCCTATCACCTGTCAAGTTTCGCCACCGGCTACCTCGTAGCCGGAGCATCCCTGGGCGCGGCCGCAGGCGCCATTATCGCCGGGCCGCTGACCGACCACTTCGGGCGAAAGTCTCTGCTCATGACCGACGCCGCGATCTACGCGATCGGGGCGCTGCTGTCCGCCTTCACCGTCAATGCTCCTATGCTCCTCGGCTCCCGCACGCTCATCGGGCTCGCGATCGGCGCGGACTCGGCCATCGCCACCTCCTATATCGCGGAGTTCGCGCCGCGATCCCGGCGCGGTCAGCTGAGCATCATCCAGCAGTGGATGATCACGGTCGGGATTCTCGTCGCTTACATCGTGGCCCTGGTCGTGCTCAGGGTGGCCCCGCACGACGCCGGCAACCTCGACTGGCGGCTCATCCTCGGCCTGGGAGCGGTCCCGGCCGTGGTAGCCGTGGCGCTGCGGTCCCGGATGCCGGAGTCCCCGCGCTGGCTCATGCAGCACGAACGTTACGCCGATACCAGTAAGGCGTTCGCCTTGCTGGGGATGGAAGTGCCAGAGGACGAGGTACGCAAGGCGGCAGAGGAACTCGCCCGGAAGCAGCAGGAATTGCACCGAAAGAACCAGTGGACCGCCGGCGTCCGGAGGGCGCTCGTCATAGTCTGCGTCTTCTTCATCTTCCAGCAGATCACCGGGATCAACGTTCCCTTCTACTACGGCCCGCAGCTACTGTCCACGTTCTTCACCAACGGCAGCAACGCGGTCAGCGCTGCGGTGGCCGGCGTCGAGGTGACGGCCATCCTGGGCGCGGTCAACGTAATCGCGACCTACTTCGCTTTCCGTTACATCGACCGGCTCGGCCGCCGCCCGCTTGCCATCTGGGGCTATTTCGGCATGGCGGTATTCATGCTGCTCGCCGCGGGCGGCGTGGCTTTCCTCACCGACCTGCCGAAGACCGTAGTCGTCATGGTCGGCTTCTCGTTCTTCATCACCTCGTTCGCGATCGGCGTCGGCGGGACGGGCTGGCTGATCCAGGGAGAAGTCTTCCCCACGCCGGTCCGGGGCCGGGCGGCCGCCACCGCCGCGTGTGTCGATTGGCTAGCGAACTACGCGATCATTGAGGCGTTCCCCGCCTGGAAGAACGGAATCGGGCTGGGCTGGGTGATGGTGTGCTTCGCCGTCCTGTCGGTCGCGGCGATCGGATTCGTAGCCCGGTGGCTGCCGGAGACCAAGGACCGGTCGGTGGAGGAGGTCGTAGAGATCTTCGAGCAGGCGGCCGCCGAAGGTAAGCCGGCCACGACCGTCTAGGCTGCCGGGCAGACTCCCGACGAGAAAGTCCCCCATGCCTGAGATCCAGCGCCTGCGCCTTGACCACGGTCCGGCCGTGCTCGCGTTCGAGGAGGAGAATCGCGCGTACTTCGCTGCGTCGATACCGGACCGCGGCGACGACTTCTTCGCGGATTTCGAGGCCAGGCACCGCGAGCTGCTGGCTGAGCAAGAGGCCGGGGGGTGCCACTTCCACGTGCTCGTGGAGGACGGCGGACAGGTGGTCGGGCGGATCAACCTGGTGGACGTCGCCGACGGCTCCGCCGAGCTCGGCTTCAGGATGGCCGAGAAGTCGGCCGGCCGTGGCCTGGCCCAGTACGCGGTCCGGCAGATCTTCGACCTCGCGGTCACTGAGTACGGCCTGACGACGCTCCGGGCCAGGGCGACCCTCGACAATGCCCGCTCACGTGCCGTCCTGGCCCGGACCGGCTTCGTTCCCGCCGGTGAGATCGTGCTCAACGGCCGCCCGGCCATCACCTTCACGAAAGCCTTGAGCTAGCTGCCGACCGGTACGCAGGCACTCTCTGTTCGGCGCGGGACTCTTGCGCCATGGCCTCAAAGCGGGACAATGGGGCGGATTCGACGAGAATTTCGTACCGCTTCAGCGGTAAGCGACCCGGTTGGAGGAGCATTGATGAGATTTAGCCGTCGGTCTCGCGTGGCTCTCGGCGCGGCGGCGCCGCTGGCCGTGCTGGCCGTGCTGGCCGCACAGGTGCCCGGTAACGCTGCGGTAGCCGGGAAGCACCTCGCGACCGGGCGAAGCCCGGAATCGGTCACGGCTGCCCGCCCGGTCGTCGGCCCGCCGCTGGGACGCCCGAAGCCCGCCGCGCTGCCGCCGGGTATCTCGCCGGCGGGACCGTCGCCCTGGCAGCCGCTGAATCATGCGCCTCCGTTCGATCCCGGCTCGATGCTGCTGGCCAGTGACGGCACGGTGCTGGTCCACGCCGAGCCACCGGCCGGCGGCACGAGCATGTGGTACAAGCTCAAGCCGGACCGCCAGGGCAGCTACGCCGACGGCACCTGGAGCAAGATCGCGTCGATGCCGTCGGGCTACAACCCGCTGTACTTCGCTTCGGCGATCCTGCCGAGCGGGCAGATGATCGTGGAGGGCGGCGAGTACCTCGGCGGGACCGAGGCCTGGACCAGCAAGGGCGCGACCTACGACCCGGTCACGAACACATGGCGGTCGGTGGCCCCGCCGGAGGGCTGGGCGAACATCGGAGACGCCCAGAGCGACGTGCTCGCTAACGGCACCTTCGTGCTGTCGCAGGCCTGCCAGAACTGCCTGTCACAGAACTTCAGCCTGAGCACGAGTGACGCCCTCTACAACGCGACCGGCCGGAACTGGATAACGCTGGGCGGCCAGGGCAAGAACGACCCGAACGACGAGGAAGGCTGGACGCTCCAGCCGAACGGCAACCTCCTGACCGTCGACACGTGGCTTACCCCGACCACTGAGACGTTCAGTCCGACGACCCTGAGCTGGTCGAACGCCGGGGACACGATGAGATCACCGATCAACGCCCTGGCGGTCGAGACCGGCCCGCAGGTCGAGATGCCGGGCGGTAACACGCTCGTCGTGGGCGCCGGGACCGGTGCGGTGGCACCGGCGGCGTGCACCACCCATAAGCCGGCCGCAACCGCGCTCTACGACTACGCAGCCGCGCGATGGGTCAACGGTCCACTGATCCCCACGATCGGCGGCCTGCAATATGACAGCGCGGACGGTCCCGGCGCGACCTTGCCGGACGGAAATGTGCTGTTCGACGTGAGCCCGTGCGTCTTCAACGCCCCCATCGCGTTCTTCCTGTACGACGCCAGTTCGCGCACGCTGGTCCCGGTGCCGGATATCCCGAACGCGGCCAACGACTCCACGTTCAACACGCGGATGCTGGATCTGCCGAACGGGCAGGTGCTGTTCAACGACGGCAGCCGGCAGATGGAGCTCTACACGGCCGGCGGGACACCCAACCCGGCCTGGGCGCCCTCGCTCACGTCGATCAGCTCCTTCAGCTTCGCCCGAGGGCAGACCGCCAGGGTGGGAGGCACGCAGCTCGCCGGACTGGATCCGGGCGCTGCCTACGGTGACGACGTCCAGGACGCCACCAACTTCCCCCTGGTGCGGATCACCAGCATCAGGACCGGCGTGGTCACCTACGCGCGAACGAGCCGGTGGACTTCGGTTTCGATTGCGCCCGGCGCGTCCTCGTCGACCAGTTTCACCATCCCGAGTAACGCCCCTCTGGGGGCGAGCACGCTCGTCGTGGTGGCCAACGGGATCGCCTCGCAGCCAGTACCGGTAACGATCCACAGGTAACTGCGCCGTGGCCGTGCCCACCCCGCTCTTCCGGGGCGGGCACGGCTGCGTTGTCGCCGACAGTTAGCAGCGAGAGGGCCGGGTGAGCAGGGCAACGCATGCGCTGGTGGGGTTCAGCAAGAGCCTGATGGCGGACCTCGACCGGCTGCTGCCCGCCGGATCCGTCGTGGTGCTGGAGGACCCCGACGTCATCAAGGCCCGCGATGTGCAGCGCAGGCTGGCGTTTCACCCGAGCACCGCCTTCTTGCGGGAAGCCCTCATCCAGGACGTGGCGGACCCGGCGGACATACTGCGGGTGGCCGGGGCGCGCGGCGACATCGACGTGGTCATACCCGGGGTCGAGTACGGCGTCGCCGCCGCCGCCGTACTCGCCAGCGCATGGGGCCTGCCCGGGGCGGGCCCGTCAGCGGCACGGATCTTCTGCGACAAGATAGCCCTGCGGGAGCACGCCGACGCCGCCGGCCTGCCGCAGCCCCGCTGGCAGGTCGCGACCGGCCCGGATGACGTTGCCGCCTTCAGGGGCGCCCGGGGCCGCTGCGTGCTCAAGCCGGCGAACCGCCAGGCGAGTTTGGGGGTGCAGGTTCTCACCGACGATGACGATCCGGCGACCGCCTGGGCCGAAACGGTGTCGGTCCAGGAGAAGCGCCAGCGAGCGCGCCGCTCGCCGCCGGTACGCCACCTCATCGAGGAGTACCTGGCGGGACCGGAGGTCAGCGCCGAGTGCCTGGTCGAGTCCGGCTTGGTGGTGTTCGCCAACGTCACCGCCAAGCGAGTCCACGGGGGGCCGTGGCCGGTGGAACTGGGCCACGTCGTGCCCGCTCCGCTGCCGTCCGGCCTCACCGCGCGCATTGCCGGGCTGATGAGCGTGCTGGCGACCAGCGCCGGGTTCGGCACCGGGATCCTCCATGCCGAGTGGATTCTCCTGGACGGCGCGCGGCCGCACCTGGTGGAATGCGCAGCACGCATGCCCGGCGACAGCATCACCGAGCTCATCGACGTGGCCTACGGTGGCTCAGTTGCGAGTGATCTGGTGAGCCTGCTCGGCGGATCAGGCGTATCGAGCCGGGGAACGCCCGCGTGCGGCGCGGCCATCCGCTTCCTGACCTGCCGCCCGGGTGTCGTCGGTAACGTCTGCGGAGTCGACCTGGCCCGACAGGCCGAAGGCGTCCGGGAGGTCGCCGTCACCGTCGCTGCCGGGGACACGGTGACACCGCTGAGGTCCTCATTTGACCGGGTCGGGCACGTCATCGCCACCGGCCCCACCGGCCCGGACGCCGAGGCCAGGGCAGCTCGCGCCGCCGCGCTGATCATGATCGGCACGCGGTGACCGTCCGCCTCCCGCGCGGCTACCTGCCCGCCTCGGCGGAAGGCCGCGCGTTCGCCCTGGTCGCGCTGGTCGACTCGACCGGCACCGGACTCTACCTGGCCGGCTCTACGATCTTCCTCGTCCGGGCGGCGCGGCTGAGCAACGCGGCGATCGGCCTCGGCCTCGCGGCCGCCGGGGTCGCCGGCCTGCTCGCCACGGTGCCGCTGGGCACGCTGACCGACCGCTGGGGCGCGCGGCGGATGCTCATCACCCTGCAGGCGTGGCGGGCGGCGTGGTTCGTTGCGCTCGCGTTCGTCCATAACGCGGCGACCTTCGTGCTGGTGTCGTCCTGCCTCGGCCTCGTAGCGCGAGCCGTGTCGCCGGCGACCCAGGCGGTGGTCTCGGCCGCGGTGCCGGGACAGGACCGTACGCTCACGATGGCCGCCATGCGCTCGGTACGCAATATCGGGTTCTCGCTGGGTGCCCTCGCCACCGCGCCGCTGCTCGCTACCCATTCGGTCGTCGGTTACCGCGCCATCATCCTGACCGACGCCGCGTCGTTCGCACTGGTGGCCGTCATGCTGGCCCGGCTGCGGGTCGACACCAGGCCGGCGCCGGTGCGCCGCGGCCCGCTGGCCTTCCTCGGCGACTTCAGGGACTGGCACTATCTCAGGCTGACCGGGCTCAACGGGATCCTCATCGTGCATACGACATTACTGACAGTCGCGCTGCCGCTCTGGACGCTTCGCGCCACAGCGGCGCCAGCCCTGGTGGTGCCGTTCCTAGTGGGGCTCAACACGACGCTGGCCATCACGCTCCAGGTGCCGTTCAGCAGGCGGGTGAACAGCGTCGCGGGGCTGCAACGCACGCTGCGCAAGGCCGCGCTCGCGCTGATCGGCTGCTGCGCCGCGCTGGCCGCGGCTGCCTACGTCGGGCGGGTCGCGGCCGTCGTGCTGCTGGCCGTCGCCACGGTGCTGCTCACCGCCGGCGAACTGTGGCAGTCCGCCGGCGCCTGGGAGGCGTCTTACCGCTATGCCCCGGAGGATCGCAAAGTTGAATATCTGGGTATCTTCGGCCTCGGCCCCGCCGTACAGGACATCGCGGGGCCGCCGCTGATCGCGCTGGCCGTAGGCTTGGCCACGCCGGGCTGGGCCGTGCTGGCCGGCCTCCTGGCCGCGACGGGACTGATCGTCCCCCCGGTGATCAGCAGGCTCGATCACGCGGCAGCCGGACGGCCCATGCTGGCGGAGGGGTGATCTGAATGCACATCGTGGTCCTGCAGCGGCCCGAGTCCACGGCCGCCTGCGACCACTGGATCCGGGAGGCAGCACCGGAGACGCACGTCACGATCATCAGCGGGTCGGGCGCCAAGCGCCAGGACCGCGACCTTGCTCCGGGCGTCCGGCGGATCCTGGTCGAGGACTACGCCTCGGCGGCCGTGCTCGGCGAACTGCTGAGGATTTGCGGCCAGGACCGGCCGGACCGGGTGCTGGCGAACTCCGAGAATGACGTGCTGCGGACCGCCGAGGCCCGCACGATCTTCGGAATCCCGGGCCAGAAGTCCCGGTTAGCCCTGGCGTTCCGGGACAAGGTCGCGATGAAGTCCCTGTTCGCCGGGCTGTCGACACCCCCGGTGCCGTACCGGCTGGTGGGCTGCGTCGAGGACGTTTTCACCGCGAGACGGGAGCTCGGCGCGATCGTGGTGAAGCCGCGGGACGGCTCGGGGGCCGTCGGCGTCCTCGTCTTCGCCAGCGATAAGGAGATACGGGACGCCTGCATCGCCGACCCCGGGCTGGTGGCCAGGCTGCACGGCGGGCGGCTCATGGCGGAGCAGTACGTGTCCGGGGCGGTCTACCACGTGGACGTCGTCGTCAACGGTCCGGTCCCGGTGCTGGTCTCCCCGTCGCGCTACACATGCCCTCCGCACCGGTTCGGCTCGGAAAATCTGGGGTCGGTCATGCTCGATAACTCCTCCGCGACCGGACGCCTGCTGTCCGGCGCGGCCAGGGAATTCGTGGAGCGGCTGCCGCCCGGCCACGGCGTCAGCATCCTGCACCTGGAATACCTGGCGGACGGCTGCGGACGGCTCCTGGCGGGCGAGGTGGCCTGCCGCGGCGGCGGCGCCCTGGTCAAGAACAGCATCCGGCACACCTACGGCGTCGACACCTCCAGGCTGGCCTGCCTAATCGGCGCCGGGCTGTGGACCGGGGGCGGTGAGCTGGTCCGGGTCGCCGCCCAGACCGGCTGGATTCTGTGGACCGGCGGTCCGGCGCTGGCGGCGCCGGCCGCACGTCCGGGCTGGCTGGTCCAGCACTCTGTCACCAGCCGGCCCGGCGAAGCGGCCAGCTCGGTCGACGCGAAGGCAGCCTTCCTGGTCCGGGGGGCGGACGAGACCGAAATCACCCAGCGCCTGGCCGCACTGGCGGTCCGGGACTAGCTGGCTGCCGGTCCGGAAATGAGAGCGATGGCATCCGGTCACGATCATGACACCCCCCGCGTCGTACTGGTCAACTCGGGCAAAGCGGGGGCGCTCGCCGAGCTCCGCGCGGTGGTTCCCCGGGCTGACATAGACGTCCTCACGGAGACCTCGTATGCGAAGCAGTACCCGGCTGACGTGCGGCTGCATTTCGTCGGCGACATCGGCGACCTGTCAGCGGTCCGCAGGGCCGCGCTGGCGCTGCTGGCCCAGGGGCCGATCGACCACGTCGTCGCGCCGTCCGAGCGGAGCCAGCAGGCGGGCGGCTACCTGCGGTCCTATCTCGGACTGCCGGGAATTCCCTATGACACCGCGAACCTGTTCTCCAACAAGGCGGTGATGAAGGCCCGCCTGGCCGCGATGCGGATTCCCGTGGCCCGGCACCGGGTCGTCGCCGGCCCGGAGAATGTCGCCGCGGCGGCCGCCGAGCTGGGCTGGCCGGTCGTGGTCAAGCCCGCGCTGGGCAGCGGGGCGATGAATACATTCGCGGTGGCGACGCCGGCCGCCTGGGCCGACATCGCGGTCTCCGCCGCCGGCGACGGCCTGCGCCGCGCGGACTGCCCGCTAGTGGTCGAGGAGTTCATCAGCATGGAGGGCGAGTACCACTGCGACGGCGTGGTCCGCGACGGCACCGTCGAATTCGCCGCCCCGTCCCGCTATTTCGTGCCGCTGCTCGGAAACACCGACGCGTTCACCGGTTCCTATCTCCTGCCTGACGGCCATCCGGACGCCGCGGAGGTCCTCGCGCTGCATCAGCGGGCGGTGAGCGCGCTCGGGCTCCGCAACGGTGTCACGCACCTGGAGGCGTTCAAGACGGCTGGCGGGTTCCTGGTGGGCGAGATCGCCTGCCGTCCGGCCGGAGCCGGGATCCCCGATGCGATCGAGATGCAGTACGGGATCGACCTGTGGCGGGCCTTCATGGAGGCGGCCCTCGGCCGGCACCCATCCGGGGCGGCGCCAGCCCGGCGGCTGCGGGACGACATCGTCGTGAGCTGCTGCCTGCCGATCCGGCCCGGGAGGGTCGCCCGGATCTCCCGGGCGGAAGAACTTGCCCGGATCCCCGGCGTCGTCAAGGTGCGGATGACCGCGAGCGCGGGCGATGTGATCGGGACCCGGCTGCACTCGGCGTCCTTCACCGGCCTGGTGTTCCTGGCCGTCACGGACGAAAGCCAGGTGGCCGGGCGGATCGCGGACCTGGCCGACAGCTACATCTTCGACGTGGGAGCGGCATGAACCCGGCCGGGCGGGGAGAGCTGATATCCACGAAGGCGCTCACGCTGCGCCGGCTGGCACCGCTGATCAAGACGGCGTCAGTGGACGTCGGGCACATAATCTCCCGCTGGAACTGGCGGGAACGCGCTCCGATCGTCGTGGAATTCTTGAGTGCAGCGTACGCCGGCGCGCCTCTTATCATACGCAGTTCTTCCCGGAACGAGGACGGCTGGCTAGCATCCGCCGCAGGGAAATACGACAGCATTGCGGTCAGTGATCATGATCAGCCCGGGCGGCTCCGGATGGCAATTGATCAAGTCTTCAGTTCCTACCGCGACGAAGCCGACGACAGCTACGTGTTCGTCCAGCGCTACATCGAAGATATAACGGCCGTTTCGGTCGTCACGACCAGGGTAGTCGCAACCGGCGCCCCCTATTATGTTCTTGCGATAGACGATTCAACGCATGACAGCGACGCGATAACGTCCGGGAGGGGACTCCATGCCCGCACCTGGTATATATCTCGCGAGGACCCGGCCCTTGAACTGCCCGGCCTGGTCAGACAACTGCTGAGCACGGTCATGGAAGTTGAGAGCGCAACCGGAAGCGATCAGCTTGACATGGAGCTGATCATTGACACTCAGGGAGCAACTCATCTTCTGCAAGTGCGTCCGCTCGTAGTACCCGCGAGCGTTCAGCCGACTGATCGCACCGTGCAGAGAGCAATCGACTTCTGCGCGCATAAGCTGCGCAGCGAGAGTGACCCGATCCCGGAACTTCTTGGTCTTAAGCCCTTTTTCAGCAACATGGCGGACTGGAATCCCGTAGAGCTTATCGGGCAGCGGCCGAGCCCGCTGGCCATGTCGCTATTCAGAGAACTAGTAACGGATCGCACATGGGCTGAGCAGCGGGTCGGATACGGTTACCGCGACCTGCGCGGCGTGCCGTTGCTTCACGAATTTGCCGGTCAGCCATATACGGACGTGCGCGCGGCACTCCTGTCGTACATGCCGCGAGCACTGCCGGATGCGGTGGCCCGGCGCATAGTCAGTTCCCAGCTCCAGCAGTTGGCCGCTGAAGTGCATCTGCACGACCGGCTCGAATTCGATGTTGCGGTGACGGCCGTCTGCTTCGATATCGACACCCGGATGAGGAGGCTGGCCGAGGGCGGGCTCAGCGCCGATGCGTGCGCCCACCTCCAGTCGGAGCTAGCGCACATAACCTCGCTGGGGATCGAGCGCCTGGACCGTGACACGGCGATGATCGACCTAGCGCGATCGAAGCGCACGCGGATCTGCGCATACTCCCCCAGTCCCCTGCTGCGCGCATGCGAACTGCTAAATGAAATCCAGGCTGCCGCTGTATTGCCTTTCGCTAATGTCGCCCGAGCGGCGTTTATCGCTACGGCTTTCTCGCGCAGCGCAGTTACCGAAGGGCTTGCCACGACCGAGTCGGTAGCCGAGTACATGCTGTCGCTCCGCACGGTAGTTACCCAGATACGGGAGGACGGCGCCGCGGTAGGCCGGGGCGAACTGAGCTGGGCTGATTTTGTAGAACGATACGGCGAACTGAGACCAGGAACCTACGATCCAACCGTTCCCAGGTACCGAGACGAGCCAGAAGTCTACCTGCGCCCCTTCACCTCTCCGGCCCCGGCAGCCCTCCCGTCACCGGATCGCGTAGAAACGTGGTTCACGGCTCCCCACGGAAGGGTCACCGCTCACCTTGAGCAATGCGGCATCTCCTGCGACGCGACGAACCTCGTTGATTTCGCCAGCAAAGCAATCACGGCACGCGAGGCTGGCAAGTTCGAGTGGTCCTGCTGGATTAGCGCCATACTCCAGAGCTTGGTGGAGGCGGGGGCCGAGCTCGGGCACACGGCAGATGACGTTTCATACTGGCGTCTGCCGGATGTACGGCAACTGGCCAGCGGATCACTCGATGACCGGGGTCTCCGAAGCAGGGTAACTCATCGCAGATCGCAGCATGAGATCACGAGACGGCTGCATCTCCCGCCGACGATGAGCAGCCTCACGGATCTGCGCTGCTTCCCGACCCAGCCGAGCAAACCAACCTATGTCGGCACCGGAAAGAGCATCGGCCCGGTACATCTTGAGCCAGATCCCGCCGACTCGCTCCGGGGCATCGTAGTACTTTCTCACGCTGATCCAGGTTTCGAATGGCTCTTCTCACGGCCCTTGCAGGGAATCATCACGATGCTTGGCGGCGCCAATTCTCACATGGTGGTACGGTGCGCAGAGCTAAATATTCCGGCTGCGATCGGCGTGGGCGAAGAAGTCTACGCTGAGCTCGTCAACGCCAGCCTCGTACAGCTCGATTGCGCGGGGCAGGTCATCGAGATCATCCGATGACCTGCCCCGCGGTTGCTTCCTAGCCCGCGTACTTGACGACGAGCGCGCCGACCTGCGGGAGCGCGGCCTGGATGTGCTTGCCCGCGCCGCCGCGGACGCTCTTGTACGCCTTGGTGATCGTCGGCCGCTTGGAGGCCGCCGCGCGCGCGTCGGTCACCGAAAGCAGGGCCTCGGACACCTCGTCGCCGCGCTTGGCCAGGTAGTCGCCGAACTCTGAGCTCCCGGAGGCGCTGTAGTCGGCCCAGTACGGCTCCAGCTGCTCCACCAGGTGCGGGAGCAGCGACGCCACCATGTGCCGGACGTGGCCCGGCGCGAAGGTCGTGACCGTCTTGTAGGCGAGCTTGACCGCGGTCCCGGAGATTCCTGACTTGTCGGAGACCTCCTGCTGGATGAGCTCGTAGCAGTCGGTGATCACCTGGGGCTTGGTGTCCGGCGCGAGCAGGATCTCCTGAAGCGTGGCTGCCATGGGTATGTTCTTCTCCTTGTGACGGGGCGTGGCCCGTGAATCCCGGACGCATTCCTGAGTGAGTCACGTCCAAGGCCGTGCGGCCCGGCTCCCCTCAGGGGCCCGCTCAGGCTATCGTGCCCGGCGTTGCCCTTTATAGGAACTTCATGACGATGACGTGAAAACGCCGGACGAGTTGCTGGCCGCAGGCGCCGAGAAGAGATCAGAGATTTTTCCCGAACGGGGAGTGGCCGGCCCGCGGCGACGCTTACTGCGACTGCGCGGCCAGGTCGCCGGGGCGCAGCCGGAACACCTGCAGCCGCAGGCCGTGGTACTTCTCGGTCTCGCCGACCCACTCCATGCCGATCCGCCGCACCGTCCCCGCGGCGCGGGCGTTGGCCGGCCGGACGACGGCGATGACCTGCTCTATCCCCTGCTCGAACGCCCAGGCGGCCAGCGCGAGCCCGGCCTCGGTGGCGTAGCCGTGACCCCAGGAATCCGGGTGCAGCTGCCAGCCGATCTCGAATTCCTCGTCCGGCGGCAGCGGGAGCAGCGTCGCGCCGCCGATCAGGCGCCCATCCTCGCGGTGCTCGATCGCCCACCGGCCGGCCGGCGGCAGCATCCGCGCGTCCTCGGCGACCCACTGCTGCAGCACCAGGCGCATGGCCGCCGGGTCGGGCACCTGGTCCATCGCCGGGGCCAGCCACCGCGCGACCTCGGCGTCCCCGTAGGCACCCAGCGCGGCGGCGGCATCGTCGGTATCCCAGCTGCGCAGCACTAGCCGCTCGGTCACCAGTCGTTGCGCCATCAGCACACGATATCCGGGGGCTTGGCGGCGCGGGTGGCGAAGTAGCCGTCACAGCCGGGCAGCCTAGGGCACCTGCGAGCCTGCCTGCAGCGGCGGCAGCGCGTACAGGCTGTCGATGCTGATCTGCTGGGCGTCGGCGAGCACGGAATCCTGCTGCTTCTGCGCCTTCTCGGCGGTCTGCTTGGCCAGCTCGGAGGCCAGGCCGCCGAGCTGGCGCACCCCGGTGCCGTCGACCAGCACGTGGCTCGCGGACAGGATCGCGATGCCCTCCACCCGGCGCCCGGGCCGGTCCGGCGGCGACAGGGCGGCCCCCACCCTGGCCGCCTCGAACGGGTTCGCCGCATGCGCGGCCAGCTTGTCGCGTTCGCTCAGCGCCCACTGGTGGAACTTCATCACCGCGCCCTGCAGCGGCAGCGCCCGCACGTCACCGGCCGCCAGCCCGAAGCGCTTGCCGTTGCCGAAGCACCGGGCGTAGGCGACCAGGGCGGCCGACCAGAGCGCCTGCGGAACGACCGGCTCGCGGTCGTCCTCGTCCTTGGCCAGCTCGGCCAGCAGCCGCTTGCAGCACTCCATCACGAACTGAAGGTCCTGGATGATCAGGGCCTGGTCGGCCAGGACCCGGGCCGACGGCACCTCGAGCGGCACCGTCAGCATCGGCTCGCCTGACCCGGCCGGGTTTGTCTCGCCCATGATGCCTCGTTCCGGCTGCTGACCTTGCGCTGGCGTGGGCTTCCACGATCACACGGGGGCGGCTGGCGTCCCGTCTCACATCGGGACAGGCCGGTCAGCCGGCCGGGCCTGAGCCGAGCACGATCGTGGCGGTGTGGCTCTGGCCGGCCTGATCGGTCCAGCCGATGCTGATCTTGTCGCCGGGCCGGTACCCGGTCAGCAGCGACCGGATGCTCGTCGATGAGCTGATGCTGTGGCCGCCGAGCGAGGTGATGACGTCGCCGCCGGTCAGGCCCGCCTGCGCGACGGCCGAGCCGGCCTCGACGCCGACGACCTGCGCCCCGGCGGTCGCCCCGCCGAACGGCGAGCCGGCCGAGGAGCTGACCTGGATGCCGAGGAACGCGGTGGCGCCGATGTGCACGGTGGCCGAGGACGTGCCCGCCTCGATCTGCCGGGCGAGGGCGACGGCATGGTTGATCGGGATGGTGAACGCCTGGGTGGTGCTGCTCGCGCTGAGCTGGTACGGGGATCCGGACGAGGCCGCGGTGTCGATGCCGATCACCTGGCCCGACTTGCTGGTCAGCGGGCCGCCGGAGTCTCCGGGCTGGATCCCGGCGTTGGTCCGGATGAGCCCGGTCAGCCGCTCAGAGACGCCGGACGACTCGTCGCTGGCGGTGATCGACTTGCCCAGGCCGGTGACGGTGCCGGTCGCGACCGACGGGGTGCCGTTCTTGCCGCCGGCGTTGCCGATCGCGATGACCTTGTCGCCCACCCGGACCTGCGAGGAGTCGCCGAGGTCGGCGGTGGTCAGGCCCGATGCCCCGGTCAGCTTCAGCACCGCGATGTCGTTGTCCTGGCTGTAGCCGACCACGGTGGCCGGGTAGACGCGGCCGTTGCCCACGTCCCGCACCTTGATCGACGTGGCACCGTTGATCACGTGGTTGTTGGTGAGGATCAGCCCGGACGAGGTGAGCACGATCCCGGTGCCGGCCGCCTCGCCGTTCTGGTAGCCGAGCGTGCTGACCACGTCGACGATGCCGGGGTCGGTCTTGGCCACGACCTGGGAAGTGCTCAGCGCGGTCGTTCCGGCCGCGGCCGTCGCCGCCCAGGCGGTACCCGCGCCGGCCGCCAGGGCCGCCGCGGCGGTGAGGGCGAGCATCCGCAGCCGCGGCCGCCGGGTGAACCCGGGCGGCGGCCCTGTTTGCCCGGGCGCAGGCCCGTACGGCCCGTACGAGTGCGGGCTAACTGCTGACTCAGGCGGGACCGGTGGCTCCTGGTACATGGCCGTCTCCCTCGATGCGTGTCATCGTGCGTCTTTCCTCTACAGTGCGACGCGCATCTGGAGACAAACTCAGGGACAGCTGATGCTTCCTGCCAAGTTAGCTGAACAGAAGCTGAAGGGAATCTAGGCCGAAGGTGAAGCGCGCCGGGCGATGCTGATCCGCCGACTGGCCGCTCAGGCCAGTTTACCTTCTAGCGCGGCGCGGCGGCCAGCCGCGTACCCGGGCCGGTTCGTGACCAGCACGCCGACCCGCGGATCGGCGATGAACCGGTCGATCATCCGGTCGTCATCGACCGTCCACACCATCGTGCCGATGCCGTGCCGCCTGCACTGATCCAGCACGCCGATGCGGGCCAGCTTGTAGTTCACCGCCACCCAGTCCGCCCGGCAGGCGCGGACCCGGCGCAGCGGGAACAGCTCGCGGTAGCGGATCGCGCCCCACCTGTACTTCAGCACGTCCGTCAGGCTGCGGCCGAGCGACAGCGCGGCCCGGACGCCAGGGAACGCCTGCTTGATCCGCGCGACCGACTCATCCTCCAGCGTCGAGACGATGAAGTCCTGCCCGCCGAAGGTTTCCAGCGCGAGCCTGATCACCTCGTCCTCGTAGCCGGTCTCCTTGAGATCGAGATGCCCCATGACCTTCCCGGCCAGCAGCCCCATCACCTCGTCGACCCGCGGGACAGCGTAGCCCAGCCGGTCGCACAGCTCCGGGTATCCCAGCTCGGCGACCAGCGGGCCGTCGTGCGGGCAGCGCGCGTCGTGGCAGACGACCAGGACCCCGTCCCGCGTCCTGCGGACGTCAAACTCCGCGTATTCCGCTCCGCAGGCCAGCGCCGACCGGTAGGCCTTGTAGGTCGCGGGACGGGCGTGCTCCGCGCCGCCCTTGTGCGCGCAGATCGCGGTCGTCATCGGGTTCCCGCTACGGGGTTCCCGCGATGACCCGCATGGTGTGGTCCTCCACCGAGTACAGGCCGCCCCAGACCGTGACCTGCGGGCTCAGCGCCCCGCCGCTGCGCAGCCGCCCGACGTCCTCCAGCACGCTCGCCAGCGGGTCGGAGATCGGCATGAAGTCGATGTCCACGCCCGTCTTGAGGATGAGTTCCTCGTTGCTGACCGCCTGCAGGCGGCAGTCGGTGTGGTGCACCACGCCCACATCGGTCACGCCCAGCAGCCTGGTGCAGAGCACCAGGCTGCGCAGCACGTCATCGGTCACCCGCCCGCCGCCGTTGCGCAGCACGAACGACGCAGCCGCGGCGTCTCCCAGCACGCCGGGCAGCCGCACGCGCGGATCCATGCAGGTGACGATGGCGGTATGCGGGGGTTTGCTGGTAGTCATCCCTCTTACTGTAGATGAGGGTCAGATCATGACGGATAGCAGTAGGAGTCGCTGGACGCGTCCCCGCCCTGCAGCCTGACCTGATGCACCCGGCGGCCGCGGAACACCTCGCCCTCGGGGAAGAACCGCTCGTCCAGCGAGATCCCCCCGCCCGCGGCCACGTCGAGCTTGGCCATCCACGCGCCCACGCCCTCGGGGTAGAACTGCTCGTCCCAGGCGCCGTAGAGCGAGTTGGTGAAGTACACCCGCTCGCCGTCCCTGCTCACCTCGACCATCTGCGGGCCGCCGCGCAGCGGCTGATCCGGCCGGGACGGGTGCGGGACCCGGCCGACGATGCCCCCGATCCGCACCGACCCGGTCTCGCGCGGGCGGAACGGATCGGTGACGTCAAACTGCTTCAGCTCGCCGGTCCCCCAGCAGGAGACGTAGAGGAAGCGGTCATCGACGGACAGGTCGATGTCGGTGACCAGCGGCGGCACGGCGCCGAAGCCCTGCAGGAGCGGCGGCAGCTGCTCAGCCGGGGCCGGTTCGGCCGGGATCGTGATGACCTTGGTCGCGGTCCACCGGGCGTCGCCGGTCGCGGCCGGATCCTCGTGCCACAGCCAGATCGACGCGGACAGGTCCTCCACGCTGACCACGACGCCGAGGAAGCCGTACTTCTTCGTCGGGTCGTGCGCCGGCCGCAGCTCGAGTGCCATCTGGTACTGGTCGCCCAGGTCCACGGTCTGCACGTGCTTGCCCTGGCCCAGGTCCCAGAAGTGGATCTGGTGGCCGTACTTGCGGCCGAGCAGCAGCTCGGGAACGATCCCGTCCTCGATCATCGACGGCGTGCCCCACTCGGAGGTCACGGCGATGTCGCCGGACAGGTGCCACCACAGGTCGTAGGCCAGGTACTGGTCGCCGCGATCCGCCTCCCACCGGCCGGTGACCTCGAACGAGTCGTGGTCGATCAGCGCCACCCCGCCCGGGCCTTCCTGGCCGTTGGCGCCGCCCAGGCAGGA
This sequence comes from Streptosporangiaceae bacterium, assembly GCA_036502085.1. Taxonomy (GTDB): domain Bacteria; phylum Actinomycetota; class Actinomycetes; order Streptosporangiales; family Streptosporangiaceae; genus PALSA-505. The sequence continues at coordinate 21,219 of DASXZD010000041.1, forward strand.
CATGTACAGGCCGCCGGGGCCGCAGTGCACGGTATGCGGGCGCGAGTAGCCGGCCTTCCCGGCCAGCTCCCCGGCCTCGACCACCTTGACCAGCTTCGGCGCGGCCGGGTCGTCCTTGGTGTCCAGGATGTAGATCCGCGACGAGCGCAGCCCGGGGACAACCAGGTAGCGGCGCTCGGCGTGCAGCGCGTGGTCGCCGTGGCACAGCGCGCTCGAGCAGACGTTCCAGCCGAAATGATGCAGTTCGTCACCCAGCTCCGGCAGCTCGGTAAACCCGATCACCGTGCCGTAGCCGGCCGACGAGGCATCGACATCGACCACGGCCAGCGCATCCGGCTGCTCGGCCGGCCGGGAGAAGGCCGCGACGTAGGCCAGCTTCTCGGCCGGTGCCGCCGCCGCGGCGCCCGGCGACCGATAGAACGTGGGGTCCATCTCGGGGTGGGTCACAGCACTCTCCTTACGTTGCTACGGCCGGGGTAGTTCCTACCCGCCGGCGGATGTGTCACGCTCCGCACCGCAGCCGGCCGCCGCCGCCCCGGCACCCGCTTACGTGCCGGCCACGCGGACGCTCAGGTACGGCATGCGCGGCCCCGACGTCAGGCGGCTGCAGGCCCGGCTGGCGCAGCTCAGTTACTACCCGGGGCCGCGGGACGGCCGGTTCGGCCTGGACACGCTCGGCGCCGAGCGAGTCGAGGTCGACCTGAGGCATGAGGTGCTCTACGTCTACCACCATAACCAGGTCGTGCTGATCAGCCACGTCTCCTCCGGCGGCGGGTACTACTACTGCGTCGGCGGCTCGTGCGCGTACGCGGTCACGCCGGCCGGCAACTTCCGCACGCTGTCGCGGGACAGCGGCTGGCACGTGGCACCGCTCGGGCTGCTGTACAACCCGGTGTTCTTCCATGGCGGCTACGCGATCCACGGTGACACCGAGGTGCCGCTGCAGCCGGTGTCACACGGCTGCGTCCGCATCCCGATGGACGTCGCGAACATCTTCCCGCGCCTCGTCCCGCGCAACGGCATACCCGTCTACGTCCGCCGCTGAGGCCGGTCAGCCCCAGACCTCCCTGGCCGTCTCGGCGATCAGGCGCAGCTTGGCCGCCTGCTCGCCGACGGTCAGCTTGTTGCCCTCGACCGTGGAGGAGAAGCCGCACTGCGGCGAGAGGCAGAGCTGGTCCAGCGGCACGTGCCTGCTGGCCTCGTCGATCCGGCGCTTCAGCGCGTCCTTGGACTCCAGCTCGCCGCGCTTGGTCGTGACCAGGCCGAGCACCACCATCTTGCCGGGCGGGACAAAACGCAGCGGCTCGAAGCCGCCGGACCGCTCGTCGTCGTACTCCAGGAAGAAGCCGTCCACGTTCAGCTCGCCGAACAGCGCCTCCGCCACGAAGTCGTAGCCGCCCTCGGCCGCCCACGAGGACTGGAAGTTGCCCCGGCACATGTGCGTGGTTACGGTGAGCCCCGCCGGCCTGCCAGCCAGGGCGGCGTTCATTTGGCGGATGTAGCGCAGGTGCAGGTGCTCGGCGTCCTCGCCGCGCCCGGCGATCTCGGCCCGCTGCGCCGGGTCGTTCAGGTAGGCCAGGCTGGTGTCGTCGAACTGCAGGTACGTGCAGCCCAGCGCGGCCAGCCGCCGGACCTGCTCGGCGTAGGCAGCCGACAGGTCGCTCCAGAACTCCTCGATGTCGGGGTAGATGCGGGGGTCGATCGAGGCCGGCCCGCCGCGGTAGTGCACCATGCTCGGCGACGGGATCGTGAGCTTGGGCGTCAGCGGCCCGGCCACCGAGCGCAGGTAGCCGAAGTCTTCCCCGAAGATCGTTTCGGTCAGCCGGATCCGGTCGTGGATGCGCAGCGCCGCCGGGGTGAACTCGATCGTCCCCTGCGCGTTGCGGAATCGGACCGCCAGGTTGCCCGGGGACTTGCTGATCCCGCCCAGCCGGTAGATGAAGTCCATGTGCCAGGAGGCACGGCGGAACTCGCCGTCCGTCACGGTCTGCAGCCCCGCCTCGCGCTGCATGGCGGCGACCCCCGCGATGGCCCGGTCCTCAGCGGCGCGCAGCGCGCTGACGTCGATCCGCCCGGTGGCGAAGTCATCCCGCGCCGCCAGCAGCTCAGGCGGCCGGAGCAGGCTGCCCACATGGTCGGCCCGGAACGGCGGAGCACTGCGCACGGTCATGATTCACCTCTCATCGTGGTCGGCAGGCAGGATCGTGAACGCCTCCGCGTGCAGCGGCCGCATCACGCGGAAGTGCCGCTCGTCCAGGGTCAGCACCCGCGTCGTCCGGTACCTGGCGGCCAGTACGACGATGGACGCGTCCGCCAGGCCGATGCGCTGGTCGGAGTACTGCCCGGCTACGGCAGCGGCCTGCGCGACGTCCCGCGGGCTGAACTCGACCAGCGCGAAGACGCCGTCGGCAACATCGCGCAGCAGATCTAGCTCGGCCTTGATCCCCGCGTTGCGGAGGATCAGGTAGTCGAGTTCCGCGAGGACGAACGGGGAAATGATGACGGGCCCGGGGTCGCTCTCGTAGACCGTGCGAGCCTCCTGATGCGGCCGTGTGTCGTGCCCGAACGCCGCCAGCAGGCCGCTCGTGTCGGCGATGATCACTGCTGGCCGAATCCGCCGGCGAGCAGCTCATCGACCTTGAAGGGCAGGTCGGGATCACCGAACTCGATAGCGCCGACCAGGCGCGAGCGCGGACCAGGAAGCATGGCCGTAAGCCATCCTTCGAGGGCGCTGCGGATGATCCGCGCCTCAGACTCCCCCGAAGCCCGCGCCGCCTCGGACAAGCGCTCTTTGAGGTCGTCAGGCAAGTACACAGTGGTCTTTACCATACCTATAGGGTACCCTACGCTGCCCTACATCCAGCCGACGAACGCCTAGGCCAGGGCGCCGTCGGCGGCGTAGGAGAACAGCCGCGCGGCCTGCAGCCGGATCCAGCTGTCGACCCAGTCGCCGGTTACGGCGGACCGTACCTCATGCGGCACGCCGTCGGCCGCGACCGCCTCGGCCGGGCCCTCGATCAGCACGACGATGTGGTCGTTCCTGTCGCCTTCGGTGACGGTCATGGTCAGCCAGGGCATACGCCGCACGTTCCGCTCCCGCACCGCGCCGGCCACCGTCGGCAGCCAGAACATCGCGCCGGTCCTGACGTACGACGACATGGCGGCGTGCGCGCGGCCGTCCGGGCGGCTGGTGCCGATCACCGCGAACGCGCGCCGATCGAGGTAGTCCGCCAGCTGCCCCGCGCCGAGCCTGCGCTCCGCCGGGTAGGCCGCGACCGTGGCACTGGTCGCCCGCGCAAAGGACTGGTCCTGCAGCACGCCGAGATCTTCGCTCACACCGCGGTTCTACCCGCTATCCGGGCGGATCAGGCGGGGCGGGACAGGGCCCGGGTCAGGGCGGGGGCGACGTCGGCGAGGCGGCGGACCGGCTGGGCGGTACCGCCGCCCAGCCGGGCAAGCACCGCTGCCGAACGCGCCGACTCGGCCGTAGGCAGCGGGCAGAGGACATGCAGCCGACCGGTTCCGGCCAGCGCCGTCGCGGGGTCATCGCCGGTAGTCCGCAGGCAGTCGGACAGCAGGATCGTAACCCGGTCGCCGTCGCCGGGGCGGGCCAGCTCCCGCGCGGCCGCGCGCAGGCCGCCGGCCAGGTCGGTCAGCCCGTGCCCGCGCAGCCCGATCAGCTCGCCGACCAGTTCCGCCGGGGCTCGGCCCGAGCCCTGCGCCCGCAGCAGGGCCGCGCCGCTGCCGAACGCGATCACCGCCGGATCGAGCCGCCCGTCCGCGGCCAGCACCACGGCGGCCGCGGCCACGGCCGCGATCGCGACGGCCAGGCCCGACATCGAGCCGCTGGTGTCGATCAGCAGGCAGAGCGAGCGGCGGCGCGCGCGCCAGGCCGTGGTGACCAGCTCGGTTCCGGCCGGCGGCCAGCGGCCGGGCAGCCGGTCCAGCGTGCGGTCCAGGTCGAGGTCGCCCTCCCCCGCGGTGCCGGGCGCGAGCCGCCGGACGCCGCGGGCGGGCCGGCCGGTCACGGCAAGCGCAGCGAGCTGCACGAAGATCCGCGCCGCCTGCCGCCGGGCCGCCGCGGCCAGCTGCCGGTCGGTGGCCAGCGCCATGTCCGCGAGCAGCGTCGCGGCGGCGTCCGGGTCGGCGCTGAGCAGGCCGGCCAGCGCGGCCGAGTCGAGGCCGCCGACCTCAGAAGATATTTTCCCGAACGAGGAGTGGCGGGCGCTCAGCTCGGCGCGGCTCAGGGTGCGCCGTGAGCCGCCATTTTGGCTGCGGTCACGACGCAGCCGGGAGCGGGATGCGCCCCGCGCCGGGTGGCCCGCCACCGCCGGCGGCAGGCCATCACCTTTTCCCTGGCCGTCCTCAGCCGACGGCCCTGGGTCAGGCTCGGCGTCAGGCCCGGCCGGCCAGGCCTGGCCGAGCAGCTCGTCGATGACCGACTCGGGGCTGCGGTCGCAGCCATCCGCGATCCTGATCCGGCCCGATAGCGCGGCATAGGCGGCGTCCCGCGCGCTGCCGAGCGTCATGCGCTGCTCCCCGCGCAGCCCGGCCAGCCCGGCGAGCAGCAGCACGAGGTCGATGGCGCCGCGCACCGAAGCGCCCATCCGTACGTCCGGGTGATCACGGGTAGACCGGGTGAGCGCGACCGCGAAATCCACCGCCGCGCCGCCGCGCCCGGTGGCCGCGGCGGTGATCCGCCGCTCGGCCGCCGCGTCCTGGTAGCCGAGCACGACCCGGCAGATCCGGTCGGCGATGGCCTGGCTGACCCGGGCCGTGCCGATCGCGTCGAACGGGTTCATCGCGGCGATCAGCCGGAAGTCGGCGCCGGCCGCGACCATGCCGAGCCTGGGCACGGCGATCTCGCCCTCGGCCAGCACGGTGATCAGGACGTTCAGCGTTTCCTCGGGGATCCGGTTGAACTCCTCCAGGTAGAGCAGGGCGCCGTCGCGCATCGCCGCCAGCAGCGGGCCGTCGGTGAAGCTGGCCGGCCCGTAGCCCTGCGCCAGCACCTGCGCCGGGTCGTGCTGGCCGACCAGCCTGGCCGGGGTCAGCTCGGCGTTGCCCTCGACGAAGATGACCCGCCGGCCCGCGTCCCTGGCGATGGCGCGCAGCAGCGTGGACTTGCCGGTGCCCGGCGGGCCCTCGATCACCACGTGCCGCCCGGCCGCGAGCGCGACGGTCAGCACCTCGCGCTCGCGCCGCAGCCCGACGATCTCGGGCGGGGTGGCCTGCGACGTCAGGTCAGGCGCCGGAGTGCAGGATGACGCCGCGGATGTTCTTGCCCTCGATCAGGTCCTGGTAGCCCTGGTTGACCTGGTCCAGCGTGTAGGTGGTGGTGATCAGCTCGTCCAGCTTCAGGTCGCCGGCCTGGTACAGCTCGACCATCCGCGGGATGTCGTGGAACGGGTCGCCGGAGCCGAACAGGCTGCCCTGGATCCGCTTCTCGAACAGGGTCAGGATCCCGCCGGAGATCTCGATGGTGTTCTTCATCGGGTCGGCCAGCCCGGTCACCACGACCGTGCCGCCCTTCCTGATCGCGTTGAACGCGCTGGTGACGACGTCGGAGGTGACCACGCCGACGGTGACGATGGCCTTGTCCGCGCCGACTCCGCGGGTCAGCTGGTAGACCAGCTCGTGGGCCTGCTCGGCGGTCTCGCAGCTGTGCGTGGCGCCGAACTGCTCGGCCGCCTCCCGCTTGTTGGCCAGCGGGTCGATCGCGACCACGTTGCGCGCGCCGGCCAGCGCCGCGCCCTGCACGGCGTTGATGCCGATGCCGCCGATGCCGTAGATGGCGATGGTGTCGCCGGGCTCGGTCGCGGCCGCGTGCACCGCGGAGCCGAAGCCGGTGGGCACGCCGCAGCCGATCAGGACGACCTTGTCCAGCGGCAGGTCGTCGTCCACCTTGACGGCCGAGTTCTCCGAGATCACGGCGCGCTCGGAGAACGTGCCGAGCATGCACATGCCGCCGATGTCCTCGCCGTTCTCATGGAACCGGTAGGTGCCGTCGGGCAGCATGCCGTCCAGGATCGTGGCGCCCATATCGCACAGGTTCGACTTGCCGGTGGAACACCAGCGGCAGTGCCCGCAGACCGGCAGGAACGAGCAGATGACATGGTCGCCGGGCTTCAGCCGGGTGACGCCGGGCCCGACTTCCTCGATGATCCCGGCGCCCTCGTGGCCGCCGACGATCGGGAAGCGCGGAACGATATCACCGTGCCGCAGGTGCTCGTCGGAGTGGCACAGGCCCGCGGCCACGAAGCGGATCAGGACCTCGCCCGCCTTCGGCCCGTCCAGGTCAATCTCGACGACATCGAAATCCTGACCGACTCCGCGTAGTACAGCGGCCCTGGTCTTCATCTGCGCTCCTGATCATCGCCCAGCACGGCCCGATTGACGCTATCAGCCTAAGATCGCGGCGATCATCAGGCCAGTCCCGATCGTCAGAGGACCCATTCGTCGTTGCGGATGATTTCTGTGGTAGGGCACAGCTCGCGAACCTAAACGCGAGCGGCGGCTTCGGCCAGCGCGCGGCCGGTCAGGACGCGGGCGAGGTGCTCGCGGTAGTCGCGGCTGGCGTTGATGTCGGCGGCCGCCCTGGTGCCGTCGGCGGCCAGCGCGGCGGCCTCGGCCGGCGCCGCGCCGCCGGCCAGCGCCCGCTCGACCGCGGCCGCGCGCAGCGGCTTCTCCCCCATGTTGACCAGCGCCACCGACCGGCCCTGCACGGCCACGCCGACGATGGCCCAGTCGAGCCCTCGCTTGCGGAACTTCTGGAACGACCAGCCGGCCGCGGCGGGCTTGGGCACCCGGATCTCGGTGAGCAGCTCGTCGGGCTGCAGCGCGGTCTCGAACAGGCCGCCGAAGAAGTCCGCCGCCGCGATCTGCCTGACGCCGGCCGGGCCCCGGGCGACCAGCGTCGCGTCCAGCGCGAGCACCACGGCCGGCAGGTCGGAGGCGGGATCGGCGTGCACCAGCGAGCCGCCGATCGTGCCGCGGTGCCGGATCTGCGGGTCGCCGACCTGGCCGGCCGCGCAGGCCAGCAGCGGCAGCTCGCGGCCGAGCAGGCCGGAGTGCTCCAGGTCGTGGTGCCGGGTCAGCGCGCCGATCGCGATCTGGCCCTCGTCGTCCCTGATGTAGCGGAGCTCGGCCAGCCTGCCGATGTCTATGACGACCTCGGGCAGCGCGAGGCGGAGCTTCATCAGCGGCAGCAGCGAGTGCCCGCCGGCCAGCAGCTTGGCTTCCTCGCCGTACTCGGCAACCAGGCCGAGCGCCTCGCCGGCCGAGGCCGCCCGCCGGTAGCTGAACGGAGCCGGGATCATTCGGTCATCCCCTCAGCAGCCGCCAGCGCCGCCCTGACGATGTTGTGATAGCCGGTGCACCGGCACAGGTTGCCCTCCAGGCCCTCCCGGACCTGGGCCTCGGTCGGCCGCGGGTTCTCGGCCAGCAGCGACACGATGGCCAGCACCATGCCCGGCGTGCAGAAGCCGCACTGCAGCGCGTGCTGCTCGTGGAACGCCTGCTGCACCGGGTGCATCGTGCCGTCCGCGGCGGCCAGCCCTTCCACCGTGGTGATCTGGCACCCGTCGGCCTGGGCCGCCAGCAGCGTGCACGACTTGACCGACTCGCCGTCGAGCAGGACCGTGCACGCGCCGCACGAGCTGGTGTCGCAGCCGACGTTGGTGGCCCGGCAGCCGGCCGCGTCGCGCAGGTAGTGCACGAGCAGCATCCGGTCCTCCACGTCGGCGGCGGCCAGCGCCCCGTTGACCGTCATCTCGACCTTCACCGGCTCGCTCCCGTCGCCGCGCCAGATTGCGCCTCGCTGATCGCGGCCCAGACCCGCTGCGGGGTGAGCGGCATATCGATATGGCTGATGCCCAGGTGCGCGACCGCGTCGATCACCGCGTTCAGCACCGCGGGGGTGGCCCCGATCGTCCCGGCCTCGCCGATGCCCTTGGCGCCGAGCGGGTTGACGGTCGTCGGCGTCTGGCTGACGACCAGCTCGAAGCTCGGCAGCTCGGTAGCGGTGATCGCGGCGTAGTCGGCCAGCGTGCTGGTCAGCGGGTTGCCGTCGGCATCGTAGACCACCTCTTCGAGCAGCGCCTGCGCGACGCCCTGGGCGATGCCGCCGTGCCGCTGACCGTCGGCGATCAGCGGGTTGAGCACCAGGCCGGCGTCGTCGGCGGTCACGTGCCGCAGCAGCCGCACCAGGCCGGTCTCGGTGTCCACCTCGACGACCGACAGGTGCGCGCCGAACGGGAACGTCGGCTGGCTCGGCACGAACAGCACGTCGGCGGCCAGCCCCTCGTCCCCGGCGTGGCCGGCCACCTTGCCCCACTCGATCTCGATCCCGGCCTCGCCACGCACCCGCCACAGGCCGCGCCGCGCGTCGAGCTCCATCTCGGCCGGGCTCGCCCCGGCCAGCTCGGCGGCCAGGCTGCGGCCGCGCTCGCGCACCTCGGTGGCCGCCTTCTGCACCGCGGCCCCGCCGAGCTGCAGCGACCTGGAGCCGTAGGTGCCGGTGCCGCGCGGGATCAGGTCGGTGTCGCCGGACACGACCGTGACATCGGCCATCGGGATGCCCAGCTCCTCGGTGACCAGCATGGCCCAGGAGGTGACGTGCCCCTGGCCCTGCGGCGAACTGCCGGTCAGCACGGTCGCCGAGCCGTCCTCGTGCACCTCGACCTTGCCGGTCTCGCCGGATCTGTAGTCGCCCGCGGTGAGCTCCACGTACGAGGCCAGGCCGATGCCGAGCTGCACCGGGCCGCCGCGCTCGCGCCGCCGGGCCTGCTCGGCCCGCAGTCCCTCGTAGTCCGCCGCGGCCAGCACCTTGTCCAGCGCCGCGGCGTAGTCGCCCGAGTCGTACTTGGCCCCGGTGGGCGAGGTGTAAGGGAAGCTGGCGGGCGGCACGACGTTCTTCCGCCGCACCTGCGCCGGGTCCATGCCGATCCCGGCGGCGAACAGGTCGACCGCGCGCTCGATCGCCGTGGTGGCCTCCGGCCGTCCCGCGCCGCGGTAGGCGTCGATCGGCGTGGCGTTGGTCACCGCGGCCCGGTAGCCGCACTCGACCCGCGGTATCTCGTAAGCGCCGCTGGCCATCAGCCGGGTCAGGTAGGCCAGGTAGGCGCCCCGCGGGTAGGCGCCGCAGTCCTGGATGACGTCCAGCCGGTAGGCGAGGATCTTGCCGTCCCTGGTGCCGCCGATCCTGACGACCTGCCGCTGGCCGCGCCCGTGCGTCATCCCGACCAGGTTCTCGCTGCGCGTCTCGCTCCAGCACACCGGCCGGCCGGTCTGGATCGCGGCCCAGGCGACCGCGATCGTGTCGCGGTCGGTGCCGATCTTGGCGCCGAATCCGCCGCCCACGTCCGGGGTGATCACCCGGATCGCGGCCTCGTCCAGGCCCAGCCGCTCGGCGAGCATGCCGCGGGTGATCTGGGCGTTCTGCGTGCTCGCCCACACGGTCAGCCGGTCGTCGGCCCAGCGGGCAGCCGCGCCCCGGACCTCCAGCGGCACCGGCGCCACCCGCTGGTTCACCAGCGCGGTCCCGACCACCACGTCGCAGCCCTCGAACAGCGCGTCGCCGGCGCCGGGATCGTCCCCGCCGGAGTCGGCCAGGTTGGACCCGGTCGCGGGGAACAGCAGCGTCTCGTCGGCCAGCGCGTCGGCCGGGTCGGTCACCGCGGGCAGCGGCTCGTAGTCCACCGCGACCAGCTCGGCCGCGTCCTCGCCCTGGTAGCGGCCGTCGGTGATCACCAGAGCCACCGGCTCGCCGACGTACCGCACCCGGCCGGCGTTCAGCAGCGGCTCGGCCATCGGCCCGTCTTGCGCGGGCAGGTCGTCCATGTCGCGGCCGGTCAGCACCGCGACGACGCCAGGCTCGGCGAGCGCGGCGGCGGTATCGATGCCGCTGATGATCCCGTGCGCGACCGGGCTGCGCACGAAGGTGACCCGCGCCGCGCCCGCCAGCTCGGCGACCTGCAGGTCATCGACGTAGGTGCCGCCCTCGGTCAGCAGCCGCCGGTCCTCCATCCGGGGCAGCCGGCGGCCCACGATGCCCGCCCGCTCGCCCGCCGGGCCATTGGTATCCATGCGACCATGCTCCCATGAGCGTAAGCGCAACTCACGAAACGGCACATTTCCCCGGCGTCTACGCAGCGACCACCACGCCGTTCCGCGACGACGGCTCGGTCGATTCCGGCGAGTTCGCCAAGCACTGCGGCTGGCTCGTGGACGAAGGTGTCACGGGCCTGGTTCCCAACGGCTCGCTCGGGGAGTACGAAGGTCTTTCGGATTCCGAACGAGCAGAGCTAGTCGTGACCGCCATCGACGCGGCGGCCGGGCGGGTGCCGGTCATCCCCGGCGTGTCGGGCAAGTCGGCCCGCGAGGCGTGCCGCTGGGCGGAACAGGCAGCCCAGGCCGGGGCGGGCGCCGTGATGGCGCTGCCGCCGACCGCGCACAAGCCGACCGACGACGAGGTGGTGGCGCACTTCGCCGAGATCGCCAGGGTCGGGCTGCCGATTATCGCCTACAACAACCCGTTCTCGACCCGGGTCGACCTGGTGCCCTCGCTGCTGGCCAGGCTGGCCGAGATCGAGCAGGTGCAGGCGGTCAAGGAGTTCTCCCAGGACGCCAGGCGGGTGGCCCAGATCCGCGAGCAGGCGCCGCGCCTGGAGGTCATCTGCGGCTGCGACGATGTGTTCGTCGAGTCGATGCTGCTCGGCGCGACCGGCTGGATCGCCGGGCTGGTCAACGCGTTCCCCGCGGCGCTGGTGCGGCTGTACGAGCTGTGCGCGGGCGGCGAGTACGTGACCGCCGCGGGTCAGTACCGCGCGATGCTGCCCGCGCTGCGCTGGGACGCCGACCCGCGGTTCGTGCAGGCCATCAAGCTGGCTCAGGAGGAGGCCGGCCGGTACGGCGGCCCGGTCCGGCTGCCCCGGCTGCCGCTCCCGCCGGCCGAAGCCGCCGCGGCCAGGGCCGACGCCCGTGCCGCCCTCGCCGCCTGATGCGGGCCGGGAAGGTCTTCACCGCCGTCGATAGCCACACCGAGGGCATGCCGACCCGGGTGATCACGTCGGGCATCGGCGTGCTGCCCGGCGCCACCATGTTCGAGCGGATGCGCCACCTGGTCACCGAGCGCGACGACCTGCGGACCCTGCTGATGTGCGAGCCGCGCGGGCACGCGGCCATGTCCGGGGCGATCCTGCAGCCGCCGACCAGGCCCGACGCCGACGCCGGCGTGGTGTTCATCGAGGTGTCCGGCTGCCTGCCGATGTGCGGGCACGGCACCATCGGGACCGCCACCGTGCTGGTCGAGACCGGCATGGTCACGGTCACCGAGCCGGTCACGGTGATCCGGCTGGACACCCCGGCCGGGCTGGTCGAGGCGACCGTCGAGGTGACCGGCGGCCGCGCCCGGTCGGTGACGATCCGCAACGTGCCGTCCTACCTGCACCTGCGGGACATCACGTTGCAAGTGGCCGGCCTGGGAGCTGTGGAGGTCGACCTTGCGTTCGGAGGAAATTTTTACGCTATTTTGCCGGCCGCCTCGGTCGGCCTGGATGTCCGCCCCGAGCTGTACCAGCAGATCGTGAGCACCGGTCTGGCGGTGATGGCGGCGGTCAACGAGCAGCTTGACTTCGCGCACCCGCTGAACCCGGAGATCAGCGTGTGCCGGCACGTCATACTCGCCGCGCCGCGGGACGAGGCGGGGCCGGCCCGCGCGGCGGTCGCCATCCATCCCGGCTGGGTAGACCGCTCGCCGTGCGGGACCGGCACGTCGGCCCGGATGGCCCAGCTCGCCGCGCGCGGGCAGCTGGGCCTGCACGAGGACTTCGAGCACGGCTCGCTGCTCGGCACTACGTTCACCGGCCGGCTGGTCGAGGCGACCACGGTGGGCGGCTTCCCGGCCGTGGTGCCCACCGTGCGCGGCCGGGCCTGGGTCACCGGGATGGCGCAGTACCTGCTGGATCCCGATGACCCGTTCCCGGCCGGCTTCCTGCTCGGCCGCTGACCGCTACCCGGCGCGCGCCGGGCAGAGGTTGACCGGGTAGATCTGGCGGAACACCAGGCCGAGCTCCTCCCCCCTGCCGCCGTGCTGGGTGTAGTACACGCCCCGGTCGTAGCTGCCGTACTGCCGCTGCTTGCCGAAGTCGTTCACGGTCAGGCCCGGATCGTCGGTGCCCTCGGCCCAGGTGCAGCCGTTCACCCCCGTCGTGTAGAAGTACGGGTAGAACTGCGCGGGCGCCCCGTCGTCGGTCAGCGGGAACCGCCGGCAGCCGGTGTCGGCGACGACGTTGCAGTGCTGGTACGGCTGGCTCGACTCGTTCAGCGGCAGGTCGGTGACCAGCGCGTTGCTCGAGTAGTTCGTGGACAAGCGCGGCCCGGTGAGCGGGCTGCTGAACATGATCGGCGTCGGCCGGTCCGGGGACCCGTTCGGCCAGTCGTTTATGTAGGGTGTGCCGTCCCAGCCGAGGTTGGAGCTGGCGCAGCCGCCGATACGGTCCAGCAGCGCCTGGCCGGGCGCGAAGCAGGAGAAGTTGTCGTCGGCGTCGGCCGGTTCCTGGTCGCCCGGGGCGCCCTCGAGCCCGGTGCAGATGCCCCGCGCGGTGTTCACCTTGCTGCAGTAGTCGAAGTGCCCGGTCTCGTCGGAGTAGGCGACGTTGTACGGCAGCGCGGTCCAGGTGGCCCGGGTCTGCGGCGTCGAGGTCGAGTACATCGGGTGGAAGCTGTACGGCGTGACCTGGCACTGGGTGGACGGGCTGGGCGCGAACACCATCTGGCCGAAGCCGTTGTGCGCACTCGCGATCATGTAGCCGGTCTGCCTGGTGGTCAGGTCGTCGAGCGAGGTGAGCAGCCCGGTCGGGCTGTCCTCGATCGTGACCGCGACCTTGTCGCCCTGGCCGAGCCCGAGCACGTCGCTGTTGGGCGTGAAGGTCGCGGTGTCGGAGTCCAGCGGGTTGGGCGGCCCGGCCGGCCGGCCGTCCCTGGTCAGGAAGGCGAAGTTGTCCAGCTCGATGCCGCCGACCTTCGCCTGGCAGGCATTGTTCAGCAGCTGGCCGGTGACCGGGTTCTCGTAGAGGGACCAGATGTTCATCGCCACGCACCAGGTGGTCGTGGCGCAGCTGACCCCGGCCGGGAACGACGCCCAGCCCGGCGGGTAGAACTGCAGCTCAAGGTAGGCGGACCCGGCGTGGACCGGGCTCACCTTGGGGTTGACGATGTTGGCGTCCGAGTCCGGCGTGCAGCTGGACAGCAGCTCCGGGTAGGACTGCGACGCGCAGAGCGCCATGCCCAGCCAGAACGCGATGTGGTTCTCGAAGCTGTAGACGTGCGCGCCGGGAATCGTGCTCGGCGACGGGTCCTTCGGGATCGTGAGCAGCCACCTGTCCCGGTTGCCGGACCCGGGCACGTGCGAGTAGAAGTGAACGCCCGGCTCGTCGTGGCCCACATAATGGCCGAACACCTCATCGGAATTCGGAACGTCCGGGCACTGGATGTTCAGCCGCGGGCGCACCGCGTCGCAGCTGATCGTCATGTGCCTGGAGCTGGCGGCGCTCGCGGCATGCGCTGTCGCACCGACGGAGGCACGGACGGAGGCACTGACGCCGGCCGGCGTGCCGATGGCCAGCACCAGGCACGCGGCGGCAGGCAGCGCGGCCACCCTGCGGAACGCCCGCCAGGACCGGTACGGACGCGATCTCGTCACTAACATCCGGATCACCTCTCTGCAGACTTCCGCCACCGTACGACTCCCCGCGTATACGCGTATAGAGGTAAACATCCCCTTGACACATTAGTTCGGAAAGTATACGAACCAGCTAAGAGGCAGCCGACACCGCGGCTCCGTGGCCGCGAGTCAGGAGTTGCGGTCGGGGCGGACACGATCCCGGAGTTCGACGTGCCCTGGTGGTGGCGCACCGACTTCACCCCTGGCCTCGCGTCCGGCCAGTTCGCAGATCCCGCCGGCTCGGCAGCGGTACGCCGATCACCATCAGCCAGAACGTGACCGTGCCGGCTGCCAGCACCAAGACCGTGACGTTCACGCGGTGGCTTCGACCCGAACATCTTCCTGCATTACTCGTCCGCCGACAGCAGATGGACCAGGCCGGCATCCTGGTCAACGCCGGGTTCCAGTGCTGCGACGCCTGGGAGCTGCAATCGAGCAAGCTGACCACTGCGGCCGACTACGCGGTCATGCAGAACTCGGCGCTGACACTGGGCGAGAGCCTGCGCAACGATCCGAGCGTGTTCAGCTTCCAGTGGAGCGACGAGCCGCCGCTGGCGATGCAGGAGACCGTGACGCTGAACGCGTTCGCGCAGGCGGACTTCCTGCTGCGCGCGGACGTCCGCCGCGGCACCCCCGGCGGGCAGGAGCAGTCCGGCGATAACGAGCTGCAGACCTCGACCTGGAACGGCGACGACATCACCCTGTGGAACGCCGCAAAGATCGACATCGCCGCGCCGGTGCCGTAAGACTGGGGGCATGACCCTGCCCGCCTCCGCGGATGCCGTGATCATCGGAGCCGGGCTGGTCGGCGCCGCGACCGCCGCACGGCTGGCCGCCACCGGCCGCCGGGTGTGCGTGATCGACCGCAGCGGGCCGCTCGGCGGGACGACCGCCGCCGGCGAGGGCAACATCCTGCTCTCCGACAAGGCCCCTGGCCCCGAGCTGTCGCTCGCGCTGCGCAGCCTGGTGCTGTGGCGGCAGTTCGCGGGCGAGCGCGGCGCGGAGTTCGAGTTCGAGCCCAAGGGCGGCGTCGTGGTGGCGCGCTCCCCCGGCCAGCTCGACGCGCTGCGCGAGATGGCCGCCCGGCAGCGGGCCGCCGGGGTCGAGGTGACGCTGCTGGATCCCTCCGGGCTGCACGACGCGGAGCCAAGCCTGGCCCGCCAGCTGGCGGGCGGCGCCCGCTACCCGCAGGACTGCCAGGTGCAGCCGATGGCCGCGGCGATGGCGTACCTGGCCGCGGGCGGCCGTCTTACCGTAACGCGCGCGGAAGCGACCGGACTGGATCACGACGGTCCGGTCATGCGCCTCGTCACCGACCGCGGCCGGATCGCCGCTCCGGTGGTCGTCAACTGCACTGGGCCCTGGGGCGGGCAGGTCGCCGGGCGGCTCGGCTCCGCGCTGCCGGTCCGGCCGAGGCGGGGTCACATCCTGGTCACCGAGCCGCTTCCCCCGCTGATCAGGCACAAGGTCTACGAGGCCGACTACGTGGCGACTGTGGCAAGCGACGAAGAGGGCACCGCGTATTCGGCGGTGGTGGAGGGCACGGCGAGCAGCACGGTGCTGATCGGATCGAGCCGTGACTTCAGCCCGGCCGGGCGGCCGGAGGCCCGCGTGCTGGCCGAGCTCGCCCGCCGCGCCGTCGCGCTGTTCCCGTTCCTGAGCCGCGCCCGCATCATCCGCGCCTACACCGGATTCCGCCCGGCCTGCGCCGACCACCTGCCGGTGATCGGCCCGGACGCCCTGGTTCCCGGCCTCTACCACGCGACCGGCCACGAGGGCGCCGGGATCGGCCTGGCCCCGGCGACGGCGGAACTGATCACAGCGCTGATCGACGGCACCGATCCGGCCGTCGACCCGGTACCGTTCGCGCCCGCCCGCTTCGCTGCTGACCCGGATGGAGGACGCCGTGGCCGCTGACCAGGTTCGATTCACCTTCGACGGCGCGGAGCTGGCCGCCCCGCGCGGCCTGACCGTCGGCGGCGCGCTGCTGGCCAACGGGATACGGTCTTGGCGGCTGACCCGCGCCGGCGGGCGCCCGCGCGGCATATTCTGCGCGATCGGCGCCTGCTTCGACTGCCTGGTTGATGTGGGCGACGACCGCGCCGTCCGCGCCTGCCTGGTTCCCGTCCGCGACGGCGACGCGGTGCGGACTTCGGACTCGCGCGGGCCGCGCGAATGAACACGCCGGGCGGGCCAGTGACCGACATGGCCGAGACCGACATGGCCGAGACCGACGTGCCCGTGACCGACGTGCCCGTGACCGACGTGCTCATGACCGACGTGGCCGTGGTCGGCGCGGGCCCGGCCGGCCTGGCCGCGGCCCTGGCGGCGGCCGACCTCGGCCGCGCGGTCACCTTGATCGACTCGGCGCAGGCACCCGGCGGCCAGATCTACCGGCAGCCCCTGACCGGCACGCCCGGCTCCGCGCCAGACCGGCTCCCCCAGCGGCTGCAGCGCGCCGCCGGCCACCGCCGGATCACTCACCTGCCCGCCACGACCGTCTGGCACGCCGAGCGGGATTCCCCCATCAACCTCAACTCCAACCCCAGATCCAACAAGATCCACCTCAATCCCACCAGCCCCACCAGCCCCACCAGCCCCACCAGCCCCACCAGCCCCACCAGCCCCGGGGAGTTTACGCTCCGGCTGACTGGCGTTGCCGGACCAGCGGACCCGGCCGTTTTGCGCGCGCGGGCGGTCGTCATCGCCACCGGCGCGACCGAGCTCGCGCTGCCGTTCCCCGGCTGGGACCTGCCCGGCGTGACCACCGCGGGCGCGGCGCAGGCGCTGCTCAAGAGCCAGGGCGTCACCGTCGGCCGGCGCGTTATCGTGGCGGGCTCGGGCCCGCTGCTGCTGCCGGTCGCGGCCGGGCTGGCCGAGGCCGGGGTGCGGGTCGTGGCCATGCTGGAGGCGACCCAGGCGCGGGCGGGCGTGACGCGGACGGCGCGGCTCGCCGGGCACCCGGGCAAGCTCCGCGAGGCGGCCGGCTACGCGGCCACGCTGGCCCGGCACCGGGTGCCCGTCCGCACCGGTCACGCCGTGGTGGCGTGCCGCGGCGCAGGCCGGGTCGAGTACGCCACGATCGCGCGGCTCGGCCGGGACTGGCGGCCGGCGTCCGGCACCCGATGGGAAGCAGCCGTGGACGCGGTCCACGTGAGCTTCGGCTTCACCGCTGCGCTGGAGCTGCCCCGGCTGCTCGGCTGCGCCGACGCGCCGCATCCGGTCAGGCCGGTGTCGGCCGTCACCCATGACGCCGGCCAGGCCACGTCGGTCGCGGGCGTCTTCGCGGCGGGCGAGGTCACCGGGACCGGCGGCGCGGACGTGGCCGAGCTCGAGGGCTATCTGGCCGGCGTGTCGGCGGCCCGCTACCTGGGCGTCCCGGCCTCCCCCACGCTGGCGGCACGGCTGCACGCCGTGACGACGAGGCTGGCCCGGGCCCGCCGTTTCGCCGCGCTGCTTGACCAGGCCTATCCGTTCATGCCCGGCTGGCTCGACTGGCCCGCACCCGACACGGTCGTCTGCCGGTGCGAGGAAACAGCGTGGGGGGCAATCGATCAGGCGATAGCGGCAGGGGCAAGTAGCGTGCGTTCGGCAAAAGCAATGACCCGATGCGGCATGGGGTACTGCCAGGCACGGGTCTGCGGCCCTGTCGTTCAGTACGCGGTGGCCGCGGCCACCGGTCGCCCGCTGGCCGGCGTCGGCGACCTGCACGCCCGCCCGGTGCTCAGCCCGGTCACGCTGCAGGAGGTGGCCGACTCTGGCTAGGCCGCTGGAACAGGATGTAGAGCCAGGAGAGCGACGGGACGAGGAGCACCGCGCCGACGCCCAGGCTGACGAGGGTGGCGACCAGGACCGACCGGTTCGCGGCGGCCCCGCCGATTGTCAGGCCGGGGCCGAGCAGGTCCGGGTACTGGGCGGCGGCCCACGCCCACAGGACGGCGGTGACAGCTAGCGCCGCGGTCAGCCGGGCGGTGCGAAAATAGCTGCGGAACAGCAGGGCGAGCGAGACGACTCCGGCCGCCGCCGAGATGATCACCAGCGGGAGCCCGCGGTGCAGCAGGCCGTGATACAGAGCGGCCGCGTCGGCGTGCAGGAACAGCAGGCCGGCCGCCGCGACAGCTCCCGCGGCTACTCCGGCGCCCAGCGCCCGCCCGCGGAACTGCGCGACGAGCGACGCGTCACCGGACCGGCGGGCGTCGGCGGTGAGGTAGACGGCCGCCAGGTACGCACACACCACGACGGCCAGCACGCCGGTCATCACCGATACCGGGTTCCACCAGCTCGCAACCGGCCGTCCGGCCCCGATGCCGGGCGGCACCCGCCTAGCGGCGACCGCGCCGGCCGTGGCGCCGAGGAAAAACGGAGTGATGACCGACGACGCGGCGAAGGCCGCGCCGAAGCTGCGCTGCTGCCAGGTCGCCGTGACAGTCTTGCGGAAGGCGAACGCCGAGCCCCGGACGATTACCCCGAAGGCGGCCAGCGTCAGCGGAATCCACAAGGTGGACGACACCGCGCCGAACAGCGCGGGGAAGCCCGTCCACATGACCACCAGGACGAAGATCAGCCAGACGTGGTTGGCCTCCCAGACCGGGCCGATCGAGTGCTCGATCAGCCGGCGCTGCGCGGCACCGCGGCGGGCGCCGCCGGCCACGAGATCCCAGAATCCGGCGCCGAAGTCCGCCCCGCCGAACAGCGCGTAGCAGGTGACCCCGATCCACATCACGGCGGCCAGCGCATTAGCCAGGCTCATGTCGGTTGTCCTGTGGTGGCGAGCCGGCGCAGGACGGCGATGGTGATGACGGTCAGCACGGCGTAGATCGCGACCACCGCGTAGAAGCCGTACTGGATGCCGGGCTCGGGATTGACCGCGTTCGCGACCCGCAGCACGCGGTAGACGATCCAAGGCTGACGACCGACCTCCGTGGTGATCCAGCCGAGTTCCATCGCGGCCACCGCGGCGATCCCCGAGACGCCCACGGCCCGCAGGAACCAGGCGGTGCGCGGCACCTCGCGGCCGCGCCACCAGGACCAGGCCAGCCACGCGCCGAGGGCGAGCAGGCCGAAGCCGATCGAGACCATCAGGTCGAACGACAGGTGCACCAAGGTGACCAGCGGCGGCCGGTCGCTGGCCGGCACGGCGTCCAGCCCCTGGATGGCGGCGTGCGGGTTCAGCCTGGCCAGCAGGGACAACCCGTCCGGGATGTGCAGGGCGTCGTGCAGCCTGCCCCCGCTGAAGTACCCGAACAGCGCTTCCGGCGCACCTTTGGTCGTGCTGGCCAGGCCTTCCATGGCGGCCAGCTTGGTCGGCTGGTAGGTCGCGACCATGCGGGCGGCCCAGTCGCCGACCACGATCTGCACCGGGGTGAGGATGGCCGCCCCGGTCAGCGGGATGAGCAGGCCCAGGCGATGGTAACGGTCCCGCCGGCCGCGCAGCATCGCCACCGCGTAGACGCTGGCGACGCCGAAGCCGGTCACCATGAGCGCGGCCAGGATCATGTGCGCGGTCTCGGGCCCGGTCGCCGGGTTGAACATCGCCGCCCAGGGATCAACGTGGGTGATGCGCCCGTGGCTGACCGTGAACCCGGTGGGCGTATTCATCCAGGCGTTGGCGCAGACCACGAAGAACGCGCTGGCCAGCCCGGCGGCGAAGATCGGGAGGCCGGACAGCAGGTGCACCTTGGGCGGCAGCCGGTCCCAGCCGTACAGGTAGATGCCGAGGAAGATCGCCTCGATGAAGAACGCGATCCCCTCGATGGCGAAGGGCAGCCCGATAACCTGGCCGTAGTTCGTCATCAGCCCGGACCAGAGGACGCCGAGCTCCACCGAAAGAATCGTCCCGGACACCGCGCCGACCGCGAACAGCACGCCGAGCACCTTCGCCCAGCGGCGAGCCAGCAGCCGGTAGGCGGCATCGCCGGTGCGCAGCCCGCGCCATTCGGCGAAGATCACCAGGCCCGGGAACCCGACGCCGAAGCACGCCAGGATGATGTGCCAGGCCAGCGAGAAGCCCATCTGCGAGCGAGCCGCGACCGGATCCGCGACCCGAGCCGCCGCCAGCGCCACCACAGAGCTCGCAGCATGCATCACTACACACTGTAGGAGCCGTGTTGTTGCTAGCCGACGCCGGCCTGGCGTTTTATCGTTATCCGGTGTCGGCCCCGGCGTTGCGCAGCCGGGAGCCGCTGAATTCAACGGTAGAACTGGTCACTCGCCGCCAGAACGGCCAGATGGAAGGCGTGACCCGAAGCTCGATCCCGGCGCGTGCGTGCCGGCCGAGCAGGTCGTCGACGACGACGCGCTCGATCGCATCCACGGCCTGGTCGGCGACCCAGTAGCCGCCGACCTCGTGCGGACCGAACGGGGCGGCGGGCAGCCGGTAGGCATAGAGGCGGCAACTCTGCATCCGGTCCAGCCAGATGCACCCTCGCGGGCAGTCCCTCGGGAACCAGAACGTCGGTGCGTGCCGGGTGTCGATCGCCCAGACGAGCGGGGCCGCCTCGGGATTGTCGGGCGGCGGCCGCGGCTGGAACCGGCTGAGTGACGGATCCTCGCTGAAAGTGCCAGAGCGCGAAGGCTCCCTCTCCTTCGTACGGCGGCGCCGGTTCCCTGGCGAGCAGGTGCCCGGGGTAGTCGTCATCCATGAACGCAGCATCTTCCAGATGGGCGTTTCCGCGGAAGCGCCGGCGTTTCCGCGGAAGCGCCGGCATCGCCTGTCACGGGCATCGGCTGCGGTCCGGCGGGATCGTTAGCTCGATCAAATTGTCAGACCAGGGCAGTAACGTCAAATGCATGTTCGAGACCATGACCGACCACGAGCCAGCCCGCGACACCGCCCCTCCCGCCGACCCCGGCATCCCCGCTGCTCCCGGCATCCCCGCTGCTCCCGGCGTCCCAGCGGCTTTCGGTGCTCCCGGCGACCCGGCCGGCTCCGGCGCCCCCGGCGCTGCGGCGGGCGGGGGTCAGGCGCTGGTGCCGCTGGAGGTGCTGGAGGCCGAGATCTGCACGCTGGCCGGGCACCTGGCCGCGACCACCTGCCGGTTCCTGCAGGCGCTGGGCGACTACGATGCCCGCCGCGGCTGGGCGGAGTGGGACATGCCGTCGTGCGCCGCGTGGCTGTCGTGGAAGTGCCAGCTGGCCTCCGGGACCGCCCGCGAGCACGTCCGCGTCGCCCGGGCGATGCGGGCGCTGCCGACGATCCGCAGCGAGTTCGCGGCCGGCCGGTTCTCCTTCGCCAAGGTCCGCGCGCTGACCCGGATCGCCACCCCGGACAGCGACGCCGACCTGGCCGAGCTGGCCGCCCCGATGACCGCCAACCAGCTGGAGCGGTTCGCCCGCGCGCACCGGGTGATCACCGCGGCCGAGGACGAGCAGGTGCGGCTGTCCCGGCGGCTGACCTGGCGGCACAACGACGACGGCTCGCTGTCCCTCAGCGTCCGGCTGCCGCCCGAAGACGGCGCCGCGGTGCTGACCGCGCTGCGCGCCGCCATCACCGATAACCCGCCCGCCCCCGGCCCAGGTCCCGATGCCGGCCCGGTCTCCGCGGAAACGGCTGACGCAATTGCGCCGGGCGTCTCCGCGGAAACGCCGGCCGCACTCTCGGGCCGCGCCTCCGCGCAAACGCGACCCGGCGGCGACACCCAGCCCGGCCCGGGCCCGACGGCCCAAGCCAACCCGCAGGGCGCTTCCGCGGAAGCACGCAACGCCAGCCAGCCCGAGGCCGGCACACCGGGCGGCGGCCAGCCTGACCCGGCCGAGCCCGGTACATCCCCCGCCGCCGGACCGGGGGCGCTGCTGGACCCGGCCCGGCCGCGGCCCACCTCCGCCAGCCTGGCCGACGCCCTGGTCGAGATCGCCGAGGCGTTCATCGCCGGCAAAACCCGCGACGCCCAGAACCCCGACGTCTACCAGGTCATCATCCACGCCACCCCCGACACCCTCACCCCCGCACCCGACCCGGACCTGGACCGCGACACCGCCGCTCGGCACACCTCCCACGCCACCCCGGACACCCGCCAGACCGCCGCCCCCAGCGCTCGCGGCACCACACCGGCCGCCGCTCCCGGCCGGCCCGGCCGCCGGCCGGCCAGCCTCTGCCACATCCAAGACGGCCCCGCGATCAGCCACCACACCCTGCAGACCATCGCCTGCGACGCCATCCTGTCCTGGATCAGCCACGATCAGCACGGCACCACCCTGAACGCCGGCCGCCGCCGCCGCGACCCCAGCCCCGCGCTGCGCCGCGCCCTCGCCGACCGCGACCACGGCCGCTGCCAGCGGCCCGGCTGCGACCGCCGCGCCAGCCAAGCCCACCACATCACCTGGTGGATCCACGGCGGCCCCACCAGCCTGGACAACCTGATCAGCCTCTGCAAACGCTGCCACCGCCAGATCCACCACGGCCACCTCACCCTCACCACCGCCCAGCCCGGCCGGTTCACCTTCCGCCTGCCCAACGGCACCCCCCTGCACACCAGCCCCCCGCTGCCCGCCCCCGACCGACAGGCCGGCGACTTGCACGACGCCGACATCACCCCCACCACCATCGTGCCCGGCTGGTACGGCGAACGACTCGACCTCGACTTCGCCCTGACCATCCTGTTCGCCAACCAAGGCACCCGCCAAGCCCGCCAAGCCCGCGAGGCCCGCCAGCACGACCAGGCCACCACCCAGACCCGCAACCCCGACCCAGCCACCCAACCCGCATAACCACCCAGAGCCCAAGCCGGCCGGGCTACCCGATCACCGCTGTCTCAGCGAGAGATAGCGCCGTGGCGAGATCCGGAGCACTTCCCGTCCCGCCCAGGGCCTGAGTGGACGCCGCGCCCACGGCGCAGCCGAGGGCAGCCGCCTGCGGCAAATCCAGGCCACGCAGCAACCCGGTGATCAGCCCGGCGTTGAAGCAGTCACCGGCGCCGGTGGTGTCGACCGGAGTCACGGGCGGCAGCCGCACGCTGTGCCGACGCGCCCCCTCGGACTCAACGCATAGTGCTCCCCGGGAGCCGCGCTTGACCACGAGCCTGGATCCGCTGGCGGTCATGGTCCCGGCCGGATCTGTCATGGTGGCGACCGCCGCCTTCAGGGTGTCCTCGCCGGTGATGCGAATGGCCTCGGCCTCGTTGGGGAGGAGCAGGTCGGCCTGGGCCAGGACGGCGCGGAGCTGGTCGCCGCCCCACGTTTCGGCCGGGTCCCAGTTGGTGTCGATCGAGGTGGTGACGCCGGCGGCACGCGCTTGGGCCAGCAGGGCGGCCAGACCAGGGCCGAGCGATTCCGCGATGAGGAAATACGAGCTCACGTGGAGGTGCCTTGCTCCAGCGATCAGTCCCTCCGGTATGTCCTGTGCGGTGAGGGAGGCGACGGCGCCGGTCGCGGTCAGGATGGCGCGGTCTTCGCCGCGGGACAGGGCCACGGTCATGCCGGTGGGGAGGCTTGCCCGTACGGCTACGGCCGTGACATCGACGCATTCGGCGGCCAGCTGGCTGAGCATGAAGTTCCCGGCCGGATCATCACCCACCGCAGCCACGAGGGCGACTCGCAATCCCAGCCGTGCCGCGGCCACGGCAGTGATCGCGGCAGATCCGCCGATCAGCAGGGATATGCGATCAACTAGCTTCTCCTGCTGGCCGAACTGCGGGATTACGTCGTCGTCGAGCACGAGCACGTCTGGGTTGCAGTCCCCCACGACCACCAGGTCGCACCTCATCAGCCGGTGATCACGCGGGTGCCCGCATCGGCGAACCTGGCCGCGGCGGCGGCCGTGATGCCTTCGTCGGTGACCAGCACGTCAACTTCGGCGGCGCTGCAGATGCGCGCGAACGCGCGGCGGCCGACCTTGGAGCTGTCGGCGACCACGGCGACCTGATCGGCGCGGTCGGCCATCAGGCGGTTGATGCTCGCCTCGCCCTCATGGTGCGCGGTGGCGCCCGCGGCCGGGTCGATTCCGTCCACACCGAGGAAGGCGATGTCGAGCG
This sequence comes from Streptosporangiaceae bacterium, assembly GCA_036502085.1. Taxonomy (GTDB): domain Bacteria; phylum Actinomycetota; class Actinomycetes; order Streptosporangiales; family Streptosporangiaceae; genus PALSA-505. Next base: position 44,910 of record DASXZD010000041.1, read on the forward strand.
TCACCTGGTCGAGGATGCCGGTGGCGAGCGGGCCGATGAGCTCGTAAGACTGCGGGCGGGCGACACCGCCGGTCGCGACGATCTTGATGTGCTGGCGCACGGCGAGTTCGGTGGCGATGTTGAGTGCGTTGGTGACGACGGTGACCGCGGGCGCGGCGGAACCGGACCTGAGGTCGGCGCGGGTGGCGAGCGCCCTGGCCACCTCGGTGGTCGTGGTGCCGCCGTTCAGGCCCACGATCTGGCCCGGGCGGACCAGCGCGGCGGCCGCCACGGCGATGCGCTGCTTCTCCGATGGATGCCGCTCGCTCTTGTACCGCAGCGGCAGGTCGTAGGTGACCCCCTGGGCCACCGCCCCGCCGCGGATCCGGGTGAGCATCTGCTGCCCGGCCAGTTCGTCGAAGTCGCGCCGTACCGTAGCCGCGGACACACCGAGCACCTCTGCTGCTCGCTCCACCTGCAGCTGGCCTTCGGTCGCAAGCAACTCGAGCAGCTCATTCCAGCGGCTGTAGCGACTCACTGGCATCTCCTGATCAATGAGCAATGACCCGCTTCGTGCGAGCGATCCTAGCTGTTAACATACGATTGATTTTGCAAGATACCAAGCATAAACGAGCACGGAAATGCGAGCAGACGAGCACGGATGAGCGACCACGCTGGAGACGTGAGGTGCGCACGAGTGAACGCTAACAACGACGCGGCCGTTGCCGGAGACATCGACGCGGAGGTGGCGTCACAGCCCGAATGCTGGCTGCGAGCCGCCGGGCTGGCCGCGGACGTGGCCGGGGTGCTGCCTGCCCGGGGGGAGCGGGTCGCGGTCACGGGCTGCGGTACCTCGTGGTTTATCGCGCAGTCTTATGCGGCTGCTCGCGAGGCGGCGGGACTGGGCGAGACCGACGCGTTCGCCGCCTCCGAGTTCCCCGTCGGCCGGCGCTACGACCGGGTTGTGACGTTGTCGAGGTCGGGCACCACTACCGAGATCGTCGACCTGCTGGCCAGGATCGGCGGCGGCGCCCAGGCTGTCCCCACGGTGGCGATCACGGCGGTGCCCGGCACCCCGGTAGCAGCGGCCGCCGACGCCGTGATCGCGCTGGATTTCGCCGACGAGCGTTCGGTGGTGCAGACCAGGTTCGCGACCACGGAGCTTGCGCTGCTACGCGCCCACCTGGGGCAGGACATCGCCCCGGTAGCCGAGGCCGCGCGGCGGATCCTCGCGGCGCCGTTGCCGCCGCAGCTGACCGCGGCCCGCCAGTTCACCTTCCTCGGCTCCGGCTGGACGTTCGGGCTGGCCAGCGAGGCGGCACTGAAGCTCAGGGAGGCGGCCGGGATGTGGACGGAGGCCTATCCGGCGATGGAGTACCGGCACGGCCCGATCGCGGTGACCGGGCCGGGCAGCGTGGTGTGGCTGCTGACCCCGGCACCAGAGGGTCTCGCCGGGGAGATCGCAGCGGCGGGCGGGCGGGTCTGGCAGGGCGAGCACGACGCGATGGCCGAGCTGGTGCGAGTCCAGCGGATCGCCGTCGCGGCGGCCAGGACTCGCGGGCTTGACCCCGACCGGCCGCCGAACCTGACGCGTTCGGTGATCCTGACGCCGGCCCGGCGAGGGTAACCGGCGCGGTGTCGCAGCGAATCCTGGTCGTCGCGCTCAATGCGGCGCTGGATATCACGCACGAACTCGAGCGCGTGGACTGGTCGGGCGTGAACCGGCCGGGCGCGGTACTGACCCGTCCTGGCGGCAAGGGGCTCAATGTTGCGCGGACGCTGCACGTTCTTGGCGCTGAGGTGCTCGTGACCGGCCTGCTGGGCGGCCGCACCGGGCATGCCGTGGCCGCGGCCCTGGCCGAGACCGGGCTGGCCGAATCCGGGCTCGCGGAAGCCAGGCCCACAGCAGCCACGCTCGCAGAGTCCGGGGCCACAGAGCCCGGGGCCACAGCCAATGTCGCCACAGCCAATGTCGCCACAGCCAATGTCACTGTCGCGACCGCGTTCACCTGGATCGCGGGCGAGACCAGGCGGACCTTCGCCGTGGTCGATTCCGCGCGCGGCCAGACGGCGCTGTTCAACGAGCCGGGGCCGCTGGTTTCGGCGCGGGAGTACTTGTCGTTTCGGGTTCGGTATGAAGCAGAGCTTGCGCGGTGTGCTGTCGTCGTGCTCACCGGGAGCTTGCCGCGCGGGCTGCCCGAGGGCAGTTACGGCGAGCTGATCCAGCTGGCCGCGCAGGCGGACGTGCCCGTGGTGCTCGACGCCGAGGGGCAGGCGCTGAGGCGCGGCGTGGTCGCGCGGCCGACCATCGTCAAGCCCAATCTGGCCGAGCTGGAGGGCGCCGTCGGCCGGTCGCTCGGTGATCCCAACCGGGCAGCAGCGGGTGATCTCGACGAAGGCGCGGTGATGGCCGCGGCGGCTGAGCTGAGAGGCGAGGGAGCGCAGGCGGTGGTGGTGTCGCTGGGGGCGCACGGGCTGCTGGCCGCCACGTCGGACGGGGGGTGGCGGGCCGTGCCGCCGGCCCGGGCGGGCGGCAACCCGACCGGGGCGGGCGACGCAGTCGTTGCGGGGCTGGCGCATCAGCTGCTGCTCGGCAGGCCGTGGACGGAGCGGCTGCGGCACGCGACGGCGCTCGGCTCGGCGGCAGCGGCAGCGCCGGCGGCCGGCGAGTTCGGCCTGGCCGACTATCGGCGGGCGCTGGCCGAAGTCCGCGTCTCCAGGATTGCGGCGGCGCGCTGATGCCCGCCGTCGGGCTGGGCGAGATCGTGGCGCCGGTCAGCGCGGCCGGGCGGGGCGTCGGCGCGTTCAACGTCATCGGGATCGAGCACGCCGAGGCGATCATCGCGGGCGCGGAGGCGGCGGGCGCGCCGGTGGTGCTGCAGATCAGCGAGAACTGCGTGGCCTACCACGGGACGCTGGCGCCGGTCGGGCAGGCCGCGCTGGCGATCGCGCGGGCCGCTGCCGTCCCGGTGGCCGTGCACCTGGACCATGCGACCAGCACGGAGCTGGTGCAGAGCGCGGCCGGGCTGGGGTTCGGTTCTGTCATGTATGACGCATCAGTGCGCAGTCATGCGGAGAACGTCCGGGCGACGGCCAGCATCGCGGCCTGGTGCCACGATCGCGGGATGTGGGTCGAGGCGGAGATCGGCGAGATCGGCGGCAAGGACGGCGTGCACGCCCCGAGCGCGCGGACCAGGCCGGATGAGGCCGCCGCCTACGCCGCCGCGACCGGCGTGGACGCGCTGGCGGTCGCGGTCGGCAGTTCGCACGCGATGCTCACCCGCGATGCCGTTCTTGACCTGGGTCTGATCGAAAGGATTCACGCCGCGGTCGGGATTCCGCTCGTCCTGCACGGTTCGTCGGGCGTGCCCGACGAAATGATCGCCGCGGGGGTCGGCGCCGGGCTCACGAAGATCAACATAGCGACGCAGCTGAACAAGGAGTTCACCGCGGCGATCCGCGCGTTCCTGGCCGCGGACGCCCAGGTCACAGACCCGCGCCGCTACCTGGCCGCCGGCCGGGACGCGATCGCGCGGGAGGTCACCCGCCTGCTCCGCGTGATCGGTGCCTAAGTCCCGGCCAGCCCGGTGGCGGCGACCGACCTGACGAAGTAGCGCTGCGCCGCGAAGAAGATGATCAGCATGGGGATCAGGCTCATGACGTTGCCGGCCATCAGCAGCGGCCATTCGGTCGAGTGCGCGCCCTGGAATGTCGCCAGGCCGAGCGGCAGTGTCATCTGGTTCGTGGAGTCGATCGCGATAAGCGGCCACAGGAAGTTGTTCCACGAATCCAGGAAGGTCAGCGCGGCCAGCGTTGCGAGGGCGGGCATCGACAATGGCAGCACGATCCGCCACAGCACGGTCAGCCGATTCGCCCCGTCTACTCGGGCTGACTCTTCGTATTCAACTGGAAGCGTTCGGAAAAATTGCCTGAGAAAGAAGACGCCGAAGGCGGTAGCCGCGTTCGGCACGATGAGCGCGCCGATGTGGTTGATCCCGATCCCGGCGAGCAGGTGAATGCCGAGCCATTTCGTGATGATGAACTGCGGGATCATCGTGACCTGGAATGGCACCATTAGCGTGGTCATGATCAGCACGAACAGGGCGCCCCGGCCGAGGAACCGAAGCCGGGCGAACGCGTAGCCGGCCAGCGAGCACAGCACCAGATTGCACAGCACGGTGGCGACGGCCACGACGGCGCTATTAATGAAGAATCTTCCGAACGGTGCCGCGTGCAGCGCGTCCGGATAATTGGCGAACCTGATGACGTGCGGGGTCAGGACCGGCGGGAAGCGCAGCGCTTCGGCCGGCGTCTCGACCGAGGTCACGAGCAGCCAGATAAACGGGAAGATGAGAATCAGGCTGGCCGGCAGCAGCACCAGGTGCCATCCGCTGAACGGGAGCCTGAAACGGCGGCGGCGGGCGCCCGCGTGCGTCTGGGCGCTCATGAGCGGTAATAAGTGAATCGCCGGCCGACCCGGAACTGGATCGCCGTGACCACCAGGATGATGAGGAACAGGAAATAGGCGATGGCCGACGCGTAGCCGAAGTTGAAGTCCTGGAAGGCCTGCTCGTAAAGGTAATAAACCAGGACGCTGGTGCTGTTCAGCGGCCCGCCCTGGGTGCTCAGGTACACCTCGTCGAACAGCTGCAGCGCGTTGATCGTCAGCCAGACGGCCAGGAACAGCGAGGCCGGGCTGAGCAGCGGCAGCGTCACCCGCCGGAAGGTCTGCCAGCGGCTCGCGCCGTCGGTCGCGGCCGCGTCGATGAGCGGCTGCGGTATCCCCTGCAGCGCGGCGAGGTAGATCACCACGGCGAACCCGGTCCAGCCCCAGATCGTCATGATGACGATCACGTAGAGCGCCTCGGACGGCGAGTTGAGGAACTGCTGCTGCGGGATGCCCAGCCGGTTGAACAGGTAGTTAACCACGCCGTAGGAGGGGTCGAACAGCCAGATGAAGACGATCGCCTCGCTGATCGTGGAGATCGCCATGGTCGCGTAGGCGGCGGTCCGGTAGAACGTGATGAACCGGATCTTCCGGTTCATCGCCATGGCCAGGAACAGCCCGGCGATCATCGTGCCGGGCACGAACAGCGCGGTGTAGACGAGCGTGTGCCCGAGGGCCTGGGCGACGACCGGATCGTGCAGCATCGCGCGGTAGTTGCGCAGCCCGACGTACGGAGTGCTCGGTGAGAGCAGGTTATTGCGCTGGAACGACATGACCGCCGACCAGATGACGGGAACCGCGCCGAACAGCAGGATGATCGCGACTCCCGGCGTCACGAACGCCCAGCCGGCGAACTGCTCCGAGCCGGTGATCCGGGCGCGAGCACTGACCCGGGCGCGAGCGCTTCCCCGGGCGCGGGCGCGAGCTACGGTCACTGGTTGCCGGAGTTGGCGAGGATCTGGTTCACCTGCTGCGCGGCGCTGGACAGCGCGGCCGCGGGCTGGCTCTTGCCGAGCAGCACGGACACGATCATGGTGCCGAGCGCCTGCGAGATCTTCGGATAGGTGGGGATCTGCGGGCGCGCCTGCCGGACGTTGCCCAGGTTGTTGATGAAGACGCCGACGCCGGGCAGGGCCTTGTTCATCGCCTGGTAGAACCCGGACGCATTCGCCACCGACTGCCGGATCGGGAGGTCTCCGGTGTGCAGCGAGAAGTAGTTGACCTGGGCCGGCGCGGAGAGCCAGAGCAGGAACTTCTCGGCCGCCTTGACCCGGGCCGAGCCGTTGTTGAAGATCACCCAGTTGTCCGGCCCCGAGATGGTCTGGTGCCCCCCGGACGAGCCAGGGAACGACGGCATGATCTGCACGCCATCGTGCACGCTCGGGAACGAGGACAGGTCCCACGGACCGGTCACCAGCATGCCGATCTTGCCGGAGTTGAACAGGTTGGTGTAATCCGAGTCGGTCGGGTCCAGGTACATGGAGTGGTCGGTCACGGCCATCTGCTGCAAGGTCGTGAGCGCTTGCAGCCCGGCGGCGGAGTTGAAGGCAGCCTGCTTGTTGTCCGCGGACAGGAGCTTGCCGCCGGCCTCCCAGAGCAGCGCCTCCCAGTGCCAGACCGTGTCTTCGTTGCCCGGCGTCACGTAGGCCGTGCCGAACTGCTTCTTGGCCGGGTCGGTCAGCTTCTGCGCGTCGGCGGCGAACTGCGACCAGGTCCAGCCGGGGCCGGGCGGCGTCAGGCCGGCCTGCGCGAACAGCGTCTTGTTGTAGACCACGGCGAGGTTGTCCACCAGCGCGGGGATGCCGATGACCCGGCCGCTGACCGTGGCGACGTCCCGCTCCCCCACCCAGAAGTCATTCCAGTTCACGCTGGGCTGGCTCACCAGGCTGGTCAGGTTCACCACCTGAGGGATCTGCGCGACGTTGGGCGCCCACGAACCGTACAGGTAGGCGATGTCGGGCACGCTGCCACCGCGCACGGCGGTCAGCACCTTCTGCAGCGAGTTGTCGTTGTTGACGTACAGGGACGTGACTTTCTGCCCCGGGTTCTGCTTCTCGTACTCGCTGACCAGGTGGCTGAACGCCTTGCCCTCGGCGGCGGTGTATCCCTCCCAGATCTGGATCGAGTTGCCGCTGCCGCCGGACCCGCCGCCACTGCCCGCGCCGCAGGCGACCAGGCCGAGAGCGACCAGCGAGGAACCGATCATCACGCTGAGCCGGTGCGTTCTCATGGTGTCCTCCGGGAAGCCGCGTCGACGACTCTTGCTCGAATCATCGGCGTTTCAGACATCATCGCGCGTGACCGCGGGTCGATGTCAAGCCTTAACCAGCGTTTCCTGGGCTGCAGGTACTGCATAATCTATGCTCGCTCTTGCTCGCAGACCGATCGAATGTGACAATATTAAACGTGATTAAGGTTGCGTTCATCGGCGCCGGCAGCATCGAGTTCACCCGTAACGTCGTCACCGACCTGTGCAGTTACCTCGAGATCCGGGACGGGCTGCATCTCGCGCTGCACGACATTGACGACAAGCGGCTCGCGCACGCCGACGAGCTGGCCCGCCGGATCGTCGCGCAGACCGGCGCCAGGGCCACCGTGACGTCCAGCGCCATCCGCGCCGAAGTGCTCGGTGGCGCGCACTACGTCATCAACGAGATCCAGGTCGGCGGGTACCCGGCCACCCGGCTGGACTTCGACATCCCGGCCCGGTACGGCCTGCGGCAGACCATCGCGGACACGCTGGGCATCGGCGGCATCTTCCGCGGGCTGCGGACGATACCCGTGGTGGTCGGACTGGGCCGCGACATGGCTGCACTGTGCCCCGACGCCTACCTGCTCAACTACACCAACCCGATGGCCATGCTCCCCTGGGCCGTCTACGAGGGGACCGAGTTCAGCCGGGTGTTCGGGCTCTGCCACTCGGTCAGGGACACGCACGGCTTCCTGGCCGGGCTGGTCGGTCTGGACCCGGCCGAGGTCAGCTTCGTCACGGCCGGCTTCAACCACCAGGCGTTCGTGCTCCGCTTCGAGCACGAGGGCAGGTCGCTGTACCCGCGGCTGACCGAGATCATAGAGGGCTCGCCCGAGCTGCAGCGGCGGGTGCGGGTGGAGCTGTTCCGCCGGTTCGGCTACTTCCCCACCGAGTCGAGCGAGCACTCGGCCGAGTACCTGCCGTGGTTCATGCGGCACGACGACCAGATCGAGCGGTTCCGCATCTTCGTCGGCGATTACCTGGCCCGCTCCGAGGAGAACCTGCGCGAGCTCGAGTCGCTGCGCCAGGCGCTCGACGACGGCACGCCGCTGGACCTTGAGCCGGCCAGCGAGCTGGCCTCGGAGTTCATCCATTCGCTGGAGACCGGCACCGAGCGCGAGATCTACGTCAACGTGCGCAACGACGGGCTGATCAGGAACCTGCCCGCCCAGGCATGCGTCGAGGTGCCGTGCGAGGTCGGCGGGCACGGCGCGCGGCCGCGCGCGGTCGGCGCGCTGCCGGTCCAGCTCGCCGCGCTCAACCGCACCTTCCTCAACGTCGTGGAGCTGACCGTCCGGGCCGTGCTCGACGGCAGCAGGGAGCACGTCTACCAGGCGGCGCTGCTCGACCCGAACGCCGCGGCCACCCTGACCACCTCGCAGATCGTCGCCATGTGCGACGACCTGCTGGACGCCCACCGGGCGCTGCTCCCGCCGGCGCTCACCAGCTGACCCGCCGCCCCCTTATCCCGACAGCACAGGAAAGACAGCACAGGAAAGACAGCACAGGAAAGAGGCCAGTGAAAGCATTCCGGATCGCGGTCGCCGCCGTCTTAGTGACCTTCGCCGCCGTCCCGGCGGCGGGCGCGGCGAACGCCAGCGCGGTAGTCACCCAGCCGGCCCCGCCGGTCACCGCCAGCTCGTTCCCGCTGGAGCCCGCCGGGACCGCCCCCGCCGACGGTGACGGGCTGATCCCCAACCCGCAGACGCCCACCGGCGCGCCGGCCGGGCCGCCCGGCTCGTGCACGGTCACGTTCGACGGCGGCAGCGGCAGCCCGTCCGACGCGGTGAACGCGTGGATCACCACCCACGAGAACACGATCGCCTCGACCACGGTGATCTGCCTGACCGGCACGTTCACCACGCCGCTGCACGTCTGGAGCAAGTCCTCGACGGCGCTGCTCGAGATCGCTCAGGAGCCGGGGGCACCGCAGGCCACGTTCAGCCTGGGCAAGGTGCAGGCCGCGGACACCAACCCCAACCAGTTCTGGTCGGACTCGGGCGGGATCAGCATCGTCGACTCGCGCAGCGTGGAGATCTACGGCCTGACCGTCCGGGGCTACTTCTGGGACGGCCCGCAGCACAGCCCGGCCGGCATTTACGTGACGGTGCGCAGCGACACCGCCAACCCGGTGCAGACCAAGAACCCGCACCTGTCCGCCTGCTTCCTGAACGGCGGCTCCTGCAGCGACATCTACATCATCAACAACACCGTGTCCGGCATTGCCAACACCGCCGACGAGGTCTACAACAACCAGTCGGTGTGCGGCAAGGGCACGATCGACGGCTACGGCATCGCGGTGATCGCGGCGGGCAGCGCCACGTCGCAGCCGCTGCAGCACCTGGTCATCGAGGGCAACACGGTGACGGGCACGCGCACCGGGCAGAGCGAGACGGTGACCATCAACGGCGACGTCACCGACTTCCTTGCCGCGGACAACGTGATCCACGACGCGGACAACATCGGGCTGGACACGATCGGCTGGGAGACCGGCACGGCGCAGGCCAACCACGGCTACGTGGACGCCAACACGGTGTACAACGTGGACACCTGGAGCAACGCCGCCTACGGGAAGTGGAACGGAACCGCGTGCGTGGCCCGGCAGGAGAACGCGGCGGGTCTCTATGACGACGGCGCGTCCTACATCTGGATCAACGGCAACACCCTCTGGAACACCGACCAGGGCATCAACCTGGACGTCGAGACCGCGGGCAAGGAAACCGATCACCTGCTCGTCTCGGACAACACGGTCTACGACGATCCGGGGACGTCCAAGTCGGATCCGAGCACCGGGACCAACCCGCCGGGGACCGGCGGCACGTCGACGGTGGCGGGACACGATCCTTTCGCCTTGTACATCGACGCGTTCGGCAGCAAGGCGACGATCACCGACGTGTACGTGCACGACAACACGCTGCAGAACCAGAGCCAGGACTACCTGACGCCCAGCGCCGGGATGCCGGTCATCGATCTCGGCGGGATCTGGTCGAACGTGCAAGTCTGGCACAACACCATCTCCGGGAGGGGCGCCACCGACAGGTTCAACCCGCTGTTCGAGGTGGACAAGCAGCCGGCCGCCGGGACCAACACCGTGGACTGCAACAACTACGAGAACCTGTCGACGGCGGCCAACACCGTCAACGGGAACTTCGCGCTGCCGAGCAACGACTGGCTCACGCTCGCGCAGTGGCAGGCGAACAACAAGCACGGCTGGGATCCCGACAGCGAGGTCGGCGGATTCTCGGCCAGCTGCCCGGCGAACTCGATCCAGTAGCGTCAGGAGATCAGATCGTCAAAATCGCCGTCTTTGGCGCCTGCTAGGAAAGCCTCAATCTCGGCGTGGGTGTAGATCAGCACGGGGCCGCCGGAATCACGTGAGTTGCGCATCGCGATCTGGCCGTCGGGCAGGATCGCCAGCTCGATGCGGCCGTACTGGCCATCGCCGTGCCGGCCCGCCTGCCACTCGGCCTCGTGCAGGCCGACGTCCGGCATACCGTTATACACCCTCTGCATTACCTGATCGTAACATGCACGTGCATCCGAACGTTAGGCAGCACGCGCATCATCATGCGCATAAGCACGAACGTTGGCACGCGCATCGGCACGTACGCCAGAAACTCCGGTCGCAGACGGCTCCAGATGGCTCACCATGCCCGGCATATGCTAATGCGATGAAAGCCCGACACCGGTACATCGCGGTGCTCGCCCTGGTCATGGCGGGTCTTGCGTCCGTCACACTACCCGCCGCGGCCACTGCGTCAGCCAGCACGAGTCGGGATTGGGCCGCGCTGTACCAGGGCTCGAACGGGCCCAGCGCGGCCACCGCCATCGCGGCTGCCCTGCTGCTCGCCGGCCTAGCGCCAACCGCGGCTCACGCCACCGCTAGTTCCAGCCTGTGGACCGCGACCTATCAGGGCACGTGGCGTACGCCGGCTAGTAAGCGCTGGGTCCGGGGTGGAACCGTTCGGGAAATCCAGGATGAAGATCCAGCGGCGGCTGGTCAGCCGGTGCCGGCCAGGCTGGCCCGGCCGATGTCCTGGCCGCCGGTGAACGCCGCCCACAGCGAGGCGTAGGTTCCGCCCGCCGCGAGCAGCTCGTCGTGGCTGCCGGCCTCGGCGATCTGGCCGCCGTCCACGACCACGATCCGGTCGGCCCGGGCGGCGGTGGTCAGCCGGTGCGCGACGACCAGCGTGGTGCGCTGCGTGGTGAGCCGGCTGACGGCGCGGGTCACCGCGGCTTCGGAGGCCAGGTCGAGCGCGGAGGTGGCCTCGTCGAGCAGCAGGATCGCCGGGTCGACGAGCTGGGCACGGGCCAGCGCGATCAGCTGCCGCTGCCCCGCGGACAGGCTGCGGCCGCGCTCGCCGACCGCGTGCTCGTAGCCGTCCTGCAGCGCGGCGATCATCTCGTGCGCGCCGACCGCGCGGGCGGCCGCCTCCACCTCGGCGGGGCTAGCGTCCGGCCGCCCGTAGGCGATCGCGTCAGCGACCGTGCCGGAGAACAGGTAGGGCTCCTGCGGCACCACGCCGAGCCGGTGCCGGAAGCCGGCCAGGTCGTAGTCGCGCACGTCGACGCCGTCGACCAGTACCGCGCCCGCGGTCGCGTCGTAGAACCGCGCCACGAGCTTGACCAGCGTCGACTTGCCCGCTCCGGTCTGGCCGACCAGCGCCACGGTCTCGCCGGGCTCGATGGTCAGGCTGACGTCGTGCAGCGCGTCCCGGCCGGCCCCGCCGTAGCGGAAGCTCACGTCGCGCAGCTCGATCTGGCCGCGCAGCTGCCGCACAGGCCGGGGGCGGCGGGGCTGCGGTGTGCTGGTCGGCACGCTGAGCAGGTCGGTGATCCGGTGCAGTCCCACCACGGCCTGCTGGTAGCCGTCGAACACCTGGGACATCTGCTGGACCGGCGCGAAGAACATGTCGATGTACAGCAGGTAGGCGATCAGCGCGCCGGCGGTCAGCACGCCGCCGCGCACCTGCCCGGCCGCGACCACGAGCACCAGCGCGCCGGCGATCGTGGACAGCGTCTGGACGAACGGGAAGTACAGTGCGATCAGCCGCTGGGACCGCATCCGGGCCTTGCGGTAGGCGTCGCTGAGCCCGGCGAACCTGGCCCGGTTGTGCTCTTCGCGCCGGTAGGCCTGGGTCACCCGCAGGCCGGCCACGTTCTCCTGCAGGTCGCCATTGACGACGCTGACCCGCTCCCGGGCTCGCTCGTACGCCTTGGACGACTTCGCCCGGAAGATCAGCGTGGCCGCCGCCAGCGCCGGGATGATCGTGAGCACGGTCAGGCCGAGCCGGACGTTGATGATCAGCAGCGCGGCCATCACGCCGAAGAACGACAGCACCGAGCTGACCGTGCTGACCAGGCCGGTCTGCAGGAACGTGGACAGCGCGTCCACGTCGGTGGTCATCCTGGTCATGATCCGGCCGGTCAGCTCGCGCTCGTAAAAGTCCAGGCCGAGCCGCTGCAGGTGCGCGAAGATCTTGACCCGCAGCGCGTACAGCAGCCGCTCGCCGTTACGGCCCACCACCATCGTCTCGACGGCGTTGACCACCCAGTCGGCCATCACGACGGCCAGCCCGATCAGCGAGACCAGCACGATCGCTCCGAACGCCTTGCCCTCGACGCCGTGGTCGATGCCGCCGCGGACCAGCGCCGGCAGCGCCAGGCTGGCCAGCGCGTCGAGGCCGTCGAGCACCAGCCCGGCGACCAGCGCGATCAGGAACGGCTTGAGCAGCTTGCGCAGGGTGAAGTGAGACTCGGGGGCGCGCGCCTGCGCCTCGTCGATCCGCGGGGTGTCGTCGGCCGGCGGCAGCACCTCCAGCCGGGCCAGCATTTCCGGGCTGAGCGGCACGCCGGCCAGCATCGAGGACCACTCGGCGCCCCGGCCGGGCGGCGGGGCCAGCGGGACCACCCCGGCGGCCTTGGTTACTATCGTCACCCCGGCCAGATCGGCGTCGGCGTCAGCGTCGTCGGCTGCCTCGTCTGCTTTCTCGTCGGGGCCGGCCAGCAGCAGCCGGTACCGGGGGCAGCGTTCGGTCAGCTCGTCGTGGCTGCCGATGTCCAGCACCCGGCCTTCGTGCAGCACGGCGATCCGGTCCGCGAGCTGCAGCGTTGACCGCCGGTGCGCGATCAGCAGCGTGGTCCGGCCGCGCATCACCTCGTGCAGCGTGGCGTGAATCTCCGCCTCGATCCGCGGGTCGACCGAGGAGGTGGCGTCGTCCAGCACCAGGATCCGCGGATCCACCAGCAGCGCGCGGGCCAGCGCGATCCGCTGCCGCTGGCCTCCGGACAGCGTCAGCCCCTGCTCGCCGATCACCGTGTCGTACCCGTCCGGCAGCTCGGCGATGAACTCCTCGGCGCGGGCGGCCCGCGCGGCCGCGACCACCTGCTCGGCGCTGACGTCAGGTCGGCCGTAGGCGATGTTGGCCCGCACCGTGTCGGAGAACAGGAAGCTGTCCTCCAGCACTAGGCCGATCGCGGCCCGCAGCGAGTCCAGCGTGACATCCCGCACGTCGAAGCCGCCGAGCCGGACCGCGCCTTTATCGACGTCGTAGAAGCGTGACAGCAGCAGCGAGACCGTCGACTTGCCCGACCCCGACGCGCCGACCAGGGCCAGCGTCTCGCCCGGCCGGGCCTCCAGCGTCAGCCCGGTCAGCACCGGCCGGGACGGCAGGTAGCCGAAGTGCACGTCGTCGAAGACCACCCCGGCCGCGTCTGGCGGCAACTCGATCGCCTCCGGCTTCTCGCTGATCACCGGCCGCGAGTCGATCACCTCGAAGACCCGGATCGCGCTGGCCCGCGTCTCCTGGCCCAGCGTGATCAGGTAGGTCAGCATCCGCACGGGTGAGACCATCTGGGCGAGGTAGGCGGAGAAGGCGAGGAAGGTGCCCAGCGTGATCGAGCCGCGGATGGCCAGCCAGCCGCCCAGCGCCAGCACGCCGATCTGGCCCAGCGACGGGATCGCCTGCAGCGCCGGGTTGTACCGGGCGGTCAGCCGGACCGTGCGCACCCGCGAGGCGAACAGCCGCTCGCTGGCTTCTTCGAGCCGCTCGAGCTCCTGCTCTTCCTGGCCGAAGCCCTTGACCACCCGCACCCCGGTGATCGCCGCCTCGACCACCCCGGCGACCGCGCCCGACTGCTGCTGGGCATGCCAGCTCGACGGGAACAGCCGCTGCCGCGAGGCTAGCGTGACAAACCACAGCGCCGGCCCGACCGCGAACGCGACCAGCGTCAGCAGCGGGGACAAGAACAGCATGATGACCAGGGAGGAAATGAACAGCAGCGCGTTGCCGGCCGTGACCGGGATCATGCTGAGCAGGCCCTGCACCATGTTGACGTCGGAGATGGAGCGGCTGACCACCTGGCCGGTGTTGAGCTTGTCCTGGCGGCTGCCGTCCAGCCGGGACAGCGCGTTGAAGAGCTCGGTGCGCAGGTCGTGCTGCACGTCGAGCGCCACCCGGCCGCCGTAGTACCGCCGCATATAGATGCCGCCGAAGCTGACCAGACCGGCCAGCACCAGCGCAATCGCCAGCGGCCAGATCGACTCGGTGTGAGTGACGATCACCTTGTCGATGATCCGCCGCTGCACCAGCGGGATCACCGCGATCACCCCGGTGGCCAGCAGCGTCCCGCCCAGCGAGATCAGCGTGTTCCTGCGGTACTGCAGGCAGTAACCGACGAGCCGCCGCATCCAGCGCTCACCGTTAGGGCCCGAGATCCGCTGAGGACCGGCTTGCTTCGTCGATCGCATAGTTAGACAGGCTAACCATTACCTCAGACATAAAATTTCCGAACGGTCGCGGGAATCAGTCCAGTCCGCTGACGGCCGGCGCGATCGCCAGGGTAGCTTCCGCCACTGCGGGATCTGGCGGTCTCTGGCGTCGCATGATACCACGCGGTATCATACAAGCATGGCTATGACGCTCAGGCTCAGCGAGGAACAGACGGAGGCGCTCCGGCGGAAAGCGGAGGCCGAACACCGTTCCATGCAGCAGGTCGCGCTGGCCGCCATCGACACCTACGTTCACCAGGCGGATCCCGCGCGCCGCCAGGCAGTCCCAGTCGCTGAGCTCATGACGATGTTCCAGGGCCTGCCGCCGATGAGCGCGGAGGCGTTCCGAGCCGACCAGGATCGCTACGCTGACGCGGAAGCGTCCTTCGACGCCTACGAACGCGCTGACACCCCGCGAGACGGCGAGTGAGCATCCACTACCCGCGCGGGCTCGGTGACACGAACATCCTGATCTACCTGGAACGTCTGGCGCCGGAGCGACTACCCTCGGAACTTCTCACCAGCACGGTAAGCCTCGCCGAACTGTCGGCAGGGGTGCATTCGGCCGTTGACGCGACTGAACGCGCACAGCGAGTCCTTCGTGTGCAGCGAGTAGAGGCGACCTTCAGCCCGCTGACATTCGATGTCGAGGCCGCGCGGCGATACGGGATTATCGCCGCAGAGGTGATCGCGACAGGTCGAAAGCCACGCGGCCGGGTGGCTGACCTCATGATCGCCAGCATCGCGGCAGCGAACAATCTCCCCCTGTTCACCACCAACCCCGCGGACTTCCGCGGCCTCGAGTCGGTCGTCACCGTCGTTCCAGTTCCCGTTCCGGCAGTCGCGCCCTGACCGGGTGGCGCGCGAGCATGACCACTTCACCATCTTGGCCAGGTGACATCTATGCCCCTTGAGCGGGCCGTTCGGGTATCCGCCTAACGGACCCAGTCTTATGCGGGTGGCTTGGCCGCGCGGATGATCACGGAGTCCCGGCCAGGCTTCAGGTCGAGGCAGGCTGCCAAGCTGGCACCTGGATAGAAATCTGTCGACAAGGGGCCCGGTGTGCTATCTGATATCCCGATTGTCCCGGCGCGGGGTGATGGCAGCGAGCAGGCTGGCCGGGGAGCGCCGGTGACCGAGGCGGCGTTGTGGCGCAGGCTGCTGGCCGAGTTGCTGGGCAGCGCCTTCCTGGCCGCCTTGGTGATCGGCTCGGGCATTGCCGCGCAGCGCCTGTCGCCAGGCGATACCGGCCTGGAGCTGCTGGAGAACGCGGCCGCGACCGCGACCGGGCTGTACGCCGTCATCTTGATGTTCGGCCCGGTGTCGGGCGGCCATTTCAACCCGGTGGCGTCGTTCGCCGATGCCTTCTTCGGCGGGCTGTCCTGGCGGGACGCCGCGGCCTACCTGCCCGCCCAGGTGGCCGGGTGCACCGGGGGTGCCATCGTGGCGAACCTGATGTTCGCGCTGGCGGCGGTCAGCATCTCGGCCAAGCACCGGGCCTCCCCCGGCCATTTCCTGTCCGAGATCGTTGCGACCCTGGGGCTGATCCTGGTGATCTTCGCTCTGGCCCGGACCGGACGCAGCCGGTCTGCGGCAGCGGCGGTCGGAGCGTACATCGGCGCGGCGTATTTCTTCACGTCCTCGGCCAGCTTCGCCAATCCAGCGATCAACATCTGCCGGATCTTCTCGGCCACCTTCGCGGGCATCGCACCCTCGTCGGTGCCGAGCTTCGCCAGCGCCCAGATCATCGGCGGGGTGATCGCGGTCGGAGTGATCAAGGCCCTGTACCCGGACGTCACCCCGGCGCAGGCGGCCGACGTCATCGTGCCCCATCACCCCGACGGGGCGCACAGCACGGCAGGCGGGAGGCGGCATGCACCTAGCCGCGATCGGGGAGCCGCGGATCTGGATGTCGGCGATCTGGTCGTCGATCGCGTACGCCGGCGCCGGTATCCTCGCGGCCCATTGTTCTGCGATGGCCATGTCCTGGTGATCGGCGTTGTCCACGTGCGGAATAACCGCGAAATCAACTAGTCCGACTCCCTGAGCCTTGCAGTGACATCAGGTAATCCTCCAGGTTGTCGTAGCTGGACTCCTGGCCGTCGTGCTTGGTCATGTGGTCACGG
Organism: Streptosporangiaceae bacterium; assembly: GCA_036502085.1. Taxonomy (GTDB): domain Bacteria; phylum Actinomycetota; class Actinomycetes; order Streptosporangiales; family Streptosporangiaceae; genus PALSA-505. The sequence goes on from DASXZD010000041.1 coordinate 61,484, forward strand.
CCGGCCTGGTCACGGAACGCCATCGTCACCGTCAGCGTGGTTACCCCGTCAGCCTCCTCCAGCTCATCCGTCTCGTCGGCCCACGCGTCGGGCCAGCCTTCGAACAGCCACGTCTGGACGATCCGGGCCGGCGGCTCGATCTCCAGGTAGGTCCCGCGGAATGAGCACTCTCCCCCCTCTGGCGTCACGAAGACCATGTGGTAGTCCCCCCCGACGCGCAAGTCCATCGAGCACACCGTCATCTTGTCCTCGAAGGGAGCGAACCAGTGGCGCAGATGCTCGGGCTTGGTCAGCACGTCGAAGACGAGCTCGATCGGCGCGTCGAACTTGCGGGTGGTGACGATCACGAGGTCGCTCGGGTACTCGACGACTGCGGACCCATGCCGGTTAGGTGTCACTGAAGGTCTCCTTGCTGCTGAAGCTCTTTGAGGTAGCTATCCATCCGGTCCAGCCGCTCGTTCAACGCCCGCTCGTACTTGGCCAGCCAATCGCGAAACGGCTGCAAGTGCGCCGGTTCCAGCCGGTACAGCCGGCGACGCCCCTCCGCCCGGCACCTGACGAGTCCCACCTCACTCAGCACCCGGAGGTGCTTTGACACCTGAGGCTGGGACATCGACAGATCGCTCACGATCGCCCCGACTGCCTTCTCGCCTTCGATTAGCGCGTCCATGACCTCGCGCCGATGCACATCGGCAATGGCGTTGAAGACGTCCGACGTCGTGGAAGCGCGGGGCACTGGCCGATCATATTCCGATCTCGGCATATGTCAAGCCTCGAGCTGGCCGTGGCCAGGCGAGAGGTTCACGCAGCACTGGCCGCAGCGACGGCACGTGGAGGACGAGACGGACCTGGATCTCTTCGCTGGCATCCCCGTCCCGACCGGCGCGAGGCGCCCGCCAGCGGCGTGACCAAGGTGATTTACCGGGATGCGGAAGGCGATGGGATCAGCTTCGGCGGCCGTCTTGCCTGATGCCTCGTCACAATGCAGTCATCGCCGGTGACGCCCGAGCCACCTTTAATCACGGGAACCATTTTCAGGCGGCCCATTTGCCGGGCCAAATACCGCATAAATTAAGTGAGGCCCCTCCATGCATGAGATGGAGGGGCCTCATCCGGCCTCACCGCGCTGACCTGCCGATTTCTCGACCAGTCGCACGCTGCTCAACCGGTCACCAGGGCCGGAAACCCGCCTGAAGTACCGGTTTCCCGATCCTTCCTGCGTTACCAGGGTCTCCCCCGGCGCGGTCCCCGTTTCCGGCGACAAGAGAATTTCTACTGCCTTTCGGAAGCCAGCACAAGAGGTTTCTGGCGACGATCTCGGAAAAGTTTGCTTATCCACACGTCATCCACACGGCGCATGCCGTTATCCCCCGCCCACAGCGATTGTCCACCGGCTCATCCACAGTCCTGTCCACAGGCGCTGCGCACAAAGCTGCCGAGTAAAGCTGCCGAGTAAAGCTGCCGAACGAGGCCGTGGTCAGCTCGCCGTCATCAGCAGCCTGTCCATCACCCGCACGCCGAAGTGCAGTGCGGAGACCGGCACCCGCTCGTCCACGCCGTGGAACATCGCGTGGTAGTCGAACCCGGGCGGCAGCTGCAGCGGGGTGAACCCGTAGCCGGCGATGCCGAGCCGGGAGAAGTGCTTGGCGTCGGTGGCGCCCGCCATGCAGTACGGCACCACCCGCGCGCCCGGATCTTCGGCCAGCAGCGCCGCGGTCATGGACGACATCAGCGGCGCCTGCAGCGGCGCCTGCAGCGGGATCGCGCGGTGGTAGTACTCCCAGTCCACGTCGGGTCCGGTCAGCTCGTCAAGCGTCGCGCGGAACTCCTCGTCCGTGCCCGGCAGCACTCGCCCGTCCACGTAGCCGGTGGCCTCGCCGGGGATCACGTTGACCTTGTAGCCCGCGGCCAGCATCGTCGGCGTCGAGCTGTTCCGCAGCACGTGCCCGACCAGGACGCTGGCCGGCCCGAGCCGCGCCCGCAGTTCCTCAGCATCCAAGCCGAGCGGATCGAGGGGCTCCGCGCCGACCGCGTCCGCGAGCGCGGCCAGCGCGGCGGCGACGGTGGGGATGACCCTGGCCGGCCAGCGGTGATCACCGATCCTCGTCATCGCCCGGGACAGGGCGGTGACCGCGTTGCGGCGGCCGGGCCGGGAGCCGTGCCCGGCGACGCCGCGCGCGGTGAGCTTGAGCCAGGCGGTGCCGCGCTCGGCCGAGGCGACGGGGTACAGCCGCAGGCCGGGAGCGGCGTGGAAGGTGAACGCGCCGGACTCGCCGATCCCCTCGGTGCAGCCGTCGAACAGGCCGGCGTGCTCGCGGACCAGCCAGGCCGCCCCGTAGGCGGCGGTGTCCTCCTCGTCCGCGGTGAACGCGAGCACGACGTCGCGGACGGGCCGCCGCCCGGTGCGCAGCAGCGAGCGGGCCACCGCCACCATGACCGCGACGGCGTTCTTCATGTCCACCGCGCCGCGCCCCCACAGCACGCCGTCGCGCACCTCGCCGGAGAACGGCGGCACGGTCCAGTCGGCCGGCTCGGCCGGAACCACGTCGAGGTGCCCGTGCACGAGCAGCGCGGGCGCGGACGGATCGGTGCCGGCCATCCTGGCGACCACGTTCGCCCGGCCCGGCGCGGACTCGAGCAGCTGCGGGGCGAGGCCCGCGTCGGCCAGCGCCGTCGCCACGTACTCGGCGGCCGCGCGCTCCCGCGCGTCACCGCCGCCCCGGTTGGTGGTGTCCATCCTGATCAAGTCCGAAGCCAGGCGAACCGCCTCATCCTCCGCGACCGGGTCCGTCGTGAAAGTCGTCATGCCGTCAGTCTGGCAGCCGCCGGAATCCGCACGGACGGCCCCCGGATCGCAGAAGTTCGATTTTTCCGAACGGGGCCCCGCCAGTCCTCCGGCCCGGCCGGCCCGCCGGGACAGGGCCGGGACAAGGCCGGGTAAATGTGGCAAATCAGAAGATTTGAGCGGACTGTTTAGTTAACCAATAACCTCAGGCCAAGATTTCTCGTTGATTTGTGTGGACTTGCGGGAGGGCCAGGATGATACTTCCTGCGTTGACCCCGCATCGTTGGAGCTGCCCCGTGTTCAGCCACCACAGACACGCACCCATCGTCCGCCGTGTGCTGCGGCGCGGCTGGCTGGTCGGCGCGGTCGCGGTCGTCGCCGCGATCGGCCTGTCCCCCGCTGCCTCTGCCCAGCCCGCCGCCGCCCAGCCCGCGGCCAAGTCCGCTGGCACCCCTGGCGCACTGCAGCAGGCGTTCGCGGCCGCCGCCGCCAGGTACCAGGTCCCCGCGGATGTGCTGCTCGGCGTGTCCTACCAGGAGTCGCTGTGGGAGGAAAACGGCGGCCAGCCCAGGTTCGCGGGCGGGTACGGCCCGATGAACCTGACCAACCTCACCCAGGCGCAGCTGACCAAGGACGGCTTCCGCGGGGACGCGGAGCGGACCAGCGACCTGCTCGGCTCGCCCGCGATGCACACCCTGCTCACCGCGGCGCCGCTGGCGGGCGTGACCGACGCCGCCGCGCAGGCGCACGTCACGCCCAACCTCGAGGCCGGCGCGGCGCTGCTGGCGTCGTATGAGAAGCAGTACGACGGCGGCCAGCTGCCGGGCGACCCGAGCGACTGGTACGTCGCGGTGGCCGCCTACTCGCAGGCGGCCGAGCCGTATGAGGCGCAGGTGTTCGCCGACTCGGTGTACGCGACGATCAGGGCGGGCGCGACCCGCACCACCAAGAGCGGGCAGACGGTGACGCTTGCGGCCGACCCGTTCGTGCACCCGGACCCGGCCACGATCAGCCGACTGCACCTGAGCGGCGTCGCGATCCCGCCGGCCAACCCCACGATGGACCCGGCGCAGATCTCGCATCCGGAGTGCCCGGCCATCCTGCACTGCATCTACAGCCCGAGCGGCTACTTCCAGTACGGGCCGGCCAAGGGCGACTACGGCGACCACGACCTGGCCCAGCGGCCCGGCAATGTGCAGCTGCGGTACATCACGCTGCACGACAACGAGGAGACCGGGGACGGCACGCTGTGGCTGTTCCACGACCCCACGTACCTGGCCAGCGCCAACTACGAGGTGTTCTCCGACGGCACCGTGGTCCAGCTGGTGCCGGACGAGGACATCGCCTGGGACAGCGCCAACCCGGCGTTCTACCAGCACTCGATCGGGATCGAGCAGGAGGGCTTCGCGATCGACGGGGCCACCTGGTACACCCCGCAGATGTACCGGGCCACCTCGCTGCTGGTCCGCTGGCTGACCGCCAAGTACGACATCCCGCGGACCAGGGCGCACATACTCGGCCACGACAGCGTGCCCGGCGAGAACTGCGACGTGTGCATCGCCAGCCAGCACTGGGACCCGGGCCCGTACTGGAACTGGGGGCTGTTCATGGCGCTGATCGGCGCGCCGGTCCACCCGAGCGCGCCGCCGTCGAGCAACGTGGTCACGATCGATCCCGGCTGGTTCACCAACCGGCAGGTGGTGACCGGGACCGAGCCGATCCAGGACCTCACCCCGTATCCCAGTCCCTATCACGGCCCCGAGTGGCCGGACCTGGGCGCCAACCCGCCGGGCAGCTTCTACAAGCCGCAGCCCCGGCAGCCGGTGAGCTTCGCCTGGCTGCGCACCGCGCCCAGCGCCAGCGCCCCGCTACTGTCCGACCCGTACCTGCACGGCGACCCGTTCGTCGGCACGCCGGTCGGCCCGGGCACGATCCGGGCCAACGACTGGGGCGACAAGGCCCCCGTCGGCGAGCAGTACGTGGTCGCCGCGCGCCAGGGCAACTGGACGGCGATCTGGTACGCCGGCACCAAAGCGTGGTTCTACAACCCGCCGGGACGCGTCGCCGCCGCGGTGCCGACCAGGGCGCCGATCATCATCACCCCGAAGCCCGGCCTGGCGTCGATCCCGGTGTACGTGGACGACTACCCGCTGCAGTCGGACTACCCGCCGCGGTTCCTCAAGGAGGCGCAGTTCCCGCCGCCGCTGCACGCGGCGGCCGACAACTACACGATCAGCGCGGGCCAGTCCTACGTGGCGGGCGGGCCTGAGTTCAACGGCGACTGGTACTACGCCGCCAACATCGACGGCTCGGCGCCCTTCGACCGGACCGACTTCCCGGGGTCGGACCGGTTCTACCTGATCACCTACAACCACCGGATGGCGTTCGTGAACGCCGACGACGTGACCGCGACCGCCTCGACGCCCTAGCGCGGGAACTCCCTCTCGCGTTTAAGCGACGACCGTCGAATTTCCAAGAGACACGGCATACGATTGCGTCCCATGGGTGCCAACTGCGGACAGGTTAGCGAGGGCGGCGCGCTGCGCCAGCGGCGGTTATGCTGCCGCGCCGGGATCGGCGGGCGTCGCCACCCGGTTGCGGCCCGCCCGCTTGGCCGTCTCGAGTGCCGCGTCGGCGATGGCGATCAGCTCGTCGAACGAGCGCTGCGAGCCGTCGCTGGCCGCGACGCCGATCGAGACCGTGAGCCTGAAGATGTACCCGGCGTGGGTGCCGTCCTCGATCACCACCGGGTCGCCGGCGATCTTGTCACGGAGGCGCTCGCTGATCCGCCTGGCCTCGTTCAGCTTGGTCTGCGGGAACAGGATGGCGAACTCGTCGCCGCCGAACCTGCCGGTCAGGTCGTAGCTGCGCAGGTTCTCCCGCAGCGAGCCCGCGATGCCGCGCAGCACCCGGTCGCCGGCCAGATGACCGACCGTGTCGTTGACCGTCTTGAAGTGGTCGATGTCCACCATCGCGACCGCGAGCGGCATGCCGGTCCGCTGCGCCCTGGCGAACTCGACCTCGGCCTCGTGCTGCCAGGTGCCGGCGTTGAGCAGACCGGTCTTCGCGTCGATCCTGGCCTGGGTGACCAGTTGGGAGTGCATCAGGTAGCGCCGGTAGAGCACGATCGACGGCAGCGAGAGCGCCATCAGGACCGGGTTGATCGCGACCACCAGCGACAGCGAGACGGCGAGGGTCAGCTCGATCAGGTCAGAGGTGAAGGCCTCGCGGTTGGCGAACATGTCCCCGACCCTGGCCTGCCGGTCGCACAGCTTGATCGCGCCGAGCAGGAAGCCGTTGTTGATCATCCAGGCCACCACGCCGCAGCCGGCCACCAGGCCGGTCCAGGCCAGCACGTGCAGCCCGGCCTCCGGCCGCGGGCCCGCCACCGAGCGCGGAAAGGCACGGAAGATGACCGAGGCCGCGCCGTAGGCGAGGCTCAGCGTGGCGTTGCTGAACACCCGCCGGTACATCAGCCCGCTGCGGACCCGCCAGAGCCGGTAGGCGCCCAGCGGGATCGGCGCCAGCATGGCGTACACCGGCGGGAGCGTGATCGCCATCGTCAGGTACCAGACCGTCTGCAGGTCCCGGCCCACGGTCCCGTGCACTTCCCGCACGCCGCGGGAGGACTCGATGGTGATCGCCCCGCAGGCCAGCAGGGCCGCGAAGATGGCGGCGTCCGAGGCATGCCAGCGGGTGTGCGCCGGGGCCACCGCGGTCGCCGTCGCCGCGATGGCGATCACGGCGAGCAGCAGGCTGCGCAGCGGCTCGTCCAGCGACCAGGCCTGCCAGCCGGAGACACTGGCCGCGGCCCGGCGCAGGGAGACAGACATGCCCCCTGGCAGGCGGATAGCAGCCATATGTACTCCCGGCAGGCGGGTAGACGGACGAGACAACGCTATCGGTACGTAACTACAGGTAAGGAACTAATGCCGCATGGTCACAGAAACCTGACCGGCGTGTCAAGGATGGATGGGCGATTTGCGGCTAATGTCCTTAGGCTATGCATTCAGGGGTTATTAGTACAGCACGTCGGGCAGACGGGAGGCCAGCATGCGCAACGAATGGCAGTAGTAGCCGCAGCCGAAAACCGAATTCGTACGGGACCCAATGAGAAAACAGGAGTTCGCTATGCGCAACGAGTGGCAGTAGAGCAGTACGGGGGCGACCCGGCCTAAGGGGGCCCGAGAGGCCCGGAGGTGGCCTGAGGTGGCGCCCCCCGCGTATCTACCTGGACAATCTCTAAGATGGACAAAAGCCTCCTGGAGGGACCACATGCCCCGACGCACCGCGAGGGCTGGTACCTGGGCGGCGGGCCTGCTGGCGATCGCGGTCTTGCCGGTCGCCGCGTCCACTCCGGCCACCCACGGCGCGGCCAGGATCGCCCTGCGGATGGCTTCGGCGGCGAACTCGATACCGAGGAAGGCGGCGCCTGCTCCGCCCGTCAGGGCCGCCGGCCAGCCGTTCGACGGCACGCCCGCCGTAGGCGCGCTGTTCTCCACCACGCGCAGCGGAGGACTGGGCACGCACTTCTGCACGGCCAGCGTGGTGCATAGCCCGCACCACAATGTGCTCATCACCGCCGCGCACTGCGTGGCGCGGCACAGCGGGCGGATCGACTTCGTGCCCGGCTATTCGGCCGGCCGTGCTCCGTACGGAATCTGGACGATCACCAGGGTCGTCGCTGACCATGCCTGGCTGACGTCGGCCAGCCAGGACGACGACGTCGCCTTCGCGGTCGTCAGCCAGCCGCGCACCGGGCTGCGGATCGAGGACATCACCGGCGCAGAGCAGCTTCGCATCGGCGCGCTGGGCCGCCTGCCGGTCCAGGTGATCGGGTACCCGGACGGCGCGGGCCAGCCGATCACCTGCCAGGGCCGGACCAGCGTGCCGATGTCGCGCCAGCTCGAGTTCGACTGCCGCAAGTACACCGGCGGCACCAGCGGCGGCCCGTTCCTGACGAACGTCGATCCGGCCACCGGCGACGGCTTGGTGATCGGCGTCATCGGCGGGTACGAGCAGGGCGGGGACCTGCCGATGATCTCTTACGCCGCCGCGTTCGGCGCGAACATAGCGGCGCTCTACCAGACGGCGATCAGGCAGAGCTGACCGCCGGCGGGACCACCCGGTCGATCCCGGCCAGCTGGTCCGGCGCCGGAATCCACTCGCCGGCCGCCGCGTTCGCCTTGACCTGCTCGGCGGACATGGCGCCGGCGATGACCGAGGTGCAGCCGGGCCGGGCGGCGAGGCCGCCGATGGCCACGTCGAGCAGCGTCACGCCCTGTGTGTCCGCCCACGCGATCAGCGCCTCGACCTTGTCCAGCCTCTCCTGGGTGATGAAGCCCTCCCGGCTGGCCAGCCTGCTGCCCGGCGGCGGCGCCTGGCCGCGCCTGACCTTCCCGGTGAGCAGCCCGTTCGCCAGCGGGAAGAACGGCAGGACGCCGAGACCGAACCGCCGGGCGGCGGGCACGACCTCCGCTTCGGCCCCGCGCTCGAGCAGCGACCAGTGATTCTGCGCGGACACGAACGGAACGGCGCCCATCCGCTCGGCCACATGGGCCGCGTCCGCGATCTGCCAGCCAGACAGGTTGGAGTGGCCGATGTAGCGCACCTTCCCGTCCCTGACGAGCTCGTCGAGCGCGGCGATCGTCTCCGCTATCGGCGTGACCGGGTCGGCCGTGTGCAGCTGGTACAGGTCAATGTGATCGGTGCGCAGCCGGCGCAGCGACGCCTCGACGGCCCGGCGGATGTACCCGCGGCCGCCCTTGGCCCCGGCTGCGGTGCCGTAGCCCATGTCGAACCCCTGATGGCCGAACTTGGTCGCCAGCACTACCTGGTCGCGCCGGCCCGCCAGCAGCTCGCCGAGCACCTCTTCCGAGCCGCCACCCCCGCCGTACATGTCGGCCGTGTCGAACAGCGTGATGCCCGCCTCGATCGCCGCGTCGACAACGCTCCTGGCGCCGTCGGCGTCCAGCCTGCGGCCGAAGTTGTTACAGCCGAGGCCCACCACGGAGACCTGCAGCCCGGAGTCGCCAAGCGGTCGATAGCGCATGGAGGAAGCCTAACGATCGGGCGCCCGTTCCCGGCAGGCACCCGCACACGAAGGCACCCGCGATCGTCAGGCGCCGCAGACCGCAAGCGGCGGCGGCTGACCGATCGCGGGTGCCGGCTCCTAGTGCCTAAGCCCCGGGCGGATCGAACTCTCCGTTCTTGGCCCCGGCCAGGAAGCACTGCCACTCGTGACGGGTGTACACATGCGGTGCCTTGCCGCGGTCTTTGGTGTCGCGCACCGCAACGCCCCCGTCGGGGAGATGCGCTACCTCGACACATCCGCCGGCACTGCTGGCGCTGCTCTTGAACCATCGGGCGCCTGTGAAGTCGGGCGTCATCCGCCTCTCCTTCCGTTGATCACATGACACTGGGTGGTCACGTGAACTCCCCCTCGGCCAGCTTGCTGGCCAGGGCTGCCGAATCGCCCGGCGACATCGCGGCCGCACGGAGCCGGTCGAATACCTCGGCGCAGGCCCGGACATCCCGGTCTTTCTCCAGGTAGATGGGCCCTCCCCAGGAATCGACGTAAACGACGTCCGGATCGCTGCGCTCGGGGAACTCGATGATGGAAAACGGTCCGCACAGCGCCGGGTGCGCGCCGGACGAGAACGGGAGCACCTGGACGGTCACGTTCGGCCACCGGCTGGCCTCGGCCACGCGGGTGAGCTGCTCGCGCATGACCTCAGGGCTGCCCATTGGCCGGCGGAGCACCGCCTCGTCCAGGATCAGCCACAGATCCGGCGGATCCTCCCGGTCGAGGAGCTCCTGGCGCTTCATCCGCAGCTCCGCCTGGCGCTGCACCTGCTCCGGGCTGTCCCGCTTGTTGACTTCCTTGAGCACCGCCTTGGCGTAGTCGGCGGTCTGCAGCAGGCCGTGCACGACCTGGGTCTCGTAGATGCGCAGCCCGCTGGCCTCGGCCTCAAGGCCGACATAGATCCCGAACCCGGTGGGCAGCACGTCGTCGTAGACGGCCCACCAGCCCTTGCGGTGCCCCTCCCGGGCCATGTCGATCAGGATCTGCCGCTGCCCGGGGTCGGTAACGCCGTACATCTCCAGCAGCGAGATGAGGTACGCGGTCTTGGTCGGTGCCTTGCCGGTCTCGATGCGAGACAGCGTCGAAGCCGCCAGGCCCAGCTGATCCGCGACCTCTTCCAGCTTGATCGCGCGTGCTTCTCGCAGGCGTCGCAGCTCGCTGCCGAGCCGGCGGCGGCGCACGGTCGGGCCAATCACCACGGCGGCTCACTCCTCTCCTGGGGTGCAGAGCGGCCTGCCTCGGCGGCCTGAACCCGCGTCCTAAGACGCCCGGAGACGCGTGAAGAGAGGAGTCCTGTGAGCGGGTCCGGACCGTGATCGCATATTACCCAAATATGTGCGCGATGTGAAATCCTATCTGAGATTGCGTGAGGCAGACTTGCGTGAGGCACTTGCATCAGCCGGGCCAGGCCCGGCGTGCGCGGGCCACCTAGAGCCACCTGGAGCCCCCTGGAGCCCCCCGAAGCGCCCCGAAGCTCTCTGAAGGCTGGGGCCAAGCCCGGCTGCGCTCCGCCGGCCGCTCCCCTAATGGTCTATATCGCATTTCCGGCGCCGCAGAAGCTGCACATTTGCCCCGGACTTGTCATCCCCGCCGGAAGGGTTCCCATGGCATACCTGGTACCGCACCATATTTACGCCGCCGCCAGCGAGAACCCGGTGCGGGACAACGTACCTTTTCCCGCCTTTACCCGGGGTTCCCGACCGGGCACATACGCGCCCCCTCACCGGCCTTCATGGTGCAGAAACGGCACGCTGGCCCCAGATTTGCACGGGATAACCTAACGTTCCGGGTGGTGCCACGAAATCGTATATGCGATATCATGAGCCTGGTTAACGAAAGAGGCAAACGCGCGACGCAATGCCTGTGCGCAATTGCGTCGGCAGAAACAGCAGGTTATCCGAATAAGCAGCCAGGCGGTAAAGGCTGGCGCGGAAGGTCGGCAGCGATGCGAGCGGAATTGCGTCCATGACGCCGACGGGCGTGCCAGGGGGCCCCACCGTGCTGCGCATCCTCCTCGGCAGCCAGCTGCGCCGCCTGCGCGAGGGCCGCGGCATCAGCGCCCAGGACGCGGCCCGCGCGATCCGCGGCTCGGAGTCCAAGATCAGCCGGATCGAGCTCGGCCGCAACGCGGTCAGGGAGATCGATGTCGCCGACCTGCTCACCCTCTACGGAGTGTCCGACGCGGCGGAGCGGGAGCAGCTGCTCAGCCTGGCCAGTCAGGCCAACCAGCCCGGCTGGTGGTACCGCTACAACGACATCCTGCCGGCCTGGTTCCAGGCCTACATCGGGCTCGAGGAAGCCGCCGAGTCGATCCGCATCTACGAGGCCCAGTTCATCCCCGGCCTGCTGCAGACCGAGGAGTACGCGGCCGCCGTCATCGCGCTCGGCGACATTCCGCCCGAGGAAGCCGAGCGCCACGTCCTCCTGCGCAAGGAGCGGCAGCACCGGTTCGCGGCCGGCCAGGTGCGGCTCTGGGTCGTGCTGGACGAGGATGCGCTGCGCCGCCCGGTCGGCGAGCCGCACGTGATGCGCGACCAGATCGAGCACCTGCTGGAGGCCAGCCAGAGCAGCCGCCTCACGCTGCAGGTGACGCCGCGCAACATCGGCGGCCACGCCGCCCCCAGCGGGTTCAGCATCCTGCGGTTCGCCGACTCGCAGATGCCGGACATCGTCTACGTCGAGCAGCTGACCAGCGCCCTGTACCTGGACAAGCGGCTCGAGGTCGACCGCTACCTGCTGGCCATGGAACGGATGAGCTTCATCAGCGCCACCCCGCAGGCCTCGGCCCACCTGGTCCAGGCTGTCTTGGAAGAGATGAGGAGCACAGCTTGAGCAGCACTCACAACGGCATGCCCGCGACGAGCCTGCCTGATGCTGTCTGGATCAAGAGCAGCTTCAGCGGGCCGACCGGCGGGAATTGCGTGGAGTTTTCCCGCCTGGCCGACGGCGAGATCGCCGTCCGCAACTCCAGGCACCCGGCCGGTCCCGCGCTCATCTTCACTCCCGCCGAGTGGGACGCGTTCCTGCTCGGGGCCAAGGACGGCGAATTCGGCTAGCTGGCTAGCACGGCCGCGCGCACGCCGGCGCAGATGAGGGCGACGTCCTCGTCAGCGGTGACGTACGGCGGCATCGTGTAGATCAGGTCGCGGAACGGCCGCAGCCAGACGCCCGCCGCGACGGCGGCGGCCGTGGCCGCGGCGATGTCGACCTCATGGCCGAGCTGCACCACGCCGATCGCGCCGAGCACCCGCACGTCGGCGACGCCCGGCAGGCCGGCGCAGGGCGCGAGCCCGGCGCGCAGCCCGGCCTCGATCCTGGCCACCTCGGCCTGCCAGCCGCCGTCGTAGCCGCCGAGCAGCACGTCCATCGACGCGTTCGCGATCGCGCAGGCCAGCGGGTTGCCCATGAACGTGGGCCCGTGCGCGAGCACCGGCAGGTCGCCGCCGGAGATGCCGGCCGCAACCTGCGGCGTGCACACCGCGGCGGCGAGCGACAGGTAGCCGCCGGCCAGCGCCTTGCCCAGGCACATCACGTCCGGGCTGACCCCGGCGTGATCGGCCGCGAACAGCGCGCCGGTGCGCCCGAACCCGGTCGCGATCTCGTCGAAGATCAGCAGCACGTCCCGCTCCGAGCAGGCCGAGCGGAGCACCCGCAGGTAGCCGGGATCGTGGAAGCGCATCCCGCCCGCGCCCTGAGCGACCGGCTCGACGATCACCGCTGCGAGTTCGCCCGCGTGCTCGCCGATCAGCGCGTGCAGCGACGCGGCGTAGCCGGGGTCTGTCCCGGCGGCGAACCCGGCCGGCGGCGGGTCCGCGAAGACCTGCCGGGGCAGCACGCCATCCCAGGCGCGGTGCATGCCGCCCGCCGGGTCGCAGACCGACATGGCCATGAACGTGTCCCCGTGGTACCCGCCCCGCCAGGTCAGCAGCCGCCGCTTTTCCGGCCGGCCTCGCGACATCCAGTACTGCAGGCACATCTTGATCGCGACCTCGACCGAGACCGAGCCGGAATCGCACAGGAACACGTGCTCAAGGCCGGCCGGGGTGATGCGGGCCAGCCGCTCGCTGAGTGCCACGGCGGGGGCGTGCGTGAGCCCGCCGAACATGACGTGGCTCATCTGCCCCAGCTGAGCCCGTGCCGCCTCGTCCAGCACCGGGTGCCGGTACCCGTGGATGGCCGCCCACCAGGAGGACATGCCGTCCACCAGTTCCCGCCTGCCGCCGGCCGGCTCGGCCAGCGTCAGCCGCACCCCGGACGCGGACCGCACGATCAGCGGCCGGTGCGTCCCCGGCATCGGGGCATAGGGGTGCCAGGCATGCCTGGCATCGAGGTCGCGGAGGGCGGCGGTCAGCATGCGCCCCAGGATGCCGCATTAGGCTGCTCGCCGGGGCGGCTCAGCGAGCGGCGGCGCCGCGGGCGCCGGACTGACGGCTGCCGCGCTTTTCCCGCACCCGGACCGATATCTGCACCGGGCTGCCCTCGAAGCCGAACTCCTCGCGCAGCCGGCGTTCGATGAACCGGCGGTAGGACGCCTCCAGGAAGCCGGATGTGAACAGCACGAAGTGCGGCGGCGCCGAGCCCGCCTGGGTGGCGAACAGGATCTTCGGCTGTTTGCCGCCGCGCACCGGCGGCGGCGTGGCCGCGACCAGCCCGTTCACCCAGGCGTTCAGCTTGCCCGTGGGGATCCGGGTCTCCCAGCCGGCCAGCGCCAGCTCGATCGCCGGAGCCAGCCGGTCCAGGTGCCGTCCGGTGACCGCCGACAGGTTCACCCGCGGCGCCCAGCGCGCGGTGTACAGCTGCCGGTCCAGCTCGCGGTCGAGGAACAGGCGGCGGTCCTCCCCCACCAGGTCCCACTTGTTGCAGGCCAGCACCAGGGCCCGGCCGGCGTCGACGACCATGCCGACGATCCGCAGGTCCTGCTCGGTGAGCGGCTGGCTCGCGTCGATCAGCACGACCGCGACCTCGGCCCGCTCCAGCGCGCCCGCGGTCCGCAGCGCCGCGTAGTAGTCGGCCCCCTGGCTCTCCCGGAAGCGCCGCCTGATGCCCGCGGTGTCGACGAATCGCCACGTCGTGCCGGCCAGCTCGATGAGCTCGTCCACCGGGTCGCGGGTCGTGCCTGCCACCTCGTCCACCAGCGCGCGCTCTTCGCCCGCCAGCTTGTTGAGCAGGCTGGACTTCCCCACGTTCGGGCGGCCGATCAGGGCCACCCGCCGCGGCCCGCTTTCTATCTCGAACGGTGCGGGCGGGCCGTCCGGCAGCGCGTCGAGCACCGCGTCCAGCAGGTCCCCGCTGCCCCGCCCGTGCAGCGCGCTGACCGGCCACGGCTCGCCCAGCCCGAGCGACCAGAGCGACGAGGCGGCGAGCTCGCCCGCCGTGTCGTCCACCTTGTTGGCGGTCAGCACCACCGGCTTGCCGCTGCGCCGCAGCACGGCGGCCACCGCCTCGTCCTCGTCGGTCGCCCCGACCACGGCGTCCACCACGAACAGCACCGCGTGCGCCGCGTCCACGGCCACCCGCGCCTGCCAGGCGACCTGGGCGGCGAGCCCGCGCGCGGACGGCTCCCAGCCGCCGGTGTCCACCAGGGTGAACGCGCGGCCCCGCCAGATCGCGTCGTAGGCCACCCGGTCCCTGGTGACGCCCGGCGTGTCCTGCACGACCGCCTGGCGGCTGCCCAGGATCCGGTTGACCAGAGTCGACTTGCCGACGTTGGGCCGGCCGACGACCGCGACCACCGGCACCGGTCCGGCGTCAGGGGCGGAGGGGTCGGCGGCGTCCGGGCGTGGTTCGTTCGGCGTCATCACGCCGTCCTTGTGCCGCGGTCCGCGCCGGCTTGCTTCGAGTCGGTCAGGGCCACGATCGCGGCGACGACCTCGGTCACGCCGAGCGCCGTGGAGTCAATGTGCACGGCATCGGCGGCCTGCTCCATCTGCGGCGCGTCCAGCCGGTCCCTGCGGGCCTGCTCGGCCTGGGTCAGCTCGACCGTCACCGCCGGATCGGCGGCCAGGTCGGCCGCGCGGCGGCGGGCCCTGGCCGTCTCGCTGGCCGTCAGGAACACCTTGACGGCCGCGGCCGGCGCGACCACCGTGCCGATGTCGCGTCCTTCGGCGACGATGCCGCCGCCCTCCGCGCACGCCTTGGCGATGATCTCCCGCTGCCGGGCGATGAGATGCCTGCGCACCGCGGGAACCGAAGCGACCGCGCTGACCGCGTTGGACACCGGCCGCTCGCGGATCGGGCCGGACACATCGACGCCGTTCACGGTCACCAGCGGCCCGGCCGGGTCGGTGGTGACCTCGATGGACGGGTGCTCGGCGCGGGCGGCGACCGCCGCGGCATCCGTCACGTCAACGCCATTCGCCAGCAGCCACCAGGTCAGCGCGCGGTACATCGCGCCGGTGTCCAGGTAGCGCAGATCGAGCGCCGTCGCCGCGCCGCGCGCCGCGCTCGACTTGCCGGATCCTGAGGGGCCATCCACCGCGATGACAAGGCATTCAGCCACGAGGCGATGCTACCGGCGCGCCGGCTCTCTTCCGTCCGATGCGTGCCACTGACCATGATCACGGAGATTTTGCAGCGCCATGGCACGCACAACTCTTCGCGATCATGGAGTCTTGGCGATCATGGCGGGCCAGCCGCTGGCGGCGAGGGCGGCGGCGAGCGGCTCGGCGGCGGCCGGCTTGACGGCCAGCTCGGCGACGCCGGCCGGCAGGCCCGGCGAGTGCTCGATGTCGATGTCCTCGATGTTGATGCCCGCCTGGCCGGCCGCCTGGAACAGCCGGGCCAGCTCCCCCGGCTGGTCCGGGATCACGACCTGGACGATCGCGTAGGGCACCGGGGGCCCGTTGTGCTTGCCCGGGATCGCGGCCACGCCGGCCCGGCCGTCCGCCAGCAGCCGGCCGAGCCGCGCGTCAGCCGACGCCCCGGGGGGCTGGTCACAGCCGGCGAGGGCTTCGGCGGCAGCGCGGAGGTCGGCGGCGACCTGGGCCAGGACCTCGCTGACGCCGGCGGCGTTCGAGGTCAGGATCTGGGTCCAGAGGGCGGGGTCGCCGGCGGCGACCCTGGTCACGTCGCGCAGGCCCTGGCCGGCCAGGGCGAGCGCGCCGCCGGGCGCGGCGGCCAGCCGGGCGGCCATGGCCGAGGCCACCACGTGCGGGGCGTGCGAGACGAGCGCGACCCAGCGATCGTGCTCGGCGGCTCCGGCGGTGACCGGCCTGGCCCCGCAGGCGCGCACCAGGGCGGTGACGGCGTCCACCGCGCCGCCGCTGGTCTCCGGAACCGGGCAGAGCGCCCAGGGGCGGCCGAGGAACAGGTCGGCCCGGGCCGCCGCCGGACCGGAACGCTCCCGGCCGGCCAGCGGGTGCCCGGGCACGTAGCTGGCCAGATCGCAGCCGAGCGCGCCCGCCTGCGCCAGCGGCCTGGACTTCACGCTGGCCACGTCGGTGTACCACCGGGCCAGGCCGGCCTTCTGGGCGGCGGCCAGCGTCGCGGCCACCGCGTCCGGCGGGACGGCGAGCACCGCGAGGTCGGCGGGCGTCGCCGGCGGGGCGAGTTCGGCGCTCGAACCGGTGCCGAGCAGGTCGCCGGCGCCTAGGCCGGCGGCCATGCGCGCGGTGGCCGGGTCGCTGTCGGCGATCTGAACGCGGATGCCCGCGCCGCGCAGGACCAGGCCGACCGACGTGCCGATCAGCCCGGCGCCGATGATCACGACGCCGCCGGGAAACAGCCCAGGGCTGGTCACTGGGCGATGTCCAGGCGGAGCGCGGCGGCGCCCCGCAGGTACACGTGCCGGACTTCGGAGCGCGGCCGGGCCGTCTCGATGTGCATCAGCAGCCGGACGACCCGCGGCATCGCGGCCGGCATGTCGATCTCGGTCGCGCACAGCAGCGGGACGTCATGGAACCCGATCTTGCGGGCGGCCAGCGCGGGAAACTCGGCGGTCAGATCCGGGGTGGCCGTGAACAGCACGCTGATCACGTCGTCAGGGGCCAGATCGTTGCGGGACATGACCTCGGCGACGAGCTCCGCGGTGCCCTCGATGATGTCCTCCCGCCGGTTCGCGTCCACCTGGACTGCCCCGCGGATCGCCCTGACCGGCACAAACCCTCCTTATTCGCCTGCCTCGCCCCGACCCAGGCCTGACGTTTCCCAGGCTACCTACCGCAGGCTACATACCGACGGCCGCGTACAGCTCGCCTATTTCGGCGGTGCTGAGCGGCCTGGTCACCCCGGGGGCCAGCATGCCCAGCCTGATCGGGCCGAGCTGGGTGCGGACCAGCCGGGTGACCGGGTGGCCGACCTCGGCGAGCATCCGCCGGACGATGTGCTTGCGCCCCTCGTGCAGGGTGATCTCCACCAGCGCCCGCGGGCCGGATCGGTCGACGATGCGGAACTTGTCCGCGCTGGCCATGCCGTCGGCGAGCTGCACGCCGGCCGCCAGCCGCCGGCCCAGGCCGGCCGGCGGCGATCCGGTCACGTCGGCCAGGTAGGTCTTGAGCACGCCGTACCTGGGGTGGGCCAGCCGGTGCGCCAGCTCGCCGTCGTTGGTGAGCAGCATCAGCCCTTCGGTGTCGTAGTCCAGCCTGCCCACGTGGAACAGCCGCTCGCCGCCGGCCGGCAGCAGGTCGGAGATGGTCTTGCGGCCGCGGTCGTCGGACATCGCGGTGAGCACGCCCGGCGGCTTGTTCAGCGCGAGGTAGACCAGATCCTGGCGGGACGGGATGCGCTTGCCGTCCACCTTGATGACCTGCTGCTCCGGGTCGACCCTGGCGCCGAACCTGCGGACGACCTGGCCGTCCACCTCGACCCGGCCCTCGCCGATCAGCTCCTCGCAGTGCCGCCTGCTGCCCACCCCGGCGGCGGCGAGCACCTTCTGCAGCCGGACACCCTCGGGACCGTCGACGTCGATCAGGGTGTCCAGGCCGTCCTGTTCGTCGTCGTCATCAGGGTGCATGACTGGCATCCTCGGCATCCTCGATGTTCTCCGGCAGGAACGGGGCCAGGTCGGGCAGGTCCGCCAGGCCGGCCAGGCCAAGCCGTTCCAGGAAGTAGCTGGTGGTCCGGTACAGGATCGCCCCGGTCTCCGGGTCGGTCGCCTGCTCCTCGATCAGGCCGCGCAGGGTCAGCGTGCGCATCACCCCGTCGCAGTTGACGCCGCGCACCGCGGACACCCGGGCCCGGCTGACCGGCTGCCGGTAGGCGACCACGGCGAGGGCTTCGAGCGCGGCCTGGGTGAGCCGCACCTCCTGGCCGTCGGTGAGGAAGCGCTCCACCACCGGGGCGCACTGCTCGCGGGTGTACAGCCGCCAGCCGCCGGCGATCTCGCGCAGGTCGAAGCCGCGTCCCTCGGCCGTATAGGCGGCGGACAGGTCGCGCAGGGCCGCGGCTACCTCGTCCTTGGGCCGCTCGAGGACCTGGGCGAGCAGCAGGTCGGTGACCGGCTCGTCCACGACCAGCAGGATCGCCTCCATGCAGGCGCGCAGGCCGGGCAGCTCGCTGCCGCTGTCCACGCCGTCGTCGCCAGGATCGCGGGGGTGCGGGGTGGAACCGTTCGGAATCAATCTATTCCTCCCCTTCGTGCGCTTGCGGTCCGCCGGCCGGGCCGGTCCACGTGACATAGAGGTCGCCGAGCGCCACGACCTGCTCGAACGTGACCGCTTCACTGCGGAACAGGTCGAGCAGGGCCAGGAACCTCGCGACGACCTCGTAGGTGCCGCCGCAGTCCGCGGTGAGGCTGCGGAACGTGGCCCGGCGCAGCCGCGCCAGCCTGGCCGAGAGTATCTCCGCCTGCTCGCGGACGCTGGTGCGCGGGGTGTGGATG
The DNA here is from genome assembly GCA_036502085.1 of Streptosporangiaceae bacterium. Classification (GTDB taxonomy): domain Bacteria; phylum Actinomycetota; class Actinomycetes; order Streptosporangiales; family Streptosporangiaceae; genus PALSA-505. The sequence goes on from DASXZD010000041.1 coordinate 80,171, forward strand.
TGCTCGAGCGACACTACCGGCGGCGGCTTCGGGGTGAGCGCGCGGGCCGCGATCCTGGCGAACTCGGCGGGCCCGAGGCCGAGCAGCACCTCGGGCAGCAGCGCGGCGAACCGCGGCTCGAGCGGCACCCGGCGCGGGAACCGCCGCGATGCCACCGCCATCCGGCCGGCGAATACCGCGGCGACCTCCTTGTAGGCGCGGTACTGCAGCAGCCGCGCGAACAGCAGATCCCTGGCGTCGAGCAGGGCCAGGTCCTCCTCGTCCTCGACCTCGCCGGCCGGCAGCAGCCGGGCCGCCTTGAGGTCGAGCAGGGTCGCGGCCACCACGAGGAAGTAGCTGGCCTGGTCGAGATCCCAGCCGCCGGACAGCGCCCGGATGTAGCCGATGAACTCGTCGGTGACCTGGGAGAGCGCCACCTCGGTGATGTCCAGCTTGTGCTTGGAGATGAGGGCGAGCAGCAGGTCGAACGGGCCCTCGAACACGTCGAGGTGCACCTGGAAGCCGGCCGTCGCGTCATCTGTCACTGCGGGTTCGATCACATCCCCCTGTCGAGCCGCCTGGCCAGCAGGCTGGCCTCCCCGCGCGCGTCCAGGTCGGCCAGCATGACGGCGATCACCTCCCTGACCAGGCGCCCCCGGTCGACCGAGATGCCGTAGCCGCGCAAGGTCACCCTGGCCTTCTCCAGGTCGAGCAGCTCATCGGCGGACAGGTACACGGTGATCTTCTGGGTGTGCGCCTCGCGGCCGCTGGCCCGGCGCTGAACCTCGATCGCCGTCTCGTCCGAAGCCTGGTCCGAGGAGTGGCGGAGCAGCTCGGCGATGCCGGGCAGCCTTACCCGCCGGGACCGCGGCCCCCCCGCTCCAGCTGCTGCCACCGTTCCAGTACCTCCTTGGCAAGCTCACGATACGAGCTAGCCCCCATGGATGAGGAGTCGAAACGAGTGATCGGTTCACCGGCAACAGTAGCGTCAGGGAATCGCACGGTGCGGTTGATCACCGTGTGAAAGACCTTATCCCCGAACCCCTGCACGACGCTGGCCAGTACCTCACGGGTGTGCAGCGTGCGCGAGTCGTACATGGTGGCGAGCAGGCCGTCCATGGCCAGCCCGGGCTTGAGCCTGCGCGACACCTTGTCGATGGTCTCCATCAGCAGGGCCACGCCGCGCATCGCGAAGTACTCGCACTCGAGCGGCACGAGCACGCCGTCGGCGCAGGCCAGCGCGTTCACGGTCAGCAGGCCGAGGGACGGCTGGCAGTCGATCAGCACGACGTCGTAGTCGGCCAGCACCGGCTCGAGCACGCCGCCGAGCACGTACTCGCGGCCCACCTCGTGCACCAGCTGGACCTCGGCCCCGGACAGGTCGATGTTGCTGGGCAGCAGGTCCATGCCGTCGACGTTCGTCTTGATCAGGACGTCGCGGGCGGTGACGCCGCGCTCCATCAGCAGGTTGTAGACCGAGCGGTCAAGCTCCTGCGGCTGGATGCCGAGGCCGACCGACAGCGCGCCCTGCGGGTCGAAGTCGACGAGCAATACGCGCCTGCCGTACTCGGCGAGGGCGGCGCCCAGGTTGATCGTGGTCGTGGTCTTGCCGACCCCGCCCTTTTGGTTGCAGACCGCCGCCACCCGGGCCGGACCGTGCCTGAGCAGGGGCTCTGGCTCCGGGAACACCGGGATCGGCCGACCCGTCGGGCCTAGCTTCCCGGTCGTGGGGGGGCGGGCCTCTTTTGTGCGGGATGCTGCTGCCACCAGCGCCGAACCTCCGAGCGGCCTGTGAAAAACGCTCCGCTGAAACCCGGACTCTAGGCCCTGCGCATGGCCTGGGCAAGCCGACTCACCGTATCCGTAGGGCATCTTTCCGGACAAGAAAGCATCCGTAGGGCATCTTTCCGGACAAGAAGGCTAGAGCCCTAATTAGGCCAGGGCGCGGGGGTGCGCGGCGGCGTAGACCTCGCGCAGCCGGTCCACCGTGACCAGCGTGTAGACCTGGGTGGTGGTGACCGAGGCGTGGCCGAGCAGTTCCTGGACGACCCTGATGTCGGCGCCGCCGTCCAGCAGGTGGGTGGCGAAGGAGTGCCGCAGCGTGTGCGGCGAGACCTCGTCCAGGCGGGCCCGGGCGGCCGCGGCGCGCAGCACCATCCAGGCGCCCTGGCGGGTCAGCCGGCCGCCGCGGGCGTTGAGGAAGACGGCGCCGCGCGCGGTTGACGTCTTAGCGGCCAAGGTCGGGCGGGCCTGCACCAGGTACGCCTCCAGGGCCTTGGCGGCGTAGCTGCCGACCGGCACGATGCGCTGCTTGCCGCCCTTGCCGGACAGCCGGACGACTGGATCGCCGGCCAGGTCAAGCTCGTCCACGTCGAGACCGACCGCTTCGGAGATCCGCGCGCCTGTGCCGTAGAGGAACTCCAGCAGGGCGCGGTCGCGCAGCGCGGCCGGGCCATCCTGGGCCTGCGCCGCGGCGAGCAGGCGCTCCACGTCGTCCACCGAGATGGCCTTGGGCAGCCGCCGGGGCGGCGCGGGCGGCCGCACCTGGCGGGCCGGGTCCGCCTCGGTGAGCCCCTGGGCGGCGGCGAAGGCGTGCAGCCCGCGGACGGCGACCACGGCCCGGCCGGCCGAGCTGGCGGCCAGCGGCACGTGCTCGTCGTCGCCCTCCCGCAGCCCGGCCAGGAAAGCCGCGATGTCGGCCCCGGTGAGCTGGCCCATCGCGGTCTTGCCCCGGCCGGCCAGGGCGTCGGCGTAGCGCAGCAGGTCCCGGCGATAGGACTCCAGCGTGCTGGCGGCCAGCCCGCGCTCGACCGCCAGGTGATCCAGGTAGCCGCCGATCGCGGTTTTTACAGTGATCAGTTAAAGCACCTCGGCGGGGGTGACCGAGGGCAGGCCGTGCGCCTCGCCGACCGGCGGGCAGGTGATCTGCCCCTCGTGCGTGTTCAGGCCGAGGGCCAGCGCCGGGTCGGCGCGCAGCGCGTCGCGCCAGCCGCGGGCGGCGATCTCGGTGATGTACGGCAGCGTCACGTTGGTCAGCGCGTAGGTGGAGGTGTGCGGCACCGCGCCCGGCATGTTGGCCACGCAGTAGAACAGCGAGTTGTGCACCGGGTAGGTCGGGTTCTCGTGCGTGGTGGGGTGCGAGTCCTCGAAGCAGCCGCCCTGGTCGATGGAGATGTCGACCAGCACCGAGCCCGACTTCATCTGAGAGACCAGCTCGTTGGAGACCAGCACGGGGGCCTTGGCCCCGGGCACCAGCACCGCGCCGATGACCAGGTCGGCGTCGATCACCGCGCGCTCGATCTCGTAGGCGTTGGACGCGACCGTCTGCAGGTGCCCCTGGTAGATCGCGTCCGCGGAGCGCAGCCGCGCGATGTTCTTGTCCACCAGCAGCACCTCGGCCTGCATGCCGAGGGCGATCGCGGCGGCGCTCATCCCCGACACGCCAGCCCCGAGCACGACGACCTTGGCCGCGTAGACGCCGGACACGCCGCCCATCAGGATGCCGCGGCCGCCGCCGTCGCGCTGCAGGTGATGCGCGCCCACCTGCGGCGCCATCCGGCCGGCCACCTCGGACATCGGCGCGAGCAGCGGCAGCGACCGGTCCGGGAGCTGCACGGTCTCATACGCGATCGAGGTGATGCCGGCGGCCAGCAGCGCGTCGGTGCACGCCCGGGAGGCGGCCAGGTGCAGGTAGGTGAACAGCACCTGCCCCTTACGCATGCGGTGATACTCCTCGGCGACCGGCTCCTTCACCTTCAGCACCAGGTCGGCGGTGTCCCAGACCTCGTCGGCCGTGCCGAGCATCGTCGCGCCGGCCGCGATGAAGTAATCGTCCGGGATGGCCGACCCTTCCCCGGCGCTGGCCTGGACGAACACCTGATGCCCGGCCCGGACCAGCTCGTGTGCGCCGGACGGGGTGATGGCCACCCGGTACTCGTGGTTCTTGACCTCTTTCGGAACGCCAACCTTCATGCCTGCCAAGCCTTCCCGATTCACCAGGCCGCCCGGCCCCGTTGCCCGGCGGATGCAGTCCTGGTCCGTCTGTCGGCTGCCGGTCAGCGTTCGGGCGCGCTCGCAGGCCGCAGCCCCTTGAACCCGTCCCGCCTGGCGGCATACGCGGACAAGATACCCACAAGGGCCGCGCTGTTATGCAAGTCGCCGCACAGAACCCGGGCGACGGCCTCGTCCAGCGGCAGCCAGGCGACCTCCATGTGCGCTTCCTCGTGCTCGGGGACGTAGCTGCGCTCGGCCGCCGGCACCTCGGTGAGGCCGCGGGCGAGGAACACGCGCACCCGCTCGTCGCTGATCCCCGGCGAGGAGAAGTAGTCGGCCAGCGCGTGCCAGTCGCGCGCCCGGTGGCCGGCCTCCTCGAGCAGCTCGCGCTCGGCGGTGACGTGGGTCGGCTCGCCGGCCACGTCGCGCAGCCCGGCCGGGATCTCCCAGAGCATCCGGCCGACCGGATGGCGGTACTGGCGGATCATCAGCACCCGGCTGTCGTCGTCCAGCGCGACGACGGCCACGGCGCCGAGGTGCTCGACCACGTCGCGTCCGGCGACCGCGCCGTCCGGCATCAGCACCTGGTCGGTGCGGACCGTGATGATGTTGGTGCGGACGTGCTCGGCGGAGTCGATGACCGGCCAGTGCGCGGATGCGTCGGTCAGGGTGCTCACGCGCTGGCTACCGCGCGCTCGCCGGCCGGCGCGGCCGTGACGGCGGCGGCCTGCGGCGCCGTTCTCGACCGCTCCAGCGCGGCGGCCACCAGGCCGGCGAACAGCGGGTGCGGCCGGGTCGGCCGGGACAGGAACTCTGGGTGCGCCTGGGTGGCCACGAAGTACGGGTGCACGTCGCGCGGCAGCTCGACGAACTCGACCAGGCGGCCGTCCGGCGACAGCCCGGAGCAGGCCAGCCCGGCCTGCTCCAGCACGTCCCGGTAGGCGTTGTTGACCTCGTAGCGGTGCCGGTGCCGCTCCTGCACCTCGCCGGAGCCGTAGAGCTCGCGCACCAGGCTGCCCTCGGCCAGCGCGGCCGGGTACAGGCCGAGCCGCATGGTGCCGCCCATGTCCCGCTCGCCCGCCACCACGTCCTCCTGGCCCGCCATCGTCGCGATCACCGGGTGCGGGGTGGCCGGGTCGAACTCGGCGCTGTTAGCCCCGTCCAGGCCGGCCAGGTCGCGGGCCGCCTCGATGGCCACGCACTGCAGGCCGAGGCAGAGGCCGAGCAGCGGGATGCCGTGCGTGCGGGCGTGCCGGACGGCGCCGATCTTCCCCTCGATGCCGCGCACGCCGAACCCGCCGGGGATCAGCACGCCGTCGGCCCCGTCGAGCTGGCGGGCGGCCCCCTCGGGCGTCTCGCAGTCGTCGCTCGGCACCCAGCGGATCGTGACCCTGGCGTCGTTGCCGAAGCCGCCGGCCCGCAGCGCCTCGGCCGGCGACAGGTAGGCGTCGGGCAGGTCCACGTACTTGCCGACCAGGGCGATGGTGACGCTGCGGGCCGGCCGGTGCACCCGGCGCAGCAGCTCGTCCCAGTCGTGCCAGTCCACGTCGTGGAACGGCAGCCCGAGCCGCCGCACCACGTAGGCGTCCAGGCCCTCGGCGTGCAGCACCCGCGGGATGTCGTAAATCGACACCGCGTCCGCCGCCGACACCACCGCTTCCTCGTCCACGTCGCACATCAGGCTGACCTTGCGCTTCAGCCCCTCGCTGATGGCCCGGTCGGAGCGGCAGACGATCGCGTCCGGCTGGAGCCCGATGCTGCGCAGCGCGGCCACCGAATGCTGGGTCGGCTTGGTCTTGAGCTCGCCCGACGGCCCGATGTAGGGCAGCAGCGACACATGCAGGAAGAAGCAGCGGTCCCGGCCGATCTCGTGCCGGATCTGGCGGATCGCCTCCAGGAACGGCAGTGACTCTATGTCACCGACCGTGCCGCCCACCTCGGTGATCACCACATCGACGTCCGGCCCGGCCATCTCCAGGATCCGGGACTTGATCTCGTTGGTGATGTGCGGGATGACCTGCACGGTGTCGCCCAGGTACTCGCCACGGCGCTCCTTGGCGATCACGGCGGAGTAGATCTGCCCGGTGGTGACGTTCGCCGAGCCCTTGAGCTCGGTGTCCAGGAAGCGCTCGTAGTGCCCGACGTCCAGGTCGGTTTCGGTGCCGTCGTCGGTGACGAACACCTCGCCGTGCTGGAACGGGTTCATCGTGCCCGGATCCACGTTGAGGTAGGGATCGAGCTTCTGCATGGTGACGCGCAGGCCGCGGAGCTTCAGCAGCCGCCCCAGGCTCGAGGCGGTGAGTCCCTTGCCGAGACTCGATGCCACTCCCCCGGTGACGAACAGGTGCCTGGTCTCGATCGGCCGTGACGGGCGCGCAGGTGCGGCCAAGATGGTCTCCCGTGGTCGGTGCGATGCGGGTGATGCCTCCGCTCCACGGACCCTCAGGATAACAGCAGACAGTAACCGCCGCCCGCAGCGACACCGAACCGGACCGCGTGAGCACGCGCCGCTACCAGGCGGTGCCGTGCACCTCGTGTCCCGGCACGGTGCGCAGCAGGCCGCGGTAGGCGTCGGTGACCGGGCGGCCGGGCTGGTGCAGGTGGTGATCAGGTCGCCCATCCCGGCCAGCCCGGCGAACGTGGCCGGGTCGCCGCCCATCGCCACACCCAGATCTTTTCCCATCCGCACGGTGTGGCTTGTCGTGGCGGGCGCGCGCCAGGGGCTCCGCCCGAAAACAAGCAGGCACGCTTGCTTTTGGCGCGGGCGGGTGCCACGCTGGGCGGATGGCTGGGACCGCGCCGCTCAGGATCGGCAACGCCTCGGGGTTTTACGGCGACCGCTTCTCGGCCGTGCGCGAGATGCTGGACGGCGGGCCGCTAGACGTGCTGACCGGCGACTACCTGGCCGAGCTGACCATGCTGATCCTCGGCCGCGACCGGCTGCGCGACCCGGATGCCGGCTACGCCAAGACGTTCCTGCGCCAGATGGAAGACTGCCTCGGGCTGGCCCTGGAAAAGGGCGTCAAGATTGTCTCTAACGCTGGCGGCCTGAACCCGTCCGGACTGGCGGCGGCGCTGCGCGAGCTGGCCAGCCGCCTCGGGTTCGACGCCGCGATCGCGCACGTGACGGGCGACGACCTGACCGGCCGGGCCGCCGAGCTCGGCCTCGGCACGCCGGTCACGGCCAACGCCTACCTGGGCGCATGGGGCATCGCGGAGTGCCTGAACGCGGGGGCCGACGTCGTGGTCACCGGCCGGGTCACCGACGCGTCGGTCATCGTCGGGCCGGCCGCGGCGCACTTCGGCTGGGCGCGCACCGACTACGACCGGCTGGCCGGCGCGGTCGTGGCCGGGCACGTCATCGAGTGCGGCACGCAGGCCACCGGCGGCAACTACTCCTTCTTCACCGAGATCGCCTCCGTTGAGCGGCCAGGGTTCCCGATCGCCGAGATCCACGCCGACGGGTCGAGCGTGATCACCAAGCACGAGGGCACCGGCGGCGCGGTGACGGTCGGCACGGTCACCGCGCAGCTGCTGTACGAGATCACCGGCGCCCGGTACGCCGGGCCGGACGTCACCACCAGGATGGACACGGCGCGGCTGCACACCGACGGGCCGGACCGGGTGCGGATCAGCGGCGTCCGCGGCGAGCCGCCGCCGCCCACGCTCAAGGTGTCGGTGAACACCCTGGGCGGCTTCCGCAACGAGATCGGCTTCGTGCTGACCGGCCTGGACATCGACGCGAAGGCAGAGCTGGTCCGGGCGCAGCTGGCGGTGCCGGGCGACGCGGAGTGGACGCTCGCGCGCACCGACCAGCCGGACGCGGCCACCGAGGAGCAGGCCAGCGCGCTGCTGCGCTGCGTGGTGCGGGGCAGCGACGCCAAGCAGGTGGGCAGGGCGATCTCCGGCCGGGCGATCGAGCTGGCGCTGGGCAGCTATCCGGGCTTCCACCTGGCCGCGCTGCCCGGCGAGGCCAGGCCGTACGGCGTGTTCACCGCTGCCTATGTCGACGCGGGCCTGGTCGGCCACATAGCGGTGCTGCCGGACAGCTCCACGGTGGCGATCGAGCCGGCCGCCGATACCCTGGCGCTGGCGCCTGCCGCCGAGCCCGATACTCCCGGCTGGACGGCGGCCGGGCCGGTCCGGCGGGCGCCGCTCGGGCTGGTGGCCGGCGCCAGGTCCGGCGACAAGGGCGGCGACGCCAACGTCGGCGTGTGGGCCGCCACGGCGGCGGCCTGGCCCTGGCTGGCCGGCACGCTGACCGTGCCGCTCCTCCGCGAGCTGCTGCCCGAGGCGGCCGGACTGCCGGTGACCCGGCACGTGCTGCCCAACCTGCACGCCGTCAACTTCGTCATCGAGGGGCTGCTCGGCCAGGGCGTCGCCTACCACGCCCGGTTCGACCCGCAGGCCAAGGCGCTGGGCGAATGGCTGCGGTCGCGACTGATCGACATCCCCGAGGCCCTGCTATGACCGCGCTGCGGTCCGCACTCGACCCTGCCTCGGCGGTCTTCGCCGCGAACGCCGCGGCGATGCTCGGCAAGCTCGCCGAGATCGAGGCCGAGCACGCCAAGGCCGTCGGCGGCGGCGGCGAGAAGTACACCACCCGGCATCACCGCCGCGGCAAGCTGCTGGCCAGGGAGCGGATCGAGCTGCTGCTCGACCCCGACTCGCCGTTCCTCGAGCTGTCCCCGCTGGCCGCCTGGGGCAGCCCGTTCACCGTCGGCGCCAGCGTGGTCACCGGCATCGGCGTGGTCGAGGGTGTCGAGTGCATGATCGTCGCGAACGACCCGACCGTGCGCGGCGGGTCGAGCAACCCGTGGACAATGCGCAAGTCGCTGCGCGCCAACGAGATCGCGCTGAAAAACCGGCTGCCGCTGATCGGCATGGTCGAGTCGGGCGGGGCCGACCTGCCGACCCAGAAGGAGATCTTCATCCCCGGCGGGCAGACGTTCCGCGACCTGACCCGGCTGTCCGCGGCCGGCATCCCGACGATCGCGCTGGTGTTCGGCAACTCGACGGCTGGCGGCGCCTACGTCCCCGGCATGTCCGACCACGTCGTGATGATCCGGGAGCGGTCCAAGGTGTTCCTCGGCGGGCCGCCGCTGGTCAAGATGGCCACCGGTGAGGAGTCCGACGACGAGTCGCTTGGCGGCGCGCAGCTGCACGCCCGCGGGTCCGGGCTGGCCGACTACCTGGCCGCCGACGAGCACGACGCGATCAGGATCGGGCGGCGCATCGTCGCCCGGCTCAACTGGCGCAAGCAGGGCCCGTCGCCGCAGGCCGCCGCGGTGCCGCCGCGGTTCAGCCCGGACGAGCTGATCGGCGTGGTGCCCGGCGACCTCAAGGTGCCGTTCGACCCGCGCGAGGTCATCGCGCGGGTGGCCGACGGGTCGGATTTCGACGAGTTCAAGCCGCTGTACGGATCCAGCCTGGTGACCGGGTGGGCGCGGGTGCACGGCTACCCGGCCGGCATCCTGGCCAACGCCCAGGGCGTGCTGTTCAGCGCCGAGTCACAGAAGGCCGCGCAGTTCATCCAGCTAGCCAACCAGTCGAGCACGCCGCTGCTGTTCCTGCACAACACCACCGGCTACATGGTCGGCAGCCAGTACGAGCGGGGCGGGATCATCAAGCACGGCGCGATGATGATCAACGCGGTGTCGAACTCGGCCGTGCCGCACATCTCGATCCTGATGGGGTCGTCCTACGGCGCCGGGCACTACGGCATGTGCGGGCGGGCCTATGACCCGCGGTTCCTGTTCGCCTGGCCGAGCGCCAAGTCGGCGGTGATGGGACCGGCCCAGCTGGCGGGCGTGCTGTCGATCGTGGCCAGGGCCGCCGCGCAGGGCCGCGGCCAGCCGTACGACGAGGACGCCGATGCCGCGATGCGGGCGGCAGTCGAGAGCCAGATCGAGGCCGAGTCGCTGCCGCTGTTCCTGTCCGGCCGACTGTACGACGACGGGGTGATCGACCCGCGCGACACCCGCACGGTGCTCGGCCTGTGCCTGTCGGTGATCCACGGCGCGCCGGTGCGCGGCGCCGACGGCTACGGCGTCTTCAGGATGTGACGCGATGATCACTTCGGTGCTGGTCGCCAACCGCGGCGAGATCGCCCGCCGGGTGCTGCGGACCTGCCGCGACCTCGGCCTGGCCACGGTGGCCGTGTACTCCGACGCCGACGCGGCCGCGCCGCACGTGGCCGAGGCCGACGCCGCGGTGCGGCTGCCCGGCAGCACGCCGGGCGAGACCTACCTGCGGCCCGGGCTGATCATCGCGGCGGCCCGGCGGGCGGGTGCCGATGCCGTGCACCCGGGCTACGGCTTCCTGTCGGAGAACGCCGCGTTCGCGAGCGACGTCGAGGCCGCGGGCCTGACCTGGATCGGCCCGCCGCCCAAAGCGATCGCCCTGATGGGCTCGAAGATCGAGTCCAAGCGGATGATGGCCGCGGCCGGAGTGCCGGTGCTGCCCGAGCTTGACCCGGCGCGGATCACCGAGGCCGACCTGCCGGTGCTGATCAAGGCGTCGGCTGGCGGCGGCGGCCGCGGCATGCGGGTCGTCCGCAGCCTGGCCGGCCTGGCCGGCCAGGCCGAGGCGGCGCGCTCGGAGGCCGCGTCCGCGTTCGGCGACCCGGCGGTGTTCTGCGAGCCGTACCGGCCGACGGGCCGGCACGTCGAGGTGCAGGTGATGGCCGACCGGCACGGCACCATCTGGGCGGTCGGCGAGCGGGAGTGCTCCATCCAGCGGCGGCACCAGAAGGTCATCGAGGAGGCGCCGTCGCCGCTGGCGCAGGCGCGGCCCGGCATGCGGGAGCGGCTGTTCGCCGCGGCGACGACCGCCGCGGCGTCGATCGGCTACACCGGCGCGGGCACCGTGGAGTTCCTCGCCGACGAGTCCGGCGAGTTCTTCTTCCTGGAGATGAACACCCGGCTGCAGGTCGAGCACCCGGTCACCGAGTGCACCACCGGTCTTGACCTGGTGCGGCTGCAGATCCAGGTGGCCCAGGGCGAGCCGCTGCCTGGCTCGCCTCCGGGGCGGGATGGGCACTGCATCGAGGCGCGGCTGTACGCCGAGGACCCCGCGCGGGACTGGCGGCCGGCCAGCGGCCTGCTGCACCGGCTCGACGTGCCCGGCGTCGCCGCGCGGTTCGCCGTCCCGCCGGCCTACGGGCTGCGGCTGGACTCCGGCGTGACCGACGGCTCGGTGGTGAGCGTCTTCTACGACTCGATGCTGGCCAAGGTGATCTGCTGGGCGCCGGACCGGGCCGCCGCCGCCCGCACGCTGGCCGCGGCGCTGGCCCGGTCGCGCATCCACGGCGTGCCGACCAACCGCGACCTGCTGGTCCGGGTGCTGCGCCACCCGGCGTTCCTGGCCGGCCAGACCGACACCGCGTTCTTCGACCGGCACGGCCTGGACACCCTCGCCGCTCCGCTGGCCGGCCCCGGCGCGCAGTCGCTGTCGGCGCTGGCGGCGGCGCTCGCCGACGCCGCGGCCAACCGGGCCACCGCGCCGGTGCTCGGCGGGCTGCCGTCCGGCTGGCGCAACGTGCCGTCCCAGCCGCAGCGCAAGCAGTACGCCGACCACGAGGTCGGGTACCGGCTCACCCGGGACGGCCTGGCCGCCGAGGGCCACCCGGACGTCCGGCTCGAATCGGCTTCACCGGGCCGGGTGGTGCTCGACGTGGCGGGCGTGCTGCGGCCGTTCGACGTGGCCCGCTACCCCGGCCTGGTCTGCGTCGACTCGCCGCTCGGGCCGGTCACACTCACCCCGGTCGACCGGTTCGGCGATCCGTCGGCGGCGGCCGCGCCCGGATCGCTGCTCGCCCCCATGCCCGGCACCGTCGTGCGGATCGCCGTCGCGGCCGGCGACCGGGTCACGGCCGGCCAGCCACTGCTGTGGCTGGAGGCGATGAAGATGGAGCACACGATCGCCGCGCCCGCCGATGGCATCGTCGCCGGGCTGCCGGTCACGGTCGGCGAGCAGGCCGACGTCGGCACCGTCCTGGCCGTCATCGATCCGGCCGTCACCGATCCGGCCGTCACCGATCCAGTTGTCATCGACTAGGCGGCGACCGGTGACGGGCGAGGCCGCGCGGGCCACCTTGCGCGCCGCCTTGAGAGAGCCGCAGCAGGAGCGCAGCCGGGCGACCCGGCAGCGGCTTCTGGGGGCGGCCGTCGAGTGCCTCTGCGAACTGGGCTGGCTGCGGACCTCGGTCAGCGTGGTCGCCGAGCGCGCGGGCGTCTCGCGGGGTGCGGCCCAGCACTACTTCCCGACCCGCGAGGACCTGTTCACCACGGCCATCGAGTACATGGCGCAGGTGCGCATGGCCGAGGTGCGCCGCAGCTCGGCCGGGCTGCCGGACGGCGCCGGGCGCACCGAGGCCGTGGTCAGCCTGCTGATGACGTACTACACCGGGCCGCTGTTCCGTGCCGCGCTGCAGGTGTGGGTGGCGGCGTCCGCCGACGAGAGCCTGCGCGCCCAGGTGCTGCCGCTGGAGCGGAAGGTAGCCCTGGCCGCGCACCGCGAGGCCGTCGAACTGCTGGGCGCGGACGAGCGGGCGCCGGGGGTGCGCGAGCTGGTGCAGGCCACGCTGGACCTCGCGCGCGGGCTCGCGCTGGCGGACTTCCTGAGCGACGATACCCGCCGTCGCGAGGGCATCATCCGGCAGTGGGCGGCCACCCTCGACACCGCCCTGAAACGACCGCCGGGAACGTGAGAGCCCGTTCCGCCGGCAGGACAGTGAGGACGGCCGCCACTTGCCCCAGGGCGTGACGTGGACTGCATGCCCTGGTGCGGCCCGGAATCGTTCCCAGCGGCGCCAGCCCGGTGATCGGTGCCTGCCGGGAGCCGACGTTGCCGGACGCATTACCTACCTGCCGCCGCCGTGCAGGTCTCCTGATCCGCCGTGGCAGGTGGTCGGCGGCGTGAACAGCGCGGTCGTGTCCACGGGCTCGTTGGACGGCGGGTTAAGGATGACCGTGGCGTGCCTGGTCCACTGGTCCTCGCAGTTGAGCAGCACCGGCGGGTGCCCGGCCGGACTGGATGGCCAGCTGGCAGAATCTTATTCGGTATGGTGTCACTCCCCCTGGCCATGCGGCCCGGGCCCCGCGGAAGGGAGCGGCGTGGCCACTACTGCCGGGAGCCGGGCGCTGCCGCCGGACAGCAGGACACTGCCGCCGGGCGGCGCGGCGATCGCCGGGCTCGGCCTGACCGAGCTGGGCAAGGTCTACGGCCGCAGCCCGCGCCGGCTGGCCGCCGAGGCGGTGCGCCGCGCGGTCGCGGACGCCGGGCTCGGGCTGGCCGACCTCGACGGGCTGCTGGTCTGCCCCGGCCTCGCGGGCAGCCCCCTGGACATCGGCCTGGCTCAGGTGCTGGGCCTGCGGGATCTCCGCCTGCTCAGCGTGCTCAACGCCTACGGCGCCTCCGCCGGGGCGGCGATCCAGCTCGCCGCGCTCGCCGTCACCAGCGGCTCGGCCACCGCGGTGGCCTGCGTGTTCGCGGACGCGCCGCTGCGTCCCGAGACCTCGTCCGGCGCTGCCTTCGGCAGCGGGGGCGCCACAGGCTCGCCGCCGGGCCAGCCGCGGCGAGAGTGGCACGGGCTGCTGGGCCTGTCCGCGGCGCTCGGGCACCGCAGCGTCACCGCCGAGTACGCGCTGGCCGCGCGGCGGCACATGGCCCGGTACGGCACGACCAGCGAGCAGCTTGGCGCGGTCGCCGTGACGCAGCGCGCCTGGGCGGCCGGCAACCCGCAGGCCCAGCTCCGCGACCCGATCACGATCGAAGATCACCAGGCCTCGCGGTGGATCACCGAGCCGCTGCACCTGCTCGACTGCTGCCTGGTCTCCAACGGGAGCATCGCCGTGGTGGTGACCGGCGCGGACCGGGCGGCCGGCCTGCGGCGGCCGCCGGTGCACGTCTGGGGCTGGGGTCAGGGCCATCCCGGGCAGCAGCTGGAGCGCGACAGCGAGTTCGGCTTGCGCACCGGCGCGGCCATCGCCGGCCCGGCCGCGCTGGCCATGGCGGGCGTCGGCCCCGGCGACGTGACGATGGGCCAGATCTACGACTGCTACACCTACACGGTGGTCGTCACGCTGGAGGACTACGGGTTCTGCCCGAAGGGCGAAGGCGGCCCGTTCGCCGCCTCGGGAGCGCTCGGGCCCGGCGGGTCGCTGCCGGTCAACACCGGCGGCGGCCAGCTCTCGTCCTACTACATGTGGGGGTTCACCCCGCTGTCTGAGGCGGTGGTCCAGGCGCGCGGGGACGGCGGCTCACGGCAGGCTCGGGACGGGGCCAGCGACATCATCCTGGTCAGCGGGAACGGCGGCATACTCGCGCACCATTCGACCCTGATCCTCAGCCCGCACCCCCGATGAGACGAGCGGGGGCTGATCGGTTATTCGCATGCCGGGGAAGCAATTTGATAAGCTTCGTCGTTCCAATACTTTCAGAAACAACGTCCGGCGGATTCAATTGCTGATTGTAAGCGAAAAGGGGCTCCTTGTCAAAGTCGCAAGGGACACGAGTGCCAGGCGAGACGATTGCCGAACAGGTACCGCAGAACGCCGCAGCTAAGGCCGCTGATACGGCCGGCGATACGGCGGGCACTGAGCGATCCCAGCGGTACGCGGAAGATGTGGCCCGCGAGCAGGAGTACATCACAATGCTCTACGGCCGACTCGACAGCCTGCGGGAACGCGCGCATTCCCGGCTGGCCAGCACGCTGCGGGAGAGCGGCGGGACACCGCAGGCGCGGACCGAGCGCGAGGTATCGGCCATCATGTTCACCGGCCAGATCGCCCAGCTCGACGCGGCTGAGAACGGCTTGTGCTTTGGCCGTCTGGATTTCCAGGAAAGCGAGCGGCGTTACATAGGGCGGCTCGGCATACGGGACGAATCCGACGATTATGAGCCGCTGGTGCTTGACTGGCGGGCACCTGCGGCGCGCCCCTTCTATCTGGCCACCGCGGCCTCGCCGGAGGGCGTCAGCCGACGTCGGCACATCAAGACCCGTTTCCGTAAGGTCACCGGGATCGACGATGAGGTGCTCGACCTGACCGCGGCGGAAAGCCAGCGGCATCAAGGGGTCACCGGCGAGGCCGCCCTGCTGGCCGCCCTGAACGCCAGCCGCACCGGCAGGATGACCGACATCGTCGAGACGATCCAGGCCGAGCAGGACGTGATCATCCGGGCGCCGCTGGGCGGCGTGGTCGTCGTGCAGGGCGGCCCGGGCACCGGCAAGACCGCGGTCGCGCTGCACCGGGCGGCCTTCCTGCTGTACACGCACCGCCGCCAGCTGGCCAAGCGCGGCGTGCTCATCGTCGGGCCGAACGCCACCTTCCTGCGCTACATCGGCCAGGTGCTGCCCTCGCTCGGCGAGACCGGGGTGGTGCTGTCCACCCTCGAGGAGCTGTACCCCGGTACCGCCGTGACCAGGGCCGAGGCACCCGAGATCGCCGCGGTCAAGGGCAGGCGGGCGATGGCGGACGTGCTGGCCACGGCGGTGCGGGACCGGCAGCAGGTCCCCCGCGACGCGCTGGAGCTCAGGCTCGCCGACGGCGAGGTCGTGACGCTTGACCGGGCGATCTGCACCCGGGCCAGGGACGCGGCCAGGCGGTCGCGCAGGCGGCACAATCAGGCCCGTCCCATTTTCATCCGCGAGGTCATCAGCGCGCTGGCCGGGCAGGTCGCCGGCCGGATCGCCGACAAGATCCGGGAGGTCGACGACCTCACCGCCGAGATTCTCGGCGAGCCGCCGCCGCCGCGGCGCAGCCAGCTCGACGAGAACGCGATGGACGACATCAGGAATGAGCTACGCGAGGAGCCGGCCGTCCGGGCCGCGATCAGCAACCTGTGGCCCGTGCTGACCCCGCAGCGGCTGCTCGGCGACCTGTTCGCCTCACCGCAGCGGCTGCGGGCCGCCGCCCGCAAGCTCAGCGAACAGGACCGGGCGCTGCTGCGGCGCGAGCCCGTGAGAGGGGATGGGGAGGTGGGTGGGTGGTCGGCAGCCGACATCCCGCTGCTGGACGAGGCGGCCGAGCTGCTCGGCGAGGACGACCGGGCCCGGCGGGCCGGCGCCGAGCGGGAGCGGCAGGAGCGGATCGCCTACGCGCGGGGCGTGGTGGACATCCTCTCCCGCGACAGCGAGGACGACGCCGACCCGGAGCTCCTGATGGCGGCGGACCTGATCGACGCCGGCCGGCTGGCCGAGCGGCACGCCGAAGAGGAGTACCTGACCACAGCCGAACGGGCGTCGGCGGACCGGACCTGGGCGTACGGCCACGTCATCGTGGACGAGGCACAGGAGCTGTCCGAGATGGGCTGGCGGATGCTGATGCGGCGCTGCCCGATGCGGTCGATGACGCTGGTCGGCGACATCGCGCAGACCGGCAACCCGTCGGGTACCTCGTCCTGGCAGCGGATGCTCGAGCCGTACCTGGGACAGCGCTGGCGGCTGGCCCGGCTGACCGTCAACTACCGGACTCCCGCCGAGATCATGGCCGTGGCCACCGACGTGGCGGCGGCCATCGACCCGCCGCCCGGCCAGGCCGACCTGCCGCAGTCGGTACGCGAGACCGGCGTCAGGCCGTGGCGGCTCGGCGGCCCGGCCGGCGACCTGGCCGGGCGGCTGGCCAGGGCCGCGGCCGGGGAAGCAGCCGCGGTCGGCGACGGCCGGCTGGCCGTCATCGTCCCCGCGGCCCGCCTCGGCGAGCTGGGCCAGGCCGTCCGCGACGGCGTCCCCGGCGCGTCAATCGGAACGGACGCCGAGCTGGAGAACCCGGTGGTGGTGCTGACCGTGCGGCAGGCCAAGGGGCTCGAGTTCGACTCGGTACTGGTCGTCGAGCCCGGCCAGATCCTGGCCGAGTCGCCGCGCGGGCACAGCGATCTCTACGTCGCGCTGACCCGGGCCACCCAGCGGCTGGGCGTGCTGTATGCGGGCGAGCTGCCCGGCATCCTGGCCGGGCTGGGGTCCCTGGGCACCGACCAGGACCACGCTGAGCAAGCCGGGTCGCGCTGAGCAAGCCGGGTCGCGCTGAGCAAGGGAGCCAGGGATGGACGCAGGCATCATCAGGGCCGACGGCCGGTCCGCGCCGTTCTTCGAAGCGGCGGCGCGCGATGTCCTGCTGATCAAGCGCTGCGCCGCCTGCGGCCACTGGCTGGATCCGCAGGCCACGACCTGTACCGGCTGCGGAACCGACGATCCGCCCTGGGAAGCGGCATCGGGCCGCGGCACGCTGGTCAGCTGGGCGATGGCGCACCCGAGACAGGGCACCCCCGGTGCCGAGGCAGCCGTGCTGGCGCTGGTCGAGCTCGATGAGGGCCCCTGGCTGCACTCGCGCCTGGACCCCGCAGACGGCACAGAGGCCGCCGGCGGCGCGGGCTTGCGGGCCGGGCTCCGGCTGACCGCGCACTTCGAGCACCCCGGGGAGGGGGAGAGCTACCCGGTCTTCCGGCCCGACGGGGCGAACCCGGGCGGGCTCGCGGCCAGGGATGCGGCCTCGTCGCCGTCCTGATGCTCGGTCTGGCCGAACCTCGCCAGCGCGACCGCGCAGATCACCGCGAGGATGAACCCGGCGATGGCCATGCCGGCCAGCCCCGGCCTGGTCCGGTCGCCGAGCAGCGCGATGCCCACCGCGGCCGGCGGCACGGTCTCCACCAGCACCACAGCCGCGGTGGCCACGGTCACGCTGCCGCCCTCCAGCGCCGTGGCGTAGAACAGGAACGAAACGATGCCGGCCGCGGCCAGCGCGTAAGCGGCCGGGTCGCGCACCAGGACCGCGGGCGAATAGCCGGTCAGCACCCGCGCGGCGACCGCGAGCACGCCGTAGCCGAGCCCGGCGACGGCGCCGAGCAGCGGGGTCCGGGCCATGCCGGGCAGCCGGGCCGCGGCCAGCCCGATCAGGCCGACACCCGCCACCGCCACGATCAGCGCGAGCTTGAACGTGTTGCCGACGCTGGCCGCGCCCTGGGCGCCGGCCGAGGAGCCGAGCAGCCCCACTCCGATGACCACGCCGCCGATCGCCAGCCATTCCCGCCAGCCGAGCACCGCCCCGATCAGCCAGGAGGCGCACACGGCGGTCACCGCCAGGTTGGCGGCGATCATCGCCTGCACCGCGAACAGGGGCAGCCGGTGCAGCGCGATGAGCTGGGCGACAAATCCGAGCATGTCCAGGCCCAGGCTGGCCAGGAACCGCCACTGGCGCATCATGCGGACGACGAGGCCGGGATCCACCGCGGCGAACGCGCCGGTTCCCGCCGAGCCGGGCGGCCTGCGGGCGGAGCGGACGGCGATGGCCTGCATGGCCGAGGCCAGCCCATAGCACAGCGGCGCCACGACCGCAGCTATCAGGCTAACCAGCACGTCTAAGACCTTACGCTCAGCTTCTTTTCAGCTAGTACCCAGTTTGACCTTGTAATGACCTCAGGAAATAACAGTCCGTGCACTCCGATCATTCCGACAAGATCGGCCCGTGCCCCCGTGGAGCCGGAACGTCCGGCCGAACTGGCCGGCGACGCCCTGCCAGTACGTCATCGAGGTCAGGTCGCCGGCGTCGTACGCGGGACGCGCCGGCCAGTACGCGTCCCAGAGCTCCGCGACACTCACCCTGGCGGTGCCGGCCAGCGCCGCCAGGTCCTCCTCCGGCTGCGGAGTGCAGATGACGCCGCCGAAGTCGAACATCACCCACGACATGCCGTGCCCTTTCCGTCACAATGAAAAGAGATCCCCCAGGCGGGAACCAGTCTGCCATCGCCCGCCGTCAAAACGGGCAGACAGAAGGGGGAGACGAGATGCGAACCATGACACGGGTCGCCGGCCCGGCGGTCGCCGCCGCGCTGCTGGTCTCGGCCTGCGGGACAGTGCACTATCAGCCCGGTCACGGGTCCGGCCAGAGCGCGACCGCCCCGGCCGACACGACCGGGGCCCACGCCGTGACCAGGCAGCAGGCGCAGCAACTGGCTCGCGGGCTGCTCGCCCGCACCAGGCTCCCGGCCGCCGCCCATCGTCTCGCCGGGCACCCCCCGCAGGCGCTGAGCGCACCGTTCGACACCGCCGCGGGAATGCCGACCACAGGGACCAGCGCGCTGTGGAACGTCCCTGAGTCAGCAGATCAGGTGCTGAGCTACGTCAGGGCGCATCCCCCGGCCGGCATGAGGAGCAGCGGCAGCGGCCAGAGCGGCACGGCCAGCCAGATCGTCGTGCAGTTCGTGAGCTACGACCTCAGCCGCCCCCCGGCCGGCGTCAGCTCGGCCTCGCTGTCCATCTCGGTCGTTCCCGCCGGGTCGGCCTTGTCGGTGGTCCGCGCGGACGTGCAGGTGATCTGGTACCCGCCGCGATCGGCCGTCGAGCTGATCCCGGCCGGGATGCACGCGATAACCGTCAGCCTCTCGGTGCTCAACCCCAAGCCGGGCACCACCACGAAGACGTTCACCTCGGCCGCCATCATCGGCCGCCTGGCGGCCATGCTCAACACCGCGAACGCGGCCCCGGCGGGCGCGAGGGGCTGCCCCCTCCTGGACCGCACCTTCCGGCTGGCCTTCGCGACCTCGCCGGGAGCCGCGCCGTACCTGGTGGCGACCGCCGCGGGATGCGGCACCGTGCAGATCATGGCGGGCGGCCGGCCGCAGCCGGCCCTGGTACAGCCGCCCAGCCTGCTCACCGAGCTGTCCGCCCTGATGCACGTCACGTCCGCACCCCACACCAGCGTCATGCACCCCGGCTGACCGAGCGGGGCAGACCGGCCGAACGAAAAAAGCTTGCCGCTGTCCGGCGGCTGCAGCACGATGAGCGGATGACCTGGATCGCACCTGAGGTTTCCCGCAGCGAGCCGTCGAAGCCGTCCGGCGAGCGGGAGGCGCTCGACGGCTGGCTGGACTACCATCGCGCGACGCTGCTGTACAAGTGCGCCGGCCTGACCGGAGACCAGCTCGTCCGGCGCGCGGTCGCGCCGTCGTCGTTGTCGCTGCTCGGGCTGGTGCGGCACATGTCGGAGGTGGAGCGCTCGTGGTTCAGGCGCCGGTTCGCCGGCGATTCCGGGCTGGGCTACCTGTACTGGAGCGACGACGCGCCGGATGGCGACTTCGACCTGGCCGATGCCACGCAGGCGGAGGCCGACATCGCGACGTTCGTGCGGGAATGCGAGCTGTCCCGGGCGGCCGCCGCGTCCAGGTCGCTGGACGAGACGTTCGCCCACACGCGGGACAACCTGACGCTTGACCTGCGCTGGATCCACCTGCACATGATCGAGGAGTACGCCCGGCACAACGGTCACGCCGACATCCTGCGCGAGCAGATCGACGGCGTAACCGGCGACTAGCCCCACTTTTCACTCGCTCTGGTTCCGCAAATCCTGATATATCCGGGCGCGAAATGGTCAGAGCGCATGCAAAGGCGGAACGATCATGGAATCGAGGCGGCGGAGGGAGGAGGAGGAGGAGGAGGAGGAGGAGGCGGCGGAGGCTTAGACGCCGGCGGCTTGCATGCCGCGCAGTTCCTGCTTGAGCTCCTTGATCTCGTCGCGGTACCTGGCCGCGATCTCGAACTGCAGCTCGGCGGCGGCGGTGTGCATCTGCTCGGTGAGCTGCCCGATGAGGGCGACCACGTCCTGGCGGGCTGCCGACCCCTCACCCGTTCCGGCCGCCGCGGCCTGGCCGTCGGCGACGGCCGAGCGCGACCTGGCCCGCGAGGACAGGCCAGGAACCGGGCTCTTGCCCCGGCTCTGCTGCCGCCCGCCGCCGCCGAGCAGCTGCTCGGTGTCGGCGTCCTCCCGGACCAGCTGGTCGAGGATGTCGGCGATCCGCTTGCGCAGCGGGGTCGGGTCGATGCCGTGCTCGGTGTTGTAGGCGACCTGCTTTTCCCGCCGCCGGTTGGTCTCGTCGATCGCCCGCTGCATCGACGGGGTGACCACGTCGGCGTACATGTGCACCTGGCCGGAGACGTTCCGCGCCGCCCGGCCGATCGTCTGGATCAGCGAGGTGCCGAACCGCAGGAAGCCTTCCTTGTCCGCGTCGAGGATCGCCACCAGCGACACCTCGGGCAGGTCCAGCCCCTCCCGGAGCAGGTTGATGCCGACCAGCACGTCGTACTGGCCGATCCGCAGCTCGCGCAGCAGCTCGACCCGGCGCAGCGTGTCCACCTCGCTGTGCAGGTAGCGCGCCCTGATGCCCAGCTCCAGCAGGTAGTCGGTCAGGTCCTCGGACATCTTCTTGGTCAGCGTGGTGACCAGCACCCGCTCGCTGCGCTCGGCCCGGAGCCTGATCTCGTGCACTAGGTCGTCGATCTGACCCTTGGTCGGCTTGATGATGACCTCGGGATCGATCAGCCCGGTCGGCCTGATCACCTGCTCGACCACGTCGCCGCCGACCCGGCGCAGCTCGTACGGGCCCGGGGTGGCCGACAGGTAGACGGTCTGCCCGATGCGCTCGGTGAACTCTGCCCAGGTCAGCGGCCGGTTATCGACCGCGCTCGGCAGCCGGAAGCCGTGGTCGACCAGCGACCGCTTACGGGACTGGTCCCCCTCGAACATCGCACCGATCTGCGGCACCGTGTTGTGCGACTCGTCGATGACGAGCATGAAGTCCTCGGGGAAATAGTCGAGCAGCGTGTTGGGCGGGCTGCCCGCCTCCCGCCCGTCGATGTGCCGCGAGTAGTTCTCGATCCCGGCGCACGACCCGACCTGGCGCATCATCTCGATGTCGTAGGTGGTGCGCATCCGCAGCCGCTGCGCCTCGAGCAGCTTGCCCTGCCGGCCCAGCTCGGCCAGCCGCTCCTCCAGCTCGGTCTCGATGCTGGAGACTGCCCGCTCCATCCGCTCGGGACCGGCGACGTAGTGCGTGGCCGGGAAGACGTACAGCTCCTGGTCCTCGCTGACTATCTCGCCGGTAAGCGGGTGCAGCGTCATCAGCCGCTCGATCTCGTCGCCGAACATCTCGATCCTGATGGCGAGCTCCTCGTAGACCGGGATGATCTCGATGGTGTCGCCGCGCACCCGGAACGTGCCGCGGGTGAACGCGATGTCGTTGCGGGTGTACTGCATGCCGACCAGCTTGCGGAGCAGGCCGTCCCGCTCGGTCTGCTGGCCTACCTTGAGCCGGAGCATCCGGTCCACGTACTCCTGCGGCGTGCCCAGCCCGTAGATGCACGACACCGACGCGACCACGATCGTGTCCC
This sequence comes from Streptosporangiaceae bacterium, assembly GCA_036502085.1. GTDB lineage: Bacteria > Actinomycetota > Actinomycetes > Streptosporangiales > Streptosporangiaceae > PALSA-505. Next base: position 102,303 of record DASXZD010000041.1, read on the forward strand.
GCCTGGTGAGCAGCGAGTTGGTGGCCGAGTGCCGCAGCCGCTCCACCTCGTCGTTGATCGAGGAGTCCTTCTCGATGTAGGTGTCGGTCTGCGGTATGTACGCTTCCGGCTGGTAGTAGTCGTAATACGAGACGAAGTACTCGACCGCGTTGCGCGGCAGCATCTCGCGCAGCTCGTTGGCGAACTGCGCGGCGAGGGTCTTGTTGGGCAGCATGACCAGAGCCGGCCGCTGCAGCCGCTCGGTCAGCCAGGCGACCGTGGCGGTCTTGCCGGTGCCGGTCGCGCCGAGCAGCACCGTGTCCTTGACGCCGTCACGGACCCGGCGTTCCATCTCGGCAATGGCGGCCGGCTGGTCGCCTGCCGGGACCATGTCGGTGATCACCTCAAACGGCGCCACCCTGCGCTGAAGGTCGGTTACCGGACGCATGACGGCACCCCCTGCCTGGCCAACGCTGCACACTGCTGCACTGTCACCCATCCACTGTAGGCGGCAGGTACGACAGAACGGACGGCCACCGCGCGAGCGGTCAGCCCCGGCGGCGCAGCAGCTCTGCCCACAGATCCGCCACCCGGCGGTCCAGGCCGTCCAGCGGACCCGAGTTCTCCACCACGAGGTCGGCGACGGCCAGTCGCTCGGCCCGGCTCGCCTGCGCGGCCAGCCGCGCGCGGGCCTGGTCGTCCGGCATGCCGCGCACCCCGGTCAGCCGGTCCAGCTGAGTCTGCGCCGGCACGTCCACCACGACGACCAGGTCGTAGCCGGCCGCCAGGCCGTTCTCGATCAGCAGCGGCACGTCGTGCACGACGATCGCGTCCGGCGGGGCGGCCTGCTCGAGCTCGCGCATCCGCCGGGCGACCAGCGGATGGACAATCGCGTTCAGCTTGCCGAGCAGCACCGGATCGGCAAACACGATCTCGCCGAGCCTGGCCCGGTCCAGGCTGCCGTCCGGGGCGAGCACGCCGCGCCCGAACGCGGCACCGACCTCGGCCAGGCCGGACGTGCCCGGCGCGACCACTTCCCTGGCCACGGCGTCGGCGTCGATGACCACCGCGCCGAGCGCGGCGAGCCGCCGCGACACCTCGCTCTTGCCGGCCGCGATCCCGCCGGTCAGGCCGACCCTCAGCACAGGGCTCTCAACCGCAGGGCCCTCAACCACAGTGCCCTCAACCACAGTGCCCTCAGCATGACGCCGCGCCCGGGTCAGCAGCAGATCCGGGCGCGGCGTCGTTGCTAGTCAAACAGTCAGTCCTGGCCGCCGGACAGCTTGTCGCGCAGCGCGGCCAGCGCCTCGTC
>DASXZD010000042.1:0-2155 GCA_036502085.1 Streptosporangiaceae bacterium
ATCTCCTGGCCGAACCGGGACAGCACCAGGTCCGCGTTCCGCTTGTTGAAGTCGATCAGCTCGGCCAGCGTGCCGGGCAGCGTCCCGGCCGCGCTGAACTCGGCGACGTAGGCCAGGTACGCGTTGATCCCGTACTTGAACTCGTAGTGCAGCGCGGCGAACTCGGGCTCGCCGATCGTGTCCGCGCCGGGCAGCTCCACCGGGTCGGTCAGCACGGCGCCGAGCGAACGCAGCCGGGCCACCACCTCGTCGAGCACCGCGGCGGTGGCCGGCCCGGCCGCCGCCGAGCCGTCCCGCCAGATGCCCAGGCGGGTACCCTCGATCGCGGCTGGGTCCAGGGCTTGCGAGTAAGAGGTACCGGATGGGTGAACCCCGGCCCGTTCGGCCAATTCATTCTCGGCGGCCGAGACCGGGTCCTCGGGGTCGGCCGCGGCGAGCACGGCGAGCAGGGCCGCCGCGTCCGCCACGCACGTCGCCATCGGCCCGGCCGTGTCCTGCACCGGTGAGATCGGCACGATGCCGCGCCGGCTGACCAGCCCGTTGGTTGGCTTGATGCCGACGATGCCGCAGGCGCTGGCCGGGCTGACGATCGAGCCGTCGGTCTCGGTGCCGATCGCGAGCGGCGCCAGCCCGGCGGCCACCCCGGCCGCCGACCCCGAACTCGACCCGGACGGGTTGCGGTCCAGTGCGTACGGGTTCGCGGTCTGCCCGCCGAGGGTGGACCAGCCGCTGGTCGAGTGGGTGGAGCGGAAGTTGGCCCACTCGGACAGGTTCGCCTTGCCGATGATCACCGCGCCGGCCTGGCGCAGCCGCCAGACCAGGAAGGCGTCGCCGGGCTCGGCGGACAGCAGGGCGGGCGAGCCCGCCGTGGTCGGCATGCCCGCGACCTGGATGTTGTCCTTGACCAGCACCGGAATGCCCTCGAGCGGCCCCCGCGGGCCGTCCGCCGCGCGCACCGTGTCGCTGGCCGCCGCCTCGGCCTGGGCGTCCGGGTTGACCGTGATGACCGCGTGCAGCGCCGGGTTCAGCCGCTCGATGCGCTGCAGGTAGAAGCCGGTCAGGGCGGCTGAGCTGAGCGTGCCCGCGGCCAGCGCGGCTTGCAGCCCGGCCACCGACGGCCGGCTCACGCTGACCTGGCTGCCCGGGATCACGTCACGGAACTCCGGCATGCGGGAAGGATAACGGTGGAATCGGTGGCCGATAAGCGGGGACGCGGGGATTTCATGGGGCCATAATCCCTATCGGCGGGCCCTATCGGCGGGCCCTATCGGCGGGCCCTATCGGCGGGCCCTATCGGCGGGCATGGCGCAGGCCGTCCTCGATGGCGCGGGCCGAGGCCCGGACCTGGCCTAGAAGCTGCGTCCGCTGCTCGGCCGGCGCCCGCACCAGGGGGGAAGGCACGGTGAGCACAGCGATCATGCGCTTGCCCTGTATCACCTGCGCCGCGGCGGCCCAGACTCCCCTGTGGATCTCCTGCTCGCTGGTCGCGAAGCCCTGCTGGCCAGCGACGAGGATCTTCTTCTCGAGGAGGGCGGCGGCTTCCGGGTCCCGTTCGGCCAGCGGGGCGAGGTACTCCCGGCGGACGTGCGGCGCCAGGCTGGCCAGCAGCAGCCGGGCGCTGGCCCCCTTGTCCAGCGGGAGCGGCTGGCCCGCCTCGAACGAGATGCGCAGCTGCTGCGCGGACTGCACCCGGTGCACGCAGACCGCCGACCGGCCGATCAGCCGGACCAGGATGACGGTCTCGCCGGTCCGCACGGCCAGGTCGCGCATGACCGGGTCGGCCACGTCGATGATGCTCTCGGCCGCCTCGGCCGCGCGGGCCAGGCCGACGAGCCGGGCCGAGAGCCGGTAGCTGCCGCGCTCGTCGCCGGCCAGCAGCCCGGTCTCACGCAGCAGCGTGAGGTAGCGGTAGACGCTGGGCAGCGCGATGCCGGTGCGTTCGGCTAGCTGGCGGGCGGTGAGGGTGTGATCGTCGGAGGAGAACGTGAGCATCAGGGCGAGGACGCGGCGTGCGCCCTCACACCCGTGCGCGGCGTTCGCCTCCGGAGGCATCTTGACCGCGGAAGCCCTGGCCATTGACCCTTCTCGGGGAGTCAGAATTCTCTTATCGGCAGATGATAACGGTGTCCGTCGTATACCGTCAACGAAATTCAAT
>DASXZD010000043.1:0-90689 GCA_036502085.1 Streptosporangiaceae bacterium
CAGCAGCCGCGGCGGCCGGTTGAAGGCGAGCCCGCCGTCGCCGATCGGCGCCAGGTGCGCGTCCGGCTGCTCCGGGCTGGCCAGCGCGAGCACATGCGGCCCGATCTGCAGCAGCGAGCCGTGCGGCCACGGCCGCGGCCCGGTCAGCGGCTCGCCGTCGAGCAGCGGGACCGGCCCGCTGCTTGGGGATCCACCGTCTGGCTGGCCGGTGTCTGGCTGGCCGGTGTTTGGCTGGCCGGTGTTTGGCCGGCCGGTCAGCGGCTCGACGATCGTCTGCCCGGCCGGCCCGCCGGGGCCGATCACCATCCGGGCCGCATAGGCGGGCAGGCCGATGCCGGTGATCCGGACCGCGCAGTCCGGGGAGGCGCCGATCATGACCGCGCCGAAGCCGAGCCGGTGCACGGTCCCGGCGGCCGGCCCGCCGACCACCCGCACCTCCGCCAGGCCGGCCGGCTCGGCCAGCGAGGTCGCCGCGGCCGCGCGCGGATCGATGGCGACCAGCGCGCCGTCCCGCAGCGCGGTGGTCGCCCGGTCGCGGGGGTCGAGGGGGCGCCCGTCCAGCCACAGTGTTTCCTGCGCAGCGGCCAGCGGCGCCTGATGCCGGCCCGGGGTGCGCTGGCCCGGCCCGTACTGCCCCTGGCCGTGCTGGCCTGCGGGCAGCGTGATGACCGGCGCGAGCCGCTGCCCGCCCGGGGCGGCGGCCCCGCGCAGCGCGGCAGCCACCTGCCCGACGACGGCACCGTCGTCCCCGCTGACCACAAGATCCTGCGGCCCCTGCGAGGTGAGCGCCGTCAGCGCGATCCGCATGCCTAGCCTCCGCGAACGCCTCAGGGATGCCCGCCATGCTATCCGCATTGTCCGCGAAGCCGGCTGGGCGTCAACGGGAAGGATTTCGGTCGCCCTGGCGACCAAAATCCTTCCCGTTCTTACCGGCGGGGTCGCACGCGCATGGCAATCGCCCCTGCTGCCGGGCATAATGATCACGGATCGTGGTTGCGTCGTGGCGGTGCGGGCAGGAGCGCGAGTCGTACCGGTCGCAGGTTGATTACAGCCGTGCGCAACGGACCTTTGGCAAGATAGATTCGCATAGCGCCCGCGGGACCGCTGACGGCAAGTCGCGTCATAGAGGAGTGTCGGGAGCGTCCCTAGAGGAGATGCCGCAGGCAGGGAGACACTAACCGATGTCAAGCGACAGGGGCACGATTCCGCGGGGAACGGGAGCCGGCGCGGGTGGCGCGTGGTCGGAGCCGACCGCGCCCGCCGGACGGAGGCTCCCGAGCGCACCGCGGGAGCGCAAGCCCGCGCTGGCGGCTCTGGCTGTCGTGCTGGTCGTGGGCGGCGCACTGATCGCGGCGCTGCTCGTGATCGATGCGGGTCATAAGACCGGGGCGATCGAGATCTCGCAGACGGTCGGGCAGGGACAGCAGATCCCGTTCAGCTCCATGCGGGAGGTCCAGGTCACTTCCGGGACTGGCATCAACTACGTGCCCTGGAGTGAGGCGAGCCAGGTGGCACAGACCTACGCCGCGATTGTGATCCCGGAGGGCACGCTGTTCACGAAGCAGATGAGCACCTCTGCCAACAACCTGGCTAAGGGCAGGACGGTGATCGGCCTCGCTCTGAAAGACGGGCAGCTGCCCGATAACCTCCAGGTCGGGAACCACATAGACGTCTTCGACACCAGCGACAACGACGGGCGTTGCCCCCGGCCCGCCGACAACGTGCTGAGCACTAACGCGGTGATACTCGACATCAGCCGCCCGGCCAGCGGCTCCAGCGACGCCGTGGACGACGTGCAGGTCGCGGTCAATCCGGCCGACGCCTCGAGCGTCTCGTGTAATGCGGCGAACAACAACGTCGGTGTCGGGATCATGCCTTCCAACGGCGAGGCAGCCTCATCGGCCGGGACTAGCCCGTCCCCAGGTGATACGAGCCCCTCCTCGGGCGGGACCAGCCCCTCCTCGGGCGGGACCAGCCCGTCCTCAGGCGGGACCAGCCCGTCCTCGGGCGGGACAACGCCGTCGTCAGGTGGGACAGGCTGACTTATGGCGCTGATCGCGGTCGCCGCGGACAAGGGGGCGCCGGGGGTCACTACCGCCTCGGTAGCCCTGGCCGCTGTCTGGCCCCGGCCGGTCCTGCTGGCCGAGTGCGACCCGTCCGGCGGGGACTTGGTCTACCGGCTTCCCGCGGCCGACGGCGGGCGCGTGGACCCGCGTCGCGGCCTGCTCAGCCTGGCGGTGGCCGCCCGCCGGGGGCTCCAGCCGCACCAGGTCTGGGAGCACGCGCAGAAGCTGCACGGCGGGCTGGACATCCTCACCGGCGTGAGCGGTGCCGAGCAGGGGGCCGGGCTGGAGCTGCTCTGGGGCTCAGTGGGGAAGCTTCTCGCCGCCGTCCCCCAGGCCGACGTGATCGCCGACTGCGGGCGGATCGGGGTCGACGGGCCTGTCTATGACCTGCTCGCTCAGGCATCGTCAGTGGTCCTGCTCTCCCGGGCCACGCTGGGCGACGTGATCAGGCTCCGGGACCGGGTCGCTGCCGTGGCCGGAGCGCTGCAGCGCCGCGGCCGGTCCACCGGCCGTATCGACGTGGTGGTCGTCGCCGATTACAAGCACTTCAGCTCCGCGATCACCGAAGTAGGACAGGCCCTGCGGCAGAGCGGCGTGCCGGCCCGGATTCTCGGCGGGCTGGCGCACGAGCCCAAGAGCGCAGACCAGCTTCGCGGCGAGTGGAGCGGCAAGCTCGACAAGTCAATGTTCATCAGAACGGCCAGGGCCATTGCCGCTGACCTCATGGTCGGCTTGCCGGAGCCAGCTACGGTCGGGGGGAGCTCCGACAGCGCACCCGGCCCGGTGGGCCAGCCGCCCGCGCCGCAGGATCGGCAGGCGGCAGCGCGCAGGCCGGTGCCCCCCGCCACTGAAACACCGGCCGGCCGGCCTGCTACCGTGCCGCAGCGCTATCCGGACCCGCACGTGCGCGGATCACAACCCCCGGCCGCCTCCCCGCAGCAGTACCCACTGCCGCCCGAAAAAGTGCCGCCCGATAAGCAGTACGCGCTGCCGCGTGATACCCCTCCGCCGGGGAGGCCACAGGCCACACAGCCTTACGCCGCGCCGCCCCGGCCGCCGCAATCCCCGGGCACCCCAGTGCAGGAGTCCGCCCCCCGCGGCCGGCATGCGGGTGCGCACGCCGCTCCCGGCCGACTGGGGCAGCCGCCCCGTGAGGATGACAGCCTGCCGCAGGCCGTGGCGTTGCCCCCGCTGGCCGAGCCGGGGCCAGAGAATTCGTCCGGCCGCACGAGGGGGCGATAGGCGATGGATCACAGCATCGTCAAACGGCTCCGCGGTGAGGTCGGCGATCAGCTTGCCGACCAGCGGCGTCGCGATGCCGCGTCGGGCCTGCAGCCGATGTCCAGTGAGGACGAGCGCCAGTTCGCGAGGGCGATTATCGCTCAGGTCCTCGAGGAGCACGCTCGCAGCGAGATTACGTCCGGCCGCCCGCCGCCCAACGCGCAGGAGGAAGAGGAACTCGCCTCGGCGATCCACGCCGCGCTCTTCGGCGTGGGCAGGCTGCAGCCGCTGCTTGAAGATCAGCAGATAGAGAACATCGACATCAACGGCTGTGATCGGGTCTTTCTCGGCTACGCCGACGGCCGTGAGGTGCTCGGCGAGCCCGTCGCGGAGAGCGATGAGGAACTGATCGAGCTCATCCAGGTCCTCGCCGCCTATTCCGGATTGTCCAGCCGCCCCTTCGACACCGCCAATCCGCAGCTCGACCTGCGGCTGCCGGACGGCTCACGACTGTCTGCGGTCATGGACGTGACGCTGCGGCCCGCGATATCCATCCGCCGGGCCCGGATGGGGAAGGTATTCCTCGCCGATCTGGTCAGCAACGGGACGATGTCCCCGGAGATCGGGTCGTTCCTGGCCGCCGCCGTGGCCGCCAGGAAGAACATCATGATCGCCGGGGCGACGAACGCGGGGAAGACCACGCTGCTGCGGGCGCTGGCCAATCAGATTCCGGCCGAGGAACGGCTCATCACCGTCGAGCGCGCGCTTGAGCTCGGTCTCGATCACTTCCCCGAGCTGCACCCGAACGTCATAGCGTTCGAGGAGCGGCTGCCCAACATGGAGGGTCAGGGCTCGATCACGATGGCCGAGCTCGTCCGTCGTTCGCTGCGGATGAACCCGAGCCGGGTCATCGTGGGTGAGGTGCTCGGCGACGAGATCGTCACCATGCTCAACGCGATGTCCCAGGGCAACGACGGCTCGCTGTCCACCATTCACTCCAACTCTTCGCTCGAGGTGTTCAACCGCATATCCACCTACGCGATCCAGTCGACCGAACGGCTTCCCGTCGAGGCGACGCACATGCTGATCGCGGGCGCGATCGACTTTGTGGTGTTCATCGAGAAGCGCAACGACTTCAGCCGCGGCGGGCGGCTGCGCCGGTTCGTCAGCAGCGTCCGCGAGGTGACGGGCATCGACGGGCGCGTGCTGTCCAGTGAGGTGTTCGCCCCGGGGCCTGACGGACGCGGCGTGCCGCATGCGCCGGTCATGTGCGCGGAAGAGCTCACCGCGCACGGCTACGATCCCATGCTGGTCGGCTGGCGGCGATAATGCTCACCTCACCTCTGCTCGCCATCCTGATCGGCGCCGTCGTCGGCGGCGGGGCGTTCCTTTTCATCATCGCGATCCGCGGCCTGCCGCCCAGGCCCGCCGCGAAGCCAAGCGTGTGGCTTGAAGATCTACGCCGTGATGTGTTCGGCGTACGCGGGCTGTTCGCGCTTCTGGGCGCGGTGCTCATCCTGCTGGATACCCGATGGGTGGTGGCGGCGGTCGGGGCCGCCCTGCTCATCTTGTTCTGGAGCAAGCTGTCCGGCGGTGCTGGCGGAGAGCGGGCGGCCATCGCCCGGCTCGAGGGGCTGGCTACCTGGACCGAATCCCTGCGCGACACCATCGCGGGCGCGGTCGGGCTAGAGCAGGCCATCCCGGCCTCCCTGAGAGCGGCCGCGCCGGCCCTCAGGGATCCGCTCATCGGCCTGGTGGACCGGCTGCATACCCGGGTGCCGCTGGCGGCAGCGCTGCGCAGGTTCGCTGACGACATCAACGACCCGAGCGCGGATCTCATCCTGGCGGCACTGATCATCAACTCGCGGCTGCGCGGCCCTGGCCTCAGGGATCTGCTCGGTGCCCTTTCCGGAGCCGTCCGCGAAGAACTCGACATGCGCCGCAGGATCGAGGCGCAGCGCCGCTCCACCCGGTTCAGCGCCATGTTCGTGGTGGGCTTCTCGGTCGGCGTGGCCGCGCTGCTGACCCTGTTCAACCACAAGTTCGTGCAGGTGTACGGCACGCTGAACGGGCAGCTCATGCTGCTCGTCGTGGCCGCGCTGTACGCAGCAGGCTTCTTCTGGCTGACCAAGCTGGCCAAGTTTGACGTTCCCGAGCGGATTCTCATCGGCCAGCCGTCCCAGGTGCCGTCCGAGGTGCCGGAGACCGTGGGCAAGTGGCAGGGAGGTGCGGGGTGACTCTGGCCGTCGTGGCCGGCGCCGTCATGGGCATCGGCTTGTTCCTGCTCACGCTGGCGCTCATTCCCCGCCGGGTGAGCCTGGCGCGGCAGATCGCGGCGTTCGACGCCGGTCCCGCGGGCCGCAGTGCCCGGGTATCGTCCCGGCCGTCGGATGAGAAGGAGAGCGAGTTCAGCCGCCGGATGGGCATCGCGATCGCGAAGTTCTGCACTGAGCAGGGCTGGGATTTCCCTTCGATCAGGGCGAACCTGTCGCTGACCGGAAAGACGTTTGAGAGCTACCTGGCCCAGAAGGTCCTGCTGGCCGTCTTCGGCCTGGTCTTCGTCCCGATCCTGACCATCCTGGCGGGGATGGCCGGCATCAGCTTCCCCGTGGTGATCCCGGTATGGATCAGCCTGATCGTGGCCGCCTTCTTCTTCTTCCTCCCCGACCTGGAACTCAAGCAGAAGGCGACGGCCAGGCGCCGCGACTTCCGGCACGCGGTCGGCTCGTTCCTCGACCTCGTGGCGATGAACCTCTCCGGTGGCCGCGGCGTCCCTGAGGCACTCATGGCGGCCAGCGAGATCGGCAGCGGCTGGGCGATGTGGCGGATCCGCGATGCGCTCACGAACGCCCGGATTACCGGCCAGACCCCGTGGCAGGCGCTGGGGCTCCTCGGCGAGGAGGTCGGCGTGGAAGAACTGACCGATCTGTCCGCCGCGCTCGGCCTGGTAGCCGAGGACGGCGCCAAGGTCCGCCAGTCACTGACCGCGCGGGCGGCCAGCCTCCGTCGCCGCGAGATCTCCGACCTAGAGGGGAAGGCAGGCGAGCGCTCGCAGTCCATGCTGATTGCTCAGATGCTGCTGTGCATTGGTTTCCTCCTGTTTATCCTGTACCCAGCAGCTATAGCTATATTTGCCGCCTAGTGCCGCTATCAGCCTAGGGGTGACGCGGAAAGAAATGGAGACACATGAACCCGCTAAATGATCCATTTATGCAATATTTCCGGACGCTGCTTGGCAAGCGACTGGCCGCCGCGCGGAACTCCGACCGCGGCGCCTCGGCCATTGAGTGGGCAATCATCACTGGCCTGCTTGCGATCATCGCGCTGGCGATCTACGTGATCATCCAGACGAAGATCGTCGGTGCCGCACACAAGATCAACACTGGTCCCTGACGTGGCGGGCCGCGGCAGTTTCGCGCGGCAACTGGCTAGGCAGTCCCATTCGAAATTCCCGGGTCGCGCCCGCCAGGTGCAGCAGCGGGGAGACAGCGGGGCGAGTTCCATAGAACTGGTCATCCTCGCGCCGATCGTTATCCTGAGCATCCTGCTCATCGGCCAGTTCGCGATGTGGTACCAGGCCCGGCACGTCGCCATCGCGGCGGCGCAGGCCGGAGCCAGGGTGGCGCGCGACGCGCCGCAGGCGAGCGGACAGGCGTGGCAGGGCCAGGCCACCGCGGCGGCGCTTACCCTCGCACATCAGCTCGGCGGGTCGCTCCTGCAGGGCAGCAGCGCGCAGCCGGTGGGCGGCGGCAGCCAGCGAGGTGTCGAAGTGTCGGGCACGGCCCCCAGCATCATCCCCATCCCCGGCCTGACCTTTCACATCAACGAGACATCGGAGGGCCCGACCGAATGCTTCCGGCCCAGCGGAGACACCGCGCGATGCGCCGGCGGCTAGACAGGGCCAGGCGGCCCAGCGGCGCAGGCAGGCGGCCCGGCGGCCGGCGGCGGAGCGAACGTGGCTCCCTCGCCATCGAGCTGGTGATCCTGACCCCGATCCTGGTCATATTCATGATGGTGCTGGTGGCTCTCGGCCGGATCGTTGAGGCGCAAGGCCAGGTGGACGGGGCGGCCAGAGACGCGGCCCGGGCGGCATCGATCGGCCAGGACGGGGCGATCGGCCAGCAGAACGCTCAACAGGCGGCCGACGGCGATCTGGGGGGCGGGGCCAAATGCTCGAGCGCTCCGGCCGTATCGTTCACCGGCGAGACCGATTTCACCCCTGGAGGCCAGGTGAGCGTCACCGTCGAGTGCCAGATCAGCCTGCCGGGATTGTCGTTCATCGGGTTCGGGAACAGGCTGATTACCGGTCACGCTACGGCACCTATCGACCAGTTTTCGGTGGGAGGATAGGCGAATGCGGCGAATGGGCGAGAAGGGCTGGCGGGGCGACCGTGGCACGCTGTCCCTGTTCGTCGTCATCTTCACGCCTACGGTCCTGCTGCTCGCCGGGCTGCTGGTGGACGGCGGCATCGCGATCAACGCGAGAGAGCGCGCCGCCGACGTGGCGGAGCAGGCGGCGAGGGCAGGCGCCAACGACCTGAATGTCGCCGCACTGCGACAGGGCAGCGTCAAGCTGGCCGGTACTGCCTGCGCGGTCGCTACCGCATTCGTGCCTAAGTACGCCGGGATCGGCGCCACGCCAGGGCCGCGGCCGTGCTCGATCCGCTCCGTTAACGGCCAGCAGGTCATCCGCGTGTACGCGACCGTGACCGTGCATTCCCAGCTGCTGAGCATCATCGGAATCAATACGTTTACCGAATCGGCCTACGGTGAAGCGTCACCCGTGTGCGGGATCACTCAGGGAGGTCAATGCTGATGGCACCCCCGATTCCAGGGCTCAGGCGGCCGATGGCGGCCCAGCGCCGGACGGCCGGCGACATCGTCGCCGGGCTGCTGGCCATCGTCGCGCTCGCCGTGCTGACGGTGGGCGTGCCGCTCGCGCTGGTCACCGTGCTCGGCCTGCCGTTCCCGCATAGCCAGCCGACGCTGGGGCTGCTCACCCACCAGCTTGACGTGCTCAGCATCATCAGGATCCTGTCGATCATCGTCTGGCTGGCCTGGATCCAGCTGGTGTTCTGCGTGCTCGCCGAGATCAGGGCCGCGGTCAGGAACGTCGGCGTGCCGACCAGGGTGCCGTTGTCCGGCGGCACCCAGGCGATGGCGCACCGGCTGGTCACCGCCGCGCTGCTGCTGGTCAGCGCGGGGGCGGCGCTGTCCCCGGCGTTCGCGCGCAGCGCCGCGCCGCCCAGGCCCGCGCACACGATCTCGGCGGCCGCTCAGGCCGGCTCGGCGCAGGGTGCCGGCCTGGTCGGGCAGCAGGCCCAGTCCACTCCCGAAGTCACCGCCGAGCACGGCCCGAACGTCGAGAAGATCTACGTGGTGAAGCCGCCGGTCGGCCGCTACCACGAGAGCCTGTGGGAGATCGCCGAGAACCACCTCGGCGACGGGCGCAGGTACAACGAGATCTTCCAGATGAACAAGGACCGGCTGCAGCCGGACGGCACCAAGCTGACCATGGCCAGCCTGATCAGGCCGGGCTGGGTGCTCCATATGCCCCGCGACGCCTACGGTCACGGCATCGAGATCGTCACCCCCGGATCGCCCGGCGGCCCGGCGGGCGCGGCCGAGCAGGCCGGCGCCGCCCAGGCCATGCAGGCGGGCCAGGCCGCCAGCGGCGCCGGCGGCACCGCGCCCGGCTCCGCGCAGACCCCCCAGGGCCCGGCGGGCGCCGCCGAGAACGTGGCCGCGCGCGCGGCCGGCGGCAGCACGATCAGCGGCCTGACCGGCACGACCGGGACGGGCGGCATCACCGGCCCGGCGGGCCCGGGCAGCCCCGGCGGCGGTCCAGGTGGCGGTCCCGGCGGCGGCTACCGCGCCGCGCTCGGCCCGGTGGCCAGCCAGGGCGGCGGCAGCGCGCTGCTGGCCTTCCCCTACGAGCTCTCGGCCGCGTCGCTGCTCGCCGCGGGCGTGCTCGCCGCGCTCGGCCGGCGCCGACGCGAACAGCTATGGCGCCGTGCGTTCGGGAGAAGGGTTGTTGTTCCTGAAGGGGACGCCGCGCTGGCGGAGGCGGCGCTGCGCCTGGGCGCGAGCGAGCCGTCCGTGCGGCTGCTCGACACCGGGCTGCGGTCGCTGTCGCAGGAACTCGCCGCGCAGGGCAAGACCCCGCCGACCGTGTTCGCCGCGCACCTCGGCCAGGTCAACCTCGACCTGTGGATCGCGCCGGCCGACAAGAACCCGCCGCGGCCGTGGGTCGCCGTGGACGACGGCCAGGTCTGGCGGCTGCCGCTGGCCTCGGTGTCCAGCCTCGATCCGGACGACGCGGGCGCCGCGCTCGCTCCCTACCCTGGCCTGGTCTCGATCGGCACCAGCGACACCGGCCGGATGCTCGTCGACCTGGAGGTCGCGCACGGGCTGATCGCGGTCCGCGGGTCGCGCCGCATGGTGCAGTCGGTGCTGGCCGCGATGGCCACCGAGCTCGCGACCAACCGGTGGTCAGACCGGATGCGGATAACGCTGATCGGGTTCGGTCCCGAGCTGGCCATGCTGGCTCCCGAACGGATCAGCGTGGCGCCCACGCTCGAAGAGGCGCTGCCCGCCCTGGAGGCCAGGGCGGCCGAGGTCGAGCACGCGCTCGCGACGTTCGGCGCCGACTCCGTGCTCACCGGGCGCTCGCGGGGCATGCACCCGGACTCGTGGGCACCGCACTACCTGATCATGGCCGTGCCGCCCACGCCGCAGCAGCGCGAGCGGCTGCTGACGCTGGCCAGCACCAGGCACCGCACGGCGATGGGCTATGTGGTGGCCGGCGACGTGCCGGGTGCCACCTGGTCCTGGGACGTCAGCGAGGAGGGCAGGCTGCGGGCGGGCGTGCTCGGCTTCGACCTCAAGGCGCAACTGCTGCCGCCGCAGCAGTACGCGGCCATCGTTGATCTGTTCCGCGCCGCGGGCAGGCACAGCGGCGTGCTGCTCGGTGACCCGCCGCCGGACGCGGCGCCTCCCGCGCAACTCGTGCCGGGATCCCGGATGGCGGTCGAGGTCAGCCTGCTCGGCCAGCTGGCGGTGCAGGCGCCGGGCGGCATCGAGCCGGACCGGCTCGGGGTGGCGACCGAGATCGTGGCGTACCTGGCCTCGCACCCCGACGGCGTCCACCCGAACGTCCTCGTCGGCGCCGTCTGGCCGCGCGGCGTCACGCCCGACGTCGCCGAGGCCGCGCTGGGCCGGGTGCGGGAATGGCTCGGCACCGATACCGAAGGCAGGCAGAACCTGCTGACCGACGCCAGCGGCCGGCTGCGCCTCGGGCCGCAGGTGCGGGTGGACTGGCAGGTGTTCCGCGCGCTGCTCGCCCAGGCCAGGAAGGCGGCCCTGGAGCCGCCGGCGGCCGCCGGGCTGGGACAGCTGGCCCGGACCGGGCAGAACGAAGCGGCTTACCTGGCCCGGGCGCTGGATCTGGTGCACGGGCAGCTGCTCGACGGGCGCGACCCGGGCCGGTACGCCTGGCTGGCCACCGACAACCTGGAGTACGAGGCCACCGCCAGGGTCGCGGACGCCGCGCACCGGCTGGCCGAGCTCCGGCTGACCGCCGGCGACGCCCAGGGCGCGATGGACGCGGCCCGCGCTGGCCTGCGGCTGGCCTTCAACGACGAGCTGCTCTGGCGCGACCTGCTCACCGCCGCGCACGCGACCGGGCAGGAGCACGTGCTGCGCGCCGTCGTCGGCGAGGTCTCCGCCCGGGTCTCGCTGGACGACGTGCTGCCGAGGATGGCCCCGGAGACCGAAGCGCTCATCGACGAGTTGCTGCCGTCCTGGCGATCTTCGGTGGCCTGACCGGCCGGTCCATGACGGCTGTACTGATCGCCGTGCTCGCGGCGACCGGGCTGGCGATCGGCCCGGTGCTGCGCTGGCTCATCGTCACGCTGGCCGTGCCGTCGGGAGAGCCCTGGCGGCGGGCCTGCCCTGCCTGCGCCAGCCCGCTGCCGCCGGTCAGAGCCGCCCGCGCCCCGGCGCTAGGGCCGCGCGGCCGGTGCTCGTCCTGCCGCGCCCGGATCGGGCCGCCGCCGCTGTCGGTCGAGGTCACCGCGGCGGTGCTGCTCGGCCTGCTGGCGGCGCGGGTGCATCCGGGGCTGGTGCTGGCGGCGGCGTGCTGGCTGGCGGTGTGCGCGATCCCGCTGGCCTGCATCGACGCGGCCGCCCGGCGGCTGCCCGACGTGCTGACCGCGCCCGCCTGGGCCGGCCTCGTGGCCTTGCTGCTGATCGCCGCGGCCGTCGGCAGGCACGCGGGCGGGCACGCGGGCGGGCACTGGCCGGACCTGTGCCGCGCGCTGCTCGGCGGTCTCGGGTATGCCGCCTTCTGCCTCATCTTGTTCCTGGTCAGCCCGGCGGGGATGGGTCCCGGCGACATCAAGCTGGCGGCCAGCCTGGGCGTCGCGCTGGCCTGGCTGAGCTGGACCGCCCTGGTCGCGGGCGTGCTCGCCGGGTTCCTGCTCGGCGCCTGCTACGGGGCGGCGCTGCTGATCGCCGGCCGGGCCAGCCGCAAGACGCAGCTCCCGTTCGGCCCCTTCATGATCGTCGGCACGTTCCTCGTCCTGCTGGCTACCGGGCTGCGCTGACGTGATTTCTTTGCGGCCGGCCAGCCGGGCTAGCGTGCGCGGCGGCCGAAGCGGGTGGCGGCGACGGCGACGCACGGGGTCAGCACGACGATCAGCAGGATGCCGACCGGCAGGACCGGCTTCGGCGCACGGACCGACGCAGCGACCGGTCTCTCCGGCCTGGCGTGAAAGACGCTGGATGACGGATGCGATCGCGGCCTGCGGTGCCGGACGGGCGGCGGCACCAGGGCCGCCGGCCGGTGCGCGGGGGGCGGCGCGGGCCTGCCGGACCGGCGGCGGCCGGTGCAGCGGCGGCCGGACCGGCGGCGGCCGGTGCAGGCGGCCTGGCTCGCGTCGCCGATGGTCTGCCACTCGCTGGCCAGCGAGACCGCCAGGATCAGCAGGTACAGCGCGGCCAGCGAGGGACCCAGGAACCCGATCGTCACGTCCTCGGGCTCGTGCCCGCGGTCGGCGAGGATCCTGGCGACCACCACCGCAATCAGGGCGCACGCCGCGCCCGTGCGCAAAACGACCCAGGCTTCGGAACCGAACATGGCGGCGCCCCTCAGGGGGTACTGCTACGAAGAGTGGCCTGCTAGTAACGTAGCGTACCTGAATGAGCCGCCCTGTCTACGGGGCGCGAAGCCAGGAAACGCTGGGTCAGCGGGCCGGCCGCGGGTGAGACCAGTTGATCCGGTTCAGGGCGCCCAGGGCGCGCACCGAGCGGGTCTGGGGGCGGGCGGAAAGCGAGCGCTGACGCCGGGCGCGCCGGGCCTGGCGAACCAGCCTGGCGTTCTCGTCGGCGATGGCCCGGTCGCGGATGTCCTTGTTCCGCTGGGCGATCAGCGTCTCCATCAATACCGGGTGCATGGCTTCCTCCTTGGCGTGGGCCGTATGTCCGGCCCGACACAGTTGAGAATCGCCGTAAGGCACCGGCCCGCGCATGGGCCGTATGCCCTAACTTCCCATCGCCCGCAGGGTCCTTACCTCGCCTGCCGCCGCCTGGATCCGCCCTAGGCATACCTACTAAGTGCATTAGCATTTCCGGTCTGTGCTGATGATTCATCTTAAATAAGGACATATTTCTTCCGAACGGTGCTAGGTGCGACCTTCCGGATTGCATGCTGACATCAGCATTTAGCCGACAATTCAGGCACCGCGAATCTCCCGGGATCGTATACATATATCGCGCCGAGTGGCAAGTCATATTTATCTGTCGGTACCGGTTATGCATGCGTTGCCTCCATCTGCGAAAGCATCGTGACGGTTGTTCGCGAATATGAGGAGGCAGTAAATGTCTGTTGAGACCCGTAATGGCGCCGCACAGCAGAGCCTGAGCACGGCTGGGGCCAGGAATCTGACCACCACCACCAAGTCCGTCCCGCAGATGCAGGGAATTACCTCCCGCTGGCTGCTGAAGATGCTCCCCTGGGTGCAGGTTTCCGGCGGGACTTACCGGGTCAACCGGAGGCTCACGTACGCGGTAGGCGGCGGCCGGGTGGCGGTAGCACAGTCGGCCGAGCACGTCGCGGTGGTGCCGCCGAGCCTGCGCGAGATCCCGCTGTTCGCGGGCTTCGAGGACGACGAGGTGCTCAACGCGCTGGCCGCGGGGTTTGTCCAGCAGGAGGCGGCGCCGGGCTCGGTGATTGCCAGCCGCGGCCAGCCGGCCGACCAGTTCTACGTGGTCGCGCACGGCAAGGTGCACCGGGCGGGCGACGGGGCGTTCGGCGAGGACACGGCGCTGGGCCTGGTCGCCGACGGCGGCTACCTCGGCCTTGAGGGGCTGACGACGGAGAGCACCTGGGACCACACGCTGACCGCGGCCAGCGCGACGACCCTGCTGGCGCTGCCCAGGGCCCGCTTCCAGGAGATCCTGTCCCAGTCCGAGGCGCTGCAAGAGCAGGTCAGCGGCCACCAAGAGGCCAAGGGCAAGTCGCAGAACCGGCGCGGCGAGGCCGACATCGCGATCGCGTCAGGGCACGAAGGCGAACCCGATATCGACGGCACGTTCGCCGACTATGAGCAGAGCCCGCGCGAGTACGAGCTGAGCGTGGCGCAGACCGTGCTGCGGGTGCATACCCGGGTCGCCGACCTGTTCAACGAGCCGATGAACCAGGTCGGCGAGCAACTGCGGCTGACGGTCGAGGCGCTGCGCGAGCGCCAGGAATACGAGATGATCAACAACACCGAGTTCGGCCTGCTGCACAACGCCGAATACGCGCACCGGATCCAGACCCACTCCGGCCCGCCCACCCCTGACGACATGGACGAACTGCTGTCCCGCCGCCGCAGCACCAAGATGTTCTTCGCCCACCCGCGCGCGATCGCCGCCTTCGGCCGCGAGTGCACCAAGCGCGGCATCTACCCGCACAGCACCGAGATCCAGGGCAACGGCATCCCCGCCTGGCGCGGCGTGCCGATCTTCCCCTGCAGCAAGATCCCGGTCACCGAGGGGCACACCACGTCGATCATCGCGATGCGCACCGGCGAGGACAATCAGGGCGTCGTGGGGCTGCACCAGACCGGCATTCCGGACGAATACGAGCCGGGCCTCAACGTCCGCTTCATGGGCATCAGCGACCAGGCCATCACCTCCTATCTGGTCAGCGCCTACTACTCGGTCGCGGTACTCGTCCCGGACGCGCTCGGCATACTCGAAAACGTCGAGACTTCCCGCTGGCATAGCTGACCGCGATGACCAGCGGTCAGCCGTTCGAGCTCCCCGACTTTTACATGCCGTATCCGGCGCGGCTTAACCCGCACCTGACCGGCGCGCGCGAGCAGAGCGCGAAATGGGCCAGGGAAATGGGCTTTCTCGACGTCGAGGAAGGTCATCAGATCTGGGACGAAAACGATCTCGCCCGGCATGACTACGGCCTGCTCTGCGCCTACACGCACCCCGACTGCGACGGTCCCGAGCTACATCTGATTACCGACTGGTATGTGTGGGTGTTCTATTTTGACGATCACTTTCTTGAGCTGTTCAAGCGGACCAGGGACGCGGCGGCGGCCCGGGCTTATCTGGAGCACCTGAGGGCATTCATGCCGGCCGAACGGAGCGAGGTTCCCGAGCCGACGAACCCGGTGGAGCGCGGGCTGGGTGATCTGTGGCTGCGCACCGTGCCCGCGATGTCGGCCGACTGGCGCCGCCGGTTCGCCGGCACGACCAGGAGCCTGCTTGAGGAGTCGCTGTGGGAGCTGGGCCACATCAGCGAGGGCAAGGTCGCCAACCCGATTGAGTACATCGAGATGCGTCGCAAGGTCGGCGGCGCGCCCTGGTCGGCGAACCTGGTCGAGCACGCGGTCAGCGCCGAGCTGCCGCGCGCGATCGCCGGGACCCGCCCGCTGCGGGTACTGGCCGACACGTTCGCCGACGCGGTGCACCTGCGCAACGACATCTTTTCCTACCAGCGGGAGATCGAGCAGGAAGGCGAGATCAACAACGGGGTGCTGGTGTTCGAGCGCTTCCTCGGCCTCGCCCCGCAGCAGGCCGCCGACGCGGTCAACGACCTGCTGACCTCCCGGCTGCACCAGTTCGAGCACACCGCGGTGACCGAGCTGCCGGTGCTGTTCGCCGAGCACGCGGTGGGCCCGGCCGAGCAGGCGGCCGTCCTGCGCTACGTACGTGGCCTGGCCGACTGGCAGTCGGGCGGGCACGAGTGGCACATGCGGTCCAGCCGGTACATGAACAACGGCGGCCGCGCTGCCCGGCCGGCCGGCGGGGCCGGGGCCACCGGCCTGGGCGCGTCGGCGGCCAGGCTCCCGTCGGCCAGTTCGCTGGGGCGGGGGCGGCTGCGCAGCTTCGCCAGCCCGCGGCACCAGCCGGTCGGGCCCACCGCGCTGCCCGAGTTCTACCTGCCGTACCCGCTGCGGATGAACCCGCACCTGGAGGTGGCGCGCGAGCACTTGATGGCCTGGGGCGCGCAGATGGGCATGCTCGACCCCGGGCCCGGGGTGCTGGGCGGCCCGCTGTGGAGCGAGCACGACCTGCGGGTCTTCGACTTCGCACTGTGCGCGGCCGCGCTGGCTCCGGATGCGGACCAGGCCCGCCTGGACCTGGCGTCAGGCTGGCTGTGCTGGGGGACTTACGCCGACGATTACTACCCCCGGGTGTTCGGCGGCGCGGCCAGCATGGGCGCGGCGAAGGCGCAGAACCGTCGCCTGCTGCCATTCATGCCAATCAGCACTGCCATGCCAATCAGCACCGCCATGCCGGCCGACGCGGCGGCGGTCACGTCCTTCCCGGTCAACCCAGTCGAGCGCGGCCTGGCCGATCTGTGGGCCCGCACCACCCCGGACATGACAACGGCGCAGAAGCGGGAGTTTCGCGACGCCGTGACGGGCATGACCGACAGCTGGCTGTGGGAGCTGGCCGGCGAGGCCATCCACCGGATACCCGATCCGGTGGACTACATCGAGATGCGCCGCGCCACGTTCGGCTCGCCGATGACCAAGGCACTGGCGCGGATCGCCGACGGGCAGCAGGTGCCGGCCGAGGTCTACCGGGCCAGGACGGTCCAGGCCATGGAGGACACGGCCAGCGACTACGCCTGCCTGACGAACGACATCTTCTCCTACCAGAAGGAGATCGAGTTCGACGGCGAGGTGCACAACGGCGTGCTTGCCACGCAGAACTTCCTCGGCTGCGGGCCGGCCCAGGCGGTCAGCATCGTCAACGACCTGATGACCGAGCGGATGCGCCAGTTCGAGCACATCGTGGGCACCGAGCTGCCCGCGCTGTTCGACGAGTACGAGCTGGGCTGCGACGCCCGCGCGGCGCTGCGACAGCGCGCCCGTCAGCTGCAGGACTGGATGGCCGGCATCATGAACTGGCACGCCAGCAGCGGCCGCTACCAGCCGGACGAGCTGGTCAGGCGGTACCGTCCGGCCGCGCCGCCAGCGCCGCCAGGCCCCACCGGGCTCGGCACTCACGCGGCGTGCATCCGCGACCTGATGGAGCCGAAAGGTCCGGGGGTGATGGCTGCTGGGCGAGCATCAAGCTAGCCACGCTCCGTTCGGGATCCAAAATCTCTTAAACTGGTGACGCCGCGATCGGCGGCAGACCACCGCCAACGATCCTGAGCGAGACTAACGCATGCCCTTGAGCCAGCCTTCGGCCGCGACCGGCCCCGCGGAAACCATCGCGTTCCGCGACGACCTGCGCAACGTCGCGATCGTCGCGCACGTGGACCACGGCAAGACCACGCTGGTGGACGCCATGCTCTGGCAGTCCGGGGCGTTCCGCGCCAACTCCCGGGTGGCCGACCGGGTGCTCGACTCCGGCGACCTGGAGCGGGAGAAGGGCATCACGATCCTGGCCAAGAACACCGCGGTCAGCCACGGCGGGATGACGATCAACATCGTGGATACGCCCGGGCACGCCGACTTCGGTGGCGAGGTGGAGCGCGGGCTGTCCATGGTGGACGGCGTGCTGCTGCTCGTCGACGCGAGCGAGGGGCCGCTGCCGCAGACCAGGTTCGTGCTGCGCAAGACGCTCGAGGCCAGGCTGCCGGTCATCCTCGTGATCAACAAGGTGGACCGGCCCGACGCCAGGATCGCCGAGGTCGTGGACGCCTGCTACGAGCTGTTCCTCGACCTGGACGCCACCGAGGAGCAGATCGAGTTCCCGATCGTGTACGCCTCGGCGCGAGCCGGCCGGGCGTCGCTGAGGCGGCCGGCCGACGGCGAGATGCCCGACTCCGACGACCTTGAGCCGCTGTTCGAGGTGCTGCGGCGCAGCGTGCCCGCCCCGTCCTACGACCCGGCCGCGCCGTTGCAGGCGCAGGTCGCCAACCTGGACGCCTCGTCCTACCTGGGCCGGATCGCGCTCTGCCGGGTGCACAACGGCACGATCGCGCGCAGCCAGCAGGCCGCCTGGTGCCGCCGCGACGGCAGCGTCGAGCGGGTCAAGATCGCCGAGCTGTTCCTCACCGAGGCGCTGGACCGGGTGCCGGTGGACACCGCCGGGCCCGGCGACATCATCGCGATCGCCGGGATCGGCCAGATCATGATCGGCGAGACGCTGGCCGACCCGGACGACCCGCGCCCGCTGCCGCTGATCACGGTGGACGAGCCGGCGATCTCGATGACGATCGGGGTGAACACGGCGCCGCTGGCCGGCCTGGGCGGCTTTGACGTCGGCGGCGGCCGGGGCTCCCGGGAGAAGACCAAGATCACTGCGCGGCTGGTGCGCGACCGGCTGGACCGAGAGCTGGTCGGCAACGTCTCGGTGCGCGTGCTGCCGACCGAGCGGCCGGACACCTGGGAGGTGCAGGGCCGCGGCGAGCTGGCCCTGGCCGTGCTGGTCGAGACCATGCGCCGGGAGGGCTATGAGCTCACCGTCGGCCGGCCGACGGTCGTCACCAGGGACGTCGACGGCAAGGTGCACGAGCCGACCGAGCGGCTGAGCGTGGACGTGCCCGAGGAGTACCTCGGCGCAGTGTCATCATTGCTCGCCATCCGCAAGGGCCGGCTGGAGAACATGATCAACCATGGCACCGGCTGGGTGCGGCTGGAGTTCACCGTGCCGGCCCGCGGGCTGATCGGCTTCCGTACCCAGTTCCTCACCGACACCAGGGGGACCGGCATCGCGCACCACGTGTTCGAGGGCTACGAGCCGTGGGCCGGCCCGATGCGCGCCCGGCCGACCGGGTCGCTGGTGGCCGACCGGGCCGGGTCGGTGAGCGCGTACGCGATGTTCAGCCTGCAAGAGCGCGGCTCGCTGTTCGTGTCGCCCGGCACCGAGGTGTACGAGGGCATGATCGTCGGCGAGAACTCGCGGGCCGACGACATGGACGTCAACGTGACCAGGGAGCGCAAGCTCACCAACGTCCGGCAGTCGGCGGGGGAGGAGCTCGAGCGGCTGGTGCCGCCCCGGGTGCTGAGCCTGGAGCAGGCGCTGGAGTTCTGCTCGGGCGACGAGTGCGTGGAGGTCACGCCGACCGCCGTCCGGCTGCGCAAGACCGTGCTCGACGCCAAGGAGCGCGCCCGCACCCGGGCCCGCATCTCCCGCGAAAGCTCCTGATCCTCCGTTCCCTGGGCCGGCCGTGGCCTGCGCGGATGCATGATCGGTTACCGATAGGGTACGTGTGACTACACAAGGTGATCGCTGCGTTACTTAGGGGGAATGCGGCGTCATCACTCGGGGGGAAAATATGCCACACACACTGGCGTCGGTGAGCGTCAGCCAGAGTGTCCAGAACCTGCTGAACACGGTGGCGCACTCGCTGCCCAAGATCGGCGTGTTCCTGGTCGTCCTGGTCATCGGCTGGTTCGTCGCCACCATCATCAAGCGGGCCGTTCAGGCGCTGCTGCAGCGGCTGAACTTCGAGCGGGTCGCCGAACGCGGCGCCATCGGGCAGGCGCTCGGCAGCCGGGGCTACACCGCCACTAGCCTGCTCGCCCGCATCGTCTACTACGCGGTGCTGCTGGTGACCCTGCAGCTCGCGTTCGGCGTGTTCGGGCCCAACCCGGTCTCTGCCATGATCAACGGCATGGTGTCGTGGCTGCCCAAGGCGGTTGTCGCGATCGTCCTGGTGATCGTCGCGTCGGCGATCGCCAAGGTGGTCAAGGACCTGGTCGGGGCGGCCCTGGGCGGCTTGTCCTACGGGCGGTTCGTCGCCAGCACGGCGGCGATCGTCATCATCGCGCTCGGCGTGATCGCCGCGCTGAACCAGGTCGGCATCGCCGGCGCCGTCACGCAGCCGGTGCTGATCGCCGTGCTGGCGACCGCGGGCGCGATCCTGGCCATCGGGGTCGGCGGCGGCATGGTCCGGCCGATGGAGCAGCGCTGGGAGCGGATGCTGACCGCCGCGGAGCGCGAGACCAGCGGCCAGCTGGCCGCCTATCAGCGCGGCCGTCAGGACGCGCTGGCCTCGCCGGGCATGATCAGCCGTCAGGAGCAGGTGTACGCCAGCCACGATTCTGGTGCCTACGCCAACTATGACCCCGGTGTCTACGCCGGTCCTGGCATGCCGCCGCCGCCCGATCCGATGCGATCACCGATGCCGCCGATGCCGCAGGGACAGGCCGGTCCGGGCGGGCCGGGTGGTCCGGGCGGGTCACAGGGCGGTCCGCAGGGGCCGGGCGGACCGGTGCCGTGGCACCACGGGACGCACGGCGGACAATAAGCGGATCTGGGGAGCCGGGCCCAGGAACTGGGCCTGGCAACAGTGCCCCGGCCGCGGTGAACCATCACCGCGCGCCGGGGCACTGCTATGCCGTCGCAATCACCGCGCCAGGCCCGCACCGGAGGACGGCAAGCACATTCAGCGTTCGGCCAGCGTCTCCGTCATCAGCCGGCAGATCGCCGCGAGCCTGATCGACTCCCAGTCGGTGCCGGCGCCGGCCGGCGGCGACCAGCCGCAGCCGATGACGGCTTCGGTGAAGCCGCGTGCGTACTCCAGCAGCTCGCGCACCCCCGGCCGGCCGTCATCATCCAGGCTGCTGCCGTCGGTGCGGCCGCTGCCAACGGTCTGGCTGCTGCCGTCGGTGTGGCCGCTGCGATCGGTGTGGCCGCTGCGATCGGCGTCGGTGAGCGCGTCGCGCACCTCGGCCATATGCTGATCCACCGCCGCGAGCATGCCAGGAACGCCGGACGAAAGGCTCAGGCTGGCCGCGCCTACCTCGCCGGCCACCCGCAATGAAATTTCGGACAGATCCGTAGTCACGCGGACAACAATACACAGACAGTAATCAAACGTCACTACGTAAACCGGGCAAATTACCCGGGATGGTTACGCTCTGGAACTCGTGAGGATGACGAGCTGCTGGGTCGCCCGGGTCATCGCCACGTAACGGTCGACCGCTCCCTCGATGCCCTGGCCGAATCCCGCAGGGTCAACGAGGACGACCAGGTCGAACTCGAGCCCCTTGGCCAGCTCCGGGGTCAGCGACCGGACGCGGCCTCCGCTACCCGGCACGGGCGCCCGAGACCTGCCCGCCTGCACTGTGCCCGCCTGCACTGTGCCCGCCGGTATCGGTGGGGGATCGCCGATCACGCAGGCGATCCCCTCGGCATGCGCGGCGAGCCAGGCGTCGAGGATCGAGTCCAGCTCCGACGCGGACCCGTGGACGACGGGGATGCCGCTGCTGCGGATGGAGGTCGGCACGTTGGCGTCCGGGATTACGGCCCGGATGACCGGCTCGGCCTCGGCCATGACCTCTACGGGCGTCCGGTAGTTGATGCTGAGGGTCGCCAGGCTGATCTGGCCGAGCCCGATCCGCTCGAGCCGCTCCCGCCACGACTCGGTGAACCCGTGCCTGGCCTGGGCACGGTCCCCGACGATCGTGAAGCTCCGGGACGGGCAGCGCACCAGCAGCATCTGCCACTGCGCGTCGGTCAGTTCCTGGGCCTCGTCCACGACGATGTGCGCGAACGAGCCGGCCAGCAGGTCCGGGTCGGCGGCGGGCAGCGCGGTCTCGTCGACCAGGGCATCATGGAAGTCCTCGCCGCGCAGCATCGTCACCAGGCCTTCGCCGTATTCGTCGCCGCCGGCCGCGATCAGGTTGTCGATGACCCTGGTCATCTGCTCGCGTTCGGCGGCAACTGCCGCATCGTGCCGGCGCTGGCGCCGGGAGGCCTCCGGGTCGCCGAGCCGCTGCCGGGCCGCGTCCAGCAACGGCAGGTCGGACACCGTCCAGGCCTGGGCGTCCTCGCGCTGCAGCGCTTTCACCTCCTCCGGGGTGAGCCAGGGAGCGCACTTGCGCAGGTAGGCGGGTACCGACCACAGATCTGCGACGAGGTCGGTCGGCCAGAGCAACGGCCACGCCCGGTTGACTGCGGTGAGCAGGTCCCTGTTCTGCTGCAGCGACTTGCGGAACAGGTCGGCCGGGACGTCGTCGCCCTGGGCGTCCGTCAGAATCGTGAGCAGCGCCTCCCAGATCTGGTTGCGCGCCTCATTGTGCGGAGTGCCGGGCTCCGGCGCCTCGAACGCCTCGGCCCAGTCGGCAGCGCTCAGCCGGACGTCGGACCAGTGGGTCTCGACCGTCATCGGCTTGACCGGCGGGTTCTCGTAGAACCTGACCGCCGCCTCGATCGCCTTCACCAGGTCCGCGGACGACTTCAGCCGCGCCACGTCCGGGTCGGTCTCGTCTGTCGCCGCGGCGCCCTCCGCGACCAGATCCCGCAGTGTGCAGATCTGCGCGCCCTCCTCGCCCAGGCTGGGCAGCACGTCGGAGACGTAGGCCAGGTAGGGCTGATGCGGGCCGACGAACAGCACGCCGCCGCGGCGATGCCCGAGGCGGGGATCGGAGTACAGCAGGTAGGCCGAGCGGTGCAGCGCGACGACGGTCTTCCCCGTGCCCGGCCCGCCGTCGACAACCAGAGCGCCGCGGGATCCCGCCCGGATGATGGCGTCCTGGTCGGCCGCGATAGTGCCGAGCACGTCGCGCATCCGGGCCGACCGGTTGCCGCCCAGGCTGGCAATGAAGGCCGACTGATCGTCGAGCGCCGCGTGCCCCGCTAGGCCCGCCGAACTAAATACCTCATCCCAGTAGTCGCTGACCCGGCCGCGGGTCCAGCGGTACCTGCGTCGGCTGGCCAGGCCCATCGGGTTGGCGTGGGTCGCTCCGAAGAACGGCTCAGCCGCGGGGGAGCGCCAGTCGAGCAGCAGCCGGCGGCCCGCGCGGTCAGTGAGGCCAAGCCGCCCGATGTACACCGGCTCAGCACTGCCGGCACTGTTGGCACCGCCGACGCCGCCGGCACTGTTGGCACTGCCGACGCCGCCGGCACTGTTGGCACTGCCGACGCCGCTGGCACTGTTGGCACTGTCCGCGCCGACGATGCGCCCGAGACACAAGTCCAGGCCGAAGCGGCGCAGCGTGCGCAGCCGGGCGGTCAGCCGGTGGATCTCCATGTCCCGGTCCATCGCCTCCTGGCCGATGCCGCCGGGTGCCTTGCGTTCGGCATCGAGGCGGTCGGACAGGTCGGCGATCGACTGTTCGAGGCTCTCCGCGATGGCCGCGAAGTGCTGCTCGTCGCCGGCGATCAGCGCCGGGTCGGCCTTGGCGGCAAGGTTGTCGGGAAGGTCAAACGCCCTGGTCGTCAGGGAGGTCACGTCATAAGCTCCGATCTGAGGCCGCGACGTCTATGTCCGCAGGCTCTGGCCTCGGTCGGCGATTCTGCCGCACGACCCGGGTCTTGCCGCAAGCCCCCAGGTGCGCTATAGATTAGATGTGGAGGAAAGTGCGCCCTCTCCACCTCCTTGATCGTCCGCTGAGGATGAACTCCCTCGCTCGTCCGCTGGGGATAACCCTCGACCGTCCGGCGCGGCCCCCTCGCCAAGCGCTGCCGGACCTTCCATGATCCCGCGCCCTCGTGCTCCCCTTTCGCGCCTCTCCCTCCGCGATGCCGCCCCTTCCTCGAGCCCTCCCCTCCATGATCATTTCGACTTTGCACGCAGTATGACCAAAATCGGGGGTGGTTTGTCCCGGTTCTATGGTCACAGCGCATGATAAGTGCCCATCCGTCTCACTATGTGAGACAAGGCGAGAGAATTCCGCGGCGGCCCGCCACGGCGGGCGGGGCCGGGAGCGGCAGGGCGAGGAACGGCGGGCCGGGAGCGGCAGGGCAGGGCGCCCGGCGGGAGGCGGCTACTTCACGGTTAGGTAGATGACGCTGCCTAGGCCGAACAGGAGGCAGTAGATCGCGAACGGAGTGAGCGTGCGGGTCTGGAAGTACTTGACCAGGAAGCGGAGCGACACGTACGCGCCGATGCCGGACAGGATGCTGCCGACCAGGATCTGACCGCGGATGCCGTTGCCCAGCGAGCCCGTCAGGTCGGGGACCTTGAGCACGCCGGCGGCCAGGATGACCGGGGTGGACAGCAAGAAGGAGAACCGGGCCGCGTCCTCGCGGGACAGGCCGCGGAACATGCCGCCGACCATGACGATGCCGTCCCGGCTGATCCCGGCCAGCAGCGCGAAGATCTGCAGCGACCCGATGATCAGGGCCTGCAGGTAGCCAACCCTGGACAGCCGCAGGTCGGCCCGTACGCCGTCGCTGTGCTCCTGCTGCCGGACGGCGGCGTGGCCGGAGGCGTGCCGGCCGGCCACCCGCTGCACGGGCGGCACGGTGGCGAAGTCGCGGTCGGCCGCGGTCTCCCGCTGGTTGGCGTGCTGGCGCTCCGCCTCGACCTGCTGGTCAGCAAGCTTCGAGGCCCTGGTGCGCCAGCGCTCCCCGGCGTAAAGGATCACCCCGTTGAGCATCAGCAGGTAGCCGGCCACCGCCGCCTGCTTGAAGATCGCCTGGAACGCGTGCTGAGCGACCACGCCGACAAGGCCCACCGGAATCGTGCCGATGATGATCATCCAGGCGAGTCGCTGCTCGGGGGTGTCCGCGCGGCGTTGGCGCAGCGAGGTGAAGAAGCCGCGGATGAGCCGGATCCAGTCCCGCCAGAAGTAGATGATCATCGCGATGGCCGTGGCGACGTGCAGGCCGACGATGAAGGCCAGGTAAGGGGAGTTGGACGCCGAGACGTTCAGGTCTTTGGCCCAGCTGCCGCCGACCAGCGCCGGGATCAGGACGTTGTGCCCGAGGCTGGATACGGGAAAGAGCTCGGTCACGCCCTGGATGAGGCCCACGATGATGGCCTCGGCGAAGGTCAGGTGATGCACGTAGTCCCCTAAGCGCGGTATGACAGGAAGGAGGCCCCATGCTATGCGGGGCGTGCGGAGCCCCGCGGATGCGGGCGGGCGCGGGGAGGCCGCGACCTGAAGCCGCGAAGATTATCGCAGCGCCCACTCGGTGATGTGCCTGGTTGGCTATTTCTTACCGGGAACCTTGCCGGGAACCCTGGGCGTGTCGTGGGCTTGCCTGCGGCCGATCTTGGAGCCGAGCCAGACCAGCGGGTCGTACTTGCGCCCGGCCACGCGCTCCTTCATCGGGATCAGCGCGTTGTCGGTGATCTTGATGTGCTCGGGGCACACCTCGGTGCAGCACTTGGTGATGTTGCAGTAGCCGAGCCCGAAGTCATCCTGCGCGATGCCGCGCCGGTCGGCGGTGTCCGCCGGGTGCATCTCCAGTTCCGCGATCCGCATCAGGAACCGCGGCCCGGCGAAGGCGCCCTCGTTCTCCTCGTGGTCGCGGATCACGTGGCAGGTGTTCTGGCACAGGAAGCACTCGATGCACTTCCTGAACTCCTGCGACCGGTTCACGTCCACCTGCTGCATCCGGAACTCGCCCGGCCTGGTCGCCGGGTCCGGCGTGAACGACGGGATCTCCCGCGCCTTCGCGTAGTTGAACGAGACGTCGGTGACCAGGTCTCTGATCACCGGGAAGGTGCGCAACGGCGTGATCGTGAGGACTTCGTTTTCCCCGTACGTCGACATGCGGGTCATACAGGCAAGCCGAGGCTGTCCGTTGATCTCCATAGAGCACGAGCCGCACTTGCCGGCCTTGCAGTTCCACCGGACGGCCAGGTCGCCGGCCTGAGTAGCCTGCAGCCGGTGCAGCACGTCGAGGACGACCTCGCCCTCGTTGACCTCGACCTGGTAGTCGGTGAGCTGGCCGCGGCCGGCGTCGCCGCGCCAGATCCGGAACTGGGCCTTGTACCCCATCAGTGCTTCTCCAGCTCTTCTTCAGTGAGGTATTTCCTCAGCTCGTCCCGGTCGAACAGGGCGAGCAGGTCGGGGCGCATCGGCTGCATCGGCTGCCGGGTCAGCCGCACCCGGTTGCCTTCGAGCGAGCAGATCAGGTTGACCTTTCGCCACTCCGGCGACATCTGCGGGTAGTCGTCGCGGGTGTGCCCGCCGCGGCTCTCCTGCCGCTCGAGCGCGGCCATCGCCACGCACTCCGCGACGATCATCATGTTCCGCAGGTCGAGTGCGAGGTGCCAGCCGGGGTTGTAGCCCCGGCCTCCCGCCGCGCCGACCTTGTGCGTCCGCTCCCGCAGCTTCTCCAGCTCGGCGAGGGCCTGCACCATCTCCTTCTCGGTGCGGATCAGGCCGACCAGGGTGGTCATGATGTCCTGCAGCTCGGTGTGCACGGCGTACGGGTTCTCGCCGTCCGCCCGGGCCAGCGGGGCGTTCGCCTCCTGCGCGGCAGCTTCCAGGTCGGCCTGCGCGACCACCGGCCTGGCGGCCAGCCCGTCGAGGTAGTCGGCCGCGCCGATGCCCGCCCGGCGGCCGAAGACCAGCAGGTCAGACAGCGAGTTACCGCCGAGCCGGTTCGAGCCGTGCATGCCGCCGGACACCTCGCCGGCCGCGAACAGGCCGGGCACGCCCGCTGCGCTGGTATCTGGGTCCACCTCGACGCCGCCCATCACGTAGTGACAGGTCGGCCCGACCTCCATCGGCTCCTTGGTGATGTCGACGTCGGCCAGTTCCTTGAACTGGTGGTGCATGGACGGCAGCCGGCGCAGGATCTCGTCGGCCGGCAGCCGGCTCGCGATGTCCAGGAAGACGCCGCCGTGCTCCGAGCCGCGGCCGGCCTTGACCTCGGAGTTGATCGACCGGGCCACCTCGTCGCGGGGCAGCAGCTCGGGCGGCCGCCGGTTGTTGTCCGGGTCGGCGTACCAGCGGTCGGCCTCTTCCTCGGTCTCGGCGTACTGCGCGCGGAACACGTCAGGCACGTAGCTGAACATGAACCGCTTGCCCTCGGAGTTGCGCAGCACGCCGCCGTCGCCGCGCACCGACTCGGTGACCAGCAGCCCCTTGACCGACGGCGGCCAGACCATCCCGGTCGGGTGCAGCTGGACGAACTCCATGTTCAGCAGCTTCGCCCCGGCCAGCAGCGCCAGCGCGTGCCCGTCCCCGGTGTACTCCCAGGAGTTCGAGGTGACCTTGTAGGTCTTGCCGATGCCGCCGGTCGCCAGCACCACGGCCGGCGCCTCGAACAGCGCGAAGCTGCCGGTCTCCCTGATGTAGCCGAACGCGCCGGCGATCCGGTCGCCGTCCTTGATCAGCCGGGTGATAGTGGTCTCGGCGAAGACCTTGATCATGGCCTCGGGGTCGCCGTGGCTAACCGCGTCCTCCTGCTGCAGCGCGACTACCTTCTGCTGCAGCGTCCTGATCATCTCCAGGCCGGTCCGGTCGCCGACGTGCGCCAGCCGCGGGTACTCGTGCCCGCCGAAGTTCCGCTGGCTGATCTTGCCGTCCTTGGTGCGGTCGAACACCGCTCCCCACGCCTCGAGCTCCCAGACCCGGTCCGGGGCCTCGTTGGCGTGCAGTTCGGCCATCCGCCAGTTGTTCAGGAACTTCCCGCCGCGCATCGTGTCCCTGAAGTGCACCTGGGAGTTGTCGTTCGGGTTCCGGTTGCCCATGGCCGCGGCCGCGCCGCCCTCGGCCATCACTGTGTGCGCCTTGCCGAACAGCGACTTGGAGATGATCGCCGTCTTCTTGCCGCGCAGCCGGGCCTCGATCGCCGCGCGCAGCCCCGAGCCGCCGGCACCGATCACCACCACGTCGTAAGGGTGCCGCTCGATCTCTGTCATCGCTCGCCCCGCCTCAGTTGTAGAACCGCAGGTCGCTGAACGCGCCGCTGGCCACGAGCATGATGTACAGGTCGGTCAGCATCAGCGTGCCCAGCGTGATCCAGGCGAGCTGCATGTGCCTGGCATTCAGCTTGGAAACCTGCGTCCAGATCCAGTATCGGGCCGGGTGCCTGGAGAAGTGCTTGAGCCTGCCGCCGGTGATGTGCCGGCAGGTGTGGCAGGACAGCGTGTACGCCCAGAGCAGCACCACGTTGATCAGCATGATCAGCGTGCCGAGGCCGAGGCCGAAGTCGCCGTCCGGGCCGCGGAAGGCCTGCGTCAGGTCGTAGGTGTTCAGCACCGAGATCAAGATCACCGCGTAGAAGAAGTAGCGGTGCAGGTTCTGCATGATCAGCGGGAACCTGGTCTCGCCGGTGTAAGTCTTGTGCGGCTCGCGCACCGCGCACGCGGCCGGCGCCCGCCAGAACGCCCGGTAGTACGCCCGCCGGTAGTAGTAGCAGCTGAGCCGGAAGCCGAGCACGAACGGCAGCGAGACCAGCGCGTACGGGATGATCGGCGGCAGGGCCGGGAACCACTGGCCCAGGCTGCTGGACCCCGGCACGCACTCGCCGCTGATGCACGGCGAGTAGAACGGGGTCAGGTAGTGGTCCTTGGCCACGTAGTACCAGTGCCCGACGAGCACATGCACGGTGGCATAGATCACCCAGATCGTCAGCAGCGTGGCGGTGATCGCCGGGGCCCGCCACCACGGGTCCTTGCGTAGGGTTTTTTCCGGTATCTGCGCCCGTGTCTTGGCCGGCGTAGCCGTTGCCTGCGTCATGCTCGACGTCCTCATAGCCTGTGCGCCCCTGGCGGCGCTGCGGATCAACCTATTCCAGTCCACAC
The DNA here is from genome assembly GCA_036502085.1 of Streptosporangiaceae bacterium. GTDB lineage: Bacteria > Actinomycetota > Actinomycetes > Streptosporangiales > Streptosporangiaceae > PALSA-505. Next base: position 28,189 of record DASXZD010000043.1, read on the forward strand.
CCGCGCGGGTCCAGGCGAGACCACTCCAGCGTGTGACTCTGAATACACTGTGCCGATTAGACTGGCCGGTCATGCCCTTGGAGCCCGGTGATCGCAGGCTGCTGCTGGTGCACGCGCACCCGGACGACGAGTCGATCGGCCAGGGCGCCACGATGGCCAGGTACGCGGCCGAGGGGGCCAGCGTGACGCTTGTCACCTGTACGCTGGGCGAGCTCGGCGAGATCATTCCGGTCGGGCTGGCGCACCTGGCCGCCGACCGGGAGGACCGGCTGGGGAAGTACCGGATCGGCGAGCTGGCCGCCGCCTGCGCCACACTCGGCGTGACCGATCACCGGTTCCTCGGCGGCCCCGGCCGGTGGCGCGACTCCGGGATGATGGGCACGCTGGGCAACTCGGCGCCCGGCTGCTTCTGGCAGGCCGACGTCGATCAGGCCGCGGCCGAGCTGGCCGCGGTGATCCGCGAGGTCAGGCCGCAGGTCATGGTCAGCTACGACGCCGACGGCGGGTACGGCCATCCGGATCACATCCAGGCGCACCGGGTGGCGCTGCGGGCCTTCGGAGTGGCCGCGGCCCCGGCGGCGGGCGCGAATGGCTGGCAGGTGGCCAGGTTCTACGCCGCCCGCGGCCAGCAGGACGAGCGGGCGACCGCGGTGATCGACGCCACCGCGTACCTGCCGGCCAAGCTCGCCGCGATGCGCGCCCACGCGACGCAGATCACCGTGCTCGACGGTGCCTCGTTCGCGCTGTCGGACGGCGTGCGCCGCCCGACGTCAGGCCGCGAGTACTACCGGCTGCTGTCCGGGTCGCCGCCATCGTCGGCCGCGGGCGACCTCTTCGCCTGAATCAGCTGACGGCAACAGGCAGCCATACTGGTATTTTATGACACCGTCAGCTCAATTGATGGCAGTTATTAAAATCCAGCCCTCGCAGCTATCCAAGCTTCTACGAAGATGGTTCGTTCCTGTTCCTGGCCACATTGTGAGAATTCCACCTTCCCCGCACCTTCTGGCGCCTCTATGATCAGAGTTCAGCTCATGGATTGCTGCTCGTGTGCTGGGGGGATTGTGGACATGGAACATGGGCCGGTGAGCCTGCGCGTTAAGGTCGCGGCTGGTCCCGGAGCCGATACGCAGGAAGTCGCCGACGCCACCTTACGGCTCCGCCGCGAACTGCTTAATCTGGACGTGGTCGACGTTGCTACTCTGCGGGCGGGCGAGGCACCGCCCGGCTCCAGGGCCGTGGATATGCTGGCAGTTGGCACCCTGGTCGTCAACCTCGCCGAGGCGCAGATCCTTCCCACGGTGGTCGCGACGGTCAGATCGTGGCTGGCAGGCTCGTCGTGGCGGCGCGTCCGCCTTGAGCTTGGCGGCGACGTGCTCGACTTGACCGGGGTTTCGTCCAGGGAACAGCGTCGGTTGGCCGACGAGTGGCTGGCCCGGCATGCCGTCCGGTGACCGGCCGATGGACAGCGCGCGCAGCGCGCTGATCGTTGCTAGCGACAGCTACACCGATCCGGGACTGCGTAAGTTGCGCGCCCCTGCCAGTGACGCTCAGGCCTTGGCGTCCGTTCTGCGGAATCCACAGATCGGTGGTTTCCAGGTCCGCACGCTGCTGAACGAGCCCGCGCATCAGGTCAATCTGGCTGTGGAGGATTTCTTCGCCGATCGCAAGCCAGATGATCTGCTGCTGGTGCATTTTTCGTGCCATGGGGTCAAGGGCGAGGATGGCGATCTGCATTTCGCGGCGTCCAACACCATGCTAAGTCGGCTCGGAGCCACGGCCGTGGCAGCTGATTTCGTCAGTCGGCAGATGGACCGCAGCCGTTCGCGACGGGTCGTACTGCTGCTGGATTGCTGCTACGCGGGTGCATTTCAGCGTGGCCTGACGGCCAGGGCTGGGACGCAGATCGGCATTAAGGAGCAGTTCGGCGGCAGGGGTAGGGCAGTGATCACGGCGTCCAACGCGATGGAATACGCCTTTGAGGGGGATGAACTCGCCGACGCCGACAAACTGACGCCGTCGGTGTTCACCAGCGCCCTAGTGCAGGGCCTGGAGACCGGGGACGCTGATCGGGATCAGGACGGCCTGGTCAGCCTGGACGAGTTGTACGACTACGTCTACGACAGGGTTCGGGTGGCCACTCCGCACCAGACGCCGGGGAAGTGGACTTTCGGTATGGAGGGGGATCTCTACATCGCCCGCCGCAGCCGACCGGTCACCACGCCCTCGCGCCTGCCGTCGGGAGTAAAGCAGGCCATCGACAGCCCGCTGGCTAAGATTCGCCTCGGCGTGGTCCAGGAACTGGCGGACATGCTGCACCGCACGCACGCCGGTCTGGCTCTGGCCGCCCGGCTGGCACTGGAAGAACTCGTTGATGACGATAGCCGGATGGTGGCCGCCGCGGCGATAGACGCTCTTAACGCTCCCAGGTCGGCCACGCCGCCTGATCCGGCCACGCCGCCTGATCCGGCCACGCCACCTAGGCCCGCACCTGCGCCAGAAGCATCCGCGGGCACGCCGCCCGGTCGGCCGCCGCCCCACTCTGCGACCGTGACTTTCCCGTCTGTGTCTTCTCAGCCCGTGTCTTCACCGCTTGCGTCCTCGGCTGTGCCTTCTCCGGCCCCAGCGGACGCGGCCAGGCCGGCCACATCCGCTGCCGCAGCGCCATCGGCAGCGGTCGAGGCCGGTTCCGCCAGCAGGGAACCGTCCGCGGCCCACACCGCGTCAGGGTCAGGGTCGCGTCGCGTACCCCGTCCCCGCCGGGGCGGCCGAGCTATCAGCCGCCGGTCGGCCGTCATCATCGGCTCGGTCATCGCCGTCATCGGCCTGATTGCCGTGGTACTCACCGTCTCGCTTCCGCGGCACTCGCTGCCCCCTCCGCCCCCTCCGACTGGCTCGCCTTCTCCGACCGGCTCGCCCGCTCCAGTGGCGCTGCGCGAGCCTCACCTCCGCTGGGTCGCCAAGGCCGGAGACGAGGTCGAGTCCACTCCGGCTGTGGTGGGCGGCACGGTCTACATCGGTAGCTGGGATCACAAGGTGTACGCGCTGGACGCGGCTACCGGACGCCTGCGCTGGTCCTTCGCCACCGGGCGTGCGGTCTATTCCAGGCCGGCCGTGGTGGGCGGCACCGTCTTCTTCGGCAGCTGGGACGGCAAGGCGTACGCGGTGAACGCGGCTACCGGACGCCTGCGCTGGTCCTACACCACTGGCGGTCCCATCTACTCCAGCCCGGCAGTGGCGAACGGCATCGTCTACATCGGCAGCCGCGATTTCAAGGTGTACGCGCTGGACGCGGCGACCGGACGGGCCCGCTGGTCCTACATCACCGAGCGTCCGGTCGCCTCTACCCCGGTCGTCGCTGGCGGTACTGTCTACGTCAACAGTCATAGCGGCAAGCTGTTCGCCCTGGCCGCGGTCACTGGCCGGCTGCGCTGGTCCTACGGCACCGGTCTGTACGAGTTCTCCGAGGCTGTGGCGGCGGGTGGCGTCGTCTACGACGGCAGCGCCGACCACAAGCTCTACGCCCTGGATCCCGTTACGGGCCGTCTTCGCTGGGCGTACACCCTCGGAGACGGCACCCTGTACGGTCCCACGATCGCGGGCAACATGATCTATATCGGCAGCAGCGACAGCCACCTGTACGCGCTGAGCACCGGCTCCTAATGCTGCCTATCCCGCCTTGAAGTCGGGATAGGCAGCATTAGGCCCAGCCACTTCACCGCCGTTGCCTAGCCGCTAAAATGGGCGGCCGTCGCGAGATAGCCTCTTCCCGTGGGAATCACGCAACCGCCGCCGGCTACGACGGCCAAGCCCGCGCCTGCGGGTCACACGGAGGCCTTCGTCACCGGCGGCGCGTACGCCATGCTGTTCCTGTTCGGCCTGGCCGTGGGCGTGGTCAGCTCGTTCCAGTACAGCCGCGCGGTGATCGGCTCCGTTCCGCTCGCCGCGCTCGGCTGCTGCGTGCTGATCCTGCTCACCTGCGGGCTGGGCGGCCGGGCGATGCGGACGGTGCCGGGCGCGCTGCTGCCGGCCGTCGGCTGGTTCCTGGCCGCGTTCGGGCTGGCCATGCCCAACTCCGGCGGCAGCGTGATCATCGCCAATACCACCGCGGGCGAGTGGTTCCTCTACGGCGGCTCGGTCTGTGCCCTGCTGGGCGTGGGCAGCGCGGTCGTGGCTTCCATCCGGACGCCAAGATGAGTGCGGTCGATCCCGACGCCTACCGGCGGGCCGCGGGACGTTTCGCGGCCGGCATCATGCTCGTCTCCACCGTCCATGAGGGCCTGCCGCGGATCATGACGGTCAACGCGTTCACCTCGGTGTCGCTGCGGCCGCTGCTCGTGCTGTTCTGCGCGGAGAAGGTTGCCCGGTTCCACGATGCGGTGCTGGCTACCGGTAGCTGGGGGGTCAGCGTGCTGGACGAGGACTCGGAGAAGATCTCGCGCTGGCTGGCCACCCGCGGGCGGCCGCAGGAGGGCCAGCTGGACGGGATCGCCTGGCACCCAGGCCCGCTGACCGGGGTGCCGATCCTGGACAGCGCGCTGTCCGCGCTGGAATGCCGGACCACCGCCGTGCACGACGGCGGTGATCACAGCATCATCGTCGGCGAGGTGATCAGCGCGCGCCTGCTGCGCCCCGAAGGCCGCCCGCTGCTCTACTACGCCAGCCGCTACCGCCGGCTCGATGAGGACTGAGCGCGCTTTGGGATGGCGGCCGGGGGGCGACGGCTCGGGCGTCCGGCGTCGGCTTCGCCGAATGCCGGCCACCCCGAGCCATCGCCCCGTCGTTGAGCAGAACGGGGGATCGTGGCTTAAGGCAGGTCGTGCTGGCCGGCTTTGATCCGGCGGGTGAAAGACGTCCAGGCCGCCGGGGTCAGGACGAGCCTCGGGCCGTCAGGGTCCTTGGAGTCGCGCACCGCGATGGCCGGGGTGCTGTCGGCGGCTACTTCGACGCAATCCGCGCCGCCATTAGACGAGAAACTCGACTTGCGCCACACGGCCACCTCGACGCAGGTGGCGCCACCGTTGGACGAATAACTCGACTTGCGCCACGGGGCGCTCGTCAGGTCCATGTCGCCATCACTTCCCTGATCAGATCGGCCGATGCCCGGCAGGGCAGGGCTTGCCCCCTCAGTGTGTCGAAGAGCAGGGCCAGCTCGCAAACGTGATCGGGCTGCTCCACGAGTTGGCCGGTCAGCGCGGTGTCCAGGTAGGCTACGTCGGCCGACCCCTTGAAGCTGGCGATGCCAAGCGGTCCGGCCAGTCCTGGGTGCGCGCCGGCCGACAGCGGTACCACCTGCAGGATCACGTTGGGCCGCTCGCCCACCTCTAGCAAGTGCTCCATTTGCGCGACCATGACCTCAGGGGTGCTGACTTCGCGGCGGAGTGCCCCTTCGTCCAGCAGCGCGAAGAACATCGGCGGGTCGTCCCGATCCAGGATCCGCTGCCGTTCCATTCGCGCGCTGACTCGTCCTTCGGCCTCCTCCTCGGTGATGCCCGGCCCGACACGCAGCACCGCGCGGGCGTATTCGGGGGTTTGCAGCAGGCCGGGGATCAGCGTGGGCTGCCACCAGCGCAGTCCGGTGGCTTCGCCTTCTAGGGCGGCCCACTCCCGGAACCAAGACGGGGAGGCGTCGTCGTTGACGCGCTGCTGGATGCGGGCCAGCAGACCCGCGGCGGCCAGGGCTTCGTCGCTGCGGCGGGCGAAGTCGGGGGTGGGGGAGCGGCGGCCGGTTTCGATGGCGGCGACCAGGGAGGGGCTGTAGCCGATCCGGTCGGCGAGCTGGTCCTGGGTCAGGCCGGCCTGCTGGCGAGCGCGGCGCAGCTCGTCACGGAACAGGCTGCCCACCGAGCCGTTCAGGGTCGCCGTCATCCTTACGCCTCCTTACCGGAGCCTCCCCCCGCCGTACGCCTGCCCGACCAGGGTCCTGACCAGCCCGGACGCACGCCTCGTGCTGGCCCGGCTACTAGCCGATCGTAGCTCCGCCGCGACAGGCTGTGAGCACAAATCAGGTCACGACGGAAGGCTTCTCACCATGTCCCCCACCACGCCGGCCGAGCTGTCCGTTACTCAGGCCGAGCAGGCCGATCTGGAACGGCTCGCCGCCGAGTTGAGCACGCGCGGCCTCAAGACCATGCTGGTCACCGGTGACGGCCGGCCGCCGTGCCTGCATGTGGTCAATCCCGAGGCGGCCGCGCTGTCCGAGCGCGTGTTCGCGCAGGCCGACTTCTTCTGGTGGCCGTGGGCCCAGGTCATCGATCGCCGCGACCAGCCCGCCGCCGCGGCGGCGGCCATCACCCGCGTCCTGCGCACCGTCTAGCAACCGCGGCGGTGAGCGGCCGGCCCCCGCCCGGCCGCTCACCTCACGCACCTGGCGGCGGTCGGCAGGCGGTCAGCCTTCGTGCTCGGCCAGCGGCCGCCGGGCTTAGCGTCCCCCACGGTTGTGCAGTACGCGGGGCCCGAGACAGGAGACTCCATTCAGTTCCGAGCCGATGGTCTTGGGGGGGACGGGGGTGGTTTGCTCGGTCCAGGTGGTCCCGTCCCAGGACTCGGCCGTTGCTGTGGAGTAGGTGTTTACCTGTACGCCTCCTGCTGCGCCGCCGGCGGTGCAGGACCGGCCCGACGAGCAGGACACGGCGGTCAGCGCGAAAGCCGCGGCAGCCGGGTGGGGCAGCACCTGCACGGTCCACCGGCTGCCGTTCCACCTCTCGGCGAACAGGCCGGTGTCCTGGTTGAACAGGCCGTAACTGCCGACGGCGGCACAGTCCGTGGCGGTGCGGCAGGATACGCCAGACAGGTATGAGTTGATGGAGTCGGACGGCAGCGGCACGGCCATCACAGTCCAGCCGGTCCCCGCCCGGCCGCTCACCTCACGCACCTGGCGGCGGTCGGCAGGCGGTCGGCCTTCGTGCTCGGCGGCCAACCGGGCGCCCTGGCAGCAGGTCTATGATCGCGAAGACTTTTACGAGCCCCGATACGCAAAGGTCTTCGTGATCATGAAGGCAGCGCGGGCTGGGCTCACCGGGACGGCAGCGCCTGCCGGGCGGCGCGGTCCAGGCCGTAGCCATCGGCCGCGGTACCGGGAGGGTCAGCGGATGGCTTCGGCGATTCGGTCGAGGGCCCAGTCCAGGTCCTCCTGGCTGATCACCAGGGGCGGGGCCAGCCTGATCGACTTGCCGTGCGTGTCCTTGGCCAGGACGCCGTGCGCGGCCAGCCGCTCGCAGACCTCGCGGCCGGACATGGCGGTGAACTCCAGGCCCGCCCACAGGCCGCGGCCGCGCACCTCGGACACGATGTCGCGGGGCAGCGCGGCGAGCCGGTTGTGCATGTGCGCGCCGAGCTTGGCCGAGCGCTCCTGGTACTCGCCGGTGGACAGCATCGCGACGACCTCCCGGCCGACCGCGCAGGCCAGCGGGTTACCGCCGAACGTCGAGCCGTGCTGGCCCGGCTGGAACAGGCTGAGCACCTCGCGCCGGGAGACGACCGCCGATACCGGCAGGATGCCGCCGCCGAGCGCCTTGCCGAGCAGGTAGATGTCGGGCACCACATCGTCGTAATCCAGCGCGAACGTGTAGCCGGTCCGGCCCAGGCCGGACTGGATCTCGTCGGCGACCATCAGCGCGCCGCGCGCCGTGCACAGCTCGCGCGCGCCGGCCAGGAAGCCGGGCGGCGGCATGAGCACGCCGGACTCGCCCTGGATGGGCTCGATGAGCACGCCCACCACCCGGTCGCCGAGTTCGTCGAACATGGCGGTCAGCGCGGCCATGTCACCGTAGGGGACCAGCCGGAAACCGGGCGCGAACGGCCCGAACGAGCGCCGTGCGTCCTCGTCGGTGGAGAAGCCGACGATCGTCGTGGTCCGGCCGTGGAAGTTGCCGTCGAAGGCGATGATGACCGCGTCATCGGCGGGCACGCCCTTGACCTCGTACCCCCACTTGCGGGTGGCCTTGATCCCGGTCTCCACGGCCTCGGTGCCGCTGTTCATCGCCAGCACCATGTCCATCCCGGCCAGCGCCGCGAGCTCCGCGCAGAACGGCCCGAACAGGTCGTGGTCGAAGGCCCGGCTGACCAGCGTGAGCCGCTCCATCTGACGCTGCACCGCCGCGATCAGCCGCGGATGGCGGTGGCCGAAGTTGAGCGCCGAGTAGGCGGCGAGCATGTCCAGGTACCTACGGCCCTCGACGTCGGTGGCCCACACGCCCTCGGCCTCGGTCAGGACCACGGGCAAGGGCTCGTAGTTGTGCGCGCTGTAGGCCAGGGACAGCGCGCGGAACTCGGCGTTCGTGTTCATCGTCATCGCGTGGCCCCCTGCTGGCTGAACTGCTGCCTGAGCTCGAGGGTGCAGCACTTCGGGCCGCCCCCCGCCTTGCTGAACTCGAATACGTCCACCGGCACCGGCTCGAAGCCCCTGGCCGCGATCTGCTCGGCCAGCCCGCGCGCCTGAGCGGGCAGCACCACGTGCCGGCCATCGCTGACGCCGTTCAGCCCGAGCACCTCGGCGTCCTCGTCCTTGGCCTCGATCAGCTCGGTGAAGTGCGCGGCGAGTGCCGCGCGGCCGGCGTCGTCGAACGCCGCCGGGTAGTAGGCCAGCGTGTCCTCGTCGAGCACGCACAGCGCGGTGTCGAGGTGGTAGAAGCGCGGATCCACCAGGTGCAGGCTGATCACCGGCAGGCCGAAGAGCTCCTCGATCTCATCGCGGGCGGCGTACTCGGTGCGGAACCCGTACCCGGCCAGCACGGCCCGGCCCGCGTTCACGATGTCGCCCTCACCCTCGTTGACGGTCCGCGGGACGCTGACGACCGGATAGCCGTCCCGCCGGAACCAGTCCATGTACGCTGCGCCCTCCGCGGCGCGCTGCGGGTAAAGGAACCGGGAGCCGAGCACCTTGCCGTCGATGACCGTGGCGCCGTTCGCCGCGAACACCATATCGGGCAGGTCGGCCACCGGGTCGATGATCCGCACCTCGTGGCCGAGCCGCAGGTAGGTCTGGCGCAGCTCTTCCCACTGGGTCATCGCGAGCGCGGCGTCAACGGGCTGATCCGGGTGCATCCACGGGTTGATCGCGTAGGTCACGGCGAAATGTTCGGGAGGGCACATCAGGTAGGTCCTGGCCGAGCCGGCACGGCGAATCTGGGCCGCACCCTGGCGGGCCTGGCCGGCCGCGTCTGGAGTGGTGACGGTCATCCCGGGTCCCTTCTGCGCTGCAGTTATCACGAATCTCAGTAGTGCAGTCAGCCTACGGGTGCCCTAGCTGCAATGAGTACACGCTGGACTTGCGTCATACCGGTGATTTGTTGCGTATTTTTCCGGCTGACATACTGATCGTTGCGCGTTTTGCGAGCCGATGCGTACTCTATGTGGTGGTTCGCACACTCCGGCGCGGCCTGCCCACGTCGCGGGCGAGATCGAGGCCGAGCAGTCGGTCCAGGTGGGCGAACGTCTCGAACTTGGCCCCGGCGGGCACGGCCTCGTCGCGCTCGAGCGCACGCAGCTCGCGCAGCGCGGCGGGGGTGTCCAGGTCATCGTCGAAGGCGGCGGTGAACGCGTCGGCGTAGCCGGCCGGCATCGCCGCGCTCGGCAGGTCGGCCCAGTCGGCCACCCGCTCGCGCCACCGGCGCAGCGTGCGGTCCGCCGTCGTCAGCGTGTCCCAGCTGAGGTTCAGCTGCTGCCGGTAGCGCTGCTCGAGGAAGGCCAGCCGCAGCGCGAGCGGGTCGAGGCCCCGGCCGGTGAGGTCACAGAGCAGCACCACGTTCCCGGCGGACTGCGACATCGTGCCGCCCGCGAACAGCAGGTGCTCGCCGTGCACCCAGTGCGCGACCACCTCGCGGCCGGCCAGCGAATTGGATTGCGCGCGCTCGTTCTCGTGGTGCGGGAACCGCAGGCCGATGCCGCCGGTCTGGATGTCGACGTGCTCGCCGAGGTGATGCAGCAGCATCGCCGAGCATTCGGTGTGCCCGCCAGGGAAGCCGGCGCCCCACGGCGCGGCCCAGGTCGGGTCCTGGCGCCCGCCGGCGCCCTGCCACAGCGCCCAGTCGGCGGGGGACCGGTGGCCGGACAGCTCGCCGTAGCCGGCGAATGAGCGCGCGTCGAACAGCACCGACCCGTCCGCCGTGGCGTAGGCGTGCCCGCCGTCGATCAGCCGGCCGATCATGTCGATGATCAGGTCGATCGACTCCGAGGTCCGCGGCGTATGGTCGGCAGGCCGGATGTTCAGCGCGGCCAGGTCGGCGCGGAATGCGTCCTCATAATGCCGGGCGCTGTCGATTTCGCTGTCATCGGCCGGGTGCCCGACGTCGGTGATGTTCTGGCCGGCGATGACCTGCATGCCGCGGCGCTCGGCGGCCCGCCGGATCAGGTCGGGCAGCAGGAAGGAGCGCAGGTCGCCGATGTGCGCGTAGCGGTAGGCCGCCGGCCCGCAGCTGTACATCCGCAGCTCGCCGCGCCGGATGCCGCCGATCGGCTCGGCCTGTTTGGTCTTGGTGTCGTAGAGCGTGAGCACCGGGCCAGCCTATGAGCTCGGCGGCCGTCTACGAGGTCAGTGCCTACGAGGTCAGTGCCTACGAGGTCAGTGCCTACAAGGTCAGGGCGGAGAGCCGCGCCGCGGCGGATGCCGCCCGCTCGTCGGTGGCGGTCAGCGCAACCCGGACGTGCCGCGCCCCTGTCGGCCCGTAGAGCTCGCCCGGCGCCACCAGGATGCCGGCTTGGGCCAGCACCTGCACCGACCCCCAGCCGTCGTAGGCCGGGTGGGCGGCCCACAGGTACAGCCCGGCCGTCGAGTGCTCGATCCGCCAGCCGGCCACGGTCAGCGCCCCGCCCAGCAGCTCGCGCCGGGCGGCGTACCTGGCCCGCTGCTGCGCCGCGTGCTCGTCGTCGCCGAGGGCGGCGGTCATCGCCGCCTGCACCGGGGCGGGCACCATCATCCCGGTGTGCCTGCGGATCTCCAGCAGCGCCGCGACCAGGGCGGGGTCGCCGGTCACGAATCCGGCCCGGTAGCCGGCCAGGTTCGATCGCTTGGACAGCGAGTAGACCGCGAGCAGGCCCTGGTGCGACCCGCCGCTGACGTCCGGGTGCAGCACCGACACCGGTCGTTCCTCATAGCCCAGGTCGATATAGCACTCGTCGGAGGCCAGCACCGCGCCGCGGTCCCTGGCCCAGGCCGCCATCTTGGCCAGGTGCGCGGCGGGCAGCACGCGGCCGGTCGGGTTGCCGGGGGAGTTGACCCAGACCAGCGGGACCCGCTCGGGGCCGAGCGCGACCAGCCCGTCCGCCGCCAGTGCGCGCGCCCCGGCGAGCTGGGCGCCGATGGCATACGTCGGGTAGGCCAGCTCGGGGTGCACGACGGTGTCGCCGGCGGCGCAGCCGAGCATGACCGGCAGCCAGGAGATGAGCTCCTTGGTGCCGATCACCGGCAGCACCGCGTCTGGTTCGACGGTCACGCCATGCTGGCGGGCCAGCCAGCCCGCCGCCGCCTCGCGCAACTGCGGCGTCCCGTGTGTGGTCGGGTAGCCGGGCGAGTCCGCGGCGGCGGTCAGCGCCTCGCGGACCGCGGACGGTACCGGATCCACCGGGGTGCCGACCGACAGGTCCACGATCCCGGCCGGATGCGCGCTCGCCGTGACCCGGTAGGGGGCGAGCAGATCCCAGCCGAACCGGGGCAGCCGGTCAGCGAGGGTCAGCTGCCGTCTCCCTGCGGGGGCAGCGCCGCTACCAGCGGGTGATCCTTGTTGATCTTCCCTGACTTGGAGGCGCCACCGGGCGAGCCGAGGTCGGAGAAGAACTCGACGTTCGCCTTGTAGTAGTCCTTCCACTGATCAGGAACGTCGTCCTCGTAGAAGATGGCCTCCACCGGGCAGACGGGCTCGCACGCACCGCAGTCAACGCACTCATCCGGGTGGATATAGAGCATGCGCTCGCCCTCGTAGATGCAGTCCACGGGGCACTCTTCGATGCACGACTTGTCGAGCACATCCACGCAGGGCTGCGCGATGATGTACGTCACGTATGAACTCCTCTTCGTCCGCCCTGGGCGGTAGGTTATCAGCGCAGTTCGACGCTACCGGATGGTGCCGAGGGATCGCGGGTCCAGCCCCGGCTTGCCTTCGACGCGCTCCACTGATAGTCGGCATAGCGAACGTTGCCTATCTGGTATTCCGTTGCGTGAGTCACCAGCCAGCCTGCCACGGTCCAGCCCACCGCGCGACGCCCGATCCTGATGTCGGTGGCCGGGTCCGCGCCGGACGAGCCCGCCGCCCGCACGTCGAGCCGGCCGAACGCGTGCAGCAGCCCGGACCGCATCGCCGCGACCTGCGGCCTCCCCGGCCGGTCCGGGAACGACCAGCACCAGACCGAGTGCGGCCGCAGCCCCGTGAACGCGGCCGCCATCTGCGCCGCCTGCTGCTGGTAGTTCGAGTACGCCGAGCCGTCCGCGCTATGCTGCACGTCCTGGGCGGCCTCGGCCAGCGGGATGTGCAAGTAGTCGGGCACCCGGACCAGCGCGTCGAAGAACTTGCCGGTCGCGTACACCGGGTCCATGAGGTTCTTCGGACTGCCCCAGCCCTCCGACGGCCGCTGCTGAAACACGCCGATCGAGTCCAGGTCGCCGGCCGGCAGGTTGTGCAGGTGCGACTCCTGCATGGCGGTCGCGTAGGCGATGGTGACGGCGCCGGTGCCAACGTGGCGGGCGTGCGCCACGCCAGCGATGGTGGCCGCGAGGGCCCCCTGCTCGGGGTCCAGCGAGACCGCGGCGGCGCCCGAATTCGCCTGGCAGCCGTGGCTGACCTCCTGCACGTGCCGGTAGGCCAGGTACAGGCCCAGGGAAACCGCCAGCGCCGCGACCGTCAGCAGCGCGAACCCGCGCAGCGGCCTCCGGCGTCTGTTCGGCACACCACCAGACCGTACCCGGATCGGCCGGTAGGCTGCGTCGCCATGAGCGAGCTTGCGCCAGGGATTGACGAACTGTGGGAGATGCGCGCCGAGCTCGGCCCGGACGACGCCGAGGCACGGGCCGCGGTGGTCGCGGCCATCGACGCGCTGGACCAGGGCACGGCCAGGGTCGCGGCCCCCGATCCGGCCACCCGCGAGATTGTCGTGGACGAGCGGGCCAAGCGGGCGATCCTGCTCGCCTTCCGGCTGCTGCCGATGACCAGCTCGCAGGCGGGCGATTTCTGCTATCAGGACCGGCTGCCGCTGAAGACCCGCCTGGACGGGGTCCGGCTGGTCCCCGGCGCGATTGCCCGGTGGGGCGCGTACCTCGCGCCTGGAACCGTTCTGATGCCGTCTTTTGTGAATATAGGGGCTTATGTTGAGGAGGGAACGATGGTGGATACCTGGGCCACCGTCGGCTCCTGCGCCCAGATCGGGAAGAACGTCCACCTGTCCGGCGGCGTCGGGATCGGCGGCGTGCTCGAGCCGCCCGGTGCGGTGCCGGTCGTCGTCGAGGACGAGGCGTTCATCGGATCCCGCAGCATGGTGGTCGAGGGGGCCAGGGTGCGCCGCGGCGCCAAGCTCGGCTCGGGCACGATCTTGACCAAGAGCACGGTGGTCATCGACGTGCAGACCGGCGAGGAACTGCCGCGCGGCGAGGCGCCGGCCTGGTCGGTGTGCGTCGGCGGCAGCCGCACCAAGAGCTTTCCCGGCGGAGACTTCGGCATGCCGTGCGTGCTCGTGCTCAAGCGCCTGCCCGAGGGCAGCGGGCACGACAAGCTGGCGCTCAACGAGATTCTGCGCGACCACGGGGTGAGCGGTTAGTTCAAGCCTCGCGCGCCCTGGTAAGGTCACTGCCCCGTCCCGGTTACCGTGGGGGCAATATGAACCTCAACTCCGAGCCGCGCAAGCGGGCACGCCGCCAGGGACCTGCCACGCTGCGCGGCAAGCACATCCCGCAGACAACGACCGACCAGCGGCTGCTCGATCGCCGCGGCCCCGCCGACTGGGTGCACACCGACCCCTGGCGGGTGATGCGGATCCAGGCGGAGTTCGTGGAGGGCTTCGGGCTCCTCGCCGAGCTCGGGCCGGCGGTTTCGGTGTTCGGCTCGGCCCGGGTGCTGCCTGGCTCGGCTGAATACGGTTGTGCCGAACGGATAGGTGCCGAGCTTGCGCAGGCAGGGTACGCCGTGATCACTGGCGGCGGTCCCGGCGTGATGGAGGCGGCCAACAAGGGCGCGGTCAGCGCGAACGGCGTCTCGGTGGGCCTCGGCATCGAGCTGCCGATGGAGATGGGCCTCAACGATTACGTCGAAATCGGCCTGGAATTCCGGTACTTCTTCGTCCGCAAGACCGTGTTCATCAAGTACTCGCAGGCCTTCGTGGTGCTGCCGGGCGGGTTCGGCACGCTGGACGAACTGTTCGAGGCGCTGACCCTGGTGCAGACCGGGAAGATCACCAAGTTCCCGATCGTGCTGGTCGGCAGCGGCTACTGGTCCGGCCTGCTGACCTGGATCAAGGACACGCTGCTGACCCAGGGGAAGGTCTCAGAGGCGGACCCTGAGCTGCTGTTCGTGGCGGACAACCCGGCGGAAGTCGCCGCGATCATCCAGAACGCCCATAACCACCACCAGGGAGTGGCCGCGTTCCCCTGATCGACTCGGCCATGTCGATGGCCCGCCGCACTTCGGTCACGTGCCGGGTCCTGACCGCGGCCGCGCCCAGCCAGGCACACAGGGCTGCGGCTGCCGCGGCCGCCTGCGGGCTCCCGGCCGCGTCGGCGTCCACCATGACCCGCCAGCCCGCCTCGATCAGCCCGGCCGCCTCGCTCAGATCGCGGCAGATCAGCAAGGCTCCGGTGCGCCGCGCGACCGCAGGGTCTTCGGTCACGGGCACCGGCGGCGGCTGGCCATCGTCGGCCACGAGCAGGATCCTGGCCGGCCGCGGCTGCTGATCCGCGGGCGGGTCTTCGGGCGGGTCTTCGGGCGGCTCCTCGGGCGACTTCACCCCCCAGAGCATGGCACGATGCGTATGTGCCTGTGGTCATGCTGGTCGTCGCTGCGGCGGTGCTTGTCGGGGTCATTGCGGTCGCGGTCGGCCGCGGTGGCGAGCTGACGTACTTTCAGGCCGACTACGCGCCGCTCCGGCTGGACGAGGTGTCCGCTACGGACGTCGTGCTGTTCCGGCCGCCGCTCACCCTCTGGGGGTACAACGCGCAGGCCACCGACGAGGCGCTGAACCGCATCGCCGACGCGCTCACCGAACGCGACATCGAGCTCAGCGCGCTGCGCCACCAGGTCGAGACGCTGCGGGAGTCTCCGGGACCGTCTGCCGGGCGGGAGTCTCCGGGGCCGTCTGCCGGGCCGGAATCCACGGGGCGGGACCTGGAGTCAACCGGGCGGGGCCTGGAGTCAACGGGGCGAGGCCGGTTCCGCGGTGAGGATGAGCCGGGGGACGAGCCTGACCTTTCCGCGGGGGGCCGGGAGGGGCAGCCGTCGGGCACTGGCTGGGCCGAGCCGGCCGGCTCGCCGCGTCCGCCGGGTGTGCTGCCGCCAGGCCCGCGGCCGCCGGGCTGGCGGCCTTCGGGGCTGGGTGATGCTCGTTCGGCTATGGACCGGGACCCGGCCTTGGACTCAGGCTCTGACCTGGCCTCGGACTGGGGCTCGGACTCAGATGAGGCGGCGGCTCCGGGCGGCGCTCGGCCCCCGGATGCGCTGTCGCCCGGCTCGTGGGCTGAGTCGCCCTCCGAGGCCCCGCTTCCGCGTCGGCTGCCTTCCGGCGGCCGCGCCCCCAGGCCCTTCGGCGATCCTGCGGCCGACGCGCCGACCTCCCCGTCGCCCTACGCTCTCCCCAGACGCCCCGGGGACAGCGAGATGGGCGCTGATGTCTTCACGCCGCGCTCTCGGCTCAAGCGAACGGACGCCGCATCTGCGGACCTTCCCGCCGCGGACCACGGGGATCAGGATCCGCTCACCGACCCGGAGTTCTCCGGCGGCGATGAGGAGGACGGCTGGTGACCGAGCCAGGCCGCGGCCCGGTGATCGGGCCGGACGGACAGCCGCGCTGCCCGTGGGGCCTGAGCACACCCGAATACGTCACCTATCACGACGACGAATGGGGTCGCCCGGTCCGCGACGACCGGGGCATCTTCGAGCGGCTGTGCCTGGAGGCGTTCCAGTCGGGGCTGTCGTGGCTCACGATCTTGCGCAAGCGGGAGAATTTCCGCGCGGCGTTCGGCGGTTTCGCGATGGAGTCCGTTGCCGCCTATGGCCCCGACGACGTGGCGCGCCTGATGGCCGACGCAGGGATCGTCCGCAACCGGGCCAAGATCGACGCCGCGATCCGTAACGCACGGGCCGCCCTGGAGCTTCCCGACGGCCTGGCCGCGCTGATCTGGTCTTATGCACCCGTCCCGTCAGTACCGGACTCGTCAGGTGATCCGCGGCGATCCGGCGGCCCGCGCACGCTGGAAGACCTGCCCGCCGCCTCGGCCGAGTCGAAGGCACTCGCCCGCGACCTCAAGCGCCGCGGCTTTGCCTTCACCGGCCCGGTAACCGTCTACTCGACCATGCAGGCGTGCGGCATCGTAGACGATCACCTATTCGGCTGCTTCCGCCGTGGCGCCTACACCTGACTCCGGCGCACCTGCTGTTACTTGCCCTGGTAGACGGGCTGCTGCTTGGCGACGAACGCTAGCGTGGCGGACCGGTGGTCTGCGGTCTGGCCGAGCCGCGACTGCATGTCCGCCTCGTTCTCCAGAGCTTCGGGCAGCGCATGCGTGGCGGCGAAGGCGAGGGCCTGCTTGATGCCGGCGTAGGCGGCGGTCGGGCCGGTCGCCAGCCGGGCGGCAAGCTGCTGCGCCGCCGCGGCGAGCTCGTCGTCATCGACCACGCTGCTGAACAGGCCGAGCTGGCAGGCTCGCTCGGCGTCGATGGGCTCGGCGAGCATGAGCAGCTCGGCCGCCCTGGCCGGGCCGGCCAGCCGCTGCAAGGTCCAGGAGGCGCCCGAGTCCGGGCCCAGCCCGACCCGGGCGAACGCCATCATCACGCTGGCCCGGCGGGCGGCCAGCCGGAGGTCGCAGGCGAACGCGAGCGATGCGCCGGCGCCGGCTGCGACGCCGTTCACCGCGGCGATTACCGGCTTGGCCATCGTCGTGATCGTGGTGACGATCGGGTTGTAGTGCGCACGAACGGTGTCGCTCAGATCCGCGCCCGCTTCCAGTGCCTCCGCGTGCTCGACCAGGTCCTGGCCCGCGCAGAATCCGCGCCCCGCGCCCGTGATGATCACGGCCCGCACCTGCTCGTCGGCCGCGGCGCGCCGCAGCGTGGCCAGCAGCTCGGCCTTCATCTCGGTGGTCAGCGCGTTCCTGGCCTCCGGGCGGTTCAGCGTGATGCTGGCTACCGCGTCATCGACGGCGTACAGCACGGTGTCGGACACTGCGGTCTCCTAGGGTGTGCGAGCGGCCCGGCTGTCGCCCGCGGCCAGGCAGCAGTCCACGAAACCGGACGCCGCAGGCAGCAGGCGGGCCGATTCTACGTTGAAGAACTCCGCCGCCGCAGTGCCCGGCCACTCCTGCGGGAGTAGTTCCACCGGCAGTCCGGGATCGCGGAACAGGAACTTGCGCCAGCCGTGCACGAGCTTGCTCCGCGCGGCGAAGATCACCTCGTCGGTTGCGTCCTCGCCGACCGGTGCCATCAGCGCGCGCGCGTCGGCGAGCCAGTTCCGGTAGGCCCGCGCCAGCGTGTCCAGATCCCAGGTCCTGGCCAGCAGGCCGCGGGCGTCGCCGTCGTACCTGGCCGCGAACGGCTCCACCCTGACGCGCTCCGATTCGCGCAGCGCCTCCAGCTCGGGCGAGGGGTGCGGGCTCAGCCACGTCGTGTCGTCGAGCTGCGCGTAGCCGAGATACCTGAGGCTCGCCTGCACCCGCTCGCGGCGGGTGCGCTCGCGTACCCGCTCCACCACGACCAGGTGCCAGCCGCCGTCCCAGTCGATGCTGCCGCGCGAGTAAATCCGCTCCGCCGCCTCGTCCAGCCGGCTGACCGCCCGCGGGGTCAGCGCGTACCCGGCCACCGCCCCGATCCGGACCGGCTGCAGCCAGCCCTGCCGCACCATCCGCGAAATCGCGGTCCTGACCGCGGGCGAGGCGATGCCGAGACTGGCCAGCATCCGGACAAGCGCCGCGACCGGAGCCTGGGCGCCGCGCGAGCGTAGATGGTCACCGTAGAGGTCGAAGAGAGCCGAACGAGCGTCCACACTCCAAGTCTTGCCTGACTTGGCGCAATTTTGGGGCAAGTCCGTCGTGGTTCGGGGCCGATGCGGAGCTGATCGTTACCATTCACCGGCCGAACACGGGATAATGGACGCCACTGATCGACAAGGTTGTGGTTAGCCGGTCCCGCGGCCCACGCCGGGCCGCCGCGGCCCTGCAGGGAGCCAGTTACCGCGGGGCACCCTCGGCTCCGCGCGGCGCCAGGCAGGAAGGGGATGACGAATGGCGGCGATGAAGCCGCGGACAGGCGACGGTCCGCTTGAGGTCACGAAGGAGGGCCGCGGCATTGTGATGCGTGTCCCTCTTGAAGGTGGCGGCCGGCTCGTGGTTGAGCTATCGGCCGATGAAGCGGCCAAGCTAGGCGACGCCCTCAAGTCCGCCGTCGGCTGATCTGGATCTACTCTCCCCGTTTAACCGCGGCCAGCAGGCCGTCGCCGACCGGAAGGAGCAGCGGAACGAGGTGCTCATCGGACCTGATGCGCATCGATACCTCCCTGATCGCCGTGGTGTCTTCGTCGTCGCAGCCGGGATCTGCGACCCTGTCGTGCCACAGCGCATTATCGAAGGTCACGATGCCGCCCGGGCGCAGTAGCCGCAGTGCTGCCGACAGGTATTCGGGATACTCCTGCTTATCCGCGTCGCAGCAGACCATGTCGTACCCGCCGTCGGTCAGCCGGGGCAGCACGTCGAGCGCACGGCCGCCAATCAGCCGGTACCTATTAGCGGCAAACCCTGCCTCGGTGAGCGCCTGGCGTGCCAGCCGCTGGTGTTCCGGCTCGAAATCGACGCTCGTGAGGACCCCGTCGGGAAGCATCCCCCGGAGCAGCCAGATCCCGGAGACGCCACAGCCGGTGCCGATCTCCGCGACGGCCCTGGCCCCGATGGCGGCCGCGAGGAAACGGAGCGTGGCGCCGCTGACCGGGCCGACCGGCACCGCTCCGCCGACTTCGGCTGCGTTCTGCCTGGCCAGCAGCAGCGGCTCGTCCTCGACGAGGAACTCCTCGACGTATGCCTGTGTGGCCTCTGTGCTGGTGATGGCTGCCTCCCCAGGAGAGCTACTGCTCCGTGCGCAGCCTAGCGCCGCCTGATGGAGATCGGGAACCAGCGGGCCATCTGCGGGCGTTACTCGAGGCAGGCGGCGCTCGGCTGGCCAAGGAGGGGAAGTCCAGGCACCATGGTGGTAGAGGCAGCAGCACCAGGCGCGAGAGGGGAGGCCGTGGACAAGATCGAGCAGCTTGATGCGGTGGCCCCGTGGACCCCGCCGAGCTGGGAAGAGGTTGTCCGTACCCACTCTGCGCGGGTGTATCGCCTCGCCTACCGGCTGACTGGCAACAAGCATGACGCCGAGGATCTCACCCAGGAGGTCTTCGTCCGGGTCTTCCGGTCGCTGTCCAGCTACACGCCGGGCACGTTCGAGGGCTGGCTGCACCGGATCACCACCAACCTCTTCCTCGACATGGCCCGGCGCAGGCAGCGGATCCGGTTCGAGGGGCTCGGTGACGAGACGGCCGAGCGGCTGCAGAGCGGGCCGACTCCGGCGCAGGCCTTCGACGACCGCCACCTGGACAGCGACATCCAGAGCGCCCTGGAGGCCCTGGCCCCGGAGTACCGGGCGGCCGTGGTGCTCTGTGACATCGAAGGCCTGTCGTATGAGGAGATCGCGGTCACCCTCGGGGTGAAGCTCGGCACCGTGCGCAGCCGCATTCACCGGGGCCGGGCCCAGCTCAGGGCCGCTCTAGATCATCGCCGCCCGCGCAAGCCAGGCGACACCAGGGAGCCTGCGGCCACCCAGGTAACCGTGCCGCAGGCGTCGATCAGTGCCCCCGCCCCGCACGTTCAGGCGAAGCGGAGTGAACAGGCGTGAGTCATCTCGGGCGGCGGCTTTCCGCGCTCATCGATGGTGAGCTGAGCGACACCGAACGCGACCAGGTTTACGCGCACCTGGTCAGCTGCGAGGAATGCCGGGGCGAAGCGTCCGCGCTGCGGACCATCAAGCGCCGCGTCGGCGGTCTCGGCGAGACGCCCGCGGACGGCACGCTGACCAGCCGGCTGATCGCCCTGGCGGCCCTGGGCGAACCGCCGCCACCGCGGCCGCGATTCCTGGCCGCGCCGCGGACCCGGGTGTCGATGACCGCGTTCCCCGGCGGGGACATCACCTCCCGGCCGCCGGCCTGGAACGACGTCCCGGAGTGGTACGGCAGCGAGCCCGCGGGCGCCGATGCCGAGGCCACCCCCGCCGCATCATCGGCTGGCCGCGGGCGGCCGCACGCCCGCTACGTCGTGGCGGGCGCGGTGGCAGCACTGGCCGTTGGTCTCGGCGCCGCGTCATTCGCGGCGGGCGGCGAGCAGCCGTCAGGACCAAGGGTCGCTCCCGAAGTCGACATGTACTCCTTCGAGCACGCGGTGAACACGGGCGAGCTGCCCCTGATGATGTCCCGCGAGTTCTCTGTCGCCAAGCAGGCTGGCGTCCGCGCAAGACCGTGAACCTTGCTCCGCACCCCCGGTGCGGCCCGGCGGGCCGTCGTGCTGTCACCATCGTCGGCGCGGTCGGCTTGCTCGCGCTGGTCTTGTCGGCTGTGGACGGCAGCGATCCCGTGGCCGGCCACCCGGTGCCGCGCGGGCCAGCCGCGCCGTGGAACGGGTCTGCCTCGGCGGCAGCCGCCGTGGGCGCGGACTCGATGACGGCGCGCGCCGCCGGCCTGCGCCTGCTGACGGCGGCGGCCACGGCCGCCCGGGTCTCCTCCTATCAGGGCGTGCAGGTCATCTCGTGGCGGATACCGGACGGCAGCGGCTCATGGCTTGGCTCGGGGACTGGCCAGGCGGCGGTCGATGTCTGGCACCAGTCCGGGCTCGGCACGCTCACCCGGATGGCCAGCGCCGGGCCTGCCTCGGCCTGGTCGCAGCTGACCGATGACCCGGACGACCAGCTTCCCGATGGCGTGCTCGGCCTCACCCCCCGGCTGCTCGGGCTGCTCGCCCGGCACTACGCGGTGTTCTACGCCGGGCTTGGCTCGGCGGACGGACGGCCGGCCCGGATCGTCGAGGTCATGCGACCGAACGGCACCGCGGCCGCGATGTTCTGGCTGGACAGTGCGACGAATCTGCCGCTGCGCCGCGAGCTCTTCGACTCCGGCGCAGACATGATCAGCGAAGACGCGTTCGCCAGCCTGAAGCTCGGCCGTCCGGCCGGCGTCCCCGTTCCCGCTTCCGCGGGAACGCCCGCTTCCGCGGGAACGCCCGCTTCCGCGGGGACAGGGGCGGGAACGCCGGCCGACGCGCCGTCGCCGGCCGTCGTCCTGCAGCCGTGGACCGATGAGCTCAGCGCCGCCCGGCTGGCCACGCTGCGGGCCAGTGGCTGGCCGGTGCCGGGCTTCGGGTCCGCCGGGCTGACCTTGTTCGAGGCCAGCGAGGCGGCCACGGCGGCCGGCCAGGTGATCGACCTGTCCTACTCCGACGGCCTGTCCGCGGTGTCGGTGTTCGTCCAGCGCGGTCGGCTGCCCGCCTTCTTCCCTGGGTGGCGGGAAACGACTCTGCGCGGCCATGCCCTCTACGTCCGCGACCCGGCCGACCCGGCTCAGCCGAGTCTGACGTGGTCGGCGGACGGGTTCGTGTACACCGTGCTGGCCGATGCGCCCGGCACCCTGATCGCCCAGGTGGTGAACGCGCTGCCGCACGACACGCGGCCCGGGTTCTGGAGGCGCATCGGCCACGGCGTCCGGCGCCTGCTCTCCTGGGCCAACCCGTTTCGCTGACCGGTAAGCGTCACCGCTGAAAGGCCTCGACCGCGGCACCGATAACCGCGACCGAACCAGCTACAGTGGAAGAACCGGGCACGGTGCCCGGCGGGCCGAACGGATCCCGGAGAGTCTTGAGTGTTCGATCTATCCATCACCAAGCTCTTGGTGCTCGCCGTTATCGCACTGGTGATCTTCGGCCCGGACCAGTTGCCGAAGATTGCCTCCCAGGCCGGCAAGGTGCTCCGTGACCTGCGCCGGATGGCCGAGCAGGCCAAGGTCGACTTGACCGAAGGTCTCGGCCCCGAGTTCACCGACTTCGACGTGGCCGACCTGAACCCGAGGGCGTTCGTGCGCAAGCACCTGCTCGATGACCTCGACGACCTTGACCCCGCGGGACCCAGGCCGCGACCGCATCCGATGGACTCCGCCCGCCGGCCGCCGTTCGACATCGAAGCTACCTGAGAGTAACTGGGGGAATCGGCACGGCCTGCGATGATGCGGGCTCTGGCCATCTTCGCCTCGCTGTCCATTACTGATTGTGACAGCGGCGTCATGGCCTTGGGCCCGGCAAAGAAGGGTTGCTCCGCCCGCCAGCTCAGCTGGGCATGATGCCGAGCTGGCGCCCGGCCAGCCCGCGGGCCCGGCGGCCCAGCCCGTGCGCGATCGCGGTGAGCTGCTGGCCGGCCGCGGAGTCCGGCTCGCTGAGGACCAGCGGCACCCCGTTGTCGCCGCCCTCGCGCAGCCGCAGGTCGATCGGCACCTGGCCGAGCATCGGCACCTCGGTTCCGGTGATCCTGGTCAGTGCCTCGGCCACCGCCGTGCCGCCGCCCGCTCCGAACACCTCCACCGGCTCCCCGCAGTGCGGGCAGGGCAGGTACGACATGTTCTCGATGACGCCCACGATGCGCTGGTGGGTCTGGGCCGCGATCGATCCGGCCCGCTCCGCCACCTCAGCCGAGGCGAGCTGCGGCGTGGTCACGACCAGCAATTCGGCGTTGGGCAGCAGTTGGGCCACCGAGATCGCGATATCACCGGTGCCGGGCGGCAGGTCCATCAGCAGCACGTCCAGGTCGCCCCAGTAGACATCGGCGAGGAACTGCTGAAGCGCCCGGTGCAGCATCGGGCCGCGCCACACCACGGGCGTGTTGCCCTTGGTGAACATGCCCACTGATATCACCGAGATGCCGTGCGCCGAAGGCGGCATGATCATCTGTTCGACCTGGGTCGGACGGCCGGTGACGCCGAGCATCCGCGGCACCGAATGCCCGTAGATGTCCGCGTCCACCACGCCGACCTTCTGCCCCTCGGCGGCCAGCGCCGCGGCGAGGTTGACGGTCACCGAAGACTTGCCCACCCCGCCCTTCCCGCTGGCCACGGCGAAGACCCGGGTCAGCGACTCCGGCTTAGCGAACGGGATCTCGGGCTCGGGACGGCCGCCCCTCAGCTTGCCCTGCAGCGTCTTGCGCTGCTCGGTGCTCATCACGTCGAGCTCCACCTGCACCCGGGACACGCCGTCGACCTTGCTCACCGCGGCCGTCACCTCGCGGGTGATCGTGTCGCGCATCGGGCAGCCCGCCACGGTCAGCCAGACGTCCACCCGGACCGTGCCGTCGGCCTTGATCTCGATGTTCTTGACCATGCCAAGGTCAGTGATCGGCCGGTGGATCTCCGGATCCTGGACGCCGTCCAGCGCTCTGGTGACCTGGTCGGAGGTAGGCGGCGGGTAGGTAACGGGGGCAGAGCTCATACCTGTGATCCTAAGGCCGTGCTGCTGTAGCCGAGATCCTCGGCCCGTTATCGTCGGGCCGGCCGGATCGGCATCGAGGCCCAGATCGAGGACGCCGCCGGAGCCCCTAACGCAGCACGCCCCACTCGGTGAGCAGGTCCAGCAGGCCCTCGGTGAGCGGCAGCGCGGCCAGGCCGGCCGGATCGACCCATCCGGCGTCGGCGGCATCGTCGCCGGCCGCGAGCACGCCGCCGGTGACCGTCGCGCAATAGTCGCGGATGTCGAACACGACCCCTCCGGGGCCGGGCCTGCGCAGCGAGCCGGCCAGCCGCCCCGGCAGCACCGCCAGTCCCGTCTCCTCGGCGACCTCCCTGATCACAGCCTGCTCGTCGGTCTCGCCCGGCTCCACCCGGCCGCCCGGCAGCGACCACAGCCCGGCGCCGGGCTCGTGCCCCCGCTTGATCAGCAGCAGCCGCCCGTCATCGCCGGATACGACCGCCCCCACGCACGCCACCAGTCTCACCGCACTAGTACACCCTGAGTCTGGCTGCGGGCGAAGCGCAGGCGGGGGGTTGACTACGGCCGGGGCAAGAGTCACTGTGTGTAGTTGTGAGAGGGGCACCGACCTGCCCGCGGTGCGGGGCACACGTCAGGGAGCCGAGCGTTTGGTCCAGCGCCTGGCAGTGCGACGCGCACGGCCAGGTGGATCCGCTGGGCGCGGCGCACAGCCCGTCCCGCGAAGGGCTGGACGGACTGCTGCGCAACGTCGGCGTCCCGGTCTGGCTGCCCTGGCCGCTGCCCGCCGGATGGCTGGTAACCGGCTTCGCCGGCGCGGGGGACGAGCGGTCGGGAATGCGCGGCTGCGTGGTCGCGGTGTCCGGGCCCAACCCGGTCGGCGGCCCGGGTGACCTGCTGCTGGTCTCCGAAGAGCCGGGCGTAGGCCTAGGCGCCAGGCTGGCCGGCCTGGAAGGGCCCGATCCTGGCGACGGCTTCGCGACCGCGCAGCCGAGCGCGTTCGTCCGGTTCGGCAACCACGAGTTTCCGCTCTGGCACGTGGACGCGCCCGGCCGCGCCGCGTTCGCGGGCGAGATGATGGGCAACTGGCTGTGGGCCGTGCTGTGGCCCGACACCGCCGGAGTCTTGATGATCGAGCCGATTACCCTGCGTGACCTCCGCGACCCGGGCCAGCAACTCGACCTCCCTTTCGGTGCCCTGTCCCCGCACCTGCCGGGTTAGGACCTTGGGCATACCCGGCTAACCTCCCTCGCGTACCATTGATGATCGTGCGCATCGACCTGCACACCCACAGCAACGTCTCCGACGGCACCGATTCTCCGGCCGAGGTGATGCGGCGAGCCCGCGCGGCCGGACTGGACATGGTCGCGCTGACCGACCATGACACGGCGGCCGGCCATGCCGAGGCGCTCGCCGAGCTGCCGCCCGGCCTGACGCTCATCCCGGGGATGGAGCTGTCCTGCCGCCTGGACGGCCACAGCGTGCACATGCTGGCGTACCTGTTCGATCCCGACCATGAGGAACTGGCCGAGCAGTGCCGGCGGATCCGCGAGGACCGTATCCACCGGGCCGAGGCCATGGTCGCCCGGCTGGCCGAGCTCGGCACCGGAGTCACCTGGGAAGGGGTGTCCGCCATCGCCGGCGGCGGGGTGGTCGGCAGGCCGCACATCGCCCGCGCGCTCGCCGACGAGGGCGTGATCGACGAGCCGTCCCAGGCGTTCACCCGGGAGTGGATCGGGATGGGCGGCCGCGCCTACGTCGGCCGGTACGCGCTCGACCCGACCTGCGCGATCACGCTGATCCGTGCGGCCGGCGGCGTGCCCGTGCTCGCGCACCCGCGGGCAGGCCGGGACAGCTGGATGGTGCCCGATGAGACGCTCGCCCAGCTGGCCGGCCGCGGCCTGGCTGGCGTCGAGGTATGTCATCCAGAACAGGATTTTTCCGAACGGAGCCGACTGAGCTCACTGGTCAGCGAGCTCGGCTTGGTGGCATCCGGCGGCAGTGACGATCACGGCACGCTGACCGGGCACCGGATCGGCTGTGAGACGATCTCGCCCGAGTCTTATGAGAGGCTCGCCGGGCAGGCAAACGGCGCGGTCCCAGTCCAGGCGTGAGCGGCTGACATCAGCGGGCCTTGCGCAGCAGGGAGGGAGCTGGTGGTTCCCGCTCAGTTCGCCGTGCACCTCACGGTCGCGCGGGAAGCCACCGGAGTTCCCGCCGAGTTCACCGCGGCAGGCGCGTCGTGAAGTTCTTCTGGGAGGTGTTCGTCACGCTGCTGGTGATCACCGATCCGCCGGGCACGGTGCCGGTGTTCCTCGGGCTCACCAGGGGGCTGACGGCGCGGGACCGGAGCAGGCTGGCCTGGCAGGCCGCGGTGGTCGCGTTCGGGGTGATCGTGGCGTTCGCGCTGTTCGGCCAGTCGGTGCTCAGCTATCTGGGCGTGCAGCTGCCCGCGCTGCAGGGGGCGGGCGGGCTGCTCATGCTGCTGGTCTCGCTGCAGCTGCTGACCGGCAAGGCGGCCGAGCCGACCGAGCAGGAGATGGCCACCGTCAACGTGGCCTTCGTGCCGCTCGGCACGCCGCTGCTGGCCGGGCCGGGCGCGATCGTGGCGACGATGCTGTTCGTGCAGCGGACGCACGACGGCGGCCAGGTGCTCGGGCTGGCCATCGCCATCATCGCGGTGGCCGTCGCGGCGTGGCTGGCGATGCGGTTCGCGTTCGTCATCCACCGGGTGCTCACCGACAATGGCGTCGAGCTGCTGACCAGGATTGCGGGACTGCTTCTCTCGGCCATTGCGGTAGAGCTTGTTGCCGAAGCTGTGCGAGCATTCGTCAAGCAAGGCTGATCGCGGGGCCGGAAGGAAGGGTCGAGCCTGCATGGACGCGCGGATCGATCAGGTGGAGACGTCGGGTGAGATCACCGAGGACGGCACCACTTACCCGATGCACAACAACACCTGGCTGCTCGGTGACGACGACGAAGTGATCGTCATCGACCCTGGTCATTCGGCTGAAGCGGTGCTCGACGCGGTGGGCGAGCGTGAGGTGCTCGCGGTGATCTGCACGCACGCGCACCCGGATCACGTGGCCGCGGCGCTCGAGGTCGCGGAGCGGGATGAGGCCCCGGTCGGCCTGCACCCGAAGGATCTGCTGCTGTGGCGCGAGTCGCACCCGGAGGAGGAGCCTGTCATCGAGATGGCGGACGGCGGGATCTTCGAGGTAGCCGACGTCAGCCTTGAGGTGATCCACACCCCGGGGCACACGCCCGGCTCGGTCTGCCTGTACTGCGAGGAACTCGGCGTGGTGTTCTCCGGCGACACGCTGCTGGCCAGCGGTCCCGCCCCGTACTGCGGCGAGTTCCGTGACTTCGCCGGCCAGCTCACCGCGGTGGGGGAGAACCTGCTGACGCTGCCGGCCGACACCAGGGTGCTGCCCGGCCACGGCGAGGAGATCACCGTGGCGGCCGCGGAGAAGCAGTTCGACTCCTGGGTGACCGCGGGGCCAGACGGGCTGGCCGAGGTCGCCGGCGGCTAGCTGACGGCCGGCCGGACTGTCAGACCCTGCGCGTAGGAAGGGAATGTGAACCAAGCCAGGCGCGGCGCCGGCCAGGGGGAGCAGCTCGGGCTGGACGGGATGCCGCAGCGGCTGTACACCTGCACGCCGACGCGGCTGAGCACGTGGCTGGACTGCCCGCGCCGGTACCGGATGACCTACCTGGACCGCCCGGCGCCGCCCAAGGGGGCGCCGTGGGGGCACAACAGCCTCGGCGCCAGCGTGCACACGGCCCTGGCGGCCTGGTGGCGGCTGCCGCTGGGAGGCAGGACCGTGCCCGCGGCGGGTGACCTGCTCGACCGCGGCTGGATCAGCCTCGGCTTCGCCAATGACGCGCAGTCCGCGCAGCATCGGCACCGGGCGCGGCGGATGGTCGAGGACTACGTGGCGCGGCTCGACCCGGCCCGTGAGCCGATCGGGGTGGAGCGCACGGTCGCGACCAGGACCGAGCGGATCGCGGTGTCGGGCCGGATCGACCGGCTGGACGAGCGGGCGGCCGAGGGGGGCGGCAGGGAGCTGGTCGTGGTGGACTACAAGACGGGCAGGCACGTGCTCACGGTGGACGACGCGCGTGCCTCGCTGCCGATGGCGCTGTACGCGCTGGCCGCGCAGCGGGTGATGCGGCGGGCCTGCCGCCGGGTCGAGCTGCATCACCTGCCGACCCGCGCGGTGCTCGCCTGGGAGCACAGCGACGAGGCGCTGGCCCGGCAGCTGGGCCGGGCCGAGGACATCGCGGCCGAGTGCGCCGCGGCCGACGAGCAGTACTCCAGCGGGCTCGATCCGGCCGGCGTCGATCGCGTGTTCCCGCCGCGGCCTGGCTCCTGGTGCGGCTGGTGCGACTACCTGCAGCACTGCCCGGCGGGTGCCGCCGTGACCGAGCCGCGCAAGCCATGGGACGGGCTGGCCGACCTTACCGGCTGACCGGGCTGACGGCTTCGGCGGTGTTCCAGAACGCGGTGAGCGCGCTGGCCGTCGTTTCCGGCGCCTCGACGGCGGGGGAGTGCGTCGCGGCCGGGATGCACAGGCGCTGCGCGCCCAGCCGTTCGGCCATCTCTTCCTGCACCGGGGTCTGCCACTTGTCGTCGTACTCCCCGTACAGGACGAGGATCGGCGCGTCGAACGCCTCGGCGAGGTCGTCGGTCAGATCCTCGCAGCCGAGCAGCTGCCGGCCCATGGCGACCAGGCCGTCCGGGGAGCTGTCCAGCATCCGCCGTTCCAGGAAGGCCATGATGTGCGGCGGCGTGCCCTCGGCCCGGGCCTGCGGCGCCAGCTCAGCATCCCAGAGCCGCCTGACCTCGGCCGCCAGCGCACGGGTCCCGGCGGGCGGGAGCCGGTCGAGGATCGTGCCGAGTATGGCGGCCCACGGACCGGTGAGCTTGCCGGGGCCCGAGCTCATCAGCGTGAGCGAACAGGCGTCCGCCTGCCCGGCGAGGATGGCATGCCGGGCCACCATGCCGCCGAACGAGTGGCCGAGCAGGTGCACGCCGGCCTGGTCCAGGCCTGCCGTCTGGCCTGCGGTCGGCAGGTCCGCCGCGATCGTGTCGGCGATGCAGCCGATGTCGGCGCCCAGCTCGGCGAGGCTGTAGGTCTCGGCCTGATCGGTGCCGCCGGTCTCGTACTGCCCGCGCATGTCGATCGCGACCGCCCGGCGGCCGGCCGCGGCCAGCTGGCGCAGGATCGGCAGGAAGTCTTCCTTGCTGCCGGTGAACCCGGGAATGAGCAGCGCGGGGCGGCGCTCGCACACTCCGGTGGCGGGCATCGCGTCGAGCGCGGCGAACAGGCCGCGCCTGGTCCGCAGGGTCAGCGGCCGCACGCCAGAAGGAATATCAATCGACCTGGGGGTACTCACGGGGAGTCACCATACCCGTCGCGGCCCGCCGGGGACTGGGGGCCGCGACGCGAACTGCCGAACCGGTGCCGGGCCTCAGCGGGCCTGGGAGCGGCCGCGTGCGGCATTCCGGGCCCCGCGCTCGGCGTCCTGAGTGCCGTTGCTGGCGTCCTTGGTGCCCTGGCTGGCCTGGCTGATGTCCTTGCCGCTGCGGGTGCGACGCCGGACCCTGGGCTTGCGGGTCCCGCTGCCGTTCTCGCGCGGTGCGCCCGCCTTCCCGCGCGCCGAACCGCCGGACCGGCCGCGCGGTGCGCCGTCCCGGCCGCGGGCGGATCTGATCCGCCCGGTCTCGCCAATGTTCTCGACCTCCTCGGCCTCCAGGCCGGCCCGGCCGCTCTGCCCGCGGGGCAGCCTGCCGGTGACCCCGGCCGGTATGCGCAGCGCGCCGTACAGCTCCTGCGACGTCGAGTAGGTCTCCGTCGGCTCGGGGAAGCCCAGGCCGAGGCTCTCGTCGATGAGCTTCCACCTGCGCATGTCGCGCCAGTCGACGAACGTGACGGCGATGCCGGTCCGGCCCGCGCGCCCGGTCCGGCCGGTGCGGTGCAGGTACGCCTTCTCGTCCTCAGGGCACTCGTAGTTCACGACGTGCGTGACGTCGTCCACGTCGAGTCCGCGGGCCGCCACGTCGGTGGCGACGAGCACGTCGACCTTGCCGTTCCTGAACGCGCGCAGCGCACGCTCGCGCTGCCCCTGGCCCAGGTCGCCGTGCACGCTCGCGACCGCGAAGCCGCGCGTCGCCAGCGCCTCGGCCACCTGGTCGACCGACCGCTTCGTCTGGCAGAAGACCATGGTCAGGCCGCGGTCGGTGGCCTGCAGCACCCGGGCGAGCACCTCGATCTTGTCGAGGTGATGGATGCGGAACACGTGCTGCTCGGTGTCCGGCGCGTGCTCGGGCTCGTCAGTTCCCTCGGCCCGGACGTGCACCGGCCGGTTGAGGTGGCGACGGGCCAGGGTGACGACCTCCTGCGGCATGGTCGCGGAGAACAGCATGGTCTGCCGCGGCTCGGGCACCAGCTTCAGGATGCGCTCGACGTCCGGCAGGAAGCCGAGGTCGAGCATCCGGTCCGCCTCGTCCAGCACCAGCGCGCTGACGCCGGAAAGGTTCAGGTGGCGCTGGCCGGCCAGGTCGAGCAGCCGGCCCGGCGTCCCGACCACGATGTCCACGCCGGCCCGCAGGGCGTCGATCTGCGGCTCGTAGGCGCGGCCGCCGTACACGGTCAGCACCCGGGCGCCGAGCCTGGCGCCGGCCAGCCGCAGGTCCTCCGCGACCTGGATGGCAAGCTCCCTGGTGGGCACGACGACGAGCGCCTGCGCCAGGTCGCCGGACTGCGAGTTACCGGACTTGGGCGCCAGCCGCTGCAGCAGCGGGATCCCGAACGCCAGCGTCTTGCCGGTGCCGGTCCTGGCCTGGCCGATGATGTCGTTCCCGCAGAGGCCGATCGGCACCGCCAGGGCCTGGATCGGGAACGTGGTCTTGATGCCCTTGTCCTCGAGAGCGCTGCAGATGTCGTCGATAACATTCAGCTCGCGGAAGAGGATGGCTTCCGGCTCGATCGGGGACGGGAGGAGCGGGAGTGATTGGGAATCTACCGTGCTGGAATCTACCGTGCCGGGATCTGCTGTCATGGCGGCTTGATCGTCGCCGTCCGGGAAGCTCGGTTCAGTAAGTGTCTGGGTGGTCAGGGCCTTCAGCCTCCATCGGTGCCCGCGGCTTCCGTATGAGCGCGGGGGTTGCGGTGAATCCGCAAGGTTCGGCCGTGAGGCCGACGTCTTATATAGACCAACACGACCCGGCATTACCACATTCCGGTCATGAGCCGCAGCCGAGTCTAGCAGGGCCATCGTCGCTGGCGCAGCGCCGCCAGCTGCGCGTCGCGTTGTTACGCTGCCGCTATGACCGATAGTGCCCGCGAGCCTGCCGATTCGGGCGGCGTCGTCGACCTGCTGGGCATGCTGGCGTACGCCGAGCTTGTCGCGTTCTTCCGGCTTTCTGATGACGCGGCGCTGGCGCCGTCGCTGAACGACAAGGCGGCGCTGGGCCGGATGGCGGTGGCGGAGTTCTCGCATTTCGAGCGGATCCGCGCCGAGCTGGAGCGGCTCGGCGCCGACGCGGACCTGGCCATGCAGCCGTTCACCGGGTCGATCGACGCGTTCCACGTCAGGACCGCCCCCGCGGACTGGCTGGAGGGCCTGGTCAAGGCGTACGTCGGCGACGGATTCGCCGCGGACTTCTACCGCGCCGCCGCGGAGGTGCTGGATCCGAAGCGCCGCGCCCTGGTACTCGAGGTGCTCGCCGACACCGGTCACGCCCAGTTCGCCGTCGAGCGGGTCCGCGCCGCCGTGGACGCGGACCCGGCGGTGGCCGGCCGGCTCGCCTTGTGGGCGCGCAGGCTGGTCGGCGAGGCGCTGAGCGAGGCCCAGCGGGTCGCCGCCGAACGCCCGCCGCTGGCCCGGCTGCTCGTCGGCAACGGCAGTCAGCTCGGCGAGGTGGGCCGGATGTTCGCCCGGCTCACCGACGCGCACATCCAGCGCATGCGCGCGCTTGGCCTGTCAGATTGAGGTCTGTCCGGTTAAGCGGTGCCCCCGTTGGAACGGTGGTCAGAGGCTGCCGAATCCGACCCGGCGCGTCTCCGACCCGGCTAGCTCGACGTAGGCGATCTTTTCCGCCGGAATCAGAATCTTTCCCCCTTTGTCGTCGCGGAGCGCGAACACGCTGCCGTCGGCGAGCGCGGCCGTGAGGGTACGTTCGACTTCCTCGGTGGCCGTCTCGGTTTCCACGACAAGCTCACGCGGCACGGACTGGATCCCGATCTTTACTTCCACGGCACTCCTCTTGGTGAATCTGCGGGCCAGTGGCCATCGTCTATCGAGGCTAGCGTTGGTTACATGACTAACGCGTGACGCGCGCCGGGGTGGTTATCCGGCAGCAGGTGGACGCTATCGCACGCGGGCTACGCGGTGAGCGGCCAGCCGCTGATCCCGCGCCAGGCCAGCCGGGTCAGCAGCTGCTCCGCGGCATCCTTGGGGATCTCGCCGCCGGTGCGCACCCAGTAGCGGGCGCTGACATTGGCCATGCCGACGAGTCCCATCCCGAGCAGGTGCGCCTCGTCGTCGCTGATCCCGGCGTCCTCCCGGATCACCCGGCTGATCATCTCCGCGCACGCGTTCATCGTGTCATCAAGCCGGACCCGCACGGCCGGCTCATTGCCAAGATCTGACTCAAAGACCAGGCGGAAGGCTTCGCCCGCCCGGCCGACGAAATCGAAAAACGCGACAAAGGTGGCGGCGACCCGCTGCCGGTTATCGGTCGTAGAACCCAGGGCGTCGCGCACGGTGGCGATCAGCGCGTCGGTGCTCTCCTCGAGCAGCGCCAGGTAGAGCTCTAGCTTTCCGGGGAAATGCTGGTACAGGACCGGCTTGCTCACGCCGGCGCGTTCGGCGATCTCGTCCATCGCGGCGGCGTGATATCCCTGCGAGACGAAGACTTCCTGCGCCGCCCCGAGCAACTGGCGCCGCCGGGCCGGCCGGGGCAGCCGAGTTCCGCGTGGCCGGGCATCGGGGGTTGCGGTCAACACATTCTCCGGGGTCAGTTGCGTGAGTGGTCCGTTGCGTCCCGGTAATCCTACGACCGAGTAGCTCTTTGCGCCGAGGTAGCGGACACCTAGCCGGCCGGCGGCGTGTCCGGCCGGAGTACTGAATCCGACTCGCTCCTGGCGTGCTCAGCCAGCACGGACAGGCGGTCAGCCCGGCCCGGAGCGCTTCCCTGGGCGGTACGGCCTTGGCGGCGACGAGATTGGCCAGCGGATCGCCGCTGACCTCGCGGCCGATGCGATCCAGCCCGGCCCATCTCACCTCCGCAGCTTGACTACCACTGCACTATCACCGCCGCCCATAGACCCGCCGCCTGCTCACCGGCCGCGGGCCGACGCATCGGCTGCTGTATCAGGCTTCGGATTCTCGCGATCCGGCATGCTTTGCCAGCTCGCGCAGTGGCAGCTCCATCGCCGCCCCGTAGGTCGGGAAGGCGTGCACCGTATCGGCGAGCAGGGTCAGCGCGATCCGGGCCCTGACTGCCAGGGTGATCTCGGACATCCATTCCTCGGCGTACAGGCCGACGGCGGCCGCGCCCACCAGGGTGCCGCCCGAGTCCGCGTACAGCTCGACCCGGCCTCTGTCGTCGTCCTCCACGGTGGCCCGGGCCGTTTCGGCGAGGTCGAAGCCTGCGGTGCTCAGCTCGACGCCGGCCGCCGCGGCCCGCGCCGGGGAGAGCCCGACCGTGTATACCGACGGCGTGGTGTAGACCACGCGCGGGATGGCCCGGTAATCGGCCTCGCGATGGCCGCCGAGTATGTTCGTCGCCACGATGCGGGCCTGGTAGCTGGCGGTGTGCGCGTACGGGGCGACGCCGGTGACATCCCCTGCGGCCCACACGTGCCCGGCGGCCTTCCGCCGGGCGCGCCCGGGGGTAGCGGCAGGCACCACCCGGCAGCCCGCTTCCACCGGCAGGGCCATGCCCGGCCCGATCTCGATGCCGAGCTTGTCCAGCCCGAGCTCGCTGAGCCGCGGCCTGCGGCCGGCGGCCAGCAGCACCCGGTCGGCCTCGATCCTGCTGCCGTCCGCCAGCATCAGGGCGAGGCCGGAGTCCGTGGCCTCCGCCTTGGCCGCCGCGGATCCGAGCCGCACGTCGGCGCCGGTCCTGCGCAGCCCGTCGGCGAGGATCTCTCCGGCGAACTGAGCCTCGTCCGGCAGCAGGTAATCTTCCGCTTCGATCAGCGTCACCTGGCTGCCGAACGCCGCGTAGATTTGCGCTAGCTCACAGCCGACCGGGCCGCCGCCGAGCACCACCAGGCGGCGGGGCAGGTCCGGGCAGGTCAGCGCCTCCGCGCTGGTCCACGCGGAGATGTCGGTCAGCCCTTCGACTGGCGGAGCCACCGGCTCGCTGCCGGTGGCGATCACCAGGTCGGTGTAGCCGAGGGACGTGGTCTCGGGCTCGGCGGGCTTGGCCGCGCCGTTCGGGTGCGCCCGGCCTGCGGCGGGGATCGCCTCGATCTCGATCACGCCGGGCTTGGCCACGCGGGCCGTGCCGCGGATCAGCGTGACGCCGGTCTCGGCGAGCCTGGCCGCCGCGGCCGTGTCGTCCAGGTGCCCGGTGACTTCATCCCTGCGGGCGACCGCGTGCTCCCAGGTCTCGCCACGCCGCGCCGACTGGAGCAACGATTTCGAGGGGATGCAGGCGAGATAGGGGGACTCGCCCCCGACCAGTCCGGCTTCCACGACGGCCGCGGTGCGGCCTCCCCGCGCCACCTCGGTGGCGACGTGCACGCCGGCCGTTCCGCCGCCGAGCACGACAACATCGAACTGTGGCATCTGCCTACCTTTCCTCCTCCCTCGCCGGGCTTCATCATGGCAGCCGCGGTCGCCTAACCGCCTGGAGAGCGACGAAACAGTGACCAGCCCGGTCACTCAGGCTGGCGTGAAACTGATCGTCTGCGCTGGCCAGGGTTAGGCTTGCCGGGTGAAGACAACATCGGCCGCCGGCACCGGCCAGGCCACACCGATCCCGCCCTGGCCGGGTGAGCTGGTCACGGTCGGGGCGGACGAGCTCTTCGTGCGCCGCGTGCCGGCGGCGCCCGGCGCGGAGCCCGCGCTGTGCGTGCACGGCCTGGGCGGCGCGTCCACGAACTGGACCGACCTGATGGACGTGCTGCGGACTCCGGCTGGCGGGGTGGCGGGCGGCGGGGTGGCGGGCGGGCTGGCCTGCGAGGCGGTGGACCTGCCCGGCTTCGGCCGCTCGCCGCAGTCGCACAGCGGCAGCTACTCGATCAGCGCGCAGGCCGCCGTGGTCGGCCGGCTGATCGAGCAGAGCGGCCGCGGCCCGGTTCACCTGATCGGCAATTCGATGGGCGGTGCCATCATCACCCGGCTCGCGGCGCGCAGGCCCGAGCTGGTCAGGACGCTGACGCTCATCTCGCCTGCGCTGCCGGACCTGCGCCCGCGTCCGGTGCCGGCCAGGGTGACCGTAGTGACCGTCCCCGCGCTCGGGCCGTGGCTGCTGCGCAGGGCCGGCAAGACGCCCGCCGAGAAGCGGGTGGCGCTCCTGCTGCGTGACGTGTACTACGACCCCAGCGTCGTGCACCCCAGCCGGGTGGCCGAGGAGATCGCCGAGCTGCAGCGGATCGAGGGGCTCGGCTACCTGGGCGACGCGCTGCTCAAGTCGGCGCAGGCCCTGGTGGCGGAATACCTCCGCCGCGGCCCCGGATCGCTCTGGCGGGACGCGGCCAGCATCGACGCCAGCGTCCTGGTCATCTACGGCAGCCACGACCGCCTGGTGAATTCGAAGATGGCGGTGCGCGCGGCCCGGTCGTTCCGTGACGCCAGGGTCGTGCTGCTGCCGCGGACCGGGCACGTCGCCATGCTGGAACGGCCTGGCCAGGTGGCCAGGGAGATGTGGGCGATGATGTCGGACGCGGCGGCGCGCGGGCCGCAGGCGTGACGAGAGCTGCGGACGGCCTGGTCCTGGCGGCCGGGCGCATCGTGGCCGGCCCGGGGGTCTTGTCGCCGGGGTACCTCGTTGTCTCCGAAGGCCGGGTCGCCGAGGTTGGCCAGGGACCGCCGCCGCGCCGCCCCGACGTCGAGCTGGCCGACGGGCTGCTGGTGCCCGGCTTCGTCGATCTCCAGGTCAACGGCTACTTCGGCGAGGAGTTCGCGACGGCCGGCCCGGCCGGGTGGGAGCGGGTGGTCAGCCGGCTCCCCGAGACCGGCGTGACCGCGTTCATGCCCACGATCATCACCAGCCCGGCCGACAGGCTCGCCGCCGCACTGCGGTCCGCCGCGACGCTGATCCCCGGCCTGCCGGCCGGCGCGCGAGTGCTCGGGATCCACATGGAGGGCCCGTTCATCTCGCCGCTCCGCAAGGGCGCGCACAACGCCGAGTGGATCACCGACCCTGCGCCCGCCGCGGTGGAAGAGCTGCTGGCCGCCGGGTCGGGCCAGCTCCGGCTGGTCACCCTGGCGCCAGAACGCGACGGTGCCATCGCCGCCATAGGCAGGCTCACCCGGGCCGGCGTGCTGGTCAGCGTGGGCCACAGCGACGCGACGTCCGCCCAGGTAGCGGCGGCCGTGGACGCCGGCGCGCGGATGGTCACCCACCTGTTCAACGGGCAGCGCCCGATGCATCACCGCGAGCCCGGCGTGCCCGGCCACGCGCTCGCCGACTCGCGCGTGACCAGCGGCCTCATCGCCGACATGTGGCATGTGGCCGCGGAGGTCTGCGTGATCGCGTTCGCGGCGGCTCCCGGCCGGATCTGCCTGGTCACCGACGCCGCCGCGTGCGCGGGCATGCCACCGGGGCAGTACTTGCTCGGCGGCGAGCCGATCACCCTGCCCGAAGGCGGCGCGCCGCCGGTGCGGGCGGACGGCACGCTGGCCGGATCGGCGCTGCGGATGGATACCGCGGTGGCCAACATGGTTGCGGCCGGCGCCGCGCTGCCCGACGCGGTCGCGGCGGCCAGCCGCATTCCCGCCGACCTGATCGGGCGGCCTGACCTCGGCCGGATAGCCCCCGGCGCCGCGGCCGACCTGACCTGGCTCGACGACGACTTGCGAACCCAGGCCGCATGGGTGGGCGGCGACATGGTGTACTCGGCAATTGGATCCGGCGCGCGGCCGGCAGCGGAGGGAGCGCAACGATGAGCGGGCTATCCGCGGGGCCTGCGATAGCGGGCGACTCGCACCTGACCCACATGCGAACCGAGATCGGCGAGCAGCCCAGAGCACTGCGCGCCACGCTGGACGCGCTGCTGCCCAGGGCCGGAGAGGTGGCGGCCCTCGCGGGCGGCACCCGGCAGGTCCTGTTCATCGCCCGCGGCACCTCGGACAACGCCGCCGTCTACGGCAGCTACCTGCTGCAGG
The DNA here is from genome assembly GCA_036502085.1 of Streptosporangiaceae bacterium. GTDB lineage: Bacteria > Actinomycetota > Actinomycetes > Streptosporangiales > Streptosporangiaceae > PALSA-505. The sequence continues at coordinate 65,204 of DASXZD010000043.1, forward strand.
TGTACGCCGGCCGGCTCGCCACGCTGGGCTCGCCGTCCGTCGCCACCAGCTATCGCGCCCGGGTGGACCTGTCCGGGGTGCTCGCGGTCGCGCTGTCCCAGTCCGGCCGTACCGAGGAGATCGTCGAAAGCCTCGGCTGGGCCCGCAACTGCGGCGCGCGCACGCTGGCCATCACGAACTCGGCCGCCTCCCCGCTCGCGGAGATCGCCGATGTGGCCCTGGTCACCGAGGCGGGTACCGAGCAGGCCGTGCCGGCCACCAAGACCTTCAGCACGCAGCTGGCCGCGCTGGCCGTACTCGGGGTCGGGCTCGGCGCGGACGTCGCACCCGATCAACTGCGCCAGGTTCCCGACGAGATTGAGCGGATGCTCGCCGAGCCCGGGGACGTCGAGGCCGCCGCGGCGGGTATCGCCGGCGCGCGGGGCCTGGTGGTGTCCGGGCGCGGCCTGGCCTACGCCTCGGCTCTTGAGCTGGCGCTCAAGCTCAAGGAGGCGTGCTACTTGCACGCGATGGGCTTGTCCTACGCGGACCTGCTGCATGGCCCGATCGCGGTGGTGGACGCCTATACCCCGGCGATCATCGTGGCTGCGGGCACCGGGCCCGCCCTGGACGGCGCGATCAAGCTAGCCCAGCGGGTCACCGCGGCCGGCGCGACGACCCTGGCTGTCGGCGGCGGGCCGGGACTGGCCCGGGAGTGCCGCATCGCCCTGCCGGGACCACGGCTGCCCGAATGGCTGGCGCCCATCGGCCTGATCGTGCCCGGCCAGCTGCTCACCGAGGCGCTGGCTCGTCGGCTCGGCCTCAATCCGGACAGCCCGCGCGGCCTGAGCAAGGTGACTCAGACCCGCTGACCGGGCGCTTACAGGAGATCGCATGGCAACCTTGGTCACGTTCCACGCTCACCCCGACGACGAGTGCATCGCCTGTGGCGGGGTGATGCGCAAGGCGTTCGAGGAGGGCCACCGGGTGGTGCTGGTCGTGGCCACCCGCGGTGAGCACGGCGAGGTGCCGGAAGGATTCCTCACCGACGGGGAGCAGCTGTGGCAGCGCCGGGTGGCCGAGACGGAGGCGTCGGCCGGGGTCCTGGGCGCGCAGCGCCTTGAGTTCCTCGGCTACACCGACTCCGGGATGATGGGCACGCCGACGAACGACCGGCCAGGCTCGTTCTGGACCGCGCCGGTGGACGAGGCCGCGGCGGCGCTGGCAGCAATCTTGAAGGAAGAGAACGCTGACGCGCTGACCTGCTACGACGACAACGGCGGCTACGGTCACCCGGACCACATCCAGGTGCACAGGGTGGGCTTGCGGGCGGCCGAGCTGGCCGGCACGCCGCGTGTTTACCAGAGCACCATGAACCGGGATCATCTCGAGCGCGGGAGACGCGAGTTCGCCGAGCAGGCCGCGGCTGCGGGGTTCGAGATGCCGGATGTTACCGACGATGAGGACTTCGGCAAGCCGGAGGCGGAGATCACCGCGGCGGTCGACGTCTCGCCCTACCTGGAGTACAAGCGCCAGGCCATGCGGGCGCACGCGAGCCAGATTGGCGAGCACTCGTTCTTCCTGGCCATGCCCGACGAGGGCTTCGGCTACGCGTTCGGCACCGAATGGTTCATCCGCAACGGCCAGGGCCCCGGCATCACCGAGACCGACCTGCTAGCCGACCTCTGACTCACCGCCGCTCGCCCGCTCCCCGTCCGCTCGCCCCTGGAGATACCTGAGACAAGCTTCCCAAGAAGTCTTTGCAAAGAAGTCTTTGGAAAGCTATCTTTGCATTTATGGCAGCCGAGCAGCAGGACCAGCACGAGCGAGAGCCTCAACCGCCCCAGCAGCCCCGCCGCGAGCAGAACCTTGCCCGCTCCCCCCGAGTGGTCAAGCAGCTCACCGACCCGCGCGCACTGCGGGCCGTGGCCCATCCGATCAGGCTGTCGCTGATCGGCGTGCTGCGGCGGGAGGGAGCGCTGACCGCCACCCAGGCCAGCCAGCTGATCGGCGAGAGCTCGGCGAGCTGCTCGTTCCACCTGCGGCAGCTCGCGAAGTACGGGCTGGTGGAAGAGGCGGGCGGCGGCAAGGGCCGGGAGCGCCCTTGGCGGGCCACCACGATGTTCACGGCCTGGCCCGAGGTCGCCGAAGGTCCCGAGGCCGCCGCCTCCAGCATGCTCAACAAGGTGCTCGCCGAGCGGTACTTCGAGTTCCTGATGCGCTGGCTTGAGGCCAAGCCGGGCGAGCCCGAGAAGTGGCAGCGCGCCGCGCACTTCGGCGACACGATGCTCTACGTCACCGCGGATGAGCTGACCCGCCTGGCCGGCGAGGTACAGGCGATGACCGACCGCTACCTGGAGCGCCAGCTCCACCCGGAGCTGCGGCCGCCGGGCGCGCGCCCCGTCACGTACCTGCACCTGGCCTTCCCGGGCGACCTCTCGGGCGCCGCGCAGCACCCCTCAGCGCAAGACTCCGCTGCGCAAGGCCAAGACCCGCAACCTTCAGCGGACGCGGACCAGTGAGCCCCCGGGCCAAGGCGGCGGCCGCCCGCCTCGGATCGCTCATCCCCGGGCTACTCCGCGAGCAGCAGCAGTTCCGGCGCTACTGGAGCGCGGCCACGATCTCGATGTTCGGCGACCAGATCTCGTCGATCGCGCTGCCGCTGACCGGCGTGCTGGTGCTGCACGCGAGCGCCGCGCAGATGGGTTACCTCACCGCCATCGTCTGGCTGCCCAGCCTGCTGTTCGCGATGCCGGCCGGCGCCTGGGCGGACCGGCTGGGCCGGCGGCGGGAGATCATGATCGCCGCCGACATAGGCCGCGCGGCGCTGCTGGCGACCGTGCCGGCCTGCTACGCGCTGCACGTGCTCACCCTGGCCCAGCTGTACGGCGTCGCGTTCGGCGCGGGCACGCTGAGCATCTTCTTCACGGTCAGCGACGGCCCGCTGTTCGTCGCCGTGGTGCCCGAAGGAAGCTACGTCGAGGGCAATTCGCTGGTCTACGGCAGCCGCGCGTTTTCCTTCGTCGGCGGCCCGAGCCTGGGCGGCCTGCTCGTCCAGCTGCTCGCCGCGCCGTTCGCGGTCGCCGCCGATGCCCTCTCGTTCCTCGGTTCGGCGCTCTTGCTGCGCAAGGTCAAGGCCGTCGAGGCGCCCCCCGCCACCAGCGGCAAGGGCTCGGTCACCGCGGGAGCCAGGTTCATCATGGGGGCAGGCACCAGCTCGCGCATCGTCCGGGCGTCGCTGAGCGCGGTCTCCGTGATCAACTTCTTCACGTTCGTGTTCTCGGCGCTGTTCGTCCTGTACGCCACCAGGTCGCTGCACGTACGGCCCGGCCTGCTCGGCCTGGTCCTTGGCGCCGGAGCGGTCGGCAGCGTGCTCGGCTCGCTGGTCACCGGGCGGCTGGCCCGCCGGGTCGGCATCGGCTGGGGGTACGTGATCGGCTGCGTGATGTACCCCGCGCCGCTCGCCCTCGTGCCGCTGGCCGGCGGCCCGTTCCCCGTCGTGCTGGGCCTGCTGTTCCTGGCCGAGTTCCTGTCCGGCTTCGGCGTGATGGTGCTGGACATCAGCATCGGCTCGATCTTCGCGGCGGTGATCCCCGGCGACCTGCGGGCGCGGGTGTCCGGCGCATTCCAGGCCGTCAACTACGGAACGAGGCCGCTAGGCGCCCTGCTCGGCGGCACGCTCGGAACGGTGATCGGCCTGCGGCCCACACTCTGGGTCGCGGTCGTCGGCTCGGTCACAGGGTTCATCTGGCTGCTGCCCTCGCCGCTGCCCCGGTTCCGCATGCCCGCCGACACCCCGGCCGGCGCGGCCGAGCCGGCCGCTACACCATGATCGCGGCGCAGCCGAAGGACAGCAAACCGCATATCGATGCCCACCGGTGGGCAGCAAACCGCACATCGACCCCCTCCCGGGCTGCGGGGAGGCGGCGCGGTGCCGGTCAACCGGCCCCGGTCAATCGGCGGCGGGCGCCTCGATGGTGCGCGTGTGCAGCAACAGTCGCGACGGGCGGTCCGCCGTGTGCCAGATCTGGTTGCGGGCGATGACGCCCTCGGTCTCGGTCACCATGTCACCGCCGGTGCCCAGGTTGATGTCTACCTTGGGGAAGGCCGAGGAGGCGACCTCCAGCCGCAGCCGGTGCCCGGGCAGCAGCCGCAGGCAGGTGTCCCACATCGCGATGCTCACCTCGTACACCTCGTCCGGCGTGACCGGCTCGGCCCGGGTGAAGCCGTTGCGGTACCGCAGCCGGACCATGCCGTCGCAGAGCCGTTGCGCGAATCCGTTCGGGTGAACGTCGATGAGCTTGGCCATGACGTCGGTGTCCGCGGCCGACGTGGCCACGTGCGCGACCAGCCGGACCGGGCCGATGATCTCCAGCGGCTCGGTCAGCGGGTCGGTGCTGAACACCAGGACGTCGCCGCGGGACTCGACGCCGAGGTAGTCGTCGGGACCGCCGATCTGGGCGCTGCTCGCGCCGGTGATGAACGGGACGGGGCGATCCGGGTCGTGCGTCCAGGAATCGGCGGGCTCGTCTGCGCCGGGAGCATCCGGCGACAGCCGCCCGTCACCGTGCCGGCTGTTGGCCGCGCCGCCGCCGGACAGGTACATGACCGTCGGACTCGCCTGGGGCGGCGGCCAGGTCGGCTCGTCCCGCCACTCGCCCGCGCCCATCACGAAGATCCGTACCGGCGCGGCGGCCTGCTCCGGCTTGATGCCCTTCACGTGCTCGTCCAGGAACGCGATCACCGCGGCATCGAGGTCGATGATCGCCTGCGGGCCGAAGTCCACCTCGCCGAGCACGCGCTTCCGGTTGATCTGGTGCCCCCAGGGTCCCATCAGCAGCCGCTGCCCGTCGCGGCCGGCCGCGACCATGGCGGCGAAGTTGGCCGGGGTGCCGATCTCCTCGTCGTCGTACCAGCCGGAAATGTGCATCGCGGGCACGTCGACCTCGCCGATCCGGTGCTGGTAGCGCACCGGCTCCCACCATTCATCCAGGGTGCGGTGGCTGATCTCGGCCCGCCAGCCGGGCGAGCTGAAGCCGGCCGCCTCGTCCATGCTGATCAGCGGCCGGTGCTTGTAGACCTCCGCCCAGTCGACGTTCTCCAGGTACTGCAGCACGCGGGCGTCCGTCAGCCGGTACCAGTTGATCTGCATCGGCGTCGGCAGGCCGGTCGGCGTCTCGACGAACGGGTCGCTCGGGGTAACCATGGGCACCATCGCGCGCAGCGCCGGCGGGCGCTCCAGCGCGGTGAGCCACTGGATCCGGCCGCCGTAGCTGCCGCCGTAGGTGGCGACGTCCCCGGTGCACCAGTCCTGCCCGGCGACCCAGCCGATCACGTCGAAGCCGTCGGGGCCGTCGTTGCGGTAGGGCTGGAACTCCCCGTCGGAGTCGCCGCGGCCGCGGACGTCGACCGAGGCGACGCCGTAGCCGGCCTCGGCGAACGTGGTGCTGCGCTTGGACTGGATCTCGCCGGACTTGCCGTACGGCGTCCTGACCACCACGGCGGGCGCGGGCAGCGAGGCGGGCAGCGTCAGGTCAGCGGAGAGCGTGACGCCGTCCCGCAGCGGGATGCGGACGTTAAAGCGGCGGGTGATTTCCGGCATAGTGCCCGACCCTATCTTGTCGTTTACGATCGCAGCTGTGACCACGGCCAACGAGAGCTCAGCGACACCAGCGGGCTCCGGCCTGCGCGGCGTAATCACCGACTGGGGCGGCGTGCTCACCAACCCCGTCGCCGAGGCGGTCAACGCGTGGCTCGAGCTCGAGCTCATCGACCGGCACGGCTACCAGGAGGTCATGCGGCCCTGGGTGGTGCGGGCCTACGACGGCAGTGCTGACCACAACAGTGCTGACCACAACAGTGCTGACCACAACAAGGCCGGCGACAACCCGGTGCACCGGCTGGAGCGCGGCGACGGTGACCCGGCGGAGTTCGAGCGGGAACTGGCGGGCCGGCTGCGGCGCACCGACGGGGCGGCGGTGCAGGCCGACGGGCTGCTCAGCCGGATGTTCGCGGCCACGGTCACCGTCCCGGCGATGTATGACCTGATGCGCAGCCTGCGGGCCAGCGGGATCCGCACCTGCCTGCTGTCCAACTCGTGGGGGAACAACGACTACCCGCGAGACGCCTTCCCCGAGCTTTTCGACGCCTGGGTGATCTCCGCCGAGGTGGGCATGCGCAAGCCGGAAGAGCGGATCTTCCGGCACGCTGCCAGGCTGCTCGGCCTGCCGCCGAGCCAGTGCGTGTTCATCGACGACATCGAGGCCAACGTCGCGGCGGCGACCGCTCTCGGCATGACGGGCGTGCATCATCGCGACCCGGCGGCGACCGCCGCCGCGATTGCCGGCCTGCTCGGCCTGCGGCCGCTAACGTAGGCGGGCGTGGCGGAGTATCCGCGCCCGTCCAGCCCGGGGCGCAGCGCGAACATGCGGGCCAATCGCCGCACCGACACCAAGCCCGAGCTTGCCCTGCGGCGCGCCCTGCACAAGCTGGGCTACCGCTACCGCAAGGACTACCGGCTCGACCTTGAGGTCAGGCGGGTCAGGCCGGACATCGCGTTCACCGCGCGGCGGGTCGCCGTCTTCGTGGACGGCTGCTTCTGGCACGCCTGCCCCGAGCACGGCAGCAAGCCCAAGAACAACGACTGGTACTGGACGCCGAAGCTGGCCAGGAACGTCGAGCGGGACCGGGCGGCCGACGAGGCGCTGCGCGCCGCGGGCTGGCAGGTCGTGCGGGTCTGGGAGCACGAGAGCCTGGAGGCCGCGGTTGCCGCGGTCATCGCCGCCGTCGGCACCCGCCCGGCACCCGCCGTCCCGGCTCCCGCACGCGACGGGCCGACGCCGTCGTAGCGGGAAGGATCCTGGTCGCCCAGGCGGCCAAAATCCTTCCGCTTACCTCAAAGTCCCGCGCCAGCTCCGTGGACCGGCCGCGGCGCGCGGTCGTCACTCGCGGATTACATGCGCGACAGCCGTTAGGAATGCCAAAATCTTTTCAATCTTGCGGAAGCCTCTGCTCGCGTGCCCAGCCGGGGACCGCGTCATCGTCGTGAATCCGAGGGTCCATGCGCGTCTACCTGCCGTCCACGATGCCGGCCCTCGCCGCCGTGCTGCGGGCCGGCGAGATCGGTCCGGCGCCGCTGGCCGGCTTCGCGGTCACGCCGATGCTGCGCGAGTGGTACGCCAGCGGAGATCTCCAGGAGCTGGAGTACGCCGCGCTGGCCGTGGCGGCCAAGGCGTCGCTGCGGCTGATCGCGGCTGACCCCGCCGTGCCCGCCCGGCGGGTCACGCTGGCCGTCGAGATCCCCGACGACCAGGTCAGCTGCTGCGGCGGGATGGACGACCCGGCCGCCGTGCGGCTCAGCGCGGCGGCGCCGGTGGCCCGGCTGGCGTCCGCGCACGTCGACGGCGAGGACGCGGTCGCGGATGTGCGTGCCGCGGCGGCGGCCCTGGACGCGGCCGATAGCGGCGACGAGGACGCCAGCTTCACCGTGGACGGCGCGGAAGGCCACGAGCTGCTCTGGTACGCCGCGCAGGAACTGCCCTACCTGTTCGGCTGACTGACATGGCACCATGAATGCTGGCCGCCAACGATGTCGGATAACAGCCGGGAGCGAACTTTCATGGACGCCGTGACCAGCGTGCCGGTACCCGCCAACGAGCCCGTCCGGCAGTACCCGCCGGGCAGCCAGGACCGGGCCGCCCTGGAAAGCAAGATCAAGGAACTGGCCGGCGGGCAGACCGAGCTGACCATGACCATCGGCGGACGGCGCCGGATGGGCGGCGGCGAGACGATCAGCGTGGTCCAGCCGCACAACCACCGGCACGTGCTCGGCCAGCTCGGCAACGCGACCGACGAGGATGTCGCCGCCGCGGTCGACGCCGCCCGGCAAGCCGCCCCGGCCTGGCGCGCGCTGTCCTTCGACGACCGGGCCGCGATCCTGCTCAAGGCGGCCGACCTGCTGGCCGGCCCATGGCGGTCCACGCTCAACGCGGCGACCATCCTCGGCCAGTCCAAGTCGCCGCTGCAGGCCGAGATCGACGCGGCCTGCGAGCTGATCGACTTCTGGCGGTACAACGTCCACTTCGCCCGTGAGCTGCTCGCCCAGCAGCCGCAGTCAAGCCCCGGCGTCTGGAACCGGCTGGAGTACCGCCCGCTCGAAGGATTCGTGCTGGCGATCACGCCGTTCAACTTCACCTCGATCGCGGGGAACCTGCCGACCGCGCCCGCGCTGCTCGGCAACACCGTGGTGTGGAAGCCGTCGCACACCCAGCAGCTATCCGCGCACTTCATCATGCGCGTGCTAGAGGCGGCCGGCCTGCCGCCCGGCGTGATCAACCTGGTGACCGGGTACGGCCAGGCGCTGTCCGGCGTGGCGCTGCCGCACCCGGACCTGGCCGGCATTCACTTCACCGGCTCGACCCAGACCTTCCAGCACTTGTGGCGGACCGTCGGCGAGAACATCGCCGGCTACCACAGCTACCCGCGGCTGGTCGGCGAGACCGGCGGCAAGGACTTCGTGATCGCGCACCCGTCCGCCGACCCCGATGTGCTGGCCACCGCCCTGGTCCGCGGCGCGTTCGAGTACCAGGGCCAGAAGTGCTCGGCCGCCTCTCGCTGCTACGTACCGCGATCGATCTGGGCGCGGGTGCGCGATGACTTCATCGCTCAAGTGGAGTCGCTGACCATGGGAGACGTGTCGGCGGACCTGTCGCTGTTCATGGGTGCGGTGATCGACGAGCGGGCGTTCGCCAAGCACGCGGCGGCGCTGGACCGGGCGCGCGAAACGCCGTCGGTGCGGGTGCTGGCCGGCGGCCGGGCCGACGACTCCGAAGGCTACTTCGTGCCGCCCACCGTGCTGGAGTCCGCCGACCCGACCGACGAGATCTTCAGCACCGAGTACTTCGGGCCGATCCTGGCCGTCCACGTCTACGACGACGCCGGGTACGCCGAGATGCTCACGCAGGCGGCCGGCGTTTCGCAGTACGCGCTGACCGGTTCGATCATCGCCCAGGACCGGGCGGCGATCGCCGACGCTACCGAGGCCCTCAGGTTCGCGGCGGGCAACTTCTACATCAACGACAAGCCGACCGGAGCGGTGGTCGGGCAGCAGCCGTTCGGCGGCGCCAGGGCCAGCGGTACCAACGACAAGGCGGGCTCGATCTTCAACCTGATCCGCTGGGTGAACGCCCGGACGATCAAGGAGACGTTCGTGCCGCCGACCGACTACCACTACCCCCATATGGGCTAAGCGGCTCACGAGCCGCCGTGCGGCTCCTGTGACTTCTGCGCGTCGCAGGCGCAGAATCGCCCTCCGTCTTTCAGCATTCCGTACGCTTGCGTGCCAATGTCGCCGCCCACGCGCCGTCCAAGACGACATCCACTCCGCCCGCAAGCCTTGCGGGCACTAGCATGAAGGCCCCGGGTCGTCCGCGCGCGGCATCCTGACGCGGTCGGCCAGGCCGCGCCCGTCCCCGCCAGCGTCCGGAGGCTCCGATTCACCGGCTCGTCCTGTGGAACATCGACCTGACCCTGGTCGACGTCGGCCAGGTCACCAGAGATGCATCCGCCGAGGCTTTCGGCGCGGCCACCCAGCGGCGCCTGGTCCAGCTCCCGCAGCTGGCCGGCCGGACGGACTCCGAGGCGTTCTTCGAGGCGCTCGCGGTCAACGCGCCGGAGCTCGCGGGCGCGGACGCGGCCCAGCGGCTGCTGGCCCGCTACATCGCGGAACTGGCCAGGGCGTTCGAAGCCAGGGGCGAGATGCTGACCGGCAAGGGCCGGCTCCTGCCCGGCGCCAGGGAGGCGCTGGCGGCGCTGGCTGGCCGGCCCGGCTTGGTGCAGACGGTGCTCACCGGCACGATCAAGCCGAATGCCGTGCGCAAGCTGCGCGCGTTCGGGCTGGACGGCTTCATCGATTTCGGCATCGGCGGGTACGGCTCCGAGGTGTACCCCAAGGGCACGCTGCTGCAGGTGGCACGCTCCCGGGCGGGGGAGAAGCACGGCGTGACGTTCGGCGAGGACACGACGGTCTATATCGGTGACTCGCCGCGGGATGTGGACGCGGCCAAAGTAGGCGGCGCGCGGTCGATCGCGGTGGCCAGCGGCCGGGCCACGGTCAGCGAGCTCACCGCCGCGGGCCCGGACGCCGTGCTGGCCGACCTGTCCGACACCAAGGCGGTGCTGCGCGTCATCGATGACCTGACCCTCCCGGCGGCCGGCAGGTAAACCGGCGGAGTTGCGCGAACGTCGAATACATGGGTAAACGCCCCTCAGGCCTGGAGAGGTAACACGATGTGCGATGACCACGCAGCGAATGGTGAGCCGGCCGGCCATCAGGAGGCCGGCCACGGGTCAGGGGTCTCCAGGCGGAACTTCATCCACGGCACGGCCGCGCTGGCCGCGGCCGGCACCCTGATCCGCGAAATGCCGCGGCGGCTGCCGCTGCGCTCGGCCGCCCGCCCGGTCGCCGCCGACGGCACGTCGGCCTACTCGATGGCCATGCACGTGCACTCATCCTTCAGCGAGCAGAGCGGCTCGATGGACGCCCAGCTCTACCAGGCGACCGCCAACTCCGTTGACGTGCTGTGGTGGACCGACCACGACGCCCGGATGGACGGCATCGGCTACCGCCAGACCGTGCACTTCACCAGCCTGACCGGCGAGTCGGGCGGGCCGGGGGAGGGCAAGGCGTGGATCTGGAAGAAGGCCGAGAGCGGGCCGCTGTCCAGCGGATCCGGTGGCGGGATCGTCACCAACCCCTGCTCGCCGACCGACCCGGTGGCCGGCGGCAGCATGCACCTGACCGCCCAGACCACCAGCAGCGGGCTGGCGAAGTTTGGCTACTACGCCAACTGCCACCCGGGCGGCTGGAACTACCGGGACAACCTGACCGGTCAGTCGCTGATCATCGACGTGCAGCTGACCCCGGGCTGGACCAACGGCTACCTCGAGCTGCTGGTCGCCACCTCGTACCACGAGGCCTCGGCCGGCCGCCCGGCCGGCCTGTACAACCTGTCGTACCAGTTCGTGCCGTCCGGGACGGCGGGCGGCGTCGCCCAGGGCAATACCGGCGTGATCACGATCCCGGTAGCGCCGGGGATCGGCGACGCCGCCTGGGTCACCGTGACCGTGACTCCGTCCAATGACATCGCCGCGCTCTGGCCGGACCTGGACTACCGCGACTTCGGGCTGTTCGGGCTGACGCTCAGCGCGGCCAGCACCGGCGACCTCGTCGACGGGCACTTCGACTACCTGAGATTCGACCGCACGATCAGCGGCGAGGCCTTCCTGGACCAGCAGGAAGACATGGGGGGACGGCTGGCCCCGATGTACCCGAACGTCGTCCAGCAGCAGGGCCTGGAGGTGTCCTGGCTGCTGCCGCACCTCAACTGGTTCGGCCCCGGCGTGACCCTCCCCCAGTACGGCAACACCAAGCCCAAGGGCTACCGCGCGTTCCTGCAGAACACCACGGTCCCGCAGGTGCACGCGGCTGGCGGCCTGATGAGCTACAACCACCCGTTCGGCAGCAGCACGGTCCCCCAGCTTTCGCGGTCGCAGCAGGACACGCTGCTGGCCCAGGTCGCGGCGCTGCTGCTGCCCAGCGGGCTGGCGCCGGCCGCGCTCGGCTGCGACCTGCTTGAGGTCGGCTACCAGGTACGCGCGGGCGTCGACCTCGCGCACCACGTCGCACTGTGGGACGTGATGTCGCGCAACGCCGTGTTCCTGACCGGGAACGGGACCAACGACGATCACTACGGGGTGAACTGGCACAGCGGGTTCAACAACTGGTACAGCACGGCCTGGGCGGCGAGCACCGGGCAGCCGGACCTGCTGGCGGCGATGGCCGCGGGCCGGCTCTGGTGCGGCTCGCTGTCGCTGTTCCGCGGCACGCTGGATCTGCTGGTGGACGGTTCCTGCCCGATGGGCTCAGCCAGCGTCTCCTCGCAGACCTCCCGGCAGCTCGCGGTGATCGCCACCGGCCTACCCAAGAACGGGTCGGTGCAGGTCCTGCAGGGCGCGGTCGACTACGCGGGCAGCTCGGGCCTGTCGTCCAACGCCCAGGTGATCGCCAGCTACCCGGCGACCAGCTTCGCCGGCGGCTCGGTCACGATGCCGGTCAGCACCAGCGCGGACAGCTTCGTCCGCACCCAGGTGCTCACCTCCTCCGGCCAGGTCGTCGGCCTGTCCAACCCGGTCTGGCTGTTCCAGAACACGCCGCCCAACGGAATCCCCGTCCCCCGCCAGGCCTGAGCCCTCAGGGCCGCCGGCCGGGGCGTCGCCGACCGGGCCGTGTCAGGATGCTCTGGTGGCTGCTCCCCGGGTTGATCTCGTTGTCCGCGGCGGAACGATCGTCACCCCCGGCCATCGCGAGGTCGCCGACGTCGGGGTGCGCGACGGCCGGATAGCCCAGATCGGCGGGGCCATGACCGGGCCGGACGAGATCGACGCCAGCGGCCTGCTCGTGCTGCCCGGCGGCATTGACGGGCATGTGCACCTGGTCTGCGCCGCGATGGCCGCGCAGGCCGCGACGGCTTACCCGGACGAGCTGATCTGGGTGGACGACTTCTGGAGCGGGTCGCGGGCCGCCCTCGCCGGGGGCATCACGACCGTCGGCAACATGACGTTCGCGCTGCCCGGCGAGTCCATGGCCGCGGCGATCGCGCGGGACATGGCCGGGGCCAGCGCCGAGGCGGCGGCGGACTGGTTCCTGCATCCCGTGCTCACCGGCCTCGGGGCCGGCGCAGCCGCCGCCGAGGCCGCCAGCCTCGTGCGCGACGGGCACGCCAGCATCAAGGTGTTCCTGTCCGACCCGGAGCACGCGGCGGGAACGCCTGGCCTGGCCGAGGTCATCGCGGCGGCCGGCCGCGCCGGGGCGCTGACGCTGCTGCACTGCGAGGACGCCGCGATGCTCACCCAGGCCGGCCAGGAGCTGATCGACTCCGGCCGCGGCGCGGTGCGCCACTTCCCCGACGCGCGGCCAGTCAGCGCGGAGGTCGAGGCCGTCGAGGCGGCCATCGGCCTGGCCCGCCTGACCGGCGCGCCCGTCTACATCGTGCACCTGTCTAGCGCCGCCGCCCTCGACCGGTGCCGCCGGGCTCGGGCCGCCGGCCTGCCCGTCTACGTGGAGACCAGGCCGCTGTACCTGCACCTGACCAAGGAGCGCTTCGCCGAGCCCGACGCGGCCAAATACGTCGGCGCCCCGCCGCTGCGCGACCAGGCCGACCGGGACGCGCTCTGGCGCGGGCTGGCCGACGGCGACGTGGATACCGTCTGCAGCGATCACGCGCCCTGGACGCTGGCGGCCAAGCTCGACCCCGTCCTCGACGTGACGACGGCCCGCCAGGGCGTCGCCGACCTTGAGACGCTGATGCCGATGCTGTACTCCGAAGGGGTCGCGCAAGGCCGCATCTCGCTCGACAGGTTCGTGGAGCTGACCTCGGCCAACGCCGCCCGGCTGTTTGGCCTGCACCCGCGCAAGGGGACGATCGAGGTCGGCGCCGACGCCGACCTCGCGCTGTGGGATCCGGGCCAGCGCCGGGTCATCGACGGGTCGGCCATGCAGTCACGCTCCGGTTACTCGGTGTATGACGGCTGGATCGTGCAGGGCTGGCCCCGGTTCGTGCTGTGCCGCGGTCAGCTCGTGCTGGCCGACGGCAGCCTCGCCGTCCAGCCCGGACAGGGACGGTGGCAGCGACGGGGTTCGCCCATTCCGCCAGGGAAGATCGAGATATCCTCGGGAGTACCGTGACGTCACCACAACGGCGTGGTGTAGCCGAGCCTGATCCTGCCCGCGGCCGAAGCTTCGGCGAAGAGGGCGGGCGGCTAACCTACGGCACCTACCTGCGCCTACCCCAGCTGCTGGATCAGCAGATCCCGCAGGCCGAGCCGCCTGCCCACGATGAGCTGCTGTTCATCACCGTGCACCAGGTGTACGAGCTGTGGTTCAAGCAGTTGCTCTACGAGGTGGAAACGGCCAGGGACGAGATGCTGGCCGGCCGGCCCTGGCAGGCCCGGCACCTGCTCCGCCGGGTGCACGCGATCGAGCGGCTGCTGGTCGCGCAGGTCGAGATCATCGAGACAATGACGCCGCAGGACTTCCTCGCCTTCCGGGCCACCCTCGCTCCGGCCAGCGGCTTCCAGTCGGCCCAGTTCCGCGAGCTGGAGTTCCTGTCCGGCCTCAAGGACGAGCGGTTCCTGGCCCGATTCCGCTCTCTGACCGATGCGGAGAGGCAGCGGCTCAACCGGCGTCTTGCCGAGCCGTCACTCTGGGACGGGTATGTGGGCTTGCTCACCGAGCGCGGCCTGGCGGCCGGCGACGATGCGCAGCTGGTCGCCTCGCTCGTCAGCATCGCCAAAAGCCGGGCCGAGCACGATGACCTGTGGCAGCTCGCCGAGGATCTGCTCACCCACGATGAACTCGCCGGGGTATGGCGGTCGCGGCACGTGGCGATGGTGGAGCGCCAGATCGGCACGAAATCGGGCACCGGCGGCTCGACCGGCGCGCCTTACCTGCGGCGACGGCTGGACCTGCACTATTACCCGTTGCTGTGGGAACTACGTGACCAGCTGTAATGGACGATCCGGCCCGGGGCCTGAGGCCGGCTCTACCAAGGCAAAGGGAGCAGGCGGTGGAACCCATTTTTCCGAACGGTGACGATCAGAAGGCTCCGCTCCTAGCCGCCGCGGCGCGGTGCGGATCCGATGTGCTCCGGGCGGAAGCGCCTGGAGTCGGCGACCCGCTGGGTTATCTGAGTGCCTACTACCGGCACGTCGCCGCCGAGGACCTGATCGCGGTGGGACCGGACCGGGCGGCCGCGGTGGCGGTCGAGCACGCCCGGCTCGGCGCGCACCGGCCGCAGGGCCGCGCCCTGGTCAGCGTCCGCTTCCCCGCCGAGGGCGACACCGGGACCAGCGCCGGGGCCGGCGACGACCCGGCCGCCGCCTTCGACCCTGACCGCGCAGTGGTCGACATCGTCACCGACGACATGCCGTTCCTCGTCGACTCCGTGACGATGGGACTGCGCACGCTAGACCTGGACGTCAGCCTGATCGTGCACCCGCAGCTGCGGGTGCGCAGGGACGTCGCCGGCGGGCTGCGCGACGTGCTCGGGCCGGTGGACCAGTGCGCCGAGCCGGCCGGCGAGCTCTGCGAGTCCTGGACGCACTTCGAGATGGCCAAGCCGGCCAGCGACGTCGCCGCGGACCAGATCCAGGCGCTGCTGCTGCGGATCCTGGACGACGTGCGGGTCTCGGTGGAAGACCAGCTGCGGATGCAGACCGCCGCGGTCAGCCTGGCCACCCGGCTGGTCGCCGAATCGACGGCCGCCCCGCCGCCGCCCGGTGCGGACATCGACGACGAAGAGGCCGCGGCGCTGCTTAGCTGGCTGGCCGATGGTCACTTCACCTTCCTCGGCTACCGCCAGTACGACCTGGTGGAGGGGCCGGCCGGCACGGCGCTGCGGGCGGTGCCCGGCACCGGGCTCGGCATCCTGCGGCACGACCGGCCCGGGTCGGACTCGTTCGCAGCGCTGCCGCCCGAGGTGCGGGCCAAGGCCAGGGAACCGATCAGGATGGTGCTCACCAAGGCGAACTCCCGCTCCACCGTGCACCGGTCGCACTACCTCGACTACGTGGCGGTGAAGAAGTTCGACGACGGCGGCGAGGTGATCGGCGAATTCCGCTTCCTCGGGCTGTACACGCACGTCGCCTACACCGAGAGCATCAACCACATCCCCGTGCTGCGCCGCAAGCTGGTCGCCGTGCTCGAGTCGGCCGGCCTGGCCGCCGACAGCCACGACGGCAAGGACCTGGCCGAGATCCTCGAGGAGTACCCGCGCGAGGAGCTGTTCCAGACCCCGGTGGCCGGGCTGACCCCGATCGCGCTCGGCGTGCTGCGCCTGCGCGAGCGCAGGCAGACCCGGCTGTTCATGCGCAAGGACCCGTACGGCCGGTACATGTCCTGCCTGGTGTACCTGCCCAGGGACCGGTACAACACCAAGGTCAGGCTGCGCACCCAGGACATCCTGCGGACCGCGCTGCACGGGGTCACCGCGGACTACAGCGCGCTGATCGGCGAGTCGGTGCTGGCCCGGCTGCAGGTGACGGTCCGCGGCGAGCGCGGCAAGCCGCTGCCCGACGTGGACGCGGCCGAGCTCGAGCGGCGGCTCGCGGCGGCGGTCCGGTCCTGGGACGACGACCTGCTGGAGGAGGCTGCCCGCAGCCTCGGCGGCGGGCCCGCGCGGTCCCTCATCGCCGCCTTCGGCGAGGCGATACCCGAGACCTACAAGGCGGACGTGCCCGCCGCCACCGCAGTCGCTGACCTGGGCCGGATCACCGCGCTGCGCGACGCGGGCGAGGACGTGGCCGTCGAGCTCTACGAGGCGACCGCGCTGACCGGCGACCCGGCCGGGACCGCGGCCGGCCCGGTGTCCCAGCCCGTCCTGCAGCCGAAGACCTGGCGGCTGAAGATCTACCGGGCGCAGTCGCCGATCACGCTGTCCGATGTGCTGCCCCAGCTGCAGCACATGGGCGTCGAAGTGGTGGACGAGCACCCGTACGAATTCGTGCCGAAGGCGCAGCCCGGACTGGCATCGGAGACCCAGGGCGCTGCGCCGTTCTGGATCTACGACTTTGGCCTGCGCTGGTCCGGCGCGGGCGGGACAGGCGGTCAGGACGGCGCCGTGGCCAGCCGGCCGGGGCCGGTGAAGAAGCTGTTCGAGGAGGCCCTGCTCGCGATGTGGGGCGGGCAGATCGAGGATGACGGCTTCAACCAGCTCGTGCTGGCCGCCCAGCTGAGCTGGCGCCAGGTCGTCGTGCTGCGCTGCTACGCCAAGTACCTGCGGCAGGCCGGGACCACGTTCAGCCAGGACTACATCCAGCGGGTGCTGCGGTCGAACGTCACGGTGACCAGGCGGCTGATCCGCCTGTTCGAGTCCCGGTTCGATCCGGAGCGCAGCGGTGGCGAGGCCGAGCGGAGCGAGGCGATCGGCGAGGAGATCCGCGGTGAGCTTGACGAGGTGGCCAGCCTCGACCAGGACCGCATCCTCCGCTCCTACCTGTCGCTGATCGATACGACGCTGCGGACCAACTACTACCAGCAGCGCGACTCCGTCCGCGCGCCCTATCTGGTGATCAAGCTGGACCCGAGCGGCGTGCCCGACCTGCCGGCCCCCAGGCCGCTGTTCGAGGTGTTCGTGTACTCGCCCCGCCTGGAGGCGGTGCACCTGCGGTTCGGCCAGGTGGCCAGGGGCGGGCTGCGCTGGTCCGACCGGCAGGAGGACTTCCGCACCGAGGTGCTCGGCCTGGCCAAGGCGCAGGAGGTGAAGAACTCGGTCATCGTGCCGTCCGGCGCCAAGGGCGCGTTCGTCTGCAAGCAGCTGCCCGATCCCGCCGACCGGGCCGCCTACGCCGAGGAAGGCCTGGCCTGCTACCGGATGTTCATCAGCGCCATGCTGGACATCACCGACAACGCCGGCGGCGACCGGGTGGTGCCGCCGCGGGGCGTGGTCCGGCACGACGGCGATGACCCGTACCTGGTGGTGGCCGCGGACAAGGGCACCGCGACGTTCTCCGACGTGGCCAACGAGATCGCCGGCCGGTACGGCTTCTGGCTGGGCGACGCGTTCGCCTCCGGCGGCTCGCACGGGTACGACCACAAGAAGATGGGGATCACCGCGCGCGGCGCGTGGGAGTCGGTCCGGTATCACTTCCGCACCCGGGGCCTGAATGTGGACACCGATGAGTTCACCGTCGCCGGGATCGGCGACATGTCGGGCGACGTGTTCGGCAACGGGATGCTGCTGTCGGCGCACATCAGGCTGGTGGCCGCGTTCGACCACCGGCACATCTTCCTCGACCCGGAACCCGACGCCGCGGCCAGCCTGGCCGAGCGGCAGCGGATGTTCGCCCTGCCCCGGTCCAGCTGGGCCGACTACGACACCTCGCTGATCTCGGCGGGCGGCGGCGTCTGGCCGCGCTCGGCCAAGTCGGTGCCGGTATCGCCGCAGGTCCGGGCGGCGCTCGGCATCTCCGGCAGCCCGGTCGCGCTGACCCCGGGCCAGCTGATCTCGGCCATCCTGGCCGCGCCGGTCGACCTGCTGTGGAACGGCGGGATCGGCACCTATGTCAAGGCCACGCTGGAGACCCACGCCGACGCGGGCGACCGGTCGAACGACGGGATCAGGATCGACGCCGCCCAGCTGCGCGCCCGGGTGGTCGGCGAGGGCGGCAACCTGGGGCTGACCCAGGCGGCCAGGATCGAGTTCGCCCGGGCCGGCGGCCTGATCAACACCGACTTCATCGACAACTCGGCCGGGGTGGACACCTCGGACCACGAGGTCAACATCAAGATCCTGCTGGACCGGGTGGTCAGGGACGGGCAGCTGACGATGCCGCAGCGCGACTCGCTGCTGCACGAGATGACCGACGAGGTGGCCGCGCTGGTGCTGCGGCACAACGTCAGCCAGAACGTGGTGCTCGCCGCCGCCCGCGCGCAGGCCGACTCGATGCTGCACGTGCACGCCCGCTACCTGCGCAAGCTGGAGCGGGACCGCAAGCTGCGGCGCAGGCTCGAGGGGCTCCCCAACGACCGGGAGATCGCCGAGCGGCGCGCGGCCGGGCTGGGCCTGACCGGCCCCGAGTTCGCCGTGCTGCTCGCCCGCACCAAGATCGACGCGGCCAGGGAGGTGCTCGACTCCAAGCTGCCCGACGACGACTACCTGCACGGCGCGCTGGTCAAGTACTTCCCCGAGCCGCTGCGCAAGGGCTACGAGCCCCTGATGACCACCCACGCGCTGCGCCGCGAGCTCATCACCACGATCGTCGTCAACGACATGATTGACCAGTCCGGCATCACGTTCTGGTTCCGGCTGAACGAGGAGACCGGCGCCTCGGGCCCGGACATCACCCGGGCCTGGCTGGTGGCCAGGGACGTCTTCGAGATGCCCACGTTCTGGCAGGCCGTCCAGGACCTGGACGGCTCGGTGGACGTGAACGCCCAGATCTCGCTGCTGCTCGAGGGCCGCAAGCTCACCGAGCGGGCCGCCCGCTGGCTGCTGCACAACCGGCGCTCGCCGTTCGGCATCCAGGACACCATCGACTTCTTCGGCCGCGGCGTGCAGGCCGTCGGCTCCGGCCTGCCCAAGCTGCTCACCGGCACGGACATGTCCGGGTTCGAGGAACGGCGGGAGGGCTACCTGGCCAACGGGGTGCCCGACGAGCTGGCGGGCAGGGTGGCGGCGATGGTGCCCGCCTACTCGGCCTTCGACATCGTGGAGATCGCGGCGCGCACCAAGCGGGCGGTCGAAGAAACCGCCGAGGTTTACTTCGACCTGGCCGACCAGCTGCTGATCACCAGGCTGCGCGACCGGATCACCGCGCTGCCGCGCGATGACCGGTGGAACACCGCGGCCCGATCGGCGCTGCGCGATGACCTGTACGCCGCGCATGCCGCGCTGGCCGGGGACGTGCTGCAGTTCACCGGCGGCGGCACCCCGGAGGAGCGGCTGGCCGGCTGGGCGCAGCTCAACGAGGCCGCGGTGGGCAGGGCCACCCAGACGCTCACCGAAATCTGGGAGAGCGACTCGTTCACCGTGGCCACGCTGTCGGTGGCCGTGCGGGCCATCCGGGCCCTGGTGACGGGGATCACGCTGCCCGAATAACCGGCCGGGCCCGCGCGAATGTAACCCAGAGTAGTCGTTACTTTGCGTGTTCACGGGGCGCGCGAGCCCCCGCGCTCGCGTACGCTTGGGCCCATGGCAGTCATCGATTCCGCGGAGGAGATTAAGGAGCTCTCTTCCAAGCTGACCGGCGTGGAAGTGGTCCTTGACCTGGACGCTATGCGCCGTGAGGCCGGCAAGATGCGGGAGGCGGCTTCCAACCCCGACCTCTGGGAAGATCAGGAAAACGCACAGGCTGTCACCCGCCGCCTGGCCTACCTGGAAGGCGAGGTCACCCGGGTAGAAGGCCTGCGCAGCAGGCTCGATGACACTCAGGTGATGTTCGAGCTGGCGGACAGTGAGAACGACGAGCCCACCCGGGTCGAGGCGACCAGGGACCTGGCCGCGCTGCGCAGCGAGATCAACGCGCTCGAGGTGCGGACGCTGCTGTCCGGCGAGTACGACGCCCGCGAGGCGCTGATCACCATAAACTCGCAGGCCGGCGGGGCGGACGCGGCCGACTTCGCGCAGAACCTGCAGCGCATGTACCTGCGCTGGGCCGAGCGGCACCACTACGCGACCGAGGTCTACGACACGTCCTACGCCGAAGAGGCGGGCATCAAGTCGACCACGTTCGCGGTCAAGGCGCCGTACGCCTACGGCACGCTGCGCGGCGAGCACGGCACGCACCGGATGGTCCGCATCTCCAAGTACGACAACCAGGGGCGCAGGCAGACCTCGTTCGCCGGCGTGGACGTAGTGCCGGTCGTGCAGACCACCGACCACATCGAGATCAACGAAGACGAGATCCGGGTCGACGTCTACCGCTCCAGCGGTCCCGGCGGCCAGGGCGTCAACACCACCGACTCCGCCGTCCGGATCACTCACCTGCCCACCGGCATCGTGGTCTCCTGCCAGAACGAGCGCAGCCAGCTGCAAAACCGCGCGACGGCGATGGGCGTGCTGCAGGCCAAGCTGCTCGAGCGCAAGCGGCAGGAGGAAGTGGAGACGCTATCTGAGCTGCGCGGCGAGGCGAGGAGCAGCTGGGGGACGCAGATTCGCAATTACGTCCTGTACCCCTACCAGAACGTGAAGGACGTCAGGACGGGCATCGAGACCGGGAACACCACCGCCGTGCTCGATGGCGAGATCGACAACTTCATCGAGGCGGAGATCAGGTACATGCGGCGCAACGGCATCTGACCGGGCGGCGACAGCTCCCTTAGTGCGAGAGCTGCAGGGCGATCATGACCAGCAGGACGGCGAACAGGGCCGCGATCAGCAGCGGAATTCCCACCGGCTGGGAGTGATGTACCTGCGACCTGGCCTCACGGCAGGCGGGACAGCGACCCTCGACCACCGGTCCGGCACACCGCGCGCAAATCAGGTGTTCGCAGCTCATCAGGGTTCCCTTCGGCATTCGCCGTCACCCGGCCACTTCGGCGATGTTGGACCTTCAATGCCAGTTTCCCCCCTAGACTGTGCCGTGGCCAACTTGGACGTCGATCCCGGTGTGTCACCAGGAAGGCCACAGCAGAGCGGTCTGGCAGTGGGCGACCGTGAGGCCGCCTGGCTCGCCTGGCCGGCGACCCTTTCCCTCTTATCTTACCGATCGCGTGTGATGAATCTGTGATCCACTTCGATAACGTCAGCAAGCTGTACGCGAGCCAGAACCGGCCCGCCCTCGAGAACGTCAACATCGACGTCGAGAAGGGCGAGTTCATCTTCCTGGTCGGTCCGTCCGGCTCGGGAAAGTCGACGTTCCTCCGGCTGGTGCTCAAGGAGGAGCGGCCGACCGAAGGCAGGATCCACGTGGCCGGCAAAGACCTGGCGCGGCTGACGCCCTGGCGCATTCCGCTGCTGCGGCGCCGGATCGGCTGCGTCTTCCAGGACTTCAGGCTGCTGCCGAACAAGAACATCTACCAGAACGTCGCCTTCGCGCTCGAGGTCATCGGGAAGCCCAGGCGCTTCATCCGCAAGGTCGTACCCGAGGTCATCGACCTGGTCGGGCTGGAGGGCAAGCACGACCGGATGCCCGACGAGCTGTCCGGCGGCGAGCAGCAGCGGGTCGCCATGGCCCGGGCCTTCGTCAACCGGCCGATGATCCTGCTGGCGGACGAGCCGACCGGCAACATCGACCCGGCCACCTCGATCGGCATCATGAAGGTCCTTGACCGGATCAACCGGACCGGCACCACGGTCGTGATGGCCACGCACGACGCGGCCATCGTGGACTCCATGCGCAAGCGGGTGGTGGAGCTTGAGTTCGGCAAGGTCGTGCGAGACCAGGCGCGCGGGGTGTACGGCCAGGCTTACTGACCGACCGGCCCCAGACAAAGCAGCGGCCCGCTCCTGACCAGGGCCGCCCGGCGATACCGAGGGATTCAGCGGCGATGCGCGCACAGTTTGTTTTGATGGAGGTATGGACGGGGCTGCGACGCAACCTCACGATGACGATCGCGCTCGTGGTGGTGGTGGCGATCAGCCTCTCCCTGCTCGGCACCGGCCTGCTCTTCGTCCAGCAGGTGAACAAGACCAGGACCTACTGGCAGGGCAAGGTCCAGATTTCGGTGTACCTGTGCACGCCCGTCAGCCCCAGCACGCAGTGTCGGCAGAACGGGGCGGCCAGTGCCGCCGAGATCGCGTCGATCAGGCACGACCTGCAGAGCCTGCCACAGGTGGAGACGGTCTACTACGAGTCGGAAGCGCAGGCCTACCAGCACTTCAAGCAGGACTTCTCCCAGGATCCCTCGTTCGTGAACACGGTCAGCCCGGGCGAGATCCCCAATTCCTTCCAGGTCAAGCTGAAGAACCCGTCGGCCGACTTCAGCGTCGTGGCCGGCACCGTGCAGGGACGGCCCGGGGTCGACGACATCATCGATGACCGGTCGATCCTGGACAACTTCTACAAGCTGCTCGACGGCGCCCGCAACGCGGTGGTGATCATCGCGGTCATCCTGATCATCGCGGCGGCTCTGCTGGTAGCCAACACGATCCGGCTGTCCGCGTTCAACCGGCGCCGTGAGACCAGCATCATGCGGCTGGTCGGCGCATCCAACTTCTACATCCAGCTACCCTTCCTGGTGGAGGGCGTGATCGCCGGCCTGGTCGGCTGGGTGGTCGCGGGTGGGCTGCTCGTCGCGGTGAAGATGCTCGGGCTCGACACGCTGCAGAGCTACTTCACCTTCAACGTGAAGCTGTCGGCCGCGAATCTGATCGAGGTCATACTCTTGACGATGGTCGTCGGGGTGGCGCTCTGCGGCGTGACATCCTTCCTGACCCTGCGGCGCTACCTGCGGGTCTGACGTCAGCTGAGGGGAGGTTCGCGCAGGTGCCGCGCGAGGAGGGAATCAAGATCATCGCCCGGAACCGGCGGGCCAGGCACGAGTACCACATCGAGGACACCGTCGAGGCGGGCCTCGTCCTCACCGGCACCGAGGTGAAATCGCTGCGGGCCGGACGCGCCTCGCTGGCCGAGGCATTCGGCCAGGTGAGCGGGGATGAGCTGTACCTGCACAACATGCACATCCCCGAATACACGCAGGGCACGTGGACCAACCATGAGCCGAGGCGGACGCGTAAGCTGCTGCTACACCGTAAGGAGATCGACAGGTTCGCCAGCCAGGCGGCCGAGCGCGGTTTCACCATCATCCCGTTGTCGCTGTACTTCTCTGGCGGCCGGGCCAAGGTCGAACTGGCGCTGGCCCGCGGCAAGCGGACATACGACAAGCGTCACGATCTGGCGCAGCGGGATGCGGCCAGGGAGGTGGACCGTGCCCTCCGACGGCGAAGGTGACCGGGAAAGTCGGCATGCCCCCGTCCGCCCGTAGCGGGGGAGCGCACTCCGGTCCGCCGCCCCGGCCCCGGGCCCGGCTGCCGCTGCCCGGTCGGCTGGGCCGCGGAGCTTCGGTAGCAGCGCAGACTCAGGCGGGCGAAGCACCGGCGACTCCCCGTTCGGAAGAAAAAATCGCCCCACTATCGGGGGACGTCCCTGCCGCATACGTCAGCGGCCCGCAGCCGGTACTGACCGGAGGACCCGCCCCCGCAGCCGGGGGCGGCCCCGGTCGCGTGCGGGCCGCCTTCGCCCGGTCGCATCCGCTGCGCCTGGGCGCGCTGCTGGTGGTGGCCGCGGTGATCGCGGCCGGGCTGCTCGGCGGGCGGGCCCCCGACGCCTCCGCCGAGCCGACCGTGCAGTCGTTCCTGCTCGACTGGGAGCAGGGGCAGTACCTGCACGCGGGCGAGCTCACCACCGGCGACCCGCAGGCCGTCGCGCTGGCCCTGCGGACGTCCTACCAGCAGCTCGACGCGGCCGCCGTCTCGATGAGCATCGGAGCGATCAGCCAGCACGGCAACACCGCCGAAGCGCACTTCCAGGCCTCGGTCGACCTCGGCCAGGACGGCGCGCCGTGGGCCTACGAGGGCCGGTTCGCGCTAGCCTGGACGGGGTCAGGCTGGAGGGTCAAGTGGAGCCCCAGCGTGATCAACCCGGCCCTGCGCGCGGGCACCAGGCTGGCGGTCAGGACCACGCTGCCGTCCAGGGCGATGGTGCTCGGCGCCGGCGGGCAGCCGCTGCAGCGGATGGCCAGCACCTACCTGGCCGGCGTGCGGCCGGGCCGGCTGGCGGATCCGCAGGCTACGGCGGCGGCCTTCGGCCAGGTGACGGGGCTGGACACCGGCCAGGTGCGCGACCAGATTCTCGCCGCCCCGCGCGATGCGTTCCTCGGCCTGCTCACCCTCGACCCTGACTCCTACGCCCGGCTGCGCCACCAGCTGGCCGCGGTGCCCGGGCTGGTCGTCCGCCCGGTGCGGCGGCGGCTGTTCGACAGCATCGCGCCCGCCGTCGTCGGCTCGGTCGGGACCGAGGACTCGACGTCGTTCCGTCAGGACGGCGTGGCCTACCAGCCGGGCGATACCGTCGGGGAGTCCGGTCTGCAGCAGTACTACCAGCGCAAGCTGGTGGGCATGCCGACCACCGAGGTCGTGGTCGAGGACGCGGCCGGGCACCAGCTCTCGGTGCTGAAATCGTGGCAGGGCCGGCCGGGCCAGCCGGTGCGGACGACGCTCAGCACCGGCGTGCAGTCCGCCGCCAACCGGGCCCTGGCCGGTACCTCCGGGGCGGCGGCCATCGTCGCCGTGCACGCCTCGACCGGGAAGATCCTCGCGGTGGCGGCCCAGCCGGGGGGCGGCATCGCGCAGCCCGACCCGCTGGCCGGCCGGTACCCGCCCGGTCAGGCGTTCACGATCGTGTCGAGCGCCGCACTCCTGGACACCGGGCTGTCGCTGACCGATCCTGTGCCCTGCACGACTGCCAGCGACGTAGGCGGCCAGACGTTCACCAACGATCCCGCGACGCGCGGGCTCGGAGCGCAGCCGCTGTTCGGCGCGGACTTCGCGCACGGCTGCGGTACCGCGTTCGCCGGGCTGTCGCGGCGGCTCAGCCTGGGCGACCTGTCCCGGATGGCGGACCAGTTCGGCCTGGGGGCCTCCTGGCGGCTGCCGCTGCCCTCGTTCGCGGGCTCGGTGCCCGAGCCTTCGGATGACGCGCAGCTCGCGGCCAACACGATGGGCGCCGGGGGGATACAGGTGAGCCCGCTCGCCATGGCCATGATCGCGGCTCAGGTGGACTCGGGGGGCTGGCACACGCCGTCGCTGGTGACCACCGCGGGCGATCCGCCCGCCGCGTCTGCTGTGTCGGCCGCGTCCGCCGCGTCCGCAACGGGCAAGGCGGAGCTCAGTGATCAGGTTGTCGGCGCGCTGCGCAGCCTGATGCGGGCGAGCGTGCGCTCGGGTGCGGCGCACGGGGCCAACCTGGACGGGCCTGCCGTCTACGGGCAGACCGGCCAGGCAGCGTTCGG